>NZ_JBFBFF010000025.1:0-109793 GCF_040684035.1 Streptomyces sp. NPDC093018
GACTTCCCACGGCTTCGGCCGAGCCACCCCACACCCCCAGATCACCAGTCCCGCAGTGATCCAACCACCCCGAAGATCATTTCGTTAGGAGTTCTAAGAAGCACCCCGAGGTACCGGCCCTCGGACGCGCTCCAGACGCCCTCCGGCCGGGACCGGTCGTCGGCCCGGCCGGAGGCCTTCTCGGAAGTCGGCCCGCCTATGGGCCTGCCGGGCTCCTGGGCTCGGAGGTGGGCCCAGGAGCGGTGGTCTACCGATCCCCGTCCGGGTAGGCGGCGGTCGCGCGGATCTCGACGAGCAGTCCCGGGCTGGCGAGGCCGCTCACCCCGATGATCGTCCAGGTCGGGTACGGCGCTTCGACGAGCCGCCGCTTGGCCTCGATGAAGCCGGGCAGATGGTCACGGATGTCGACGTGGTAGCTGGTGACGTCGACGAGGGCGGACATGTCGAGGTTCTCCAGCCGGAGGATCTCCTCGATCTTCCGCAGGGCGATCTCGGTCTGCTCCTCGATGGTGTCCGGGATGGTTCCGTCGGCGCGGCGGCCGATCGTTCCGGCGATGAACAGGAGGCCGTGCGCGCGGACCGCGGCGGAATAGCCGAAGCCCGCGAAGGCGCTGATGGTCTCTCCGAAGACCGGGTTGTCCTCGGGAACCTCGATGGTACGGACGGTCATTGCGGTGTGTCCTTCTCTCTGTCTCTGTCTCTGTCTTGTCTTTGTCGATGGTTCGTGGAGCGGGTGAGCTCAGCTGCCCCAGCGGGACGAGCGGTAGGCGTGCTCCAGCCGGGTCCGGCCGTAGGTCTCGCGTTCACGGAGCAATTCGCCGGGGACCGTGTGGCGGGGCGCGTTCTTCGGGTCCTTGGCCGCCTGCGCGACGATCGCGTCGGTGAGGGAACGGACCATGTCCAGCCGCGGATAGGCGGTATGCACGGCTTCGGCCTGCTCGTCGGTGACGACGCCGAGGTGGCCGGCGCCCACCGGGTCGTCGAAGTCGAGGGCCACGCCGTCGCGGACGAGCGCGCACAGCGTGCCGCGGCGTTCCGCGATGCCCGGGGAGGTGTGCAGGGCGATGGCCTGCCAGACCTGGTCGGCGTCGGCCTCGGACACCGCGTGGTCGATGAGGAACGAGGCGGCCCGGTCGGCGCCTTCCACCTCGAACCGCTGGCTGTGCGGCCCGTCCGACGCCACGCCGAGGTCGTGCATGGCGCACGCGGCGAACAACAGGTCGTCGTCGTAGTCGCGTTCGGCGGTCAGGCCGCGCCGCCCGGCGAGCAGCCGGGCGAACAGGTAGCTGCGGATGCTGTGGTGGAAGACGGACGGCGTCTCCACGGATCGGATGAGACCGATGACGGCGTCGGCAAGTGGCGTGCCGGGCAACGCGATCGGGTCGGCGGTCGCCTCGTAGGTAGGTCCGGTCATGCCCTCAGCCTGGCCGCGACGGCTGTGACCTGGCGAGCGGCAAAATTTCCATGGTTCGTTAGAATCTTGCCATGACAGTGCATCACATAGCGGTGCTGGCGCTGGACGGGGTCACCCCGCTCGACCTGGCGATCCCGACGCAGATCTTCACCGCCCGGCCGGAGACCACCTACGAGATGACCCTGTGCGCGCTGGACGAGAAGGTGCGGACCACCGCGGGTTTCGCCCTCGTCGCCGACGGGGGCCTTGAGCAGGTGCGCACCGCCGACACCGTGATCGTGCCGGGATTCGAACCGATCGCCTCGCTGCCGGACGCCGTGCTCGACACCCTGGCCGAGGCCCGCGACCGGGGCAGGCGCGTGGTGTCGATCTGCACGGGCGCCTTCGCGCTGGCCGCGGCGGGCGTACTGGACGGGCTGCACGCCACGACCCACTGGCGGCACATCGACGACTTCGAGCGGGACTTCCCGGCCGTCCTGGTCGACCGTGATGTGCTCTACGTCGACGAAGGCGATGTGCTCACCTCGGCCGGGGTGTGCTGCGGCATCGACCTGTGCCTGCACATCGTCCGCCGCGACCTCGGCGCGGAGGTGGCCAACCAGATCGCCCGCGGTCTGGTCGCCGCCCCGCACCGGGACGGCGGGCAGGCCCAGTACGTACCGGCCCCCGTCGCGGTGGCCGGTGAGGCGTCGCTCTCCGGTACCCGCGGCTGGGCCCTGCACCGGCTCGGCGAGCCGCTCACGCTGCGTGTGCTCGCCCGGCACGCGGGCCTCTCACAGCGCACCTTCATGCGCCGGTTCACCGAGGAGACGGGCACGACCCCGTTGCAGTGGCTGCTCGGCGCCCGGCTCGGCAGGGCCCGGGAACTGCTGGAGTCCACGGACCGGTCGGTGGACCAGGTGGCGCGGGACTGCGGACTGGGCACGGCGGCCAATCTGCGGCTGCACTTCCGGCGCACGCTGGACACCACCCCCACCGCCTACCGCCGTGCCTTCACACGCGTGGCCTCGCGAGACACGGCCGACTCGTCGGCGGTCCCCACGGCGCGCGACCGCGCTGGTGAGGCGGCCGCCGCCCGCTGAGAGCGCCGCTGCACGCACCGATCCGGGCAGCCGGCCAGGGCGGCGTGCCACAATCCCTACCGGCTGGTAACTCCCAGGTGTCGACGAGTCGAGGAAAGGTGCCCCATGGCCCGCGTGTTCACGGTGAGCGACAGTATTCACATCGACGTCCCGCCCGACGTGGCCTACCGGGCCATATCCCGCCCCGGTGACATGGGCCGCTGGAGCCCGGAGAATCTGGGCACCGCGCAGGGGACGGGGAGCGCACCGGCAGAGCTCGGCACCACGTTCGTCGGACGGAACAAGCGCGGCCGGTTCCGCTGGGTGACCCGGTGCACGGTCACGGCGGCCGAGCCCGGTCACCGCTTCGCCTTCCGTGTGCACGCCATCGGCATCGGCCGACCGCGCCTGCGCGGCCCGATCGCCACCTGGGAGTACCGTTTCGAGCCCGCCGACGGCGGCACGCGGGTCACCGAGACCTGGACGGACGACCGCCGCGCCTGGCCCGCCTTCGTGGCCGACACCTTCGACCGGATCGCCACGGCGGGGCACACCTTCGCCGCCTTCCAGGCCCGCAACATCCGCGCGACGCTGCGCAATCTCAAGCAGGACCTGGAGAGCGGCGCGAACTGAGCCGACCCGAAGCGGCACGACCACGGCCGAGCCGACGTTCCGGCGGCCCGAACGCCCCGCGCCGGGCGGGGAGTTCGCGGGTCACCAGGCCAGCGGGGAGGCGCCGAGCGGCTCGGCGGAACGGTCGAGGCGCGGGCGCAGGGTCGAGTACGCGACGCGGGTGGGCAGGTAGCTGACCTCGCCGAAGGGCCCGTGCACGGTGGCCAGTTCGCCCGCGGCGCGGGTGGGGTCGGGGGCGGGCAGCACGGCGACGTCGGCGCGCGGGAACAGCCCCAGGTCCTGCACCCACATGCACACCTTAGCCAGGTCGATGTGCACCCGCCAGCCGCCCCCCTCGCGGGCCCGGCGGCGCAGCGCCTCGATCGCTCCGGCCGTACCGAGGATCGCCGCGAGGTAGTCGTTGAGCAGGTAGGTCGGCGGCAGCCGCGGACCGTCGAAGGAGCCCTCCTCGACGGCGAACCCGGTGGCCGCACAGGCGAGTTGGTCGAAGCCGCCACGCCGCGACCAGGGGCCGGTCAGCCCCCAGCCGTGGTAGTCCAGGACCACCAGTCCGGGCCGCTGCTCGAACAGGGCCTCGGGTCCAAAGCCCTTGGTGTCCAGGTTGAGGTAGTTGCTGACATACACGTCCGCCCCGGCGAGCACCCGCCGGAAGGCCCCGGCCTGCGCGGGGTCGAGCAGGTCGCAGAAGGCGGCGCGTTTGCCGATCCCGGTCTCGATGATCATCCCGTTGGGGTCGGGATGCGCGGGCGAGGAGACGTGCAGTACGTCGGCGCCCAGTTCGGCGGCGATCCGCGCGGCGATCGGGCCCGCGATGACATGCGAGTTGTCCAGCACCCGCAGCCCGGTCAGCGGCAGGGTCGGCGGCAGCTCCGCGGCGACCGGGAAGGGCTCGGGCATGCTCTCCCCCACCTTCTCCAGGTGGATCAGCGGCCGGCCGTCCAGCAGTCGGCCCTGCGGATGGGCCCGCCACTCCTGCCGGGTGCGTACGGCGACCGCGGTGCCGCCGCGCGAGCAGATCGCCTCCTCCAGCTCGAAGGCGTCCCAGTGCGCGATCGCGTCCGCCATGCGCTGCCGTCCGGGCGGGCAGTCCAGCACCTCGCAGGCGATGTCGCGCAACTCGGGGTAGGAGAGCAGCACAAAGACGTAGCGGCCGTCGCCGGCGCGGTAGAAGTCGCTGTTGCCCAGCAGGTTGGGGTCCTCGATCAGCTCGCTCACCGGTACCCCGCTCGCCCGGGTGAGGAAGACCGCCATCAGCTGGTGGATCGCGGACTCGACGGAGACCGTCACGTCCTGCCGGTCCCCGCCCCGCTCCCGCCACAGCGTCGACGCCTCGGTGCCCAGCGCCGCGAGTGCGGCGGCGCAGGCTTCGCCGATGCGGTGGACGGAGGGGGTCAGCGGATCGGCGCCGGTGATGGTCACCCTCCCGCCGGACTCCGCGCCGGTGATGCCGAGTTGACGGTAGAGGTCCTGGAGTGCGTCGTACGAGGTCGTGGTCTCGGTCGCGCTTGCGCTCGCGGTCATGGTCCTCGTCCTTCCGTAGTGGCCGGGTTCGGATTTCCATGACAGCGGCGGGAATTGGAGTGCGTCCAATACCAATGGCAGCGGATGGCGATATGCGATCCCCTATACATCCGCCCTGACCTGCCACTATATCCGGATCGCTATCAGCCGTCCGGGCAGCTGGTATTGGACGCGGCCGGTGCCTCGGGATTCTCCTTGAAGGCGTCGAAACGCCAGAAAGGAATGCCGTGAAAGGAATGCTTTCCGGAGTCCGCGTCATCGAGCTGGGCAGCGTGATCATGGTCCCGTACGCCGCCCAGCAGCTCGGTGACCTGGGCGCGGACATCATCAAGGTCGAGCCCCCGGGCGGCGACATGACCCGGCACTACCCGCCCGCCCGGCACCCGGGGATGGGCGGCGCCGGGCTCAATCTCAACCGCAACAAGCGCAGTGCGCTCATCGACCTCAAGGCGTCGCACGGCCGCGACGCGCTGCTGGCCCTGGTCCGTACCGCGGACGTGTTCCTCACCAACGTCCGCCCGCAGGCCCTGGACCGGCTCCGGCTCGGGTACGAGGAGCTGCGGGCCGTCAACCCCGGCCTGGTGTACGTCAACGCGCAGGGCTTCCGCTCGGACTCGGCGCTCGGCACCCGCGCCGCGTACGACGACATCGTCCAGGCCGTCTCCGGGCTGGTGTGGCTCAACCAGCGGGCGAGCGGTGAACCGCGGTTCGTGCCCAGCCTGATCGCCGACAAGGTCTGCGGACTGCAGATCAGCCAGTCCGTACTCGCCGCCCTGCTGCACCGGGAGCACGGCGGCGGCGGTCAGCACATCGAGGTGCCGATGGCCGACACCATGCTCGCCTTCAACCTGGTCGAGCATCTGGCCGGGGCAGTCATGGAGGGCGAGTTCGGCGCGCCGCGCTCGCTCAGCCGCACCCGGCGGGCGCAGCGGACGGCGGACGGCTGGATGTGCGTCCTGCCCCACAGCGACCGCAACTGGCGGGACTTCTGCGCCTTCGCCGGGCGCCCGGAGCTCGCCGCCGACCCGCGGTTCGCCGACCGCGCGCTGCGGGCCCGTAACGCCGACGAGATGTACTCCGTGCTGGACGAGGTGACGGCGACGCGCACCAGCGCCGAATGGCAGGAGTTCTGCGACCGCGCGGGCATCCCGGCCTCGCCCGTGCACAGCCTGGAGTCGGCCGTCGCCACCGCCTACGCCCGCGAGGGCGGCCTGCTGGCCGAGGCCGAGCATCCCACCGAGGGCGGCTACCGCTCCATCGGCCGTCCGGTGCGCTACTCCGCCGACCCGGTACCGACCGTGCGCCCCTGCCCCGCCCTCGGCCAGCACACCGACGAGGTGCTGCGCGAGGCCGGTTTCGATCCCGCCCTGCTCAACGAGGAGTAGTTCCATGACCGAGACCACCGACACCCGGAAACTGCGCGGGGAAGTACGGGACTTCCTCGCCGAGGAGCGCGCCCGCGGCACCGTGCTCGGCCGCCCCGACTCCTGGCTGACCGGCTGGGACCCGGACTTCAGCCGCCGGCTCGCCGGGCGCGGCTGGGTCGGCATGGCGCTGCCGCCCCGATACGGGGGCGGCGGGCGCGGATTCGCCGCCCGCGTCGTCGTGATCGAGGAGTTGCTCGCCGCCGGGGCGCCCGTCTCCGCGCACTGGGTCGCCGACCGCCAGGCCGGACCCTCGATCCTGGCCCATGGCACCGAGGAGCAGAGACAGCGGTTCCTGCCCGCCATCGCGGCCGGGCGCTGCTTCTTCTCCATCGGCATGAGCGAGCAGGAGGCCGGCTCCGACCTGGCCAATGTGCGGACCCGCGCCGAGCGGGTGACCGGCGGCTGGCGGCTGACCGGTACGAAGAAGTGGACCGGCGGCGCGCATGTCAACGACTACGCGATCGTGCTGGCCCGTACCGGCGAGCACGAGGACCGGCACCAGGGGCTCAGCCAGTTCATCGTGGACCTGCGCGCCCCGGGCGTACGCACCGAGCCGATCCGGCTGCTCACCGGCGAGCACACCTTCAACTGGTTCCACCTCGACGGCGTCGAGGTCCCCGACGGCATGCTGCTCGGTCAGGAGGGTGACGGCTGGAAGCAGGTCACCGGCGAGCTGGCCTTCGAACGCAGCGGGCCCGAGCGCTACCTCTCCACCTTCCCGCTGCTGGTCTCGCTGACCCGCGAACTGCGCCGGGGCGCGGCCACCCCCGATCAGCAGGCCCGGCTCGGCGCCCTGCTCGCCCGGATCTTCGCGATACGGCAGCTCTCGCTCGGCGTCACCGACGCGCTGGACGCGGGTCGCCCCGCCGATGTGCGGGCCGCGCTGGTCAAGGACCTGGGGACGCGCCTGGAGGGCGAACTGGTCCACGAGGTGCGGCGCATCCTGCCCCGTGCCGCCGACACCGGGGCCACGCCCGGCTCCTACCCTCACCACCTCGCCTACGCGCTGCTGCACAGTCCCGGCTACACCCTGCGCGGCGGCACCAACGAGATCCTTCGCGGCATCATCACCCGCGGTCTGGAGCGGCAGTCATGACCACCACCCTCGCCACCCGCGTCGCCGCCCTGTGCGAGGCGGGCCGCCTCGCCGGGCCCGGTCCGTTCGCCGAGACCGTGCTCGGGCACCTGGGAATCGTCCTCCCCGAGGGCCCGTCGGCCGTCGCGCTCGCCGACGGCCTCACCCTCGCCTACGCCCACCCCGCCATCACCCGGGTCGGCCCGGTCGGCACCTCGGGGCAGGACGCCGCGCTCCGGGTCTCGGGCACCCTGCCCCGGGTGCCGTACGGCGCCACGTCCACCGTCCTCGTACTGACCGAGGGTCCGGGCGGGCCCGTACTGTTCCCGGTCGACCCTGCCCGTACCACCGTCGTCCCCGGCATCAACCTCGCCGGCGAGCCCCGCGACACCCTCCAGCTGCATGACTACGCGGTGGCCGCCGACGACGTCCACC
Source organism: Streptomyces sp. NPDC093018 (assembly GCF_040684035.1). Lineage (NCBI taxonomy): Bacteria > Bacillati > Actinomycetota > Actinomycetes > Kitasatosporales > Streptomycetaceae > Streptomyces > Streptomyces sp. NPDC093018. The sequence continues at coordinate 7,567 of NZ_JBFBFF010000025.1, forward strand.
CGCTCACCCCGGCCGAGCTCGCCGAGGCCGGGCTCCGTGCCGCCCTCGCCCGGGCCGCGCTGATCGCGGGCGCCGCCGAGCGCTGCGTCGAGCTGACGGTGCAACACACCACCACCCGCACCCAGTTCGGGCGCCCGCTCAGCCGCTTCCAGGCCGTCAAACAGGAGGAGGCCCGACTGATCGAGGAGTCCGCGCTGGTGCGCGCCGCGGTGGACGCCGCCGCTCGCGAGCTGTCGCCGGTCGGCGTGACGGCCGCCAAGGCACAGGCCTCCGCCTCGGTCGCCGAGATCGCCCGCATCGCCCACCAGTTGCACGGCGCCATCGGCTTCACCGAGCTCAGCGAACTGCGGTTCGCCACCACCCGGTTGTGGTCCTGGCGCGACGAGGACGGCGACGAGTCGTACTGGACCGCCCTGCTGGGCCGCGAGGCACTCGCCGCGGACGACGTCTGGGCGCTGCTCGCCGTCTGACCCGCGCGTCGTACGGACCCCGGCCGGGCCGGGGTCCGTACGACCGGCCGCCACCTCCCCCGCCCACCACCCGATCTACGCTCACCTCATGGACCTCACGCCCCGCCTGCTGGAACAGTTCACCGTGCTCGCCGAGGAGAAGCATTTCGGCCGCGCGGCCAGCCGTCTGATGATGAGTCAGCCCCCGCTCAGCCAGGCGGTCCAGCGCCTGGAGAGGATCATCGGCACCCGTCTGTGCACCCGGAGCAGTCAAGGCGTCAGCCTCACCCCCGCCGGTGAGGCCTTCGCGGCCGACGCCCGGCGGATACTGGAGGCACAGGAGTCCGCCGTCGCCCGTGCCCGCCGGATCGCCTCCGGGCAGGAGGGTGAGCTGCGCATCGGCTTCGTCAACAGCCTCGGCCACTGGCACCTGCCGCGCCTGCTCGCCGACGCCGCCGAGCAACTGCCGGGCCTGCGCCTGCACTTGCGGCAGGGATCCACCGCCGGACTGATCGAACTCGTCCGCAGCGGCACCGTGGAACTCGCGCTGGTACGCCAGCCCCCGCTCGACATCGACGATCTGACCGTCCACCGGCTCACCGGGGAACGCCTGGCCGCGGCCCTGCCCGTGGCCCACCGCCTCGCCGGGGCCGGCCGCCTCTCCCTGGCCGACCTGCGCGAGGACTCCTTCGCCCTCGCCGGTGACGGGCCGCTCCAGCAACTCGCCCAGCGCGCTCTTCTGGCCTGCGACCGCGCGGGTTTCGTGCCCACCGTCCGCGCCCACGCCGACGACCTGCCCGGCCTGCTCAGCTATGTCGCCTCCGGCCTGTGCGTCACCCTCGCCCCCGAGCACACCGCCGCGCTCTCCTTCCCGGGCGTCCGCTTCCTCCCGCTCGCCGACGAGGCTCCCGAACTCACCACCACCATCGCGGCCCTGCACCGGCCGCACGCCGACCCGGCCGTACGCTCGCTGCTGGCCCTCGCGGGCGCCTCGCTCGCGGGTTGACCGCCGGGCCCATGCGGGCTCAGGACGGCAGTGTCCAGGTCTGGTTGGCGGATCCGGTGCAGGACCAGATCTGCAACCGGGTGCCGTCGGCCGAGCTCTGGCCGGTGGCGTCGAGGCACTTGCCCGACCGGGGGTTCACCAGCGAGCCGTCACCGCCCTCGCGCCAGACCTGGGAGCCGGTGCCGTTGCAGTCGTACAGCTGCACCTTGGTGCCGTTGGCCGTGCCGGCCGCCGTGACGTCCATGCACTTGCCCAGCGCCCGCAGTGTCCCGTCGGAGCCGGCGGTCCAGGTCTGGGCGCCGGTGCCGTTGCAGTCGTAGAGCTGGACGGCCGTGCCGTTCGCCGGGCTCGCGCCCGCGACGTCCACGCACTTGCCGCCGATGCCCTTGATCGCGCCCGAGCCGCCGCCGGGCGGCGGGGTGACCGGGCCGGACGCACCACCGAGCCAGCGCAGCCCCTGGAGCAGCAGCTTGTTCTGCTCGGCGCTGCCGAACGTCGACGACAGCGTCGTGTTCGTGGCGTAGTCCATGGCGTTGTGGCCGAAGTTGTTGTAGATCATCCTGTAGTTGCGGTTCGACCATACGATCGGGTAGTAGCCGCTGTACCAGGACTGGTCGGGGTCCGTGCCGACCGGGAAGGTCGACTGGTCCATCGACGCCAGGATGTCGATGTCCGGGTTCTGCCGCAGGTCGTACTGCCAGCTGTACCACTCGCTGACCGACGAGGTGATCGTCGGGGGCAGGCCGGCGGTCGCCGGGTGGTTCGGGTCCTCGATCTTCAGCGTCTCGGAGGTCGGACCCCATGTGTTGGACCGGAACGTGCCGGTGCCGAGGAACGTCTCGTGGTACCAGGACCAGTCGCTGGGCGTCTGGTCGTTGTACGCCGACACATGGAAGCCCATCCAGGCGCCGCCGTTGTTCATGTACGTCTGGAACGCGCTGCGCTGGGCCGCGGTCTGCGGGTAGTTGTCCAGGAACATGACGACCTGGTAGTTCGCCAGGTTCGCCGCATTCAGCTGGTTCCAGTCGTTGGTCGCGGTGTACGCGTAGCCGTTCGCCGCCGCCTGCTGCGGGAACCATGTGTTGGCCTCGTGGACGAAGCTGATGTGCGCGGCGTCGTAGGTGCCGTCGTAGAACGCCAGGATCCTGAACGGCGTGGCGCCCTGGGCCCGGTGGGCGGGGGCCGCCAGGACGCCGAGCACGACGGCCAGCAGGGCGAGCAGACGGACCGTGGTGCGGGGAAGCCGGATGCCGGGTCTGACCATGGGGGGTCTTCCTTGTGTGGGGGGTCGGGACAAGGGGTGCCGGTGGACCGGCGGGTGTCAGCCCAGCGTCCAGCTCTGGTTCGCGGTGCCGGTGCAGGTCCAGATCTGGAGTTGGTTGCCGTCGGCGGTGCTCCAGTCGGTGTCGTCCAGGCACTTGCCCGAACCGGCGTTGACCAGGCTGCCGTTCGAACCCGTCGTCCATGCCTGGGCGTTGGTCCCGTTGCAGTCGTAGAGCTGGACCTTGGTGCCGTTGGCCGTGCCGGCCGCGGTGACGTCGAGGCACTTGCCCAGTGCGCCGAGGGTATTGCCGCTGCGCGTCCACCGCTGTGCGTTCGTGCCGTTGCAGGTGTAGAGCGTGACCGGGGTGCCGTTGGCCGGGTCGGCCCCGGCGACGTCGACGCACTTGCCGCCGTAGCCATGGATGGGCGTGCTGCCGCCGGTCGGGGGCGGCGTGCTGCCGCCCCCGGTGATGGCCTTGAAGATGCCGGTGAACTGGTGGTCGCTCTGCGCGGTGCCGCTGGAGCCCTGGTTGTCCCGGCTGAGCGCCCAGAAGGTCAGTTCCTGTATGCCGTTGGCGGCCGCGAAGGACTCCAGCTCCTGGGCGTCCTGGACGGTGAACACCTCGGCGCTGGTGTCGTTCACGCCGATCATCGGGCAGTTGCCCTCCATGGCCCACAGCTGGGCGGAGGTCTTGGTGTTCCAGATCTGCCCCAGCTGGCTGTGCAGGCCGCTCGCGGCGCTGATCGCGGCCTGCCCCATGTCCATCGCCGGCCCGTAGTCCATGGTCATGATGTTGACCAGGTTGACGTTCAGATTGTGGCTCTTGGCGTTCTGCAGCAGGGCGACGCCGTCCGACTCCAGGCCGTTCGGGCTGACGGGCAGCGTGTAGTCCACGTCCAGCTTCTTGCCCTGGGCGGCGTACTCCTGCTGGAGGTTGGCGAGCGCCTGGTTGCGCCGGTCGTTGGCGGCGGTGTTGTCCAGGGTGCCGCCCTCGATGTCCAGGTCGACGCGGGTCAGGTTGAACTGGTCGATGACCTTCTTGTACTGGGCCTGCATGGCCGCGACCGTGCCGCACGAGGCGAGTTCGGAGCCGCTCGCACCGCCGAAGGAGGCGATGACGTCGCCGCCGGCCGCGCGCAGGCTGTTGATGGCGTTGTTCCAGCCCGCGTCGGTGACGGGCGTGTCACCGTTGATGGTGGCGTTGCAGGTGCCCTGGCTGATGATGAAGGCGAGTGTGTAGTACTTGTTCCCGGTCGCGTTGTACGCGTTCATGAGCGTGGACGGGTCGTTCCACATCTCCGCGTACGGAGCGGCGTAGTGGGCCGGGAAGCCGGGGCCGGGATCGGCGGCGGCCGATGCCGTCCCGGCGGTGGTGAGGAGGCCGCCGGCGGCCAGCGGAAGTGCGCAGATCGAGGCGGCCAACCATCTTCTGAGGGTTCGTGTCATGGAGGGTCCTCCTGGCATGGCTGTGTGGGGGTGTCCCGCGCTCGGGGCGGCTACGGGTGGTTCGTCAGGTACGCCACCTCGTTGCTCCGGTGCGCACGACCGCAGCTGGGCCGGGAGGCCGTCGGCGGTCGATCCGTCGGTGGCATCGAGGCACTTGCCGTTGCCGAGATCGGTGACGGCACCCGCGGTCGGCTGCGCGCGCCATGGCAAGGGGTGTGCGCGAGCGGCGGTGGCGGCGGGACGAAAGAGGCACGACGGCGAGTCCCTTCCGGAGTGAGCGGCTTTCAGACATGACGGAAAGTCGCCCTGAGGGGTGGGGGTGCAGCGCGTACCGGATCCAGATGCCGTGCTCTGCGGTGCTGGTCTCACCTCTTTTTACAAGCCGTGAAATTAGAGCCGGTCGACAATCTCCGTCAACCCCCACGACACGGAGACAGCGGTCTTGACGGTATTGGTATGGGCCAATACCGTCTGCTCGCACAGAACTCCACATGGTCCAACATCACGGATCCACACCAGAGTTGACGAGGCATCCGCCGGTTGGGGACGAGAGTCCGGCCGTCACCCGAGGCGGCACAGCGAACGCACGCGATCATGTCCTTCTTCGGAGGCCAGACCTATGCAACTACCCCCAAGGGCACGCCGCGGCGGCTGGAAGAGAGCGCTCTCTCTGCTTCCCGTCGTCCTGATGACGATGGCGGCCGCCCTCACCACGACACCGAACGCCCAAGCGGCAGTGCCTCCCGCACCGTCGGGCTTCACGCTCACATGGAGCGACGACTTCAACGGCGCCTCGGGCACCGGCATCGATCAGAGCCTGTGGAAGTACGACACCGGGCCGGGCAGCAACTTCGGCACCGGTGAGATCGAGACGATGACCAACAGCACCTCGAACGTCTACTACGACGGTCAGGGCCATCTGGTGCTCCAGGCCCTGCACTCGGGCTCCGACGCGCGCAGCGGATGGACCTCCGGGCGCGTGGAGACCCAGTCGGCGGGCTTCGGCGCCCCGGCGGGCGGTGTCGTACGCATCGAGTCCGTCCTCCAGCAGCCCAACGTCAACACCGCGAACGGCGCGGGCTACTGGCCGGCGTTCTGGATGCTCGGCGCGCCGCTGCGCGATGGTGTGACCTGGCCGAAGTCCGGCGAGGTCGACATCATGGAGGACATCAACGGCCGCAGTTCCGTCTTCAGCACCCTGCACTGCGGTGTGAACCCGGGTGGGCCGTGCAACGAGTCGACCGGCATCGGCTCGGGTGAACGCGCCTGTTCGGGCTGCCAGACCGGCTTCCACGACTACGCGGCGGAGATCGACCGCTCCGTGTCGCCGGAGCAGATCAGGTTCTACCTCGACGGGAACAACTTCTACACGATCAACGCCAACCAGGTGGACGCCCAGACCTGGTCCGACGCGGTCGACCACCCCTTCTTCATCATCTACGACCTGGCGATCGGCGGCGGCTTCCCGGACGCCTTCGGCGGGGGCCCGAACGCGTCCACCGTCTCCGGCGGCAAGCTGGTCATCGACTCGGTGTCCGTCTACAACAAGGCGCCCGGCTCCGGAGGCGGCGGTGGCGGCGGTTCGGTGAGCGGCCAGGCGATCACCGGGCCCGGCGGTAAGTGCGTGGACGTGGCGGGCGACGACACCGGCGGCGACGGCACCGCGGTCCAGCTCTGGGACTGCCAGTCGGCGGCCAAGGACCAGCACTGGACCTGGAACGGCCAGACCCTCCAGACCCTCGGCAAGTGCCTGGACATCGCCGGCGGCAACAGTGCCGCCGGTACGAAGCTGCAGCTCGCCACGTGCAACAGCGGCGGCTACCAGTCATGGGTGCGGCAATCCGACGGCACACTGCGGAACCCGACCAGCGGCCGGTGCATCGACTCCCCGTCGGGCGCCACCGCCAACGGCACCCGCCTGCAGATCTGGGACTGCAACGGCTCTGGCGCCCAGCAGTTCGCCATCGGTACCCCGGTCTACGGACCGGGCGGCAAGTGCATGGACGTGGCGGGTGACGACACCGGCGGCGACGGCACCGCGGTCCAGCTCTGGGACTGCCAGCAGGCCACGTCGCTCGACCAGAAGTGGACCTGGAACGGCCAGACCCTGCGCACGCTCGGCAAGTGTCTGGACATCGCGGGCGGTGTGAACGCGGCCGGCACCAAGCTCCAGCTGGCCAACTGCAACGGCGGCGGCTACCAGAACTGGGTCGCCAATGCCGACGGTTCGCTGTCCAATCCGACCACCGGCCGGTGCATCGACTCCCCGTCGGGCGCCACCGCCAACGGCACCCGCCTGCAGATCTGGGACTGCAACGGCTCCGCCGCCCAGAAGTTCTCACTGGCGTGAGGGGGCAGCAGGAGGCATGAGCAGGGACATCCCTGTCTGACATGGGGCAGGGCAGGCCGGAGGGCCGCACCCGAGCGGTGCGGCCCTTCGGCGTGTCGCCGCCGCGCGGCCGTCGTCGGACGGCTCTCAGCGGTAGTCGCCGGCCGGAGTCCACCATTTCTGCTGGGTGCCGCCCCAGCAGTCGAAGAGTTCGAGGTTCTTGTCGCCCCTGGCGCTGGACCCGTTCGCGACCTCCAGGCAGCGGCCGGACACGGGGTTGTAGATCTGGCCGTAGCGGCCCAGGACCCACTTCTGGTGCTGTCCCCCGTCGCACCGGTCGAGCGCGACGGGCGCGTGGTCGGCCGTGCCGTCTCCGGACGCGCTCAAGCACATGCCGTGCACCTGGAGGGTGTCGTCCTGGCCCATGGTCCAGTCCTGCGCGTCGCCGCCGTTGCAGTCCCAGATGTCGGCGACCGCCGGCGGCTGCGTGGCGTTGTCGTAGTCGTCCAGGCACAGGGACTGCCCGCCGCTGCCCTTGAGGCCGTACGTCAGAGGTGCGTGGACGGGTGCGTTCGGCGTCATCCGTGCGTCGACGTCGCTGACCGAGGCCGTCGTGGAGCTGCCCGTGTTGCTGCTGACGATCTGCACGCCGCGCAGGACGAAGTCGGACTTCGGGAGGTGCTCGGGGTTGACGTAGTCGACGTACTTGTCGAACAACTGGCTGAAGTCGTCGTCGATCGACGCCCAGGTGGCGTCCTTCATCAGGTCTGGACTGCGCACCATGACCCGGCAGCCGTCGGGGCAGGTCATCGTCGTGTCGTCCCTGGTGTACCAGACGACGCCGTTGCTGTCGGGGGCCTTGAACGTGCCGGGATCGTAGTGGATGACGGAGATCACGTCAGGGTGTGCCGAGCCGTGCTCGGAGTCCTCGAAGATGAGGTCCGTGGTGAGGAGCGCTCGCTTCTCGCCGCAGGTGAAGGGCTTGGTCTGCTGGATCTTCGCACGGTAGGAGACATCGATCCGGCCGTCCGCCGCGGTGCGGTACGCGCGGTCGGGCCCGGGTTCGAGCTGGGAGTCGGGGTAGGTGTAGCTGACATTGGTCTCGTGCAGCCCGCACACCCCGGAGGCGTCGTTCTGCATGGTCACCGTCTTGGCGGCGGTCCGGGTGGTGAACGAGTAGCCGGGTGAGGTGCCCCAGTCGGAGGTGTTCCAGCCGTAGGTGCCGATGTCCCAGGTGGGGCGCTCGGGGCTCTTCCGGGTGAACTCCTCGGTGCCGGCGAAGGCACCGCAACCGGTGGTACTGGTACGTGCGGGATCGGGGGTCGTGTTCTTGTCCGGCGGGTCCTCCACGACCTGCGCGTAGCAGTCGTGGGAGGGGCCGGGGTCGTACAGCAGTGAGAAGGAGCCGGTGTCGGCCGCCGCGGGCTGCGTCAGCCGCGGCCACAGGGCCGGTACGAGAAGCAGCAGTGCGGACAGTGCCAGCAGGGCGATTCTGCGGGGTGGGGCTGGTAAGGCCCTCATACAAGCGCTCCGATGGGTGAGAGGGGCCGCGCAGGACCACGGGTCGTGACGGGCGGTGACCGGGACCGGCCGCGGTCAGCCGACGGTGTTCACCTCGGCGGACCAGTACGACGGCAGGGTGTCCCACGGGTTGCCCCAGTCCTGGCCCGTGGGACGGGAGTTGTCGTCGTCGGTGGCGTAGACGTAGCCCGCGTTGCGCTGCTTGGAGAGGGCGATCGCGTTCCGCATCTCCGCCTCACTGCCCGTGGTGTGGATCAGGTGCCAGATCTTGGCGGGGTCGGCCGATGCCTCCCAGGACTCGCGGTCGTCACCGTAGTGGTTCACGTAGTCGTCGTAGGTGCCCTCGAAGGTGACCAGGGTGTCGGCGGCACCTGTGTAGCACTGCTGCGGCGAGGCACCCGGGTTGATGACGACCTTGGCGTCGGCGTCCTTCCCCTTCACATAGGACTGGAGCCTCTTGTAGGCGTCGACGAAGGCGTTGGCGTCGGACCGGGTGCCGCAAGCGGTGAGACCGTCGTCGAAGAAGATCCCGTCCAGGCCGGAACCGCCGTAGTAGCTGTACCACTTGTCGACGTTTCGCTCCGCGCCCTCGACCCAGTCGTCGACGGACGTGCCGCCGTTGGGCGCGGCCCAGCCCTTGGTGCCGAGATACCCGGAGTCGACGTATCCGATCACCCTCGTCCCGGCGTCGTGCGCCGCCCGGATGGCGCTCGCGTAGGTGCCGTCCGCGCTGTCGCCGGGTCCGGTCCCCGGGTTGGCGACGGCCAGGCCCGCGCCGGGGGCCGGATCGGACAGCTGCGCCCACAGATTGCCGGCACCCGAGTCACCGGGGTAGAAGTACGCCGGTACGGCCACCCGCTGCTTGATCCCGGCGGCAGCGGACGCGTCGCCGACGGGGAGGGAGATCAGGGCGCCGGTGGCCAGGCCCGCGCTCACGACCGCCGCGCACAGGCGGCGCCTCCTTCCGGCGCCCGGACGACGGTCCACGTGACTGCTGTTTCTCATGGGGGCGTGCCTCCACTTTGTTTTTCTCCGGCGGGCTGACGAAATCGCTCGGCCTTCGCGTTGACTGCTTCGGCCGGCTCCGCGATGCGTTTTAGTCTCCGGCCCCGATTCACGTCAAGGCGCCGAATTGGCGCGGGCATGGGGGGATTCGGAGCCCCGGAGCCGAACCGTCGGGCGCGAGCGCAGCACGGCTCCGGGTCCGTTCCGAAGCCATTCCGTGGCGGAGTGACCAGCGGTGATCCCTCGGTGATGCTCCCGAAGGACTCCGCGATGGCGTGGTCCGGGACGTCGTCCTCCTACGACGGACCGGGACGACCGGAGGCGATGACGACGGGCCGGAAACGCTCACCGTTCGTGCACGGTCCGCTCGAACGCTTTCCCGGGGCATTACCCGAGTTTCTTTCGTTCCGACAGCTCGGCACAGGTATTCCGATTCCGCGTGGTGGCGCGGGGGATGCGCCGCCGCAGTGGTCGGAGCCTCTCCGCCGTCGGGGATCGGGTGTCCGTGGCATAGGCTGCCGGTCCGGAGTACGGAGCCAAGGGCGGTGACTACGTGGAGAGGTGCACGGGCCGCCTGAGCGAGTCGCGGGTGCTGCGCGCCGCCGCCGACTCGGCCCGCGAGGGCACGGCCACCGTCGTACTCGTGCAGGGGCCGCCCGGCGTCGGAAAGACGGCCCTGGTGCGTCAGTTCCTGGCCGGGCTGAGTGACTTCACCGTGCTGGACAGCGCGGCGACACCGTCCGCGGCGCCTTCCGACTTCGGCTGTCTGTCCCGCCTGCTGCATCGGGCGGCGGTGCGGGTGCCGCGCCGCTCCCCGGCCGCAGAGCCGGGTGCACCGGCGGCGAAGAGACCCGCCGCCGTTCCTTCGGGGCCGCGTGCGCTGCGGGAGTTGCTGGACATGTCGGCGGCGGCCCCCTGGGTCCTGTTCGTGGACGACGCCCAGTGGGCGGACAGCTCTTCGCTGAAGGCGTTGCTGGAGGCCGCGCGCGAGGGCGGGCCCCTGTGTCTGGTGCTGGCCGCGCGGCACTCGCGGGGCTGGGACGAGGAGGTCCTGCGCGCGCTGCACACGGTGGCCCCCCTGACCCACATCGGTCTGGCCGAGCTGGCGGAGGCGGAGGCGGCGGCCCTGGTGGCCACCGCCCTCGGGGATCTCGCCGACGACACGCTCACGCGTCGCCTGGTGCTGCGGTCCGGCGGCCATCCGCTGTACCTCAGCAGCCTGCTCGACGGCCACGGCAGCGCGCGGCCCGGCGACCGGCCCCGGCCCGCCCTGCCCGCGTCCGTGGTGCAACGTCAGCTGAAGGGCGTTCCGCCCGAGGGCGTGGCGGCCCTTGAGGCGCTGGCCGTGCTCGGCGGTTCCGCGACCGTGCCGACCCTGAGTACCGTTCTGGGCGCCCCCGACTGCACCTCGGCTCTGGATCCGCTGGCCCACGAGGAGTTCATCACACGGACGGATGCCCACGTGCCCACCGTCGCGATCAGACACGGCGTGTTCCGCGACGCGCTCTACGCCGCGCTGCCGGCCGCGCGGCGGCGCGCGTTGCACGTGGCCGCGGTCGATGCGGTCGGCGAACGGCAGGGGCTGGCGCACCGGGTGGCGGCCGCCGAGACCGTCGACGTCCGCCTGGCCGCCGAACTCCTGGAGACCGCGAGCCATGAACTCGCCGAGGGCGGGCTCCTGCACGCGGCACGGACGCTGCTGTCGGCGGCGTCCCTCTCGCCCGCCGACGACCACCGGAGCGACCATCTGTTCTACGGCGCCGTGCGGCTCCTCTTCTGGGCCGGTGCCGACGCGGAACTGGCCCGGCACGGGCCCGCGGTGGTCACCCATCGCCCCTGCCCCTGGCGGGACGAGGCGCTGGGCCTGACCGAGTTCGCCGCCGGCCGCCTCACCTCGGCACGACGGCTGCTGGACCGGGCCCAGGAATCACTGCGGGAGGCTCATCCCGGTCAACGGGCGGTCGTCCACACCGAACTGGCGCTGGTGCACGCGATCCTGGGACAGGGGGACGCCACCCGGCACCACGCCGACCAGGCCCTTCGCCCGGCTCCCCCGGCGGATGAGGCGCACCTGTACGGACCCGTCGGACGCCGCCCGGGAACCGACCCGGCGGTGGCCCGTCCGGCGCCGGGCGGGCCCGCCGACGTCCGCCCGCCGTCCGGTGAAGTCCCGGACGTCTGCGCGCAGGCACCGTACGTCGTCGTACCCCCGGGGCTGCGGCAGGCGGCGCGGGCGCTGGCCGCCTACGGTACGGCGCTGCGGCACGGCCCCGGAGCCGGGATGAACCTCTTGGCCGGGCTGCCCGAGGACGCGGACCGGATCGGCGAGGAGGACCTGCCGGCCCTGACCGTCCGGGGCATACTCCGGCTCGCGGACGCGCAACTGTCGTCCGCGACGACCGACTTGACCATGGTGACGGCCCGCCGCCGCCCCGCCGCCGCCCGGCTCCTCGGTACGAGCGCCTCGGTGCACCTCGCCATGTGCCAGTTGCTGGGCGGCGACTGGAACCGGGCCGCACGCGAGGTGGAGGCGGCGCTCGACGACGAGCAGGGACGCTGTTTCGACGCAGCCGCCCTGTGGTCCCTGCGCTCGGTCCTCGACGCGTTCCGGGGCGAGGACCGAGCAGCCGAGGCGGCGCTGCGCCGGGCCCAACACCTGGCCCAGCCACTGGACTTCGGGGGACCGCAGTACCACACGGCCATGGCCCGTGCCATGCGGGCACGGGCGCGGGGTGACCATCGCGGTGTGGTGGACGCCCTCCAGATGCTGGCCGAGCGTTCCGCGCACTCGGAGCGGGTGCGCATCGTCTCCATGAGCTGGCTGCCCTTCCTCGCCGAGTCGCTCGTCTCGTGCGGTCTCGCCGACCTCGCGCGCGCGGCCATGGAGGAGCTGAAGTCCGCGGACGCCGCCCCGAACCCGCACCTGCGTGTCGCCGAGGCCTGGCTGCACGGCCGTACGGCGGAGGCGGCGGGCGCGCACGAGGCCGCGCTCGGCCGGTACACCGAGGCGGTCGCACTGCTCGGACCCGGCCGGGACATCCCGCTGGTGCGCGGGCTGCTGGAGATCTCGCGCGGGCGGGCGTCGGCGGCACTCGGCAGGGCGGCCGCCGCGACCGCGTACTTCGACAGCGCCGAAGACGTGTTCACCCGTCTGGGCGCGCGGCCGTTCCTGGCGGAGTGCCGGGCCGAGCGCCGGGCCTGCGTGTCCGAGCGCGGGGAGGTACCGGCCCTGGACCATCTGCTGACCGGACGGGAGCGCGAGGTGGCGCGCCTGGTGGGGCTCGGCTGCACCAACCGGGAGATCGCCGACGAGCTGACGCTCAGCGTGAAGACGATCGAGTACCACCTGCGGAGCGTGTTCGTGAAGCTGGGTCTGCGCAGCCGCAGAGAACTGCGTCGGCGGGTCCAGGAGGCGGGCAACGGAGACGGTCGCCGCTGAGCCGTACGCGGAACGTTCCGGGCCGCGGCGACCGCGTGGGTCAGGAGGGCCGACGGCGGTGGGGCCGTACGGGCGAGGGGACGACCACGAGGACCATGTCCAGGCCGGTGCCGCGCAGTCGGGCGACCATGTCCGTGTTCGCGTGCGAGTCGGTGACCACGGTGTGGACCGAGTCGATGTCGGCGACCTTGGCCCGGTGCACCTGCCCCAGTTTCGAGCTGTCGGCCACGACGATCCGCCGCGTCGCCTGCTCCAGCATGACCCGGTCGATCTCCGCTCCGTCGGAGCTGTACTGGGTGAAGCCGCCCGTCGGGCTGATGCCGTCGGCACCCACGATCGCGTAGTCGAAGCGGTAGGAACGCAGTGTCCGCTCGGCGGCTCTGCCGACCAGGTCGTTGGACAACGGCCGTGCGGTGCCGCCGGTGACCACCACCTTCGCGGCCTGACGCTCCGTCAGGGCGGTCGCGGTGTCGAGTCCGTTGGTGACCACCGTCAGGTCCGGTCTGCCGGCCAGACTCCTCGCCACGAAGCCCGCCGTGCTGCCTCCGCTGAGCGCCAGGGTGAGCGGGCGACCCGGGACGAGGGAGGAGGCGAGCGCACCGATCCGCCGCTTCGCCTCGGTGTTCTGCGACCGCCGCAGGCTCACCGGCAGTTCGGCGCTGCGCCGGGCGGCGGCGATCCTCCCGTACGACCGCCGGATCAGTCCCCTCTCCTCCATGACGGCGAGGTCCCGGCGCACGGTGGGTCCGGAGACGCCCAGGACGGAGGGCAGCAGACGGACCTGGAGCTCCGCGCGCTGCACCAACAGGGTCAGGATGGTCGAGATGCGGGTGTCACGCGTTGCCTCGTTCATCCGCGTCTCCGTCCCGCGGTGCGGGCCGGGGTGCGAGCCGGGTGGTTGTCCGCGCAGTGGTGCCGCTCCCCCGCTCCCCGTGTCTCACCGGTCCGTGCGTGCGGCGGTCTTCCCGGCCCGGCCGTCGTATGTGTCGAGGAATGCAAACGTCGAAGCTCCGCTCATGATCCGTCCCGTCGCTGACCGCCAGCTTCTCCGAAGCGCGTGCCGAGCGGATCAGGGAAAGTTCCTAGGGTGTTACGCGTCCGGTCGGGGTCGAGTGGAGCGAACTGCTCATTCCTGCTGAGCAGTTCGGGCGAAGGGCGGCCGGTGGGCGCGAGATCCCCGTAGAACTGTGCCGCATATCCGAGACCGAAGGGACATGGGCATGGGCACGCGCGGCAGGACAGTGAAGCGAAGACTGGCCGTCACCACGTTGGTGATGGCGGTGGGCGCGGTGACGGTGGTCCCGGCGGCGGCGAGCACGGCGACGGCGGTGGACGGTACGGCGAAGACCGGGCCCGCGCCGGCCGTCGGAGCGGGTTCCGGCACGGCTGCTCCAGCGCCCGCGGACATCGCGCTGGGTTCGTGGATGGACCAACTGCGCGGCACGATCGGCGATCGTCCGGTGAACCAGGTCGTGATCCCCGGCAGTCATGACGCGGGCACCGCGGGGATCACCAAGGACAGCGGTATGTGCGACGCCGGTGACACGGTCGGCACCGCCCGCAAGTGGCCGGCGCTGGCGGCGAGCATGTCCCGCACCCAGAGCGGTTCCCTGGTCCAGCAATTGGACGGCGGCTCGCGCTATCTCGACCTGCGCCTGTGCAAGCAGGACGGGAAGTGGTTCAGCTATCACGGCGGACCGCTGGGGCGGCTGTTCTTCGACGCGCCGGACGGCAAGGGCGGTGTGATCCCGGGGCAGGCGCGGGAGGTCGCGGACTGGATCCGGGCGCATCCCAAGGAGATCGTGATCCTGCGGGTCACGGCCACCGGTCCCGCGGCGACGCTCCAGCAGGACCGGCACGAGGCCATCACCGAACTGGGTGATCTGGTGGGCGGCGGCGCGGGCCATCCGGCCATCGCCGACGCCTCGTTGCGCCCGACGTCGACGTACGACCAGTTCATGGCCGCGGGCAGGCACGTCGTCATCGTCGACGACACGGACAGCACGACGTACCCCTGGGCCTGGCACCAGCCGGACGTACAGGACTACCGCGGCAGTTATGTCGGGGTGAGCAGCGACTGGCAGGACATCCTGAAGGCGGCTCTCGACCCGAAGCTGTCGCAGAAGACCTTCGACGCGGTGCTCAGGCGGGGTGACGAGGTACTGGGACGGGCGCCGGGTACGGCGGCGGACAAGTTCTTCGTGCAGCAGGGCATCATCGATCCCACCGACTCCATACCGGACGCGGCGATTACGCAGATCCTGGCGGCGCTCAAGCTCACCTCCGCCTGGAAGGCGGACAACTTCCTGCTCAGTCTCGAGGACGAGCTGAACCGGCAGTTGCTCGCGAAGCTCCGGACCTCCTGGAACAACACCAATGTCACGGACAACATGAACATCGTCATGCACGACGATGTGAACCAGAACCGCAATGGGGTCGGATCCGGAGACCTGGAGCGAGAGATCATCTCCAAGAACCTCCCGCAGCCGGTCACTTCGCACACGTTCTACGACACCGCCCGTGCGGCGGACGGCACATGGAGCGCGCCGAGTCCCCTGGCGGGTGCGGGCGACGCGTTCCGGTTCGCGGGGAGCCGGGAGGCCGTCGCCGCTCTGCCCGACGGCAGCGTCCAGGTGCTGGGCATCGGGCTCGACGGCAATGTCTGGCACAACGTCCGCCGCGCGGACGGTGGTTGGCAGGGCTGGCTGGCTCTGCCGGCGGCGGACAACAAGAAGACCGGGTTCGCGGCGAAGGACATCGCGATCACGGGCATGCCGAACGGCGACTCCCAGATCACGGCGATCGGCAAGGACGGATACGCGTACCACAACATCCGTCACGCCGACGGTTCCTGGCAGGGCTGGGCCGCCATGGCGGGCGACGACTCGGGGCTGGTGAAGGCCACCAAGGTCGCGATCGCCGGGATGCCGAACGGCTCCTCCCAGGTCCTGGTCTACGGCGCGGACGGCCGGATGCGGCTGGACACCCGTGCCGCCGACGGCGGTTGGAGCGGCTGGTCGGCCGTCTCCGGGGTCGGCGCGCCGGACTTCGCCGGACCTGCCCTGTCCATCGCCGCCCTGCCCGACGGGGACAGCCAGATCGCCGCCATCGGCCTCGACGGAAACATATGGCACAACGTGCGTGGGGCCGACGGCAGTTGGACCGGCTGGGGCAGCCCGTCCGGGCCTGCGGGCGGTCCGATGGGGGCCTCGGCGGTCGCCGTCGCGGGCCTGCCCGACGGGGACAGCCAGCTGGTCGCCGTCGGTCTGGACGGAAACGTGTACCACGCCGTCCGTGACCGGGACGGGGACTGGACGCCCTTCCGGGCGGTCGGCGGGCTCCGGGGCGCCGGGACCTTCGCCGGGGATCAGGTCGGTATCGCCGGCCTGCCCGACGGATCGAGCCTGCTCCTGCTCACCAGCCGCTGAGCGGTACCGGCCCGCCTCATCGATGTGTGCGCCGGAGACCGGGGCGATGAACGGGCGACGGAGGCGTTCGCCGGGACAGGTCTACAGGAGTGCCCTGTTCCGGCGAACGTCGGCGGGTCTCAGCGGAGTTCGACCGCCTGCTGCCAGGTCCCGCTGAACAGGTCGGCCACCAAGGCGCGTGCGTAGGCCTCGTCGGTGTCCGGCACGGAGAAGGCGACCCGGAAGTAGAGCGGGGCGACGATCCGGTCGAGCAGCCGCTCCGGCGGAGGCGGTGTTTCGCCCCGGCCGCGGGAGGCTTCGAGGGCCGTGTCGAGGCCGGCCGTGGCGCGTTGCAGACATTCCCGCAGACCGCTGCGGCGCTCGTCGATGCCGGAAGAGACCTCCGCCCTGAAGAACGCGATTCCGCCGGGCCGGGTCAGATCGGCCAGGGTCCGGACCGCGTACGCCTCCAGGTCCGTACGCGGGTCGCCGCTGGAGGACGGCGGGACGTCGCTCCCGTGCAGGACCGCCACCTCGGCGAGCAGGGCCTGCAGCGTGCCCCAGCGCCGGTAGATGGTGGTGGGGTTGACCCCGGCGCGCTCGGCCACCGCGGGAATCGTCAGCTCGGTCACGTCACGCTCACCGGCCGGCTCGGTGAGCGCCTGATGGACGGCCGCCTGGACCCTGCCGGGCGACAACACCATCAGTCGGCGGTCCTGCCGTCGCACAGGCGGCAGACGGTGGTGAGGTACTCGTCGAGGACCGCGTCCGGGCGCTGGGCGGTGTTGTGAAGCGAAAGCGCCATGTTCTCGCGGCTGACCAGGACGTGCAGCAGCTCGAAGGACAGGCCGTGGGAGGCGATCTTCTGGGCGCGCTCGACCACGGCGGCCGGGAAACGGGGGCGCGCCTCCCCGCCCCGCGGCCGCACGACGTCAGGGGCGGAGCGCCACCAGGAGATCGACCACATAGGTCTCCGTCACCTCGTCGCGCGGAAAAGCCTTGGCGAGCCGCTCACGCTCCTCGGCGAAGAACGCCCGGCGGTCGGCCTCTTCGAGGACGAGGAATGCCGATCGGCTGCCGATGTTGGCGAGATGGGTGTCCAGGGACACCGTGCGGCTCCAGCGCAGTTGACGGCGCGCGACCCGCAGCCCGGTCAGCCCCGCCAGCCGGACGGCGTCGTCGTCCGAAGGGCGCACCGCGGGCCTCGGCGCCACCCCGCAGTGGTGCGCGATGCGCCGGTGCTGCTCGCGAATCCATGGCACGTCGAAGGCCGTGGTGTTCCACCAGATCGCCAGCGCACCGCCCGCTCGCAGCACACGCAGGGCCTCCGGGACGGACCGGCCGGGGTCGGTCCACTGCCAGGACTGCGCATAGGTGATGAGGTCGTGGGAGGCCGTGGCCAGGGGCAGCGCATTGCCGTCACCCCGCACGATCGGCACTCCCGGCAGCGCCTGCCGGAACTCGCCGGCCATGGCCTCCCCCGGCTCGACAGCGATCACCTCGGCATCTCGGTCCCGCAGCAGCACGCTGGCGATTCCGGTACCCGCGCCGACATCGGCGACCCGGGCGCCCGCCAGGCGACGGCAGGCGAACTCCTCGATGCGATCGAAGAGCGCGGCAGGATACGAAGGCCGACTCGCCGCGTACTGAGCCGCGGCGACATCGAAGGACTGGGCGCGGGAACGGTCGGTCACACCCTCATCATCGCCTCCCGCCCTGGGCGATCGGCAATCGGCCCCGGGTGATCGGCAATCGGCCAGCACCGGGGCGGCGAACCTGTGCGGTCACCTCACTGGACGCGGTCGTCCCGCTCCCCCGACGAGGGCATTCCGCCGACGAGTTGACGCAGACAGCGCGTCGCCAGCTCGGCGGGGGAACCCGGGCCCTCGGCGCCGGCCTCGGTGTCGGCCCAGGTCTCCAGCGCGATCCGGATGGCGTCGGTGGCGGCCGCCGCCACGAGCCGCACCTCCAGCTGTCCGGCGGCCCGGCCGGCGAGCCGGGCGACGACGGGGACCAGCCGCTCCTCCGACTCCTGGTTCACCCGGTACCAGACGGCCCGCAGCGCGGGGTCGTCGGCCGCGGCCCGCAGCAGTCCCCGAGTGCGCAGCAGCGCCTGGACGGACTCCTCGTCCGGCACGGACAGCGCCTGCTCGACGGCGGACTCCAGCGCCTGGGGCAGTGCGGTACCGGGCTCCGTCGCCTCCAGCAGCGCCCGCCAGCGGTCGGCACCCGCGGCGAGCAGCGGAGTCACCGCGTCCTGCTTGGAGCGGAAGTACCGGTAGAAGGTCCGCAGTGCGACGCCCGCCCGCCGGGCGATGTCCTCCGCGGTCGTCCCGTGCGGGCCATGGGTGGCGAAGAGCTCTGCCGCCGCGTGCGCGATGTCGAGCTGGGTGGCGGCCTTGCGGCGCTCGGTCAGGGAGGTGGACGGGTTGCTGCTCACCTCGGAAGCCTACGCCCTGCGGTCACCCTTTGGCATGCCGTGACGAGATGGCAAACCGTGCCACCTAGGCGTAACGTGAATGCATCGAGAACGCCGGTACGGCAAGAGGGCCGGCGCCACAGGGCCGCGTCGGCGATCGACGGGCCGGGCTGGAGAAGACATGAACCGCTATGAAGGCCGTCGCGCACTGATCACGGGCGGCGGCTCGGGCATCGGCCAGGCCACCGTGCTGCGCATCCTCGCCGAGGGCGGCACGGTCGTGGCCGCGGACATCAGCGAGCAGGGCCTGCGGGACACCGCCGAGAAGGCCGGCGCCGATGCGGAGCGGTTGTCCATACGCGTCATCGACATCGCCGACGAGTCGTCGGTCCGCGACGGTGTCGCCGCCGCGGTCGCCACCCTCGGCGGCCTGGACGTACTGGTCAACGCGGCCGGGATCCTGCGCTCCTCACACACCCACGAGACGAGCCTCGACGCCTTCACCCGCGTCGTCCAGGTCAACCTCGTCGGCACCTTCCTGGTGATCCGCGAGTCCGTTCCGGCGCTGCTCAATGGCCGGGACGCGGCGGTCGTCAACTTCAGCTCGACCTCCGCGGCGTTCGCCCACCCCTACATGGCGGCGTACGCGGCGAGCAAGGGCGGCGTCCAGTCCATGACGCACGCGCTCGCGAGCGAGTACGCCGGGCAGGGCATCCGCTTCACCGCCGTACAGCCCGGCTCGATCTCCTCCGGCATGACCGACGGCAGCGGTGCGAGCAAGCAGAGCATGGGCCCGGGGCTGCCCGCGGACGCCGACATGGGCCTGTTCACGAAGCTGTCCCCCGCGCTCGGCCAGGGCTTCGCGGGCCCGGAGACGGTGGCGTCGGTGGTCGCGATGCTCGGTTCCGAGGACGGCCGGTTCATCACCGGCACCGAGGTCCGCGTCGACGGCGGCACCCACTTCTGACGGACGGCGGCCGGTGACGTGCCGCACGTACACGCCGCATCCATCCCCGCATGGCCACCCTCGGGGTGGACCGGCTGAACCCCGGCCCCGGGCCAGGCAGTTCCTGGGGGCGGGGCTTTCCCGTTCCAGACTTTGAGCGATCGCTCAAAGGGGTGTACTTTCCCTCTCGAACGGTTTGAGCGATCGCTCAAACACTGTCGGCACACGGGGGAACACCATGGGTCTCTACGTAGAAGCACATATCCGCGCCGACCTGGACGAGCTCTGGTCGCGCACCCAGGACCCCGCCCAACACCGGCGCTGGGACCTGCGGTTCTCGGAGATCGACTACCTTCCGCGCGTGGCGGGCGAGCCCCAGCGCTTCCGTTACGCCGTGCGCGTCCTGGCCCTGCTCACGATCTCCGGCACCGGGATCGCCGCCGGTGAGCGGGAGCGTCCCGACGGGACCCGTACCTCCGCGCTGCGCTTCGCCTCCCCGCACCCGCTCTCCTTGCTCGCCCGCGGCAGCGGCTACTGGCGCTATGTGCCCGACGCACACGGCGTGCGCTTCCTCACCGGCTACGACTACCGGCCCCGCTGGGGCGTCCTCGGCGCGCTCGCCGACCGGCTCGTGTTCCGCCCTCTGATGGGCTGGGCGACCGCGTGGTCCTTCGACCGGCTGCGGCTGTGGCTGGAGCGGGACATCAGCCCCGAGCGGGCCCGGGCCAACTGGCTGGCCGAACTGGCGGTCCGGGCGCTGCTGCTCGCCGGCTGCCTGACCGGCCTGGGCCCGGAGTGCGCCATGGGCGTCTTCGGGCGGTTCGGGGCCGACGCGGCCTGCCTCTACGCGCTCCTACTGGTGGCCGTGATGTCACTCGCCCTCTTCAAGGCCCCCCTCGCCTGCACCCCCGCCGCCCGCCGATGCCTGCGCGCCCCGGCGGAACAGACCCGGCCCCCTCGCGTCCTGCGCACCCTGGAGAAGCACTGATGACCATGCCCGTCTCGATGTTCCGCACCGTGCTCGGCGACGACTTCGACCGCCTCCACCCCGAGCTGCGGCGCCGCTTCTCGGTGGGCCTGGCGGGCGGTGAGGCCTGCACCGGGCGGGGCGTCATGGACCGGATCTGGCACGGCCCGTCGTATGTGAAGCCGTTCCTCGCCTTCGGTGCCACCCGCAACATCCTTGTCCCGCGGGCCGGCCGCGACATCCCGTTCGTGATCGAGAACGTCCCGTACACCGACACCTTCGGCCGTGAGACGGTGAGCTTCGTGCGCACCTTCGATCTGCCCGGCCGCCCCCGCCGCTTCGACGCCCAGATGGTGCTCAGCCCCAAGGGCGACCGGATACTCGACTATCTCGGCACCCACCAACACCTGGCCAGCGAACTGCACTTCACGGCCGAACGGGACGGCTCGCTGCTCATCCGCTCCGGCGAGCACCGCTTCCGGGAGGGCCCGGTGGATGTGCGGGTACCGGAACTCATCGGCGCCACGGCCGAGGTGCGCGAGTCCTTCGACGACACCACCGGACGCTTCCGGGTCCGGGTGAGCGTGGTGAACCGCCGCTTCGGGCCGCTCTTCGGCTACGAGGGTTCCTTCACGGTGTCGTACACGGACGCCGTCTCCCGCGGGACGCGGCCGGGACTGCGCCCGGTGCGGGAGGAGGTGCGCGCGTGATCCCGGACCCGGCGGCCGTCGGGTCCGGCCGTGATCCATCCGGGCGCCGAGGCAGCGGTGGGGCCCATTCGTCGGAGGCGTCCGTCGGAGCGTCCGGGCGGACGGTGGGGGGCCGGGTCAGTCGCTCACACCCGCTGCCACAGCGCCGGTGTGTTCGGCGGCTCCCAGCCCGGCTGGGCCTGGTGGGTCTGGAGGCAGCGGTAGGTGGCACCGCCGTACGTCACCGTGTCGCCCGCCTGGTAGACGGTGCCCGCCGACCACGTGCCGCCGGGGTCACCGGGGCCGCCGGGGTCTCCCGGGCCGGACGTGACGGTGGTCAGGGTGAGGCCGTAGTTCTGGAGGATGGGGTTGATCGGATAGAAGAAGGTCGTGCCGCCACTCGTGCAGTCGCCCGAGCCGCCCGAGGTGACTCCCTGGGCCTGACTGCCGGAGATGAACGAACCGCCCGAGTCGCCCGGTTCGGCGCACACCGAGGTGCGGGTGACACCGGTGACGGTGCCCTCCTGGTACGTCACGCTGGTGTTGAGCTGCTGCACCGTGCCGCAGTGCCAGCCGGTCGTGGAGCCGGAACGGCACACGGAGGAGCCCACCGTGGCCTGCGTCGACCCCGCGACCTGCGCACTGGAACCGTTGACGTACGGCGTCGCCGTCCAGTTGGCGTTCGTGGCCACCCAGGCCATGTCGTTGCCGGGGAAGATAGACGCCTGGAAGGTGCCCTGCGCGGTCTGGTCGAAGCCGGCGGTGGTGCTGCCGGCGTGCCCGCAGTGCCCGGCCGTGGCGAAGCCCTGCTGGGTGCCCCGGGTCACCGGGAAGCCGATCGAGCAGCGGGCGCTGTTGTCGATGTAGTAGGCGTCCCCGCCCCGCAGATCGGCGAGCGGGCGCGGTCGTTCGGCGGACTTCACGATGCGGGCGAGGGAGGCGTCGACGCCGGCCGCGGCGAGCAGGGAGCGCGCGGCGGACGGCCGTATCGCCTGCACCACCAGCGCGTTGGTGCGCACGTCGACGTACCAGACCGGGGCGTCGGTGGTGCCGTGGTGGGCCGCGGCCCGGTCCACGCGCGCCTTGGCCGCGTCCAGCGCGGCCAAGGAGTGGTGTACGACGACCGCGTCGGCGCCCCGCGCCCGGATGGCTCGCGCGTCGGCCGGGTCCGTCGTGGCGACGGTCAGGGTGTCCGACAGGGTGCCGCTCACCCAGGCGCCCGCGTAGTGCGTGCCCACGGCGGCGCGCAGCCGGCCCGCGGTGGCGCCCGCCTCGGCCTCGTTGGCCAGGCGGCGGTCCGCCTGCTGCCGGTTCAGGCCGAGATCCCGCTGGAGTGCGGTGAGAAGGCCGGGCGGCGCGGCGGCGGTGCGGAGACTGTCGGCCGCCGTCGGCGGGGTGGCGGGAAGGGACGGCTGGGCGCTCGCGGAGCCGCTGAGCCCAGTCACGAGCAGGGCGCCCGCCGCCGCCACGGCGGCACAGGCGGCTCTGAGGTGTCGTTGGCGCATGGGGAGGTCTCTCCTCGGATTCGGTGGGGTGCCGAAACCGTAGAGAGGACGGGCCGCGGCCCGTAAGACGTCAACCGACCCCCTGCCCCCGCGATATGGAACCCGTACCCGAGGCCGTCACAGGGGCCGTCCCGGGGGCCGTCACGGGGGCGGTGCCGCCTGCCGGCGTCGGACGGCGTTCCGCGAGCCAGTGCGCGTAGCTGTCGCTGCGCGCCGCCGCGCCCGCGTGCGCCTCCCGGGCCTGGGCCAGCACCGTGGCCGCGGTGCCCGGCCGCTGTCCGGCGGGGTGCCAGCCCAGCAGGTGCCGCCACAGCAGGGGCGTGCCGTTGAGCGGACGGATGGCGAGTCCCGGCGTCGGAGGGAACGTGGCCCGGCACAGGCCCACCGCCCGGCCCACTTGCACCAGGTGCACACAGGAAGCGGTGTCCGTCTCGTACATGCGCCGGGGGGTGAAGCCGGCCCGGGCGCAGGCGGCGGTGAAGCAGTCCGCGAAACAGCCGTCGCCGGGGACACACGCCCACCCCTCGTCCGCGAGCGCGGCCAGCTCGATCTCCCGTCCGTGGGCCAGCCGGTGGCCGTCGGCGAGCATCACGAACACCGGGTCGACGGCGATCTCCTCCCAGACGAGGTGGGGAGATTCGGGCGGCGGGGTCGAGCCGCAGGTGCCGGACAGCGCGAAGTCCAGGCGCCCCTCGGTCAGCATCTCCGCGAGTTCCCGCTCCGACCAGGAAGCGCAGGTGGTCACGGCGGTGCCGGGCGCGGCGTCGGCCAGCCGGTCCACCAGCGCGCCCAGCAGCGGCCCGTGCGTCCCGCCGAGCCGCAGCCGCTCCCCCGCCCCCTCCCCCTGGCTCCGGGCGAACCGGGTGGCCTCCCGCTGGAGTTCGCTCACCGCGGGCAGCACGATGCGAGTGCGCTCCAGGACCAGCTCGCCGAGGGCCGTGGTCCGTACGCCGTGTCGACCGCGCTCGAACAGGACGCCGCCCAGGGCCCGTTCGATGCGTCTCAGCTGTGCGCTGAGGGCGGGCTGCGCGAGCCCGAGGACGGTCGCCGCCCTGGTCAGGCTGCCCGCCTCCGCGATGGCCCGGATGGTCTTCAGATGCCGCAACTCCAGCTCCATGAAGGGAGCTTGCGGCGCCGGAGGGCGAGGAGCAAGGGGTTGGTCCAGACCAGAGCGGGAACGGGTGTTCCGACCCGGGCATGCTCGGCGGCTTACTCCCCCGGCCGCTGGGTGCTGGGTGCTGGGTGCTTCAGTTATGTTCGCGGTCGTAGATCCGTGGGATGGGGAGAGAAGTCGTGGCACAGTTCTTGGGACCGCTTGAGCTGACGGGAGACAGGTGGGTCATCGGGGACGCGACGCGGGAGGGCGGCCTGTACGTCGTGCTCACCCCCGAGGGGCTGGAGCACCACCGGCACGGGCAGGAGGCGCCCCGGCTCACCGTCCAGTGGTCCAGGTTCCTGGAGCTGAACGTGCAAGCCGCCTATCGGAAGTGGCAGACGACCCCCGGCCTTCCCTCCCGGCCCGGCGTCGACATGGGCCGTGACGGCTGCTCCCTCCATGACATCGTGCGCCACCCGTACGACCTGTGGCGCGTGCGATACACACATCACCAGCGCCGCTACACGGGCGGGCACGTCAGCGTGCTGAAGTACCTGTTCGACCGGCTCGACAAGGCGAACGCGCTGGACCGGCTGGGCGATCCCGAGTGGTTGGGGGCAGCGGTCGCCCAACTGTCGGGCCACACCTCGTGGTACAGCCCCGCAGCCAGGCAGTTGGTGGAAACGACCCTCGAAAACCTCGGCATCTGACCAGCTCCCGACCGGTCCGCCGGCCCGCCATCCACTATCGAAGCGGAGGGCCACCGGGTTTTCACGGCCTGACCCTCCAGCCGACGCGGCACGGCGGCGCCCTTCAGATCCAGAAGGGCGCCGCGGGAAACTCGTCGGTGCCGGACGCGGTGAGCCCGGTGCCTGGGGAACGGCCGCTGAGCCAGGCCAGGATGTCCGCCTGTCGTCCCCTGACCGTGGGGCCGCCGGTCCCCAGGGCGTGGACGACGCCGGTGTCGGTTGTCTCCATGTGCAGCGGAGGAGTCTCCGGCCGCCGGGCGAGTGCCGCGACGATGTCGTCGATGATCCATCGCGCGGCGTCGACCGGTATGTCCGAGAAGCCGTACCCGGCGTCCAGATCGGCGTGGTGGATCTCCAGTTCGCGCAGCCGGGCCAGGATCAGGGTCGCCGGCGTGCGCAACTCTCCGGTGCGCATGCGCACTTCGGTGTGCCAGGCCGCCGCGGGCAGGGTTCGCACCGCCTTCTCGAAACGGGCGGCGGTGTCGCGGACATCGGCGACCAGGTCGGCGACCGGCCGCCGGGCCCCGGCCTCGATCTCGGCGGCGCGGGCCTCCATGCTCGCGTACTGCGGCGTTTCCACACCGGTACGCGCCCAGGCGAGCAGTCGGCAGATGCTGTCCGTGGCGCGTGCGACATGGGTGATGACGTGGCCGCGGGTCCATGGGGGTACGAGCGTTGTGCCCGTGACCTGAGCGTCGGTGAGGGAGACGACGGTGGCGACGAACCGGTTCGTGGACGCGGTGATCGGGTCCAGAGCTCCGAGATCCTGCATGGAACCTCCTTGCCTACATCCAATCTACGGAAGCATCTCACCGTATCGCGGAAGGCAGTTGGGCTCTGGTGGCCTGAATGAGGCGACCTCTGCTGTCGCCGGCCGTGCGGCGGGCGCCGTCGGTCCGTCAGCGCCCCGGATTCCCGTCGGCGGCACGGACGTCGGACAGGGACCGCTTCTGTCGGCCTTCCGTGTCGAAGTTGTCGGGCGAGAGCCACTCCCGCAACGCCTTGCCGACGCGCGGCCATTCGGAGTCGACGATGGAGTACCACGCGGTGTCGCGGCTGCGCCCCTTGTAGACGACGGCCTGGCGGAAGATCCCTTCGAAGGTGAAACCCAGCCGTAGAGCCGCCTTCCGCGAGGGCGTGTTGAGGCTGTCGCACTTCCACTCGTAGCGGCGGTAGCCGAGTTCGTCGAAGACGTACGACATGAGCAGGAACTGGGCCTCCGTGGACACCGGAGTCCGCTTCAGCAGAGGCGAGAAGGCCACGCTGCCGACCTCGACGGCGCCGTTGGACGGGTCCTGGCGCATCAGGGAGAGGGTCCCCACCGCCTTGCCGGTGCGAAAGTCGACGACCGCGTACGGAAGGGGATCGTCCGCCTGTGTCGCCCTCGCCACGTAGGTGCGGTAGTCGGCAGGGGTGCCGAAGGGGCCGACGGACATGTACGTCCAGTCCGCGCCGTCCTCCGCGAGGGCGTAGGCGGAGTACAGGTCGTCGGCGTGGCGGTCCGCGTCCAGGGGCTCCACCCGGCAGAAGCGACCCTCGACGGCGACCCGGGCGGGCGCGGGACGCGCCGTCCAGTCGGGCACAGGGTCGCCGACGGGCTGGCCGTATTCGTTGAGACGTGCGGACATGCTGTTCTCCTGATGCGTGCCGGTGCCTTGCCGGTGCCAGACTAGGCACAGCCGCTTGCGCCGGGGCGGGCGCGTTGCCACTCTCGACGGCGGGGAGCCCGGTTCGGCCTGGCCGCATGATCAGAGGAGCCGTGGCCCGGCAGTTGACCATCGCCCCGCAGCCTACGGCCGTGTCCTCTGCAAAGGTGGACCCACGCTTTCGCCTGCGCGCGGGAGCAATCCGCAGCTCGCGTGGCCCCGGATTACACATGATGTCCGCTCTGTGACGGCCATGGGAGAGAGCCACTGTGAAGGAACTTGCGCATATCAGTACGAACCCCTCGGCGAAACCGGACCTGCAGCGCCTGCTGCACGAGGTGGCGCTGGGGGACCAAGAGGCTTTCGCAGCGGTCTATGACACCGTCGCCGGCTCCGTCCTCGGGGTCGTCCGGGCGGTTCTGCGCGACCGGGCGCAGTCGGAGGAGGTGGCTCAGGACGTGCTGGTGGAGGTGTGGCGCACGGCCCCGCGCTACCAGCCCGAGCGCGGCAGTGCCATCAACTGGATCCTCACCCTCGCCCACCGGCGGGCCGTGGACCGGGTCCGGTCGGTGGAGGCGGCGGCGGCCCGTGACACCAAGGCCGCTCTGCTCGACCATCAGCCCGCGTACGACGAGGTGACCGAGCAGGTCGAGAGCCGGCTGGAGCAGGAGCAGGTGCGGCGCTGTCTGCGCGCCCTGACCGAACTGCAGCGTCAGTCGGTCACCTTGGCCTATTACCGCGGCCTCACCTACCGTGAGGTCGCCGAAGCACTCGCGTTGCCGCTCGGCACGGTGAAGACCCGTCTGCGCGACGGACTCATCCGGCTCCGGGACTGCCTGGGGGTGACGGCATGACCACGACCGATCCGCACGCTCTGACAGGCGCCTACGCGGTGCACGCGCTGGAGGGTCAGGAGCGTGCCGCCTTCGAGCGTCATCTGGCCGACTGCGCCGCCTGCGCGCAGGAGGTCGCGGAGTTCACTGCCACCGCCGGACGCCTGGCCCTGGCGGCCACGGTGCGCCCGCGCCCCGTCATGCGGGAGCAGGTGCTCACCCGCATCACCACCGTGCGGCAGGTGCCGCCCGGCGCCGCGCCCTCGGAGCGGGTACGCCGAGGCGTACGGCGTGGACGGCGCCTGACCCGATGGGCGCTGGCCGCCAGCGTGGCCGCCGCGGCCGCGTTCGGTGGAACCGCCGTATGGCAGTACGAGCGTGCCCGGGACGCCCGTCATCAGGCGGCCGAGGCCGAGCGGCATGCCGAGGAGATCGCGGGGGTGCTGGCCGCGCCGGACGCGAAGACACGTTCGGCGCGCATGGCGGGCGGTACGGGCACCGTGGTGGTCTCGGCCCGGCGTGACCGGGCCGTGTTCGTGACCTCGGGCATGGCCGAGCCTCCCCGGGGCAAGGTCTACCAGCTGTGGTTCGCCGTCGGCGGGAGGATGCGTTCGGCCGGGCTCATGAGCCCCGACCGTGCCGGTCAGACCGTGCTGATGCGGGGCGGGGTGGACGGGGCCTCGGGCGTCGGGATCACCGTGGAGCCGGCCGGTGGCTCGCCCCGGCCCACCGGTACGCCCATCGGCCTGCTGGCGATCCCGTCCTGAACCGGGGGCCGAGAGGACGGACACGGCGGCGGAGGCGGCTCCGCCGTCGGCGCGTCAGCGTGTCCTCGACGGCGCCCCGCTCCGACGCGCCGCGAGCTGACCGGTGGAGGTGCGGAAGCGCGGCATCTCGGCCGGTATCCGCGGGTGCGGCACGCGCGGGGCGCGGGCGCGGGTGCCGTGCGGCTGGGCGAGAAGTCCGGCCGCTCCCGGGGAAGGGGCACCCGCGCGCCCTGCCGGTCGGGCTGCCGCGGATGCCCCGTCAGGGGGACGCACGCTGCCGGGACCGCCTCCCGTCAAGGCGCCCTGGCGGGGCGTGCGTCCCCGGTCCGGTGAGGTGTCAGCTCTTGGGCATGAGGACGGTGTCGATGATGTAGACATCGGCGTTGGCGGTCTTGACGTTGCCGCAGACGACCTTGGCGGAGCCGTCGACCGTGTAGGACTCGCCCGAGCCGGTGGTCGTCACCTTCGACTTCTCCAGCGTGTCGAAGGCGCCGTTCTCCAGGTCCTTCGGCGTGAGCTTCCGGCCGACGACGTGGTAGGCGAGGATCTTCGTCAGCTGGGCCTTGTCGTTGAGGACCTTGTCCAGGGTGGCCTTCGGGATCTTGGCGAAGGCGTCGTTGGTGGGCGCGAACACGGTGATGTTCTGGGCGTTGTTGAGGGTGTCGACCAGACCGGCCTTCTTCACCGCCGCCACCAGGGTGGACAGGGCAGGGTTGTTGGAGGCGGCGGTGGCCACCGGGTCCTTGGCCATGCCGTCGAAGGAGCCGGCGCCGTTCTTCGGCACGGTCGAACAGGCCGGGCCGAACGGCTGGTCCATGCTGCCCATCCCGCCCCCGCCCGTGGTGGCCGAGGCCGACGCCTTGTCGGCGGAGTCGGACTTGCCCGAGTCGTCGTCGCCGGAGCAGGCGGTCAGGGCCAGGGGCAGCACGGCGGCAGCGGCGAGGAGACCGGTGGTACGGCGGATACGGGTGTTCATCATCTTCTCCTGTTGAAAGGCGCAGCAATCCGCTGCGTTCGGGGTGTTGCGGAAAGGTGGTCCGGGGCGGGCCAGAGGCCCGATGTCATGGCGGGGGTGGTCAGTCGACGGTCACGACGACGGAGTGCCATCCGCCGGCGCCGTCCGGGATCGTGCGGGTCCGTCTGTCGGTCTGCACGGTGCCCGTGCGGTCGGTGGCGCGGACGGTGAGGGTGTGGCCGCCCGTGGTCGCCTGCCAGGGAATCGACCACTGGCGCCAGGTGTCGCGGGTGTACTCGGCGGCCAAGTGGGCTTCCCGCCAGGGGCCGTCGTCGATACGGACCTCGACCTTGTCGATGCCCCGGTGCTGGGCCCAGGCGACCCCGGCGACCATCACCGTGCCGGTGCGGGGACGGGCGAACGGTTTGGGGGTGTCGATACGGGACTCGGTCCTGATCGGGGCCCGGCGGGCCCAGCCGCGCTTGACCCAGTAGGGGTCGTAGGAGTCGAAGGTGGTGAGTTCGATGTCCTCGATCCACTTGCAGGCGGACACGAAGCCGTACAGGCCGGGGACCACCATCCGTACGGGGAAGCCGTGTTCGAAGGGCAGCGGTTCACCGTTCATGCCGAGCGCGAGCATCGCGTCCCGGCCGTCCATCAGGTCCTCGACCGGGCTGCCGATCGTCATGCCGTCCACCGAGCGGGCCACCAGTTGGTCCGCACGGCCGCCCCGGGACGGGGGCTTCACCCCGCACTCGGCGAGCAGGTCGGCCAGCCGGACGCCGATCCAGCGGGCGTTGCCCACGTACGGGCCGCCCACCTCGTTCGACACGCACGTCAAGGTGATGTCCCGCTCGATCAGCTCCCGGCGCAGCAGGTCGACGAAGGAGTAGGTGGCAGGGCGGCGTACCCCCTTGCCGTGGATGCGCATCCGCCAGCCGCTCGCGTCCACCTTGGGCACCACCAGCGCGGTGTCCACCCGGTAGAAGTCCTGGTTCGGGGTGACGAACGGGCTGATCCCCTCGACCCGCAGCCCGGCCCTCTTCGGTACCGGCCGCGCCGGTGAGCCGGGGAGGGGGAGAACGACCTTCTCGCGCGAGGTGGCCGCGTCCCGGCCGCTGGAGCCGTTCAGCGAGCGGCCGGCCGCGCCCGCCACGGCGGAAGCGGTCGCGGCGGAAGCGGCCGCGAGGACGAACCCGCGCCGGTCCCATGCCTCGGACGCGGGCGGGCCACCCGCCGCTTCCTCGCTCACGGAGCCGGTCTGCCGCGCCGTCGACCGGGCGGGCGCGGTGAGGCGTCCCGCCAGGGCGTACAGGAGCAGGGCCCCGGCGACGGCCCCCGCGACGGAGGGCAGCGAGTCGGTGGGGCCGGCGGAGTCGGGACGGTCGAGGGCGGCCATCGCTCCGACGGCCCCGAAGAGAAGGGTCCCGGCGGCTCCGAGCCGCCGGAACCGCACCGCCAGCACGCCCAACGCGAGCGCCGACACAGTCAGTACGGCAAGGATGCCGAGTTGGAGCACAAGCTTGTCGTCGGTGCCGAAGTGGCGGATCGCCCAGTCCTTGACCGCGGCGGGCGTCGCGTCGATGGACGCGCCGCCCACCACGACGACCGGAGCGGACTGCGGGCGCACCCCCGCCGCGACCAGTTCGGCGGCCGCCAGCGCGGCGAAGCCGGCCAGCGCCCCGCTCAGCGCACCCAGCGCCAGGCGTGGCAGACCCGGTCGGCCTCTTTGATCCTTCTCCTCGTCCGTCACGCGGGGAATCCGGTTCCGGCCGCCCCGCGGATTGGTCCGGGACCTGATCGAGTGAAAAGCGATCCTGGACCAATCCGCCACGCGTTCCGCGACGGATGAACCAAGTTGGGCCGTCCCGAAGGGAATTGGCGTCATGCGGGCAACGTTCACGTCGCCATGACGACCTTCGTTCTCGTTCCCGGCGGCTGGCGCGGCGGCTGGTATTTCTCCGCCCTGGCCGACCGGCTCCGCACCGCCGGGCACCGGGCGCTGACCGTGACAGCCACCGGCGTCGGCGACCGCGCCCACCTTGCCTCCGCCGACGTCAATCTCGACACCCACATCGACGACGTGCTCGCCGTACTCGCCACCGAGGAGGTCGGCGACGCCGTTCTCGTCGGGCACAGCTACGGCGGGATGGTCATCACCGGTGCCGCCGACCGCGCACCTTCCGGCGTGGTGCGCCGCCTGGTCTACTGCGACGCCTACGTACCCGAGGACGGCCAGTCCTGCTGGGACCTGACGACCGATACCTACCGCGATGTGTTCCTGGACGGCGCGGCGGCGGACGGACACGCCGTCCAGCCGCCGCCCGGCAGCGATCCGCGCGTGACCGCGCATCCGCTGGCCTCGTTCCTCCAGCGGATCCGGCTGGACGGGGCCGGGCTGCGTGATATCGGGACCCGGGACTACGTGTATCTGTCCGGGTGGGACGGCTCGCCCTTCACCGCCGTCCGCGACCGGCTGGCCGATGACCCGGCCTGGCGGGTCCATTCCCTGGACAGCGGCCACGACGTCTGGAGGGATGCGCCTGAGGAGTTCCTGGAGATCCTTCTGCTGGGCGAACAGCCACGACGTGGTGCAGCCGGTGATCGACCGCGTGTCCGCGCGCACCTGGCAGACTCGCAGGCTGAACGGGAGCCCCGGAGGGGGGCGTAAGTGCCGTGTCTACCATGGCGGCCATGACGAAAACGCAGGTGGGGGCGGCCGGGAGGCTGCTGCGGGAGATGGTCGCCGCGAGGCGGGACAACGAGAGCGCGGGCCCGGAGCATGGTGTCGTGCTGCGGGTGGTGCAGCGGGCGCGGCCCGCGCGTTCGGTGGCGGCCAAGGTCGCCGCCGCGGGTGGGGTCGATGACGAAACGGCCGCCCTGCTCAGGGAGTTGACGCAGCGTCATCTCGGGGCGGATGTGGGCCGTTGGTGCGGGGTGTACGAGGCGCTGGCCGGGCACCGCGGCGGTCTGCCCGAGTTGCTCGCCGCGCCGCCGGTGGCACCGGTGTCCAAGGGCACGCTCCGTCCTCCCGCGCCCCGCAGTGTCCACCACACGCTCGGCCTCCTCCTGGAGCACGCGGAGCCGGAGCACGCCGCCGCCGCGTTCGCCGCTCTGCCCGAGCGGGTGACGACGGAGCTGCTCGCCGGTGGGGCGCTGCCGGGGACCGCTCTCCTCACCGCTGTCGTCGGCTACGGCGACTCCCGTACCCGGGCGGCCCTGGCCCGTCATCCCCGGCTGGACACCAGGGTCCTCGCCCGGCTGGCCGCGATCGGTGACGCCCGGGTCGTCGCGGCCGTCTACCGCAACCCGCGCACCACCCAGTCCCTGCGCCGCACGATCGTGGAGCGGCTCGGCACCGTACCTCTGGACGACACGTTGCGCGCCGAGCTGACGGCGCCGCACAGGCAGGTCCCGCGCACCTGGCTCGCCCCGCTGCTCGGCTCGGGCGACCCGCGGCTCGTGGTACCGGCGTTGAGCTGTGACATACGCCAAGTCGCCCAGCAGTACGCCCTGTCGAGAGTCTGGGAACGGAACGGTCCGGGCGCCGTACGGGCCGTGCTCGACGACCCGGCCGCGGCCCCCTGGGTCAGCCGTCCCGTGGTGGACACGGTCGTCGCGGCCCTGGCCTCCCCGGACGACGACGGGCTGCGGCGACTGCGGGCGCAGGGTGAGCCGTACGAGGACCCCGCCCGGCTGCCCGCGCTGCTCGCCACCACGCGGGGCACCAGCACTCTGCGCCAGCTGCTGTCCGAACCGTACGTCCATGATCTCGACGCCCTCGCCGCGGCCCATGCCGTGACCCCGTTCATGCCCAAGGCCTGCGAGGAGTTGGCCCGTCACGAGGCGGCGAGCGACGCACAGCGCCGGGCGTTCCGGCTGAGCGTCCTCAACGAGCCGTGGCCGGCCGGCGGCCGGCGCGCCGGGAACGCCACCCCGCCCGCGCTGCGGCTCGCGCAGGAGGAACTCGGCGAGAGCGCGGCCGTCTGGGCGGAGGGCATGGTGGCGGCGGGGCTTCTCGACCCGGTCGACTTGATCGGCACCGCGCGCCCCGCTGCCCGCGCCCTGACCGCGCTCGCTCGCCTCGCCGAGCGGGATCTGCTGGGCGCGCAGGCGGTCGCCGAGCTGCGCGCGCTGGCGGAGACGCGGCTGGGCGAACAAGGTGCGGCCTGGGCGGCGTTCGACGTCCAGCTGCCCGAACACGGGGGCACCGTCGCGGAGCTGATAGCCGAGGCGGGCAGAGCCACGACTGAGCCCGACGCCGAGCCCGGACCACCGGCCGAGCCTGTGACACCGGCCCCGGAACCCGCTCCCCGAAGGACCCTGCGTCGGCTCGACCGAGTGCATGCGCTGGCCGCGCTCGACCTGCTGTACTCCCTCGCCCCGGACGACGCGCCCCGGCCGAAGGATCCCGAGGTGCTGCGTGCGCTGACCGGGTACGAGCCGGCGACCGCGCCCGGCCTCGCCGTCCCTCGCTGGTTCACCGCCGCCTGCGCTCTCCACGGCATCCCCGTGCCCGGAGACGGCCCGGCGCCCAGTCTCGCGCAGGTCCGCGCGCGACTCCCCGAGACCTACGGATCCGGCGCACAGCACACCGAACACGCCTATGTGCAGGGCGTGTTGCCCGCTGACGAACTGCTCACCCTGCTGCCCGCGCGACGCCTCCTCCTGCTGCCCCACGACTGGCGGCGACTCGCGTTCACCGAGGCCTGGCGGGGCGCGCTCGCCCGTCGGCTGCGCGCCGAACTCGGCACCGACCCGGACGCCTGGCTCCGCCTGGCCGCGACCGTGACGGCGTCCGAGGCGGCCTCGGAGGGGCTGACCTGGGCCGAGTTGGTGGAGCGCGCGCGGTCCGGAGCCGCCCCTGCGGCGAGCGCGGACACGTCCATCGGCAGCAGCACCAGGCCGGGCACCCCCGACGAGGCGATCAGGCTTCTGGAGCACGGTGACCATCTGTGGGCCTGGCCGGAGGGCACCCTGCTCTGCCTCGCCGACGCGGAGGTGGTCGACGCCGTCCTGCCCCGGCTCGGCCCCGACGGACCCTGGCTGCTCGCCGCCTACCTGCTGCGCCACGACCGTACGCCGCGCATCGCCCTCGACCGGCTGCTCGCGGGCCGCGACCGCGAGGCGCTGCGTGTGCTCGCCGCCCAGTCCCGCTGGATGAAGCGGAGCGGCGGGGTGGAGCGCCTTGTCGACCTCGACGATCCCGACGTCGACCTCACGCTACTGCGGCACTGGATGCCCCGGCCCGCCCGCCACCGGATCGTGGCCCGGTCGCGGCCCGGCGCCGGGCGGCCGTCCCTGGGCGCCCGGGTGCTGGCCGACTGGCGTGCCGGGGGCGCCGCCCGGCCGGTCGGCGGCTCGATGTGGCTGTGTTCCGGCGAACTCGACCTCGTGGAGGAATTGCTGGAAAGGGAGGGCTCACGACTCGGGCTCGGGCATCAGCTGCTGGGCTGTCTGCGTGTGTTCGAGTACGGCGGTGCCGACCGGCTGGCGCGGCTCGCGGGGCGGAATGTGCTGGGGCCCTCCGCCGCCACCGTATGTGTGAAGGCCCTGGCGTCCGCCGACCCCGCCGGTGTCATCCGCGCCCGGCTCGACCGCGAGATCGCGCCGGACAGGCTCCTCCGGAAGCTGCGGCGTGCCCAGAGCGCCCCGCGCGCACGTGATCTCGTCGCCTCGCTGCCGCCGGGCGAGCCCGTGGACTGGGCCGCTCTCGAAGCCGCCCACGCCCAGGAACCGCTCCCGTACTGGCAGGACATCGTCCGCTCGGACGGTGTCCCCGAGGAGGTACGGCTGCGGTATGCGGCGTCGCTGCCCGAGCCGGGCCCCGACGGACTGCCCGGCGGTGCGCGGCTCACCCGGGAGCGGGCCCGGTACGGTCTGGGCGGCGATTTCCACTGCGCGCCGTCCACCCAGCTGGACGGGCTGCTCTCGGCGGGCCTCCTCGACGGCGCGGACCTGGTGCGCCTCGCGGCCCCGGCCGCGCTGCTGCTCGCCTACCTGGGCAGCGCCGCCCGGCGCACGGACGCACCGCCGGAGGCCGCCGAGGCCCGTACCGTCCTCGCGGACCTCGTGCGCTCCGGACTCGGCACGGACCCGGCGGCCTGGCACCGGGTCGCCGCGCGGCTGACCGGCCTCGACGCCGACTGGGATCCGCTCTCGACGGTGGAAGCGCTGCTCGCCGGTTGACTGGGGTTTGCCGGGATCCGGTCCGGGTTCGGTTTCCGGCCGGGGGGCCGACCGCGGGTGGTGCGGATGCCGGCCACGGTGGCTTGGGGCGGGGACGGGAATGGTGCGGAACACGCCGGTGACCCTCCGTGAAGGGCGGAGGCCCGCTTCGTAGCATGATCCGGTGATCACATCCTGCGGGCAGTGCCCTCAGCAGCGGCGTTCGCGGCGCAGGTCGGTACGGCGCCGCCTGCTCGCCCTCTGCGCGCTCGGGGCCGGTGTGGTGGTCGTCGCGGGGTGCGTGTTCCGTGGCGGCTCCGGGAACTCGGGCTCCGCCGGTCCTGCCCGGTCCCCCGTGCCGAGTGCCGGGTCCACGGCGTCCGGTGCATCCGGCGCGTCGGCGGCGCCGCACCCGAGGGGCAATGTGCGGATCGCCGCCGTGGGGGACGTCGTCATGGGAACCCTGCCGGACAGTCTGCCGCCGGATGACGGCGCCTCGTTCTTCGACCCGGTCGAGGACCTGCTCACCGGGGATGTGGTGCTCGGGAACCTGGAGGGCACGCTAGCCACCGGCGGCTCCAGCAAGTGCGCGTACATCGAGGGCCCGAACTGCTTCGCGTTCCACGCCCCGCCGTCCTACGGCCGCTTGCTCAGTAAGGCCGGATTCACGGTCATGAACACGGCGAACAACCATATCGACGACTTCGGGGCGGAGGGGCGGCGCGAGACGTTCGGCGCGCTGCGCTCCGCGAACGTGCGGTACACCGGGCGGCTCGGCCAGATCACCATCCAGCGGGTGCACGGCATCCGGGTCGCGCTGATCGGGTTCGCCCCCGACCGAGGGGCGAACGACCTGACGGACATCCCGGCCGCGAAGCGGCTCACCGCGCGCGCCGCGAAGATGGCGGATCTCGTGATCGTCACGATGCACGCCGGCGCGGAGGGCTCGGACCGCACCCACGTGGAATCCGGCACCGAGTACTTCCTCGGCGAGAACCGGGGCGACAGCCACCGGTTCAGCCATGCGGTGATCGACGCCGGTGCCGACCTCGTCGTGGGCAGCGGCCCGCATGTGATGCGGGGCATGGAGTTCTACAAGGGACGGCTGATCGCCTACAGCCTGGGCAACTTCACCGGCTACAAGGTCCTCGGCCTCGGCGGCACCCTCTCGACCAGCGGCGTGCTCCAGGTCGCCCTCCGCGCCGACGGCACCTATGTCTCCGGGCGGCTGCGCCCGACCCGGATCGTGGAGCCCGGCACACCGGAGCCGGGCGGCGAGGCGATCGACCTCGTCTCCAGCGTGTCGGAGGAGGACTTCGGCGCGCGGGCCGCCCGGATCTCGGCGGAGGGGACGATCCGGCGGCCGTAGTCGCGCACGGCCCGGGTCACGCTTCTGCCCCTGTGAGTCATCAACCCTGCCTCTGTGAGTCATCAGCGCGGTCGGCGGGGGCAGGCGAGGGGCTCCCACTCGTTCGCAGCCGAGGTCTGTCCCGCGCTGAAGCGGCGGCGCGCGCGAGAACGTGGCGGCGGAGCGGCGCGAGGAGCCGGGAGCGGCCTTCCGGGAAGAGCGCGGGCGTCAGCTGAAGAACGGCTGCGGCTCGGTCGACAGCGTGCGCCGCGTCGTTCGCCCTGACCGCGTCCCGGCACGGAGTCCGGCGCCGGGTCGGGCCCTCCCCCATGGTGGTGGACCCGTCTCCAGGGCGTGCCGTCCGGTTCTTCAGCTCGTGCCGTCCGGTGGTTGCTCGTGCCGGGGCTCGGGGGGCCGTTCGAAGCGCACGCTGACCTTCTGGAACCCCTTGAATGCCTCGGTCGCGGCATACGACCGGTAGGCGCGGCGGTCCGCGGCGCTCAGCCGCACCCGGTCGGTGAACGGCGTCAGCAGGCTACGGGGCCACAGGCGCATGATCCGTACGGCACCGGTCTCGGCCGCCGCGACGAAGATCAGGGCCCCGACGTAGAGCCAGGCCAGCAGGCCCAGGACGATGCCGAACATGCCGTAGGTGGCGGTGGCCCCGCGCAGCACATGGCTGACGTAGTAGGAACCCACCCACTGCAGCGCCTGCCAGGCGAGGGCGCCGCCCAGTGCCACCCCGGCGAGTCGGCGCAGGGGCAGTGTGCGCTGTGTCAGCAACCGATAGCTCAGCAGCAGCAGGAAGGTGTTCAAGCACACGGACCCCGCGCTCGCGGCGATCCAGCTTCCGCCCCTCAGCCGCACGCCGAACAGGTAGGTCTGCGAGGCCGCCACCGACAGCAGGGTGGACGCGCACAGCCCGACCGCGAGGAGCAGCAGGAAAACCAGTCCCTTCAGCCGCGAGCGGAGCGGATCCGGGCGGGCGTGCCGGGGCACCGCCCAGATCTTGTTGAGGGCGTACTGCGCGGCCTGGGCGACGCCGAGCGAGCCGTAGATGCTGGCCACGATGCCCGCGGCGAGTGCGAGCCCGCTGCCGTGGAAGGAGTGGATGTTGTGCCCGAGCTGGTCGCCGATGACCGGGAACTGGCTCAGTGCCGAGTCCATGACACGCTGTTGAACAGCCGGATCGCCGCTGAGGAAGGTGCTCAGGACGGCGACGAGGATCAGGAGCAGCGGGAAGAGCGAGAGGAAGCCGTAGTAGGCGAGCAGGGCCGCGAGGTACACGGCCTGATCGTCGTAGAACTTGTATACGACGGCGAGTGGCAGGCCCAGCCAGTGGTGGCGCCGCTGGAAGCCGTCGACGCGTTCGAGGAATCTCCTGGCCTGTGCCCGGGTCGCGCCGGTGTGGAGGGCCGTGGTGGTTCCGGGCGGTCTCCGCCTGG
The DNA here is from genome assembly GCF_040684035.1 of Streptomyces sp. NPDC093018. Classification (NCBI taxonomy): domain Bacteria; kingdom Bacillati; phylum Actinomycetota; class Actinomycetes; order Kitasatosporales; family Streptomycetaceae; genus Streptomyces; species Streptomyces sp. NPDC093018. The sequence continues at coordinate 44,966 of NZ_JBFBFF010000025.1, forward strand.
ATCCGGATTCCGGTCGCATGGGAACCACTCCTCGGTTGTCCGCACCGGGCTCAGGTGGGTGCGCACGCGGGTGCTGTGTCAGGAGTCTCCCTCCGTCCGGCCGTGAAACGGGAAGTAGGGACCATCGGCCCCGCATATGCCGCTCCATCCGGGATATCCGCAAGCACGTGAGAGCCCCGTCCCGGGGTCGCACAGTGGAACGGAAGGAACATCCTCGTGGGCATCATCGCCTGGATCCTGATCGGCCTCATCGCGGGCGCCATCGCGAAGGCACTGACCCCCGGCAAGGACCCGGGCGGCTGCCTGGTGACGATGCTGATCGGCATCGTGGGCGGGCTGCTGGGCGGCTGGCTGGGCAAGGTGATCTTCGGCGTGCACTCGATCAACGGCTTCTTCAGCCTCTCCACCTGGATCGCCGCGATCGTGGGGTCCGTGATCGTGCTGCTGCTCTATCGAGTGGTGACAGGGCGTTCGCGCTGACCGCGGCCGAAAGGGGCGGCTCCCTCGGGGAGCCGCCCCTTTCGTGTGCGTGGATCTCCGGGCCCCGGTCAGCCGGATCGCGTCGTTGGCCACCGCCGTCCGCACACGTCCACGGCGGCCACGAGCTCCTGCTCGGCCTTCGCCGGTGCAGCGGCCGCGAGTCCGGTGGAGTGGTGACCGGACGGGTGATTCGGGCGAGTGGGCGGGGGATGCGCGGGCAGAGCGCATTCTGAGGGGACAGTGACGACGTCCCTGCCCTGCTGCTTCTCCGAAAGGGGTGTCACGGCCATGGCCGACGATGCCTTGTTGTTCCTTCTGCCCGAGCGTCACCCGCGTCTGGGGGCCGCCCTGTCGGCGGTCGGCGACCTGGAGTGCGTCGAGACTCCCGCGGTCCGGGGCTGGCTCCACGCACACGGCACACCGGGTTCCTCCGAGCGCGTCAGGATCGTACCGGCGGGCTCCGAGGTGCTCATTCCCGAGGAGGCGGAGCGGCTGCCGGTCCCCCTCAGCGAGGAGGAGACGCTGCGGGTCGAGCACGCGTGTGCGCCCGCTTCTCTGACGGACATGGAGTCCGAGCTGCTCAGTTTCCGGGACACCACCCAGGACTGGCAGTCGCTGGTGCACCGCGCCCTCACCGCCGGCATCCCCGAACCGCGCATCGCCCAGCTCACCGGCCTGGATCCGCAGGACATCGTTCGGGCCGTCGGCGACTGACCCGGGCGCCCGCCGACGGCGCCCGGGCCTCCCCCGCATGTCCCGCCGGTCAGCCGGGATCCGTGCAACCGAACAAACCGGCGTGCCCCGGGGGCAGTTGGGTGAGCAGGCGACGCAGCAGCGCGTGGTCCGCGATGTCGGCGAGGGTGGGCAGTACGGCGTCGATCTCGCGCCTGGCCTCGGCCACGTCCTCGTTGCTGTGGTCGGCCACGGCGCGGACGAACGACGCGGGTGACAGCGGTTCGCCGGCCGGTTCGGCCGCGGTCAGCAGTGTTCCGCATCCTTCGGGGAGCAGGGCGGCCAGGTCCGTGCGGTCGGCGCCCACCAGGTGGGCGCCGAGGACCTCCAGCACGTTCCGTACGGCCCTGGCTCCCTGCTGCGGTCTGTCGTAGCGTGCGCGTTCGGTGACCTGGGTGATGAAGGTGTCCAGGCTCCATTCCATGGCGGCTCCTGTCGTAGATCTGCCCCCCGCGGCGGTGCCGGGCGTCCGGCCGGTCAGACCGGGTCGGTGTCACACGGGGGCGGCGGTCCGCACCGTGCGGTGCGCGTTGGCGGCGCTGCCGCAGCGCGCCGTCAGCAGGTCGGCTTCCGTCCGGGCGAGACCGGCGCCGAGTTCCTCCCGGCGGTGCCGGCCGAGGCTCTCCCGTACCTGGTTGACGAACGTGCGCTCCTCCACGACATACCGAGTCGGTGTCATGCGATGCGCCTCCCAACTGGAGTGGCTTTCACCTCCCGCTACCCGCACCGATGCCAGAGATTCTCAGATATGACCCGTTTGCCCAGTTCCCGCAGGTCAAGCGAGGTCCAGGATCGGAGCGCGCCCACTCGCGACCCAAGGGGGCACCTGAGAAGGAATCTGACAGCCTGTCAGCGCACCAAGCCCAGGGGCCGGGGCCCTCCAGCCCTCCCCCGGCGTCGCAGGAGTCACCTCCCGCGCGCCGCCCCCGTGCTCTCCCGTTCGATCAGCCGGGGCACCGGGACCCGGACCGTCCTGGCCGGGCCGCCGTCGAGGAGCGCGGTCAGTTCGCGGGCCGCGGTGCGGCCGAACTCCATGGTGTCCCGGGACAGGGCCGACAGCCATGGCCTGACCATGCGGCACAGGGCAGAGTCCTCCCAGGCCACCACCGACACGTCGGCCGGTACGGAGAAGCCGAGTTCGGTGGCGGTGGCGACGCCCGCGAGGGCCATGACGTCGTTGTCGTAGATCAGGGCGGTCGGCGGGACGGCCGAGTCCAGGACGCGGCGGGTGACGGCGGCGCCCTCCGCGTCCGAGTAGTCGGTGGTGATCGACTCCACGCCGGTCAGGCCGCGCCGCCCGGCCTCGGCCCGCAGGGTCCGGATCCGCCGCTCGGTGTGGGCGAGGCCGGACAGCCCGGCGATGTGCACGATCCGCCGGTGGCCGAGGGCGTACAGACCGTCCACCACCGATGCCATCGCGCCCGCGTCGTCGGCCCACACCGTGGACAGCCCAAGGTGCCGCTCGTCCGGCGCGCCGCCGATCACCACGGCGGGCAGGCCCAGTTCATCGAGCAGGTCCGGGCGCGGGTCGTCGGTGCGCGGGTCCACCACCAGCACGCCGTCCACCCGGTGCTCGGCCCACCATCTGCGGTAGACCGCGCATTCGTCCGGCACGTCCTCCACCACCTGGAACAGCAACCCCAGGTGCCGTTCCGCCAGCACCTCCTGGATGCCGGAGACGAGTTGCAGGAAGAAGGAGTCGACGCCGAGGGTGTCCGCGGGCCGGGCCAGCACCAGGCCGACCGTGGCCGCGCCCTCGCCCGACAGCGCACGGGCCGCCGTACTGGGCCGCCAGCCCAGTTGCTCGGCGACCCGGCGCACCCGCTCGCGGGTGACCTCGGAGACGCCCGGCCTGCCGTTGAGGGCGAAGGAGACGGCGCTCTCCGAGACACCGGCGCGGCGCGCGATGTCCTTCATCGTCGGCCGGCGCGCCGGGGACCGCTTGGCCGGCATGTTCGCCTCTTTTCTCGGCAGTGATCACTAAAGCGCTTGAGTGGAAGCAGCCTAAAGCGCTTTAGTGCGGCTGACAAGTCCCTTCTGATACCTCTCTGACCTGGACTAATGCCCCGTTCTCGACTTTAGCGCTTCCAAATCCATTGACTTTCCCCGAAGACGGCGTGCATGGTCCTTTCCGAAACCCGCCGCAGACGCCGCAAGGGAGCAGTGTCACCGTGCCCATATCCCGCAGAGCACTCGCCGCCGCCGTCACCGCCCTCGTCCTGCCGCTGAGCGCCTGCGGCTCCGGCAGTGGTGGTGGCGGCTCGACGGACGCCTCCGGCAAGGTCGAGGGCGACATCACCTTCCAGACCTGGAATCTGCGCGCCAACTTCAAGGACTACTTCGACGGTCTGATCGGCGACTTCGAGAAGAAGTACCCGGGCACCCACGTCAAGTGGGTCGACCAGCCCGCCGAGGGGTACGCCGACAAGATCAGCGCCGACGCGGCCGGCGGCACCCTGCCGGACGTCGTCAACGTCTCTCCCGACCTGGTCGCACCGCTCGCCAAGGCGGGCCTGGCCATGGATCTCGACAAGGCCGCCGGGAAGTACAAGGGCGAATACCTGCCCGGCGCCTGGGCCAGCCACCAGGTCCCCGGCATGAGCGGCACGTACGCCTTCCCCTGGTATCTGAACACCGGCCCGATGTTCTACAACAAGGCCCTGTTCAAGAAGGCCGGGCTGGACCCGGAGCAGCCGCCGAAGACGTACGACCAGCTCTTCACCGACGCGGTGCGGATGGCGCGGACGTCGGGCGGCAAGGTGGCCACCCTCGCCAACATCCCCACCATCGAGGACTTCGGCCGCTACGGCGCCTCCCTGATGGACAAGGACGGCACCGGCTTCACCTTCAACGACGCCAAGGGGATCGAACTCCTCACCAAATACAAGGAGTTGTACGACGCCAAGGGTCTGGACGCGCAGGCGCTGAACGCCACTCCGGAGTCGGCAGGGAAGGAGTTCCTGACCCAGGCCGTCGCCATGAACCCCGGCAGCGCCCTGGACCTGGACAACTTCAAGAAGCAGGCGCCGAGCCTGTACAAGAACATCGGCATCACCGACCAGATCACCAACACCGGCCACGTCAACATGTACGTGATGGGCGTGATGGTGAACTCCCGGACGAAGCACACGCCCGCGGCCGTCGCCTTCGCCCACTATGTGACCGACGCCGAGCACCAGATGTCCTTCGCCAAGAAGGTCGCCATCTTCCCGTCCACCGCCGGCTCCCTCGACGACCCGTACTTCACCGAGGAGGACGGCACCGACGAGACCCGGGTGCGCGTCGCCGCCGCCAAGTCGCTGAAGAACGCGGTCAATTACACGCCCGTGCTGTTCAGCGACCAGATGAAGACCGCGCTGCGCAACGAGGTCGGCAAGGCGCTCCAGGGCAAGCAGAGCCCCAAGGCGGCGCTCGACAACGCTGTCACGGCGTGTGACCGGCTTCTGAAGCAGCAGGGATAGCGCACCATGGCCACCTCGACCGTCTCCCGGACGCGCCCGTCGCGTCCGTCGCGGCGCCCCGAGCGGCGCCCGGCGATCCGGATCCGGCGCCAACTGCCCACCAGCCCCTGGCTGTTCGCCGCGCCGGGGCTGGTGATCACCGGCGTGTTCATCCTCTACCCGTTCGTCTCCACGGTGCTCAACGCCTTCACCGACCGCCGCACCCTGATCCCGGGACAGTTCGTCGGCCTCGCCAACTTCCGCGAGCTGCTGCACGACGACATGTTCTGGATCGGCCTGCGCAACAGCGCGTTGTACGTCGTCGGTGTCGTCCCGGCGCTGGTGCTGCTGCCGCTGCTGCTCGCCCTGCTGGTGCAGAAGAACATCCCCGGCATCACCTTCTTCCGGTCCGCCTTCTACACCCCGGTCGTCGCCTCGATCGTGGTGGTGGGCCTGATCTGGGTGTGGCTGCTGGACGAGCGCGGACTGGTGAACTCGCTCCTGGAGACGATCGGGGTGGGCAAGGTCGGCTTCCTCAGCGACCAGTGGCTGCTCCTGCTCAGCGCGATGGCCGTCACGGTCTGGAAGGGCCTCGGCTACTACATGATCATCTATCTGGCGGCGCTCGCCAATGTGCCGCGCGAGCTGCACGAGGCCGCCGCCGTGGACGGCGCGGGCCCGGTCCGCCGCTTCTTCACCGTGACCGTCCCGGCCATCCGCTCCACCATGGTCCTGGTCGCCGCGCTCTCCTCGGTCTCCGCCTTCAAGGTGTTCTCCGAGGTGTATCTGCTGGCCTCGCCGAGCGGCGGCCCGGCGGGCGAGGACACCACCCTGGTGATGCTCGTCCAGCGCACCGGCACCGGTCTGACCGGCCGGGTCGGCTACGCCTCCGCGATCTCCCTGGTCGTCTTCGCCGTCACCGTCGTCCTGATGCTGCTCGTCCTGCGCGCCGACCGGAGGGAGGACACGTGAGCGTCGCCGAGAAGGCCCCGGAGACCGGCACCCGGCCGGCCCGTGCCCGCGCACCCCGCTTCACCGACGAGCACGGCCGCCGCGTCCGGGTGTGGGAGCTGGTGCTGCGCTATGTGCTGCTGATCGCCGTACTCGCCCTGACCGTCGGCCCGTTCGTGTGGCAGCTGTCCACCTCGTTCAAGGGCCCCACCGAGGACATCTTCAGCTCCCCGCCGAAGTTCCTGCCCAGCCACCCCACCCTGCACAACTACGAGCGGGTGTCCGAGACCATCCCGGTCTGGGACTACGCCCTCAACTCCCTGAAGGTCGCCACCGCCAACGTGGTCACCAACTGCGTCGGCTCCGCCCTCGCCGGTTACGCCCTGGCCCGGCTGCGCTACCGGGGCCGCCGGGTGGCCGCCCTGGTCTTCGTCCTCGCGATGCTCGTGCCCGCGGAGGGCATCATCATCGCCCAGTTCACGACCATGCGGGAACTCGGCCTGAACAACACGCTCATCGGCGTCGTCCTGCCCGGCTCCATCGGCGCGATGAACGTCCTGCTGATGCGCAACGCCTTCCTCAACCTGCCCTACGAGATCGAGGAGGCCGCCTACGTCGACGGTGCCAACGCCTGGCAGCGGTTCCTGCGGATCGCGCTGCCCTCGGTCAAGGGCACCCTCGCCGTCGTCGCGATCTTCGCCTTCATGGGCGCCTGGGACGACTTCCTGTGGCCGCTCATCGTGCTCAGCGACCCGTCCAGGTTCACCCTGACCATCGGCCTCAATTACCTCCACGGCACCTTCGCCAACGACGAACGCCTCGTCGCCGCCGGCACGATCATCGCCGTGGCACCGCTGATCGCCCTCTTCGCCTGCCTCCAGCGCTACTTCTTCCGCGGGGTCGGCGAGGGCGCGGTCAAGGGCTGATCCCGGGCCCCTCCCGACCCCGCGAAGGGCCGGCCCCGGGCCCCCTCCCGACCCCACTTCCGCAAGGACCCCGTATGCCTGCTGCCGTGCGCTTCGGCGTCAACTACACCCCGAGCCAGGGGTGGTTCCACCACTGGCTCGACTTCGACCTCGACGCCGTACGCGCCGATCTGGACTCCGTCGCCGCGCTCGGCCTCGACCACCTCCGGGTCTTCCCGCTGTGGCCGTACTTCCAGCCGGACCGCGCGCTGATCCGCCCGCGCGCCGTTGAGGATCTGGTGCGGCTGGTCGACGCCGCCGCCGAACGCGGGCTCGACGTCAATGTGGACGGTCTGCAAGGACATTTGTCCAGCTTCGACTTCCTGCCCGCGTGGACCCGCACCTGGCACCGCCGCAACCTCTTCACCGACCCCGAGGTGCTGGACGGCCAGGCCGCCTATCTGCGCACCCTCGCCGCCGCCCTCGCCGACCGGCCGAACTTCCTCGGCATGACCCTCGGCAACGAGGTCAACCAGTTCTCCGCCGGCCCCCACCCCGACCCCGACCGGGCCACCGCCGACCAGGTCGACGCCTGGCTGGAGCGGATGCTCGCCGCCTGCGAGAAGGGTGCCCCCGGGAAGCTGCATCTGCACGCCGAGTACGACGCCACCTGGTACCAGGACGACATGCCCTTCACCCCGGCCCAGGCGGCCCGGCGCGGCGCCCTCACCGCCGTCCACTCCTGGGTCTTCAACGGGACCGCCCAGCGGTACGGCCGTACGTCCGTGGCCAGTGAGCACCACGCCGCGTATCTGATCGAGCTGAGCAAGGCCTGGGCCGAGGAACCGCACCGGCCCGTCTGGCTGCAGGAGGTGGGCGCCCCGGCCCCGCTGGTCCCCGCCGAGCACGCCGCCGCCTTCACCGAGGCCACCGTCGCGAACGCGCTGGACTGCCCCGACCTGTGGGGCATCACCTGGTGGTGCTCTCACGACGTCTCCCGCGATCTCGCCGACTTCCCCGAACTCGAATACAGCCTCGGCCTGTTGACCAACGACCGCCGCCCCAAGGACCTCGCCCGCGCGCTGTCCCGCGCGGCCCGCGACCACAGCCACGCGCCCGCTCCGCGCAGCACCGCCCTCATTGTCCCCGCCGACCCGGCCGCCCGCTCCCGCTGCGCCCCCGGCGGCGACGTCTTCGAGGCGTTCTTCCGGCTGACCGCCGACGGCGCCCGACCCACCACCGTCCTCGACACCCGGGCGGCCGACCGGGACCATCTGGCCGCCCGCGCCCTCACCGAAGTCGTCACACCCGACCAGGTACTCCGCACCCCCCGAGGAGGCACCCGCTCGTGAACCCCACCAGACGCACCGTCCTGCTCGCCGGCGCCGCCGCCGCGTTCCTGCCCGCGCTGTCCACCGGCACCGCCCAGGCCGCCCCGAAGGCGACGGCCACACTCCAGCCGTACGCCTCCTACTGGTACCCGGACTCCCTGCCCTCCGGGAGCCCAGGGCCCGGCATCACCTGGCGCAGCCTGAAGACCTGGCGCGCCGCCACCGACGCCGATCTCCCCTTCAACGCCGCCTCGGTCCCGCTCGCGCCCCGCTTCACCCCGACCCCGGTGAACACCACCGCGCGCGCCGGGCAGGCCCGCATCCAGTCCCTGGTCTCCTTCGGGCCCACCTCGTCCAACCCTTCCCAGGGCTCCGCCACCGCCGACTACTACGCCCTCACCCACTGGGCGTACATCGACGAGCTGGTGTTCTGGGGCGGGTCCTCCGGGGAGGGCCTGATCCTCGCCCCGAACGCCCCCGTCGTGGACGCCGCCCACCGGCACGGCGTACCCGTCCTCGGCAACATCTTCCTGCCGCCCGCCGCTTACGGCGGACAGCTCCAGTGGACCCGCGACCTGGTGCGGAAGGACGGCTCCGGTCACTATCCGCTCGCCGCCCAACTCGTGGCGGTCGCAGCGGCCCACGGCTTCGACGGCTGGTTCGTCAACGCCGAGACGGGCGGCGGCAACAGCGCCCTCGGCACCGACATGCTCGGCTTCGTCAAGGAGCTGAAGCGGCTCGCCACGGCCGCGGGACAGCGGATCACCTGGTACGACGCGATGACCGTGAACGGCTCGGTCAGCTGGCAGGGCGCGCTGAACGGGCAGAACCAGGCCTTCTTCCAGGCCGCCGACGACATGTTCGTCGACTTCCGCTGGAGCGCGTCCTCGCTCGCCGCCTCCGGGCAGAAGGCCGTACAACTGGGGCGCGACCGCTACGCGTTGTGGGCCGGTGTCGATGTGGAGTCGGGTGGCTGGAACACCTCGGTGGACTGGGACGCGATCGTGCCCGCCGACCGCTCGCACCTCACCTCCCTCGGCCTGTACCGGCCCGAGTGGACCCGCGGCCACCTGCCCGCCGACCACACTCCGGAGGACTTCCACGCCGCCGACGACCGGTTCTGGACCGGCCGCTCCCTCGATCCGTCCCGCCCCGACACCGCCGACAGCTGGCGGGCCCCGGCCCTCTCCGTCGCCGACCGCTCGACCGTCGCCGCGCTGCCGTTCGCGACCGCCTTCAACACCGGCCACGGACTTTGCTGGTACGACGACGGCGAGGTCGCCTCCGACCTCCCCTGGAACCACCTCGGGCTCCAGGACCGGCTGCCCTCCCGGCGCTGGGTGGTGCGCACCGACGGCCAACGGCCCGCCGTCGCCTTCGACTTCGCGGACGCCTGGCGCGGCGGCAGCAGTGTCCTCGTGGCCGGTGCGCTCGACCGTCCCACCGAGCTGGACCTGTACGCGGCCCGGCTGCCGATCGGCCCCGACACGGTCGTCGAGCTGACCCAGCGCACGGACACGGGGGCGGTCCGCGTCGAACTGGCCGTGGCGACCGCCGAGCCGGACGCGGCCGGGGGCGCGCCACCGTACACCTACCTGCCCGTGCCGGCCGGGTCGGGCGACGGCTGGCGCACCTCGGTCGTACGTCTCTCCGGTCTCTCCGGTCGGTCCGGGACCGTGCACGCCCTCGGCGTCCGGCTCACCGCCACCGGCGGCGGCCCGGTGAGCTGGCGGCTCGGCGGCCTCGCCGTCCACGACGGCACCGACACCCCGGCCGCCCCCTCCGGTCTGCGGATCACCGCCGCGTCCGGCGGCGACCTGCGCCTCGCCTGGGAGCACCCGGCGCCCGGCACGGTGCGCCACTACACCCTGCACCGTGTGCTGCCCGACGGCACCCGCCGCTTCCTGGGCGGTACCGGCCAGCGGGCGTACTTCACCGGCGGTCAGACACCCGCGCCGGGCGAGCCCGCCGTACGGATCGAGGTTAGGGCGGTAGGAGAGCTGTACACCTCCTCCGCGCCCGCGACCGTCGCCCACCCTTCGTGACCGACCGCCGATCCCTTCGCTGACCCACGTTCTACGACCTACGGAGCATCCCGTATGCATGACGACCGCAGTCTGGTCGAGGCCCGGCTCAAGCGCGTCCTCGACGAGCGCATCCGCCCCGCCGTGTACCCCGAGTCCGTCCCCCTCGATGTCGCGGTGTGGCACGCGCCGGGCGAGCCCGTGCCGGTCGCCGAGGGGCTGGCCGCCGAGCCGGAGCCGGTGCGGGTGGGCGCCCGGTGGGGTGCTCCGTGGGGCACCAGCTGGTTCCGGGTGACCGGCACCGTGCCCGAGGAGTGGGCCGGGCGGACCGTGGAGGCGCTCCTGGACCTCGGCTTCGACGAGAACATGCCCGGCTTCCAGTGCGAGGGCCTGGTCTACCGCCCCGACGGCACCCCGGTGAAGGGCCTCAACCCGCGCAATCAGTGGGTGCGCGTCGGCGCGCCCGTCGCGGGCGGCGAGGAGGTACGGCTGCACATCGAGGCCGCCTCGAACCCCGTCATCCTCGACTACCACCCCTTCCTGCCCACGGCGTTGGGCGACAAGGAGACCGCGGGCAGCGAGCCGCAGTACACCCTGACCCGCATGGATCTCGCGGTCTTCGACGAGGGCGTGTGGCAGCTGGTGATCGATCTGGAGGTGCTCGGCGAGCTGATGGCCGAGCTGCCGGTGGACTCCCCGCGCCGCTACGAGATCCTGCGCGCCGTGGACCGGGCCCTCGACGCCGTCGACCTCCAGGATGTGAACGGCACGGCGGCCCGCGCCCGCGAACAGCTGGCCGGTGTGCTGTCCGCGCCCGCCGTGCCCTCCGCGCACCGGATCAGCGCCGTCGGGCACGCGCACATCGATTCCGCCTGGCTGTGGCCGCTGCGCGAGACCGTGCGCAAGGTGGCCCGGACGACGTCCAACATGACCGCCCTGCTGGAGGACGAACCGGACTTCGTCTTCGCCATGTCCCAGGCGCAGCAATGGGCCTGGGTCAAGGAGCACCGGCCCGAGGTGTGGGCGCGGGTGAAGAAGGCGGTGGCGGACGGGCGGTTCGTGCCGGCCGGTGGCATGTGGGTGGAGTCGGACACCAACATGCCCGGCTCGGAGGCGATGGCCCGGCAGTTCGTGCACGGCAAGCGGTTCTTCCTGGACGAGTTCGGCATCGAGAACGACGAGGCCTGGCTGCCCGACACCTTCGGCTTCGCCGCCGGACTGCCGCAGATCATCAGGGCGGCGGGCGCCACCCGGCTGCTGACGCAGAAGATCTCCTGGTCGCAGACGAACAAGTTCCCGCACCACACCTTCCAGTGGGAGGGCATCGACGGAACGCGCATCTTCACGCACTTCCCGCCCGTCGACACCTACAACTGCTCGATGAAGGGCAGCGAGATCGCGCACGCCGCCCGCAACTTCAAGGACAAGGGCGTCGCCCGGCACTCGCTCGCCCCCACCGGCTGGGGCGACGGGGGCGGCGGCACCACCCGCGAGATGGTCGCCAAGGCCGCCCGGCTGCGTGATCTGGAGGGTTCGGCGCGGGTGGTGTGGGAGACGCCGCGGGCCTTCTTCGACAAGGCGGAGGCCGAGTACCCCGAGCCGCCCGTGTGGGTCGGCGAGCTGTACCTGGAGCTGCACCGCGCCACCCTCACCAGCCAGGCAGGGACCAAGCAGGGCAACCGGCGCAGCGAACACCTGTTGCGCGAGGCCGAGTTGTGGGCGGCGACGGCGGCCGTACGGAACGGACTCCCCTATCCGTACGAGGAGTTCGACCGGATCTGGAAGACGGTGCTGCTCCACCAGTTCCATGACATCCTGCCCGGCTCCTCCATCGCCTGGGTGCACCGCGAGGCACGGGCGACCTACCGGCGCATCGCCGGGGAACTGAACGGGATCATCGAGACCGCCCAGCGCGCGCTGGCCGGCGAGGGCGGCACGCCGCTGGTCTTCAACGCGGCCCCGCACGCCCGCGCGGGCGTACCGGCCGGCGCCGCCGCAACCCCTGCCACCGAAGGCCGTACCCGCGTGGCGCCCCGCGAGGGCGGCGGGCACATCCTGGACAACGGTCTGCTGCGCATCGAGATCGACGGCCGCGGCCTGGTCGTCTCGGCGTACGACATCGAGGCCGACCGGGAGACGATCGCACCCGGCCGGGTCGCGAACCTCCTCCAACTGCACCCCGATTTCCCGAACATGTGGGACGCCTGGGACGTGGACGAGTTCTACCGCAACACCGTCACCGATCTCACCGACGCCGAGTCCGTCGCGCCCGGCGAGGACGGCGAGGACGGCGCATCGGTGCGGATCGTCCGGGCCTTCGGTTCCTCCCGGGTCACCCAGGTGCTGTCGCTGGCGGCGGGTGAGCGGCGGCTGGTGCTGGACACCGAGGTGGACTGGCACGAGACCGAGAAGTTCCTGAAGCTCGCCTTCCCGCTGGACGTGCACGCCGAACGGTACGCGTCCGAGACCCAGTTCGGGCACTTCCACCGGCCCACCCACACCAACACCTCCTGGGAGGCGGCCCGGTTCGAGGCGTGCAACCACCGCTTCGTCCATCTGGAGGAGCCGGGCTGGGGCGTGGCGATCGTCAACGACTCGACGTACGGCCATGATGTGACCCGGGCCGTCCGGGGCGACGGCGACCGGGGCACCACCACGACGGTCCGGGTGTCGCTGCTGCGCGCCCCGCGCTTCCCCGACCCGGAGACGGACCAGGGCGTGCACCGCTTCCGGCACGCGCTGGTGCCGGGCGCGGACATCGGCGACGCGGTGCGCGAGGGCTGGCGGATCAATGTGCCCGAGCGGCGGGTGACCGGCGCCGGGGAGGTCGCGCCGCTGGTGTCGGTGGACGAGGACGCGGTGGTCCTGACGGCGGTGAAGCTGGCCGACGACGGCAGCGGCGATGTGGTGGTGCGCTTCCACGAGGCTCATGGCGGCCGGGCCCGGGCCACGCTGACCGCCGGGTTCGAGGTCGCCGGGGTCACGGTGACCGATCTGCTGGAGCGGCCCCTGCCCGAGGCGGCGGCACCGCGGCGGGACGGCGACCGGATCGCGGTGCGGCTGCGGCCCTTCGAGCTGATGACGTTGCGGCTGCGGCGCCGTCCCAGGTGAACCACCCGCCCCGGATCCTCGTCTTCCTCTGCGACCTTCACCAGCCGCGAACCGGAGAACCACGGTGCCAGACAGAGACGTTGAGCGGAGCGACGACCAGGGTCACGGCCCGGTGCCCTGGTGGGCGGACCTCGGGGTGTGGGGGGCCGTCGCGCTGATCGCCTTCGGCGGTCTCGCGGCGGTATGGGTCTCGTTTCGTCTCCCCGGCACCCCGGAGGCGCCCGCGGCCGGCTACTACGGGGCGGCCCGGGTCGTCGCCATCGGTCTGGTGATCGTGGGCAGCGGCCTGCTGAATCGCCGACGCGCCCGGTCCACGGCTGCCGGGGAGACGACCGGGGCGGACTGAGGTCCGTGTTCGAGTCGGGCGGGCCGGGCGGGTCGCATACGGACGCCGTGGTTCAGGTTCAGCGTTTCCATTGAGCGCTCAACTCCCTTGATCTAGCCTCTTGTTCATCGAACGGCTGCTCTAGCCGGGAGTGCACCATCGGAGCCCGGTCGCCCTTCCAGCGGCCTGAAAAAAGGGAGATCCATCATGGTCAAGCACTACATCAAGTACGCCTTCAGCACGCTCACCGCGGCGATGTTCGCCAGCATGGCCTGACGAACGGTCCCGGCCTGGACCGGGAGTCGGATTCCCGGTCCAGGAACCAGGAGGCGTACTTGTTCGGCACGGCTTTCAGACAGCTGCGTTACAGCACGGCGATCCTGCGCAACCGGCGGATCCGTCCGGGGGACCTCGAACGGATCGCCCGCGATCTGATCGAGACCCTGGCCGAGTTCGGCGAGCCGGGAGAGGACTCGGTCCTGCTGCCCGGGCAGTCCGGGGCCGTCGATCCCGACGTACGCCGCACCGTCACCGCACGCAGTCTGCGGGCCACCGCCCGCGCCGCCGTCCGGCACACCCCCTACTATCGCCGGGCCTTCGAGGAACTGTCCCTCGACCCGGACACGCTCACGCCGGAGACCTGGGAACAGGTGCCGGTCACACCCAAGTCCGCCCTGCGCGGACTGCCCGCAGCCTTCGTCTCCGCCGCGTCGGTCCCCTCGCTGATGGCGCTCACCACGGGGACCAGCGGGACCCCGACCAGCGTCTGGTTCTCGCGGGCCGAGGTGGAGATCATGGTCGCGATGAGCACCGTGTCCGCCGTGCTCGGCATGGGGCTCCGGCCCCGGCACAGCATGGCCTACGCGGGCTGCTCCCGAGCGACGCTGCCGCTGCTCAATGTGGAGGAGTCGGTCACCCGGATCGGCGCGGCGTTCGTGCCGATCGGCACCGTGGAGCCGGCGGTGACGCTCGACCGGCTCGCGGCGCCGCTCGGGCTGCGCGGCAAGGCCCCGCAGATCACCCACCTCACGGTCGCGGCGTCCTATCTGGCCGCCCTGGTCGAGGAGGCGGAGCGGCACGACTGGCAGGCGCCCGACTTCGGTCTGGAGTCGGTGGGCGTCGGCGGCGAGGTGCTCTCCGAACCGCTGCGCAAACGGGCGGAGGCGGTCTTCGGCGCCCGGATCACCAGCTCGTACATGATGACGGAGACGGTGCCGTCCGGCGGCACCGTCTGCGGCGCGGGACATCTGCACCACACCACCGAGTTCGGGCATCTGGAGGTGCTCGACCCCGAGACGTGGGAGCCGACACCGCCGGGCGGGGTGGGCGTCATCGTCCAGACGCCGTACGTCCCGTACCGGGAGTGCACTCTGCTGCTGCGCTACGACACGGGCGACCTGGTCCGGCGGCCCGAGGCCGCGCCGGAGTGCGAACTGGCCCATATGCCGGCGACCTCGCTCATTCTCGGCCGCTGGTCGGGGCCGTCCAGCCGGGCGGTGACCACCCGGTCGCTGCTGGAACTGCTGGAGGCGGAGCCCGACATCCCGCTGCCCGCCCGCTACGCCCTGACGGAGGCGTCCGGGGGCCCGCTGCTCCACGTCCGCACCCGCCGCCGGACCGGTACCGGGCTGCTCGGGAGGCTGGAGGACCGGGCCACCGCCGCGGGCCTCGCGCTGGGCGGCATCGTGCTCCATGACGACCCGGCCGGAATGCCGGCCACCGGCCCGGTCCGCGCCGATCTGCGCGAGCACACCTTCGAATCGGTCCGTCCGGCCGCCGCGACGCTCGGGAGCCCGGCATGAGCACCCCCGCTTTGCTCGGCCTCAACGGCTGTGTCCTGGTGGCCATGGTGGCGAGCGCCGCCTACTTCCACCGGGTGCGGATGCCCCGGCCCCCGGTGGGGCGGTACGAGCTGCCCGACATCGCCGTGATGTGCCTCGTGGTGGCGGCGGCTCCGCTGCTCTATCTGTACCTGCCGCGCGCCGCGGTGGCCACCGTCTTCGGCCTGGTGCTCTGTACGGCGCTGCAGTTCACCCTCGCGCCGCTGACCGGCGCGGGGCGGGCCTGGCTGATCGCGGTGGCCGCGGTCGCCGCCAACGGCGTACTGGCCCTGCTCGGCCGCCCGCTCGCCGTGATGGTGCTCACCGATGTGCTGCTCGTCGTGGCGGTGGCGGGGGTCGCCACCATGTGGGCGCAGAGCGGGATGCGGTCCGCGCAGGCGGCGTGGTTCGCGGGCGCGCTCGCCTGCTACGACCTGGTGGCCACCGGGCTCACCTCGGTCATGGACCGGTTCGCGGCCCAGGTCATGGGACTGCCGTTCGCCCCGCTGCTCGCGGTGACGCGTGGGGAGCCGCCGGTGGCGCTGGGCCTGGGCGACCTGCTGCTCCTGGTGCTCTTCCCGCTGACCGCGGTCAAGGCGTTCGGACGGGCCGCCGGAATCCTCGCGGCCGCAGTCGGACTCGCGGTGTCCTCCGCGGTCAGCGTGCTGTTCGCGCGGGGCGTGCTGACCGACGCCTTCCCGCTCCTGACGGTGCTGGGACCGCTGATCGTGGTGCAGCACCTGGTGTGGCGGCGGGTCCGGGGCGGCGAGCGCACCACCGCCGAATGGCGGGCGGGCCGGCCCCGGCCGACACCGTCCGCGACGGCCGCGGAACCCGACCCCGCGATCCTCAGGGCGCTCCGGCCCTCCGGTGCGACGGAGCCCGCCCAGGGCGAGTGGCTGGCCGTCGCCGACGGCCGGGTGGTGGGCGCCGGAGCGTCCCCGGGCCGGGCCCGCAGGGACGCCCGGCTCCGCGGCTGCGACGCCGTGCCCGTGGTCCGGCGGGCGTGAGGCCCGGCACGGATCCCGTCGGACCGGTCCCGTGACCGGAGGCTCGGGACCGGCTCACCCGGCCGGCTCTCAGACGACCATGACCCGGCGTCCGCGGGTGTGGCCCGCTCGGCTGTCGATGTGCGCCGCCGCGGCCTCGGCGAGCGGGTACGACTTCTCGACCGGGATGTGGAGCTTCCCCCGGGAGATGAGGTCGGCGGCCGCGGCGAGCGCGTCCGGCACGCTCCCGGCCACGCCGGAGAACCGGACGCCGAACTCCGGCGCGCCGAGATCGGCGATGGAGACGACCTTGTGCGGGTCGCCGACCAGTTGGACGAGTTCGCGGAGCACGCCCGAGCCGGCCAGGTCAAGGGCCGCGTGGACGGGGCCGAGCCGCCGTACCCGCTCGACCCAGCCCTCGCCGTACGTCGTGGCGAGGGCGCCCAGGCCGCGCAGATAGTCCTGGTTCGCGGCCCCGGCGGTGCCGATCACCGTGATGCCGCGGTCGCGGGCGATCTGCAGCACCGCCGAGCCGACTCCCCCGGACGCGCCGCTGACCAGCAGCGTCTGTCCGGGCTGTACACCGACCTCGCGGACGATGCGCAGCGCGGTCTCCACCACGGAGGGGTAGCCGGCCGCCTCCTCGAATGTCAGGCCCTCGGGCATCCGGGCCCAGGCCGACAGCACCGCGAACTCGGCGTAGGTACTGGAGCCTTCGCCGAACACACGGTCGCCGATCTCGATCCCCTCGACGCCCTCGCCGATCTCGTCCACCACCCCGGCGGCGTCCAGCCCGACCCCCGAGGGCAACTCGGTGGGGTGGGCCCCCAGTTTCTGGCCCTCGCGGATCCTCCAGTCGACGGGGTTCACACCCGCCGCCCGTACCGCGATACGTATCCGGCCGGGGCCCGCGTGGGGCTCCTCGGCATCCGTGAGGCGCAGGACGTCTGGACCGCCGAACTCGGCGAAGCTCACTTTCTTCATGGATGGACCGTAACACTAACGGTTAGCGTTTTGGCATTGGTTGTGTTTTGGAGTTGATTCGGATTCGCACCTGGTAGTGTCACGGCATGACCGTGCCGCTCGGACGCCGTGAACGCAAGAAGGCCGCGACCCGCCAGAAGATCGCCGACACCGCTCTCCGGCTCTTCCTGGAGCACGGGTACGAGGCGGTGGGCATCCGAGATGTGGCCGCCGAGGCCGATGTGGCCGTCACCACGCTCTTCTCCCACTTCGCCTCGAAAGAGGCCCTGGTGTTCGAGCGGGACGACGACTTCGAGCAGCGCCTCACGCGCGCGGTCACCGACCGGGCGCCGGGCGAGCCGCTCGTCCCCGCGCTGCGCCGCGAGGTCCGGTCGATGGTCCGGCATTGCACGGCGGACGGCGCCGCCCCGATCTGGCACATGATCGACGGCTCCCCCGCCCTGCGGGAGTACGAGGAGTCGATGCGGCTGCGGCACGCGGAGTCGCTGGCGACGGCCATCGGCGCCGATCCCGGCGTCTCCCGGGGAACGACCGCGGACCGGGCGATCGCGAGGTTCGTGATCGACGCCTACGCACTGGCCCGCGCGGCGTCCGAGCCGGACGCCGCGCTGGACGAGATCTTCCGGATGATCGAAGCGGCCTGGGCCGTCACCCGCCCCTCCGGCGGCGCCACGGGCGAGGCGGGACTCTAAGTCAGGGCTCGGCCCTGCCCGACGCTCAACCGTCCGGGAGGCCGGTGCCAGGGGTGTGGCTCGCCCGTCCGGGAGGTCGTCGCCGGGGGCCGTACGGCTTCAGCGCAGTCGTCGCACGCGCAGCACCAGGTCGTCGGTGTGGTGGGCGCCGGCGCCGCCGTCGGGTGCCACGCGGGGGCGCTGCTCGTCCACCTCCACCTCCCAGTCGTCGTCGAGCAGTTCGGTGACCGTCGAGGGCCAGACGTAGTCGGCCGGGTCGAAGCCGCTCTCGTGCGCCTGCTTGGCGTCCACCCCCGCGTGGTGCACGAACAGCAGCACACCTCCGGGCGCGACGGCCGCGAGCAGTGCCCGCTCGGCCGCGGCGTCGGGGGTGCGCAGCAGGGCCGGGTACTGCGCGGAGACCAGGTCGAAGGAGGCCGGCGGGAGCGCGGCCTCGGTGAGTGCGGCGTGCACCCAGCGGACGGTGAGGCCCGCGTCGCGTGCGTGCCCGGCCGCTCGTTCCAGCGCCACGCCGGAGACCTCCAGCGCGGTCACGTCCCAGCCGGTGCGCGCGAGCCAGACGGCGTCGGCGCCCTCGCCGCACCCGACGTCGAGCGCCCGCCCCGGGGTGAGCCCGGCGGCCTCGGCCACGAGCGCGCCATTGGGCCGGCCGCTCCACAGCCGGGGCCGGTCGGCGTACCGCTGGTCCCACTCCGCCCGCAGCGCGGGGTCTCCGAGGTACTCACCGGCGGGCGAGGGAGCGTCGGACATGGGCGAGTCTGCTGCGATGTCATTGGTCACGGGCCCACCGTCGCCCACGCCGTGGCGGTCACACCACTTCTGTTGCCGGTCCGGCAAAACGGCGTCCCGAGACCTTCCCAATGGAAGGGCCCCCGCGAGCGATGTGCTCGCGAGGGCCCTTCGTTGTGCGCCTGCCCGGTGAAGGGTGAGAAGACGATCACGAGCAGGACATCCGTGTGACTACGGCGTCACGGGTTGAGCAGCAGGCTGTCGCCGCGCTCCTTGGCGGCGGCGTAACGCTTGGCCACGTCCTGCCAGTTGACGACGGCCCACATGGCGTCGATGAAGTCGACCTTCTGGTTCTTGTACTGGAGGTAGAAGGCGTGCTCCCAGGCGTCGAAGACCAGGATCGGGGTGGCGCCCTGGCCGACGTTGCCCTGGTGGTCGTAGACCTGCTCCACGATCAGGCGGCCACTCAGCGGCTCGTACGCCAACACGCCCCAGCCCGAACCCTGGGTGGTGGCCGCGGCCTTGGTCAGCTGGGCCTTGAAACCGGCGAAGGAACCGAAGGACTCGGTGATCGCGTCGGCCAGGTCACCGACACCGTCCTGGGCGAGGGGCTCGCCGCCGCCGTCCTTCGGGCCGGTCATGTTCTGCCAGTAGATGCTGTGCAGGATGTGCCCGGAGAGGTGGAAGGCCAGGTTCTTCTCCAGGCCGTTGATCGACCCCCACGTCTCCTTGTCCCGCGCCTCGGCCAGCTGCTCCAGCGTGTCGTTCGCACCCTTCACGTACGCCGCGTGGTGCTTGTCGTGGTGCAGCTCGATGATCTCCGGGCTGATGACCGGGGCCAGCGCCGAGTAGTCGTACGGAAGTTCCGGAAGCGTGTAAAGCGCCATGTCCAACGTCCTCCGACGTTATTGCGAATCGTATGCAGGTGCACGCTAACAGCAAGAACGGTACCTTGCGATCAGGCGTTGGACCTAGGACCCTCTCCCCATGTCGCGCCGCGAGAAAGGCAGGCACGTGACCATGACCCCGCCGTCGGCACACCATGGCGCGGCGGCGGCCCCGGACGAATCGGTGCTGCTGCGACGCCATGGCCTGCGCTGCACGGCCAGCAGACTGTGCACTTTGAGGCTGCTGGCCGGATCCGGGCAGCATCTCTCCTCCGCCGAAGTCTGCGCCGCGCTTCAGGAACGCGGTCTGCCGTTCGATCAGGCGACCGTCTACCGGACTCTGGAGACCTTCACGGACGTGGGCCTGGCGCACGCCGTGCACGGCCCCGGCCCCAAGCGCTACGGCGTCAGTTCCGAACCGCACCACCATGCCGTGTGCGAGGGGTGCGGTCGGGTGGAGGACCTGGCGATCGCCGACATGAGGGAGGCCGTGGAACGGATCACCCGCCTGACGGGGCTGCGCGCCGGCGCGAGAGGCTCACTGCTGCTTTACGGCCGATGTGCCCGGTGCAGCGCGTAGGCGAGTGCCAGGGAATGCTGGTGCCCCGCACGCGCCCGGGCGGACGCGTCACTCATCGCCCTCCAGGTTGCCCTCGGTCTCCAGGTACACCTGCCGCAGCTCCGCCAGCAGCGCCGGATCCGGCTTCACCCACATTCCCCGCGACTCCGCCTCCAGCAGCCGCTCGGCGATGCCGTGCAGCGCCCAGGGATTGGCCTGCTGGAGAAACGCGCGATTCGTGGGGTCCAGGACGTACGTCTCCGTGAGCTTGTCGTACATCCAGTCGGCGACCACGCCGGTCGTGGCGTCGTAGCCGAACAAGTAGTCCACGGTGGCGGCGAGTTCGAAGGCCCCCTTGTAGCCGTGGCGGCGCATCGCCTCGATCCACTTGGGATTGACCACACGCGCCCGGAAGACACGGGAGGTCTCCTCGACGAGGGTGCGGGTGCGGACGGTCTCCGGGCGGGTGGAGTCGCCGATGTAGGCCTCGGGCGCGGTGCCGCGCAGCGCGCGGACGGTCGCGACCATGCCGCCGTGGTACTGGAAGTAGTCGTCGGAGTCGGCGATGTCGTGCTCTCGGGTGTCGGTGTTCTTCGCCGCGACCGCGATCCGCTGGTACGCCGTCTCCATCTCCTCGCGGGCCGGGCGGCCGTCGAGTTCGCGACCGTAGGCATAGCCGCCCCACACCGTGTAGACCTCGGCGAGGTCGGCGTCGGTGCGCCAGTCGCGGGAGTCGATGAGCTGGAGCAGCCCGGCGCCGTACGTTCCGGGGCGGGAGCCGAAGATGCGGGTGGTGGCGCGGCGTTCGTCGCCGTGCGCCGCTACGTCCGCCTGCACGTGGGCGCGTACGTGATTGCTCCCGACCGGTTCGTCCAGGGAGGCGGCCAGGCGTACGGCGTCGTCGAGCAGGCCGATGGTGTGCGGGAAGGCATCGCGGAAGAAGCCCGAGATGCGCAGGGTGACGTCGATGCGGGGACGGCCCAGCTCCTCGTACGGGACGGGCTCCAAGCCGGTCACGCGGCGCGAGGCGTCGTCCCAGACGGGGCGGATGCCGAGCAGGGCGAGGGCTTCGGCCACGTCGTCGCCGGCGGTGCGCATGGCGCTGGTGCCCCACAGGGACAGGCCGACGGAGACGGGCCAGTCGCCGTTGTCGGCGCGGTAGCGCTCCAGGAGGGATTCGGCGAGGGCCTGGCCGGTTTCCCAGGCGAGGCGGGAGGGCACCGCCTTGGGGTCGACGGAGTAGAAGTTGCGGCCGGTCGGCAGGACGTTGACGAGGCCGCGCAGCGGGGATCCGGAGGGGCCTGCGGGGACGAAGCCGCCGGCCAGCGCGTGGACCGTGTGATCGAGTTCGGCGGTGGTCGCCGCGAGGCGCGGGACCACCTCGCGGGCGGCGAACTCCAGGATGGCCCGGACCTGTTCGCCGTGCCCGGTGGGGGCAGCGGCCGGGTCCCAGTCCGCGTCGTCCATCGCCTGGACCAGGGCGCGGGCCTGTTCCTCGGCGGTGTCAGCCGTTGTACGGGTGGCGGCGGACTCGTCCAGGCCGAGGGCTTCGCGCAGGCCGGGCAGTGCCTTGGCGCCGCCCCAGATCTGGCGGGCGCGGAGGATGGCGAGGACGAGGTTGACACGGTCGGCGCCGGTGGGCGGGTTACCGAGGACGTGCAGGCCGTCGCGGATCTGGGCGTCCTTGATCTCGCAGAGCCAGCCGTCGACATGGAGGAGGAAATCGTCGAAGCCGTCGTCGTCGGGCCGGTCCGCCATGCCGAGGTCGTGGTCCAGCTTCGCCGCCTGGATCAGGGTCCAGATCTGGGCGCGGATGGCGGGCAGCTTGGCCGGGTCCATGGAGGCGATCTGGGCGTACTCGTCGAGGAGTTGCTCCAGGCGCGCGATGTCGCCGTAGGAGTCGGCGCGGGCCATGGGCGGGACGAGGTGGTCGACGAGGGTGGCGTGCACACGGCGCTTGGCCTGGGTGCCCTCGCCGGGGTCGTTGACCAGGAAGGGGTAGACCAGTGGGAGGTCGCCGAGGGCGGCGTCGGGGCCGCAGGCGGCGGACAGGCCGGCGTTCTTGCCCGGCAGCCACTCCAGGTTGCCGTGCTTGCCGAGGTGGATCATCGCGTCCGCCCCGAAGCCGCCCTCCGACTGGGGGGCGGCGATCCAGCGGTAGGCGGCCAGGTAGTGGTGGGAGGGCGGCAGGTCCGGGTCGTGGTAGATGGCGATCGGGTTCTCGCCGAACCCACGCGGGGGCTGGATGAGGACGAGCAGGTTGCCGAAGCGCAGGGCCGCGAGGACGATGTCGCCCTCCTTGTCGCGGCTGTGGTCGACGAACATCTCGCCGGGCGCCGGGCCCCAGTGGTCCTCCACCGCCACGCGCAGTTCCTTCGGCAGCGTGGCGAACCAGCGTCGGTAGTCGGCCGCGGGGACCCGTACCGGATTGCGGGCGAGCTGTTCCTCGGTGAGCCAGTCCTGGTCGTGGCCGCCCGCCTCGATGAGCGCGCGGATCAGTTCGTCACCGTCACCGGAGGCGAGGCCGGGGACGTCCGTGTCGGAGCCGAAGTCGTAGCCCTCCTCGCGCAGACGCCTGAGCAGGGCGACGGCGCTGGCGGGGGTGTCCAGACCGACGGCGTTGCCGATCCGGGAATGCTTGGTGGGGTACGCCGACAGGACGAGAGCCAGCCGCTTGTGCGCCGGCGGGATGTGGCGAAGGCGGGCGTGGCGTACGGCGATTCCGGCGACCCGGGCCGCACGCTCGGGGTCGGCGACGTAGGCCGGGAGGCCGTCGGCGTCGATCTCCTTGAAGGAGAACGGCACCGTGATCAGACGGCCGTCGAACTCGGGCACCGCGATCTGGCCGGCCGCGTCCAGCGGCGAGACGCCCTCGTCGCTCGCCGCCCAGGCCGTGCGGGAGCCGGTCAGGCACAGGGCCTGGAGGATGGGGACGTCGAGGCCGGTGAGCGCGCCCGCGTCCCAGGACTCGTCGTCACCGCCGGCCGATGCCTCGGCGGGCTTGGTGCCTCCGGCCGCCAGGACCGTGGTGACGATGGCGTCGGCGGCTCCGAGTTCGGCGATCAGTTCCGGCTCGGGCGCCCGCAGAGAGGCGACGTACAGGGGCAGCGGGCGGCCACCGGCCTCCTCGATGGCGTCGCACAGTACGTGGACGAAAGCCGTGTTGCCGCTCATGTGGTGGGCGCGGTAGTAGAGCACGGCGATGGTCGGGCCGCCGGTCGGCCGGTCCGGGCGCTCCAGCGGGCCCCAGGTGGGAGCGGGGGCCGGCGCGTCGAAGCCGTGACCGGTGAGCAGGACGGTGTCCGAGAGGAACCGCGCGAGCTGTCCGAGGTTGGCGGGGCCGCCATGGGCGAGGTAGGCGTGCGCCTCCGCGGCGATGCCGACGGGGACGGTGGAGGCCGCCATCAGCTGGGCGTCGGGAGCCTGTTCACCGGTCAGGACGACCACCGGTCGCCCGTCCGCCAGCAGCAGGTCGATGCCGTCCTGCCAGGCGCGGATGCCGCCCAGCAGGCGTACCACCACCAGGGCGACGCCGTCGAGGAGGGCCGGGAGGTCGGCCGGGGTGAGACGGGCGGGGTTGGCGAAGCGGTAGCCGACCGGGCCGTCGGCCGCGCGGGCGCTGAGCAGATCGGTGTCGGATGTCGACAGGAGCAGGATCTCGTGGGCGGGCGGGACTCGCTCCCCGGACGGAGTGGGCATGCGTCGCCTGGCCTTCCTCGGGGTCCGCGCCCCGGGCGGTGTCGGATTGGGTCTCGCCCCCGGAGGAATCCGAGGACGAGGGAGGGGAGTTCCTGGCTCACCCGGCCTGGTGAGGCCGAATTCACAGTGGCGGGACCGCGCCGGATTCGCACCGGCTTCCTCTCTTGTCGCCGTGATGGCGGTTCGCGGATCAGGTGATCCACTGTGGAGCATAGTAAGGGTCACCGTAGGAGCGCGGGGCGTACATCCCTCATGATCGTGGGTATGCTCACCGCCATGCCCACGGCAGACCTTCCTCCCTCCCCATCGCCCCAGGCCACCCCGGCCGCGGGGGACCGCGGTGATGCCTGCCCCGGAGCGCTGCGCCTGCACACGGCGGACGACGGCGCCCTTGCCCGTATCCGGCTTCCCGGTGGAATCCTGACCATCGGACAGGCGGAGGCGCTCGGCCGGGCCGCCCTCCGGCTGGGCGACGGCGACCTGCACCTGACGTCGCGCGGCAATGTACAGTTGCGCGGCCTGGCGGCCGGGTGCGGCGGGGAGTTGGCGGCGGCGTTGGACGCGGTCGGCCTGCTGCCCTCGCGCGAGCACGAGCGGGTGCGCAACATCGTCGCCTCACCTCTGTCCGGCCTCGACGGTGGGGGCGCACAGGATGTGCGTCCTTGGCTGACGGCTCTGGACGCCGCGTTGTGCGCGAGCGAAGCCGCGAGGGGGCTGTCGGGCCGGTTCCTGTTCGCGTTGGACGACGGGCGCGGCGATGTGGCCGGCCTCGGTGCCGACGTCACGGTGCGTGCGACCGGCGACGGCCGAGCATGGCTGGGCCCCGGGTCGGTCCGGGTGTCCGCCGTCGACGCGCCGCGCGCGGCTCTGGTGGCCGCCGAGACCTTCCTGGAGGCCGCGCGGTCCCACGGGGCGCGAACCTGGCGGGTGTCCGAACTCCCTTTGCCGCAGGGCGAGCTGGACCATCTGGTGCGTGACCGGCTGACGGCCGAGGGCATCGCGCAAGAGGTCCGTCCCGAGCCGGTCGGTTCGGCCGACGGACCGCCCCCGGGGATTGTCGGTGAAGCCCTGTCCGCGCACGTTCCCCTGGGGCGGCTCTCGGCCCTCCAGTGGGAGGCGTTGACGGTCGCCGCGGACACCGAGCTGCGGCTGACCCCTTGGCGTGGCGTGGTCGTCCCCACCGTGGGCGCCACCGCCGCGCGGCGCGTCGAGTCGCTCGAACGCCTCCGTGGCGCCGGACTGGTCACCGACCCCGTGTCCTCCTGGCTCCGCGTGGGCGCCTGCATCGGCCGCCCCGGATGCGCCAAGGCACACGGCGACGTACGGGCGGACGCGGCGCGGGCGTTGGAGTCGACGGGCCGCCCCGCTCTCCCCCTGTACTGGTCCGGTTGCGAACGGCGCTGCGGCCACCCCCGTGGTGACCATGTCGATGTGCTCGCGACCCCGGACGGCGGGTACCGTCTGTCGGCCGCCACGACGGCCGGAACCACACGCACCGTGTCCGCGGCAGGTCCCTTCCAGATGGGCGCCGCCCTCGCGGCGATCACCTCATGATCCCCAAGACGACCGAGAGCAGTGAGAAGAGCACCGTGACCACCCACGTCTACGAGAAGGACGGGGCGGCGATCTACCGCCAGTCCTTCGCCACCATCCGCGCCGAAGCGGACCTCACCGGTCTGCCCGCCGACGTCAGCCAGGTCGCGGTGCGCATGATCCACGCCTGCGGGATGGTCGACCTCGTCAAGGACCTGGCACACACACCCGCCGTGGTCGCCCGGGCCCGCGAGGCCCTGCGGGCCGGCGCACCGATCTTCTGCGACGTACAGATGGTGGCCAGCGGCGTGACCCGCAAGCGGCTGCCCGCCGCCAACGACGTGCTCTGCACGTTGTCCGACCCGGCCGTCCCGGAACTGGCCGCCACGATGGGCACCACGCGCAGCGCCGCCGCGCTGGAGCTGTGGCGCGACCGGCTGGAGGGTGCGGTCGTCGCCGTCGGCAACGCTCCCACCGCGCTCTTCCGCCTGCTGGAGATGATCGAGGAGGGCGCTCCGCGACCCGCCGCCGTCATCGGCGTCCCCGTCGGTTTCGTCGGCGCGGCCGAGTCCAAGGACGCCCTGGCCACGCATCCGTCCGGCCTGGAGCACCTGGTGGTGCGTGGCCGCCGCGGTGGCAGTGCCATCGCCGCCGCCGCGCTCAACGCGATCGCGAGTGAGGAAGAGTGAGCGGCAAGCTGTACGGGGTCGGCCTCGGCCCCGGTGATCCTGCCCTGATGACCGTACGGGCCGTCGAGGTCATCGCCGAGGCCGACGTGGTCGCGTATCACAGCGCCCGGCACGGCCGGTCCATCGCGCGCTCGATCGCCGCGAAGCACATCCGCGCCGACCATGTCGAGGAGCCGCTGGTCTACCCGGTCACGACGGAGACCACCGACCACCCGGGCGGCTACAAGGGCGCGATGGAGGAGTTCTACGCCGAGGCGGCCGCCCGGCTGGCGGCCCATCTCGACGCCGGCCGTACGGTGGCCGTGCTCGCCGAGGGGGATCCGCTCTTCTACGGCTCCTACATGCATATGCACAAGCGGCTCGTCGACCGCTACGACACCGAGGTCGTCCCCGGGGTCACCTCCGTGTCGGCCGCCGCGGCCCGCCTGGGCGCACCGCTCGCCGAGGGTGAGGAGGTGCTGACGATCCTGCCGGGCACCCTGCCGGAGGAGGAGCTGACCGCCCGGCTGGCCGCCACGGACGTGGCGGTGGTGATGAAGCTCGGGCGCACCTTCCCCAAGGTCCGGCGCGCGCTGGAGAGTTCGGGTCGGCTGGGTGCGGCCCGGTACGTGGAGCGGGCCACCATGAGCGGGGAGCGCGTCGCCGAACTGGCCGATGTGGACGCCGAGTCGGTGCCGTACTTCGCGGTGGCGGTGCTGCCGAGCCAGGTGGACGCCGAACGGCCCGTGCGCGAGCGCGGCGAGGTGGTCGTGGTCGGAACGGGTCCCGCCGGTCCGCTGTGGCTGACGCCCGAGACGCGGGGCGCGCTGGCCGCCGCGGACGATCTGGTCGGCTACACCACCTACCTCGACCGGGTCCCCCGGCGGCCGGGCCAGATCCGGCACGGCTCGGACAACCGGGTCGAGGCCGAGCGCGCCGAGTTCGCCCTGCAACTGGCGCAGCGGGGGCGCCGGGTGGCCGTGGTCTCGGGCGGTGACCCGGGCGTCTTCGCGATGGCCACGGCCGTCCTGGAGGTGGCCTCGCAGGTGGAGTACAAGGACGTGCCGGTGCGTGTGCTGCCCGGCGTGACCGCCGCTAACGCCGCCGCGGCGAGAGCGGGGGCTCCCCTCGGCCATGATTACGCGGCCATCTCCCTCTCCGACCGGCTCAAGCCGTGGGAGGTCATCGCGGAGCGGTTGCGGGCGGCGGCCTCGGCGGATCTGGTGCTGGCCCTGTACAACCCCGGTTCACGCAGCCGGACCTGGCAGGTGGGCAAGGCGCGCGAGCTGTTGCTGGAGCACCGGGCACCGGCTACGCCGGTGGTGGTCGCCCGGGACGTGGGCGGCCCCGGAGAGCGGGTGCGGATCGTACGGCTGGGCGAGCTGGACCCCGCCGAGGTCGACATGCGCACGATCCTGCTGGTCGGTTCCTCGCAGACACAGGTGGTACGGCGGGGTGCGGGCGAGGAGATCGTCTGGACGCCGCGCCGGTACCCGGAGGCCTGAGGGTGAGCGGTGCCGCGGGCTGCCCGCGGCACCGCCTCCTGTGCTACTCGTCGTGTTCCGCGGCCGTGGCCGGGCGGGCCAGACCCGCCGTCCACTTCTCCTCGATGCGGCCGAACTTCCACACCAGCAGGGCGACGGCCCAGGTGGCGAAGAACAGACCGACGATGACATAGCCGATGATGTTGAGGTCGAGGCCGGAGACCCAGTCCCAGAACGCGCCGTGCAGGTCCGCCTTCTCGGCGACCAGGCCGAGGAGTTCGACGGAGCCGATGATCAGGGCGACGGCGACGGACAGGCCGGTGATGGTGAGGTTGTAGTACACCTTGCGGACCGGCTTGGAGAACGCCCAGCCGTAGGCGAAGTTCATGAACGAGCCGTCGATGGTGTCCAGCAGCGACATCCCGGCCGCGAACAGCACCGGCAGGGTGAGGATCGCGTACCAGGGCAGTCCGGAGGCGGCGCCGGAACCGGCGAGGACCAGCAGGGCGATCTCGGTCGCGGTGTCGAAGCCGAGGCCGAAGAGGACGCCCAGGGGGTACATCTGCCAGGGCTTGGTGATCGACTTCATCAGGCGGCCCAGCAGGCGGTTCATGAAGCCGCGGTTGTTGAGCTGCTCCTCCAGGGCGGCCTCGTCGAAGTGGCCGGAGCGCATCTGCCGGAAGACCTTCCAGATGCCCACCATGATCAGCAGATTGATGGTCGCGATGACGTAGAGGAAGGTCCCGGAGACGGTGGTGCCGATCCAGCCGGTGACGTTGTGCAGGGACGAGTTGTCGTTCTCGACGGGGCCGGCCAGCGCCTTCATGCCCAGGGAGAGCAGGAAGGCGAGGGCGAAGACGATGGTGGAGTGGCCGAGGGAGAACCAGAAGCCGACCGACAGCGGGCGCCGGCCTTCGTTCATCAGTTTGCGGGTGGTGTTGTCGATGGCGGCGATGTGGTCGGCGTCGAAGGCGTGACGCATGCCGAGGGTGTACGCGGTGACTCCGATGCCTATGCCGAAGGTCTTGGTGCCGAGGCTGTAGTGCTGGGGAGCGACGATGGCGACCAGCGTGAACCAGCCGATGATGTGCAGGGCCAGGATGAAAGCGGCCATGCCGCCGACGCCGGCCCATTCCTTGCGGGTCATCGAGGTGCGGATGCGGTGCCACGAGATGCCGCGGCCGGCGGCCGGAGGGGTCGGCCGTGCGGAGGCGGAATCTGGAGCGGTGGTCATGGGGCGTGACCCTTACTTCTCGGCGAGCGGCTGTTTTCAGCCGCGTCTACCAGGTTTCTGCGAATGGGTTGCAGCTACAAGGCGACCGCAGCAAAGCCCGCATCAGGTTTCAGTCAACGACCGGAAAAGCTCCCTGGTCAAGGCGTCCGCGAACCCACTGGGCCGCTTTCTCCGGATCCGGCATCACAGGCACCCCCGCGGGGACCGGTGGTCTGCGGACCACGACGACGGGAAGCCCCGCCTCCCGGGCCGCGGTCAGTTTCGGCGCGGTGGCCGCCCCGCCGCTGTCCTTGGTGACGACGACGTCGATCCGGTGGCGGCGCAGCAGCTCGCGCTCATGGTCGAGGGTGAAGGGGCCGCGGTCGAGCAGTACCTCCATACGGGCCGGATGCGGTGGCTCGGGTGCGTCGACGGACCGTACGAGGAACCACAGGTCGTTCGAGCCCGCGAAGACCGCCAGGCCCATGCGGCCGGTGGTCAGGAAGACGCGCCGGCCGAGCGCGGGCAGCGCCCGGGCGGCTTCCTCCAGCGAGCCCACTTCGTGCCACCGGTCGCCCTCGACGGGGACCCAGCCGGGCCGGCGCAGCGCGAG
This sequence comes from Streptomyces sp. NPDC093018, assembly GCF_040684035.1. NCBI lineage: Bacteria > Bacillati > Actinomycetota > Actinomycetes > Kitasatosporales > Streptomycetaceae > Streptomyces > Streptomyces sp. NPDC093018. The sequence goes on from NZ_JBFBFF010000025.1 coordinate 74,135, forward strand.
CAGGGGAACATGGGTGGCGGCAGCGGCCCGTGCCGCGTTGAAGCTGATCGTCCCCGCGAAGGGGTGGGTGGCGTCGACGACCGCGTCGACGCCGTGCTCGCGCAGCCACGCCGCCAGTCCTTCCGCCCCGCCGAAGCCGCCGACACGGGTCTCGCCGGGAGGCAGCCGGGGGCTGGCGACGCGGCCGGCGAGGGAGCTGGTCAGTCTCAGGCCGGGGGTGCCGTGGAGGAGTTCGGCGAGGCGGCGGGCCTCCGTGGTGCCGCCGAGGATCAGTACGTGCATGAGAGTGTGGTTTCCGTTCATGGGGAGCAGTGAGGGCAGGGGCGTGGGGCAGGCGAGCGGTACGGGCGGGTCCCGGGGCACGGGTGAGGTGAAGGGCGGTCGCCGCGCCCAGCTGGAGCACACGGGGCTGCGCCACGGCTGGACCACGGGGGCCTGCGCGACGGCGGCCACGACGGCGGCGTACACCGCCCTGCTGACCGGTGAGTTTCCCGACCCGGTGACGATCACACTGCCCAAGGGGCAGACCCCGTCGTTCGCGCTGGCCGCCGAGGAGCTGACGTCCGGCTCCGCCATGGCGGGGATCGTGAAGGACGCGGGCGACGACCCGGACGTCACGCACGGCGCGCTGATCCGGGCCACGGTACGGCGGCTGCCCGCGGGCAGCGGAGTCGTCTTCAGGGCGGGCCCCGGTGTGGGCACCGTCACCCGGCCCGGCCTTCCGCTGCCCGTCGGCGAGGCGGCCGTCAACCCCGTCCCCCGGCGGATGATGAGTGAGCACGTCGCCGAGGTGGCCGCCCGGCACGGCGGCAGCGGCGACGTGGAGATCACCGTCTCCGTCGACCACGGCGAGGAGATCGCCCGCTCCACCTGGAACCCCCGGCTCGGCATCCTGGGCGGCCTGTCCATCCTCGGCACCACAGGCATCGTCGTGCCGTACTCCTGCTCGGCCTGGATCGACTCCATCCGGCGGGGCGTGGACGTGGCCCGCGCGGCCGGGCGGACCCATGTCGCCGGCTGCACCGGGTCGACGTCCGAGAAGACGGTCGTCGCCGAGCACGGCCTGCCCGAGGACGCCCTGCTCGACATGGGCGACTTCGCGGGCGCCGTACTGAAGTACATCCGCCGCCACCCGGTGGACCGCCTCACGATCTGCGGTGGCTTCGCCAAGCTCTCCAAGCTCGCGGCGGGCCATCTGGACCTGCACTCCGGCCGCTCCCAGGTCGACAAGGGTTTCCTGGCCGAACTGGCCCGCGGTGGCGGCGCGGACGAGTCACTCACTGCCCGAGTGGCGGCCGCCAACACCGGTCTCGCCGCACTGCAACTGTGCCAGGCGGCCGGAGTACCGCTCGGCGACCTGGTGGCGCGGGCCGCCCGGGACGAGGCCCTGGCCGTGCTGCGCGGGGCACCGGTCGCCGTGGACGTCATCTGCATCGACCGGGCCGGCACGGTGGTGGGGCGCAGTACGGTCCGCTGAGCCGCCGCGTCACCGGCCGGCCGGCACGGTCCGCAGATAGGCGCCGAGCCGTGCGATCGCCGACGGGTTACGAGGGCTTTCCACCAGGTCGGCGTAGTCCAGGGAGATGATCCGACGGTGTGCGACGGCGGCGACATTCCGCAGCGGGGGGTAGGACAGCAGGAACTTCTTCTTCTGCTCGGCGCTGACGTCGCCGTAGTCGCAGATGACGATGACGTCCGGGTTCCGCTGTACGACGCTCTCCCAGCCGACCGTGGTCCAGGAGTCCGCCAGGTCGTGCATGACATTGACGCCGCCGGCCTCGGTGATGATCTGCTCCGGGGCGGCGTAGCGGCCCGAGGTGAAGGGCGTGCTCTGACCGCTGTCGTAGAGGAAGACCGAGGGACGGCCGGAGCCCTGGGGCGCCTTGGCCCGCACGTCCGCGATCTGCTTCTTGAAACCGGCGATCAGCGCCGCCGCGCGCTTCTGGACCCCGAAGAGCCTGCCGAGGTTGGTGAGGTCGGCGTACAGGGCGTCCAGGGGCGGCATGATGCCCCGGGCGGACTTCCCCCGGCCGTTGTGGCAGGACTCGGTGAGGATGTACGAGGGAATGCCGAGCTTCTTCAGGCCGTCGGGGGTGAAGCCGCCGTCCTCCCGGAAGCCGTAGTTCCAGCCGGCGAAGACGAGGTCGGCGCGGGCGTCGAGCACGTTCTCCTTGGTGAGCTGGTCCTTGGACAGCCACTTGACCTTGTCGTAGCCGTCCTTCCAGGGCACATCGCGCAGATCGCCCTTGTCGTCGGGCATGGCGAAACCGGCCATGCGGTCCTCCAGGCCCAGGGCGAACATCAGCTCCGTGATGCCGACGTCGTTGGTGACGACCCTCTCGGGAACCTTGTCGTAGGTCACCTGACGACCGCAGTTGGTGAGGGTGACCGAGGACGAGGGTTTTGCGTCCTTGGCCCGTTCCACCGTCGCGCCGCATCCCGTGGCGGTCGCGGCGAGACAGAGGGCGGTGGCGAGAAGCTGCTTGCGCATGGTCGTCCTTCAGATGGTGGGCGGGAGCAGGTCGAACAGGAGCTGCACGGCATCCGTCTCGGGGTGCCGGACGGCGTGGGCCCGGACGCCGAACACCTTCGCCAGCAGCGGGGGTTCGAGGACGTCACGGGGCGGTCCGCAGGCAACGATCCGGCCGCCGTCGAGGACGTAGAGGACATCGCAGTGAGCCGCCGCCAGGTTGAGGTCGTGGAGGGCGGCCAGCACAGTCAGGCCGCTGGCTCGGACCAGGGACAGGATGTCCAACTGGTGGGCGATGTCGAGGTGGTTGGTGGGTTCGTCGAGGACCAGAATCCTCGGTTGCTGGGCCAGGGCCCGGGCGATGAGGACCCGCTGCTTCTCACCGCCGGACAGGCTGAGGAACCCGCGGTCGGCGAGGTGGGCGACGCCGGTGCGCTCCATCGCCCCGGCGCAGATCTCCCGGTCCGAGGCGGCCGTACGGCCCTGGTGCGGCAGCCGTCCCATGGCGACGACCTCGGCGACGGTGAAGTCGAACTCGGCGGAGGACTCCTGCGGCAGCGCGGCCAGGGCCCGGGCGGCGGCCCGCGCGTCCATGGCGTGCAGATCGCGGCCGTCCAGCCGCACCACTCCCCCGGCCGGGCGCAGCGCCCGGTACAGGGAGCGCAGCAAGGTCGACTTGCCGCTGCCGTTCGGGCCCACGAGTCCGACGAACGCCCCGCTGTCCACGGTGAGGGCGATGTGCTCGACCAGGCGGGTCCCGGCCGCCTCGATCGTCACGTCATCGATGTCGAGTCGCATGCTCAGCGGCCTCCGAACGCATAGCCGGCCCGCCGCATCAGGAGCAGGAACGCGGGCACACCGACCATCGCGGTGATCACTCCGACCGGTAGTTCGGCGGGCGCGAACAGCAGCCGGGACAGCAGGTCCGCCCACACCAGCAGTACGGCTCCCGCGAGCGGGGCGACCGCCAGCACACGGCGGTGGTCGGCGCCGACCAGCATCCGTACGACGTGCGGCACCATCAGTCCGACGAACCCGATGGCCCCGCTGACCGCCACCACCGTCCCCGTCACGGCGGCGGTGACGACGAACAGCTCCCGGCGCAGCCGAGCCGGTCCGACGCCGAGCGCGGCCGCGGTCTCGTCCCCCATGGCGAGCGCGTTGAGCGGTTCGGCCCGCCACCGCAGCCAGGCCCATCCCGCCGCGACGGTCACCGCGGCGAGCGGCAGTTGGGCCCAGGTGGCGCCGCCCAGGCTACCCAGCAGCCACATCATCGCCGACCGGGCCGCCTCGCCCCGGGCCGCGCCGAACACCATGACCGTGGTGACGGCCTCGAATCCGTACGCCAGCGCCGTGCCGGTGAGGATCAGGCGCAGCGGCGTCAGGCCCCGCGGTGAACGGGCCACGGCGTACACCAGCGCCATGGCGGCGAGTGCCGAGGCGAACGCCGACGCGGACAGCGCCCACACCCCGAGACCGGCGAACGCTCCGAGGAGGATCACGGCGTTGGCGCCCACCGCCGCGCCGGAGGAGATGCCGAGCACGAAGGGGTCGGCCAGCGCGTTGCGGACCATCGCCTGCACAGCCACTCCGACGGCCGCGAGCCCGGCTCCGACCACGGCGCCGAGCAGCACCCGGGGCAGCCGGAGCTCCCAGACGATGGTGTACGCGGCTTCGTCACGCGCGTGCACGGTGCTGCCGGTGAGTCCGGCCCACAGGAAGCGCAGCGCCTCGGTCCAGCCGACCCCGGCGGCGCCGAGCCCGACACCGCCGACGAGGGACAGCAGGAGCAGCAGCGCCAGGGCCATGCTGAGCGGCGGCACGGGTATGCGGCTGGGGGCCGTACTTCGGCTCACGGGAGAGTCGTCCTTCACACGGGCCGCCTGCTGGACGTCGAGCAGGAGCGGCCCGGGCGGCCGATCAGGCGGCCCGGCCCCCTTCTCGCAGTCCGCGGCGAGCAGTCAACGGGTCGATCCGCCCCCGCAGGCGATCGGGCTCGCACGACGGCCGTCGGACCGGCCGTCGTGCACACCGTTGCGGGTCAGCGCCGGACTCTCACCGGACTTCCCCCGCGGGAGGCGAGGGGAGCCTAACAAACGGCTCCCGCGGCTCTGTTCAGCACAGATGCCGCTCGCGTTCGGGCGAGTACAGGTGGCTGTCGCGGAACTGCTCCGCCCCCAGCGTCCGCCCTACCATGATCACCGCGGTGCGCAGGACGTCCGCGTCCTTCATCTTCTGGGCGATCTCGTCCAGGGTGCCCCGGATGATCAGCTCGTTCGGGCGGGAGGCGTAGGCGACGACCGCGGCGGGGCAGTCGGCGCCGTAGTGCGGGCGGAGTTCCTCCACCACACGGTCCACGTACTTGGCGGCCAGGTGCAGCACGATCAGCGCGCCGCTGCGGCCGAGCGTGGCCAGGTCCTCGCCCTCCGGCATGGCGGTGGCGCGGTTGGCGACGCGGGTGAGGATGACGGTCTGGCCGACGGTGGGCACGGTCAGTTCCCGCTTGAGGGAGGCGGCCGCGGCGGCGAAGGCGGGGACACCGGGGACGACCTCGTAGGGGACCCCGGCCGCGTCCAGCCGCCGCATCTGTTCGGCGACCGCGCTGAACACGGAAGGATCGCCGGAATGGAGGCGGGCCACGTCGTGCCCCTCCTCGTGGGCGCGGAGCAACTCGGCGGTGATCTCGTCCAGGTCGAGCCGGGCGGTGTCCACCAGGCGGGCGTCCGGCGGGCATTCGGCCAGCAGTTCGCGGGGGACGAGGCTGCCCGCGTACAGGCAGACCTGGCAGGCGGCGAGCGTCCGGGCGCCGCGCACCGTGATCAGGTCGGCGGCGCCGGGGCCGGCGCCGATGAAGTACACGGTCATCTGTCAGCTCCTGGTGAGGGGTTGTCGGTCTTCTGTACGGCCCACTGGGTGACCGGCATGGCCTGCCGCCAGCCGGTGAAGCCGCCCACGGGCACGGCGTGCGCCACCGCGAGCCGCACCAGCTCGCCTCCGTGACGGCGGTAGGCGTCGGCGAGCAGTGCCTCGGATTCCAGGGTGACGGTGTTCGCGACGAGTCTTCCGCCGCGGGGCAGGGCCGTCCAGCAGGTGTCGAGGAGGCCAGGGGCGGTGAGCCCGCCGCCGACGAACACGGCGTCGGGCCGTGGGAGTTCGGCCAGCGCCGCGGGGGCGGCACCGCCCACGACCCGGAGTCCGGGCACGCCGAGTCGCTCCGCGTTGCGGAGGATGCGCTCGGCTCGTACCGGGTCGCGTTCCACGGTGACGGCCCGGCACGACGGGTGGGTACGCATCCACTCGATGGCGATCGAGCCCGACCCGCCGCCGATGTCCCACAGGAGTTCTCCCGGAGCGGGGGCGAGCGCGCCGAGTGTGGCGGCACGGACGTGCTTCTTGGTGAGCTGCCCGTCGTGCTCGTACGCCTCGTCCGGCAGCCCCGGCCCCGCGCCCAGTCGCACGGCGTCCGGTGCCCGCCGGCATTCGACGGCCACGATGTTGAGCGGGTCACACGGCCGCTTCGTCCGCGCCCAGTCGTCGGCCGTCAGCTCGGCGGTCGTACGCTCCCGGTCCCCGCCGAGTTGTTCAAGCACCCGCATCCGGCTCGGTCCGTAGCCGCGGTCACCGAGCAGCGCGGCGACCTCGTCGGGAGTGGTGGCGCCGGCACTGAGGACAAGGAGGCGCCGGCCGTCGTGGAGGGCTGCGGCGAGGCGGGCGAGGGGACGGCCCACCAGTGTGACGACCTCGACGTCCTCCAGCGGCCAGCCCAGCCGGGCGGCGGCGTGGGACACGGATGAGGGGTGCGGCAGAACGCGCAGTGCGTCGGTCTCCTCGGCGAGCGCGCGCCCGATTCCGTAGAACATCGGATCGCCGCTGGCCAGAACGGCGATACGGCGGCCCGCATGAGCGGCGAGCAGCCGGGGGACGGCGGGGCGCAGTGGAGACGGCCACCCGACGCGCTCACCGGCGCACTCGGGGGGCAGCAGATCCAGCTGGCGCGGGCCCCCGACGAGGACCTCGGCCCGGCGCAGTTCCACGCGGGAGGGCTCGGCCAGGCCCCGCCAGCCATCGGCTCCGATCCCGACGACGGTGATGACGGAAGGCGGGCCTTGTCGGGCGGGGGTCACTGCTGGCTACCTCGGAGTTCAGGGGAGTGTCAGGGGCGCACTCTACTAAGTGATCAGCCATGCGGCCGAGCCCGGGTTCACATCCGGAGGGATCTTATTGCACACTGTTCGCAATAACTCATTCATCGCAGGAAGGGGAGAGCATGGGCTCTCCGATCGTGCTCGGGATCGAGTCGTCGTGTGACGAGACCGGTGCGGGGATCGTCCGGGACGGGCGGCTGCTCGGGCACGCCGTGGCGTCGAGCATGGACGAGCACGCCCGTTTCGGCGGAGTGGTGCCCGAGATCGCGTCCCGCGCCCATCTGCATGCGCTGCGCCCGGTGGTGCGTGAGGCACTGGAGCGGGCCGGGCTTCGGCTCTCCGACATCGGGGCGGTCGCCGTGACGACGGGTCCGGGCCTGTCCGGCGCGCTTCAAGTGGGCCTCGCGGGCGCGAAGGGCATCGCCTACGCACTGGGCGTCCCGCTCTACGGCGTACATCACCTGGCCGGTCATGTCGCCGCCGACACCCTTGAGCACGGCCCGCTGCCCGACCCGTGCATGGTGCTGATCGTCTCCGGCGGCCACACCTCGCTGCTCCTCGTGCGCGACCTGGCCCGCGACCCGATCGCCCACCTCGGCGACACCCTCGACGACGCCGCCGGGGAGTGCTTCGACAAGGTGGCGCGGGTTTTCGGGCTGCCGTATCCCGGTGGCCCGGCCATCGACCGTGCCGCGCGGGAGGGCGATCCCCGTGCCGTTCCCTTCCCTCGCCCGTTCCCGGGCTCGTACGACTTCTCCTTCTCGGGGCTGAAGACGGCGGCGGCGCGCTGGGCCGAGTCCCACACCGGGCGCGAGCTGCCCGTGCACGACGGGGCCGCGTCCCTCCAGGAGGCGGTCGCCGACGTCCTGACCCGCAAAGCCGTGGCCGCCTGCCGGGAGCATGGGGTCGGCACGCTGGTCGTCGTCGGCGGGGTCGCCGCGAACTCGCGGGTGCGGTCACTGGCCGAGGAGCGCTGCCGGGCGGCCGGTATCGCCCTGCGGGTACCGCCGCTGAGGCTGTGCACGGACAACGGCGCGATGATCGCCGCCGTCGGCGATCTCCTCGTACGAGCTGGGGCCGAGCCGGCTCCGCTGGACGTGTCGATCGACCCCTCGGCCCCGCTGGAGTACGCGGCCCTGCACCCGGTCGCGGCCGGAGCGGTGGCGGCGTGATGGACATCCGTCCCGCCGCACCCGACGAGCTCCGGTCCCACGGCGCGGACCTGCGCTCCGTCTACGCCGACGCGTTCTGCGCACCACCCTGGAACGAGGACGGGGGAAGGGCGGACGCGTTCGCCGCACGGCTCGGTTCGGACGTACGGCGGCCGGGGTTCACCGCGGCACTCGCCTTCCAGGGCGAGGAGGTCGTGGGCTTCGCCACCGCCTGGGTCACGCCCACCCCCTTCCCTGCCGACCGTTGCCATCCACAGGCGGCCTCGGGTCTCGGACCGGGCCGTACCGAGGCGTGGTTGTGCGGTGCCCGCGAGGTGGACGAGCTAGCGGTCCGTCCCACCGCCCGCGGCACCGGGATCGCGGCCGGCCTCCTGCGCGCCGTGACCGAGGACGCCCCCGGCGGCCGCGCCTGGCTGCTCACCTCCCTCCGGTCGGCCGAGGCCATGGCCTTCTACCGCCACCAGGGCTGGACCCAGGCCACCCATCCCTCCCCCGACGGGCACGGCATCGCGGTCTTCCTCGGCCCCCGCCATCCCGCCCGAACTCTGGCTGCCCAGCCCCTGTAGCCACCCGGAGACCCCTGTGCGTACCGCCGAGATCCGCCGCCGATTCCTCGACTTCTTCGCCGAGCGCGGTCACACCGTCGTACCCAGCGCCCCGCTGCCCACACCGGACCCGACGCTGCTCTTCGTCAACGCGGGCATGGTCCCCTTCAAGCCCTACCTGACGGGAGAGGCAGCGGCCCCGTGGCCGCGGGCGACGAGCGTGCAGAAGTGCGTGCGCACCCTGGACATCGAGGAGGTCGGCCGCACCACCCGGCACGGATCCTTCTTCCAGATGAACGGCAACTTCTCCTTCGGGGACTACTTCAAGGAGGAGGCCATCGCCTTCGCCTGGGAGTTGTCCGTCTCGGCGGTGGCGGAGGGGGGTTACGGCCTGGACCCGGACCGCATCTGGGTGACCGTGCACCATACCGACGCCGAGTCCCGCGCTCTTTGGCGGCGGATCGCCGGCCTGCCCGACGAGAGGATCGTTACGCGGGGCGACGAGGACAACTTCTGGTCCATGGGCGTACCGGGTCCGTGCGGTCCCTGCTCGGAGCTGTACTACGACCGCGGTCCGGCACTCGGCCCCGAGGGCGGCCCGGCCGTCGACGAGGACCGGTACATGGAATTCTGGAACCTCGTCTTCATGCAGTACGAGCGCGGCGAAGGCTCCGGCAAGTCGGGCTACCCCATCCTCGGCGAGCTCCCCCGCCGCAACATCGACACCGGCATGGGCCTGGAGCGCATGGCCACCCTGCTCCAGGGCGTCGACAACCTCTACGAGATCGACGAGACCCGCCCGGTACTCGACCGCGCCGCCGCGCTGGCCGGTGTCCGATACGGCGCGGACGCCGAGGCAGACGTACGCCTGCGGGTGATCGCGGACCACGTCCGCACCGCCCTGATGCTCCTTTCCGACGACACCTCCCCCGGCAACGAGGGCCGCGGCTACGTCCTGCGCCGCATACTCCGCCGAGCCGTACGCTCGATGCGCCAACTCGGCTACGAAAAGCCCGTCCTGCCCGAGCTGCTGTCCGTGGCCCGCGACTGCATGGCACCCAGCTACCCGGAGGTCGCCGACGCCTACGCCCGGATCGTGGACCGGGCGGCCGGCGAGGAGGACGCCTTCCGCACGACCCTGCGCCAGGGAACGGCCGTCCTGGACACGGCCGTGGCCGAGGTCAAGGCGGGCGGCGGGCGGCGGCTTCCCGGCGCACAAGCATTCCTGCTGCACGACACGTACGGCTTCCCCATCGACCTCACGCTGGAGATGGCGGCCGAACAGGGCGTGGAGGTCGACCGCGAGGGCTTCACCGCGCTGATGCGCCGGCAGCGCGAACGCGCCCGAGCCGACGCCCGAACCCGCAAAACGGGCGGCACGACGGACACCGCCGTCCTGCGTGGGGTCCTGGACGAACACGGTCCGACCGACTGGCGCGCGTGGGACACCCTGACCAGCCGGTCCCGTGTTCTCGCCCTGCTGACCGACTCCGGCCGCGCCCCGGTGGCGGGCGCGGGGGAGATCGTGACCGTGGTCCTGGACCGCACCCCGTTCTACGCCGAGTCCGGCGGCCAGGACAGCGACGCCGGCCACCTCTCCGGCGCGTCGGTGGAGGCCGAGGTCCTGGACGTACAGCGCCCGCTGCCCGGGCTGGTGGCGCACCAGGTGCGTGTCACGGCGGGTGAGCTCGCCGTCGGTGACGAGGTCACGGCGGCCGTGGATCCCGAGTGGCGGCTCGGCGCCCGCCAAGCGCATTCCGGCACCCACGTCCTGCACGCGGCCCTGCGTCAGGTGCTCGGCCCCACTGCACTTCAGTCCGGCTCGTACAACCGTCCTGGCCACCTTCGCCTGGACTTCCCCTGGCGGGGCACGCTGTCCTCGTCCGTCCGAAGCGAGATCGAGGAAGCCGCCAATCAGGCCCTGCGCCAGGATCTGCCGGTCGGCGTCCGCTGGATGACCTTGCCGGAGGCAAAGGATCTGGGCGCTCTCGCACTTTTCAACGAGACCTACGGAGAGAAGGTCCGTGTCGTCGAGATCGGCGGCGCGTGGTCACGGGAACTGTGCGGCGGCACGCATGTCGAACACGCCTCGCAGATCGGCGTCGTGGCGCTCACCTCGGAGTCCTCGGTCGGTGCGGGCATGCGCCGCCTGGAGGCCGCCGTCGGCGTCGAGGGCTTCGGCTACCTGGCCCGCGAGCGCGACCTGGTCGCGCGCATCGCCGAGCAGATACAGGCGCCGCGTGCCGAACTCCCCGACCGCATCGCCGGGCTGCTGGAGCGGCTGAAGTCGGCCGACCGGGAGAATCAGCGGCTGCGGCAGGCCGCCACGCGCATACGCGCCGCCGAACTGGCGGGCACGGCCCGGGACTCGGGCGGAGCCCTGGTGGTCACCGCGACCACGGACGACGGCATGGACGGCGCCAGGACCCTGGCCACCACCGTCCGCGACCTGCTTCCCGCGGAGCGCCCGGCAGTCGTGGTCATCGGCACGGCCTCCGGCGGCAGGGCGAACCTGGTGGCCGCGCTCAACACGTCCGCCGAAACGTCGGGGCTGCACGCCGCGCGGCTGGTCAAGCGGCTCATGAACGGCAAGGGCGGCGGATCGGCCCAACTGGCCCAGGGCGGCGGTATGTCCGCGGACCGTCTGCAAGGCGCCCTGGAGGCTGTGCCGACAACTCTCGCCGGGCACTGATGACTTGCGGCCGGACTCCGTTCGGGCGAAAGAGCGGTCGAACGTGACAACCCCGCCTCACGTAAGGGGAGTTATCATCACATGACTGTTACCGTTCAGGTCGACACGACCCGGCCCGTGGCCACCCTCATCAACGTCTTCACGGTCTCCCCCGACCGGCAGTACGAGCTGATCGAGCTGCTCGCCCGCGCCACGGAGGAGACCATGAAACGCCAACCCGGCTTCGTCTGCGCCAACTTCCACGCCTCCCTCGACGGCGAACGCGTGATCAACTACGCCCAGTGGGAGACCGAGGAGCACTACCGGGCGATGCTCGAGAACATCGAGGCCCGCGTCCACATGGACCAGGCGGCGAAGATCGCGACAGACGTGCAACCACGGCTCTTCTCGGTCGAGTCGGTCCATCCGCGCGACTGAACTCACGGGCCGGCCCCTTCCTGATCTGGAGCCAGGCCCGTGCCGTCAGTTCGGGCCACCCGGCAGGCCGGGGAAACAGCTCGTGACGTACCGGGCCGGCTCAGCTTCCCTGCAGCGGCTGGAGGAGGATCAGTGACGCCAGCTTGGGGAAGATCTCCGCGAGGTTGCTCTTCGCCTCGCCGGAAAGGGCGTTGAACTGCGCCACGATCTCCTGGACGGCTTCTCGGAGCTGGGCCGGGTCGGGTTCTTCGCTCCCCAGGGGCTTGAGGCTCCTGACCTTCTCGATGATCGACTGTACGAACACCTTCGCCTCCGGATTGAGGGAATCGATCTTGTTCTTGATGAGGGTCCGGAGCTCCACGGCCTTCTCGTACAGTTTGGGCGACTTCTCCTTGAGCGCGGTGAGCAGGTCGTCCTCGGTGTTGAATTGCTGAATCTTGGAAGCCAGTTCCTTGAGAACGGTCTTGTCCTCGTCGGTCAGCTCCAGGAAGAAGGCGGTCACTTCCGAGGGGAGGACGTTGGCGAGCGCGGCCGGGAGGCTCCCCTCGGTTCCCTCCAGCGATACAAGGCTCAGGATCGGTTCGTTCAGCGCTTCCACATCGCCCAGCACCGGGGGCAGGGAAGCCTCTGTCAGGGCGGCCTGGACACTCGACGGGCGGGGCGCCGCGTGGGCGACGGCCACGGGTCCGACGGCGGAAAGCGCCACGGCGGTCAGAGCTCCCAGCGTGAGAGAGTTTCTGACCGTAAAAGCGACGGGAGTCCTGCGCATGCCGTGCTCCATTCCGTATTGCCAAGAATTCACACCCCCGTGAGGGGAGAATTGCACAGGAGAAGCGACGGCGCAGGGAGAGGGGGCCAAATGGAGGGGAGCGGGGTTTATCTCGACCGGATCGGCCGGAGCGGCTCGGGGGTGCGTTTGACGGCGCGGCTGACGATGGCCGTCTCGACATGGGTGATGCCGAGGCCGGCCAGGTCCCGGGAGAGGAAGCCGTAGAGGGCGGTCAGGTCCGGGAAGTACGCGGCCGCGTGCAGGTTCGAGGGTCCCGAGGTCGCGAACGCGCCGTGCACCGCGGGGTGGTCGGCCAGGGCCTGGCCGGCGGTGGCCAGATGATCGGGGGTCACATGCAGCAGGAGCTTGGCCTCGATGGGCAGCCCGAGGCGGCCCGGGTCGACCAGGACCTGGGTGATCAGACGGCCCTGGGCGGTCAGTCGGGTGAGGCGGCGGCGCACCGTGCTCTCCGGGTGGCCGGTGCGCGCGGCCAGGGTCGCCGAGGTCAGGCGTGCGTCGGGAGTGAGGGCGTCGAGGAGCGACTGTTCCAGGGCGTCGGTGTCGACACCGTACGGGCCCGAGGCGCCCGAAGCGCTCGCTCCGGGGACCGGTTCGGGCGGGGTCAGCGCGGCGCGTTCCGCCTCGGTCAGCACATGGTGGCGCCATTCGGAGGTGAGCCGGAAGACATGCAGGATCGTGGCGCTCTCCAGGGACGTCACCGCCTGGGTGGAGGGCAGTTGGCGGAAGACCAGCGGGTCGCGTGAACCCGGCTCGGTGCGGGCGACGGCGAAGATCTCGTCGCCCGCGGTGGTGACGTCGATGAACGGGATGTCCTCGCGCGCCGCGAGCGCGGCCACGATGGTGTCGAGTTTCCCCCGCAGGACCCGGATGCGCAGGAACAGGGCCCCGGCCGAGCCGCCGTCGCGCGGTCGGGCGACCGGCGAGATCACCACGCGCACGGTGCCGTCGGCGCCGAGTGCGTGCAGGCGGCGGCGCACGGTGACGGGGCTGAGCCCCAGCACGCGGGCCGCCCGCTCCGAGGTGAGGCGGCCGTCCCACTGAAGGGCGGCCACCAGCCGCTGATCGGTGAGGCTCAGTACGGAATCCGCCGACGCGCGTGCCATGGCGCCAAGTTTCGCCCATTGCGTCGCCGTGCGGAGCCCGATTCGGGGAATTCACGACGAGCATGGACGGCATCTCCCGAGATCGGCGAATTCACCCACGGAGGTCCATGTGCCCGTATTCGAGCAACGGAGAGAAGTACGTTTCGCCAGCGGCGGCACCTCGTGTTCCGCCTGGCACTATCCGGGGTCCAACGGCGGCTGCGTGATCATGGCCGGTGGAACCTCGGTGACGAAGGAACCCGCCACGGATCAGTTCGCGGCGAGGTTCCACGAGGCCGGTTTCGCGGTCCTGGCCTTCGACCACAGACGGTTCGGGGCGAGCGGCGGCACACCGCGCCAGATCGTCCGCTTCGACGAGCAGATCGCCGACTGGCACGCCGCGATCGAGTGCGCGGCCACGCTGCCCGGCGTCGACCCGGACCGGATCGCGCTCTGGGGTTTCTCGCTCGCGGGCGGCCATGTCTTCCGGGTCGCGGCCGACCACCCGCGACTGGCCTGCGCGATCGCGCAGACCCCGCTGGTCGACGGCCGCGCGGTCGCTCCCCACGCGCTGCGCTCCATGACACCCGGCGCGGCGCTACGGCTGTTCGGCCGAGGTGTCGCGGACGTGCTCGGAAGCCTGGCCGGACGGCCGCCGCTGCTGGTCCCGACCGCCGGGGCCCGCGGCTCGGTCGCCTCGCTCACCACGCCCGACGCCCTGGACGGTGACCGGGCGCTGGATCCCGGCCGTCGCCACACCGGCTGGGAGCAGACGGTCGCCGCCCGGATCGTGCTGCGGCTCGGCGGGTACCGGCCCGGCCGCCATGCCTCCCGGATTCGTTGCCCGCTGCTGGTGGTCGTCTGCGATCAGGACCGGAGCGCGCTTCCCGGCCCCGCCGTCCGGGCGGCCGGGGAGGCGCCGGCGGCCGAGGTGGTCCATCTGACGGGCCGCCATTACGCCCCGTTCCTGGAGTCGCACGAACAGGCCGTCGCCGCGGAGCTCTCGTTCCTGGAGAAGCATCTGGCGCCGCGGGTTCCCTGACACGCCGGTGCCGCCGCGCCCGTGGGGTGCGGCGGTACCGGCATGCCTCGGGGCGGGCCTACGGGGCCATTTCGTACGACCCGGACAGCGCCTCCACCTGCTGCCAGACCCGGGCCGTGCGGTCCTGGTCGGTGACGGGGCGGCGGATCGCGTCGAGGGCCCAGGCGCGCTGTTCCTCGGTTGCCGAATCCTTGCCGTGCAGTTCGACGGCCTGTGCGGAGAAGTCCCGTACGAGGACGGCGAAGAGTTCGTCCAGCACGTCCGTGTCCAGCCCGGTCAGCGCGGCCTGTTCCAGGACGAGCTGGCCGTGCACGACGAGGGCGAAGAGCTGGCCGACCGCGAGGACGAGGTCGAGGTCGCGGCTCTGCTCCGCGTCGGGAGCGGCCGTGGCGACGAACGTGCAGAGCGCGTCGGCCTGTTCGCGGAAGCGGCGCACGTTGGGCAGGTGCGCGTACGTGTCGAAGGCGGCCCGCCAGTCGTGGAAGCGCACCGAGCCCAGGCCGCGGGCGGGGCCCTGCCGGAACAGGAAGTCGTCGTCCTTCGCGTCATGGCGGGTCGGTACGGCGGGGTAGTCGGCGGGGTCGAGGAGGTGGCTGCGCAGGAACTTGAGGATCAGCGCCAGGTTGACGTGGACCGTGCCCTCCAGCTTCGGCAGGCTGCGGATCTCCACGGCCGCCTGGGCGAAGTAGTTGTCCTTCTCGAAGCCCTTGGCGGCGATGACGTCCCACATCAGGTCGATGACCTTCTCGCCCTCCGTGGTCACCTTCATCTTCGTCATCGGGTTGAAGAGCAGGTAGCGGCGGTCGTCGGGGCCCGCGGTACGGAAGTAGTCGACCGCGCGGTCGCTGAACGCCTTCATGCCGACCAGCCGGACGTACGCGTCGGTCAACTCGCGCCGTACGTGCGGGAAGTCGGTGACGGGGCGGCCGTAGAGGACCCGGTTGTGGGCGTGGGTGACGGCCTCGTACATCGCGTGCTCGCAGATGCCGATCGAGGCGGTGCACAGGTTGAACTTGCCGACGTTGACGGTGTTGAGGGCGGCGTCGAAGGCGGCGCGGCCCGTGTGCAGGACGTCCTCGGCCGCGACCGGGTAGTCCTCCAGGCGGAACTCGCTGACGAACTTCGAGGAGTCGACGACGTTCTTGACCAGGTGGTAGGCGGGGTGGCGGCTGTCGGCGGCGAAGAAGACGTAGCCGTCGGGTCCTTCGACGTCGGTGCGGCGGCCGAAGACGGAGACGAGTCCGGCGGCGTTGCCGTTGCCGATGTAGTACTTGGAGCCGGTGGCCCGGAAGCCGCCGTCGGCCGCGGGTTCGAGCAGCATGTCGGTGGAGTAGATGTCGGCGCCGTGGGTCTTCTCGGAGAGGCCGAACGCGAACACCTCGCCCTCGTCGAGGAGTTCGGCGGCGCGGGCGCGGGCGTCGGCGTTCTCGCTCTGCCAGACCGGGCCGAGGCCGAGGATCGTGACCTGCCAGGCGTACCAGTAGTCCAGGCCGTAGAAGCCGAGGATCTCGTTGAGCGCCGCGATCCGGGCGGTGTCCCAGCGCTTGTCCGGCTCGCTCTCACCGGCGACGGACGACGGGGTGAGGAAGGTGGCGAACAGGTTCTCCTTCGCCGCGAAGGCGAGGAAGTCGCCGAGCCATGCGCGGCTGCGGTAGTCCTCGATCAGCCGCCGCTTCCCGCGCTCCTCGAACCAGTCGACGGTGGCCCGCAGCAGGCGGCGCGTCTCGGGGTCGAAGTGCGCGGGGTCGTAGGTGCGCGGGTTGAGCAGCAGCTGGTCAGCCATGGGTGAGGGCGCCTTTCGGCTGGTGGGCGGGTGGGATTCGGGTGGCCTGACGGCGAGAGGGGGCGGGCCGGCGGGGATCAGCGGTCCGGACCGAACCGGGCCAGTGTGGCGAGCACGTCGTCCAGCCAGCCGATCATCATCCGCTCGTAGGCGATACCGCCGCGCAGTACGGCGTGCTGCAGCTCGCGCTCCGCGTCGGGCGGCGGCTGCGGACCGGCCGGGTGGGCTGCGGGCTGAGGCTCCGGATCCGGCTTCGGCTCGGGCTCCGTGAAGTCCCGTGCCTGGCCCGCGAGATAGTGCGTCAGCCGGTCGCGGTGCGCCTGGCGGTGCCGCTCCACCTCGCGGATCAGGGCGGCCGGATCGTCGAAGGCGGCGCCCCGGATCTTGACGGCCAGGTCGTGGCGGACGCTCTCCGGCTCGATCGGGTCGTGCAGCCAGGAGGACAGCGCGGCGCGGCCGAGGTCGGCGACGCTGTACTCCTTCTTGTCCGGCCGGCCCTGTTGCGGGACGTCCCGGGCGTCGACCCAGCCGTCGTTCTCCATGCGTTTGAGCACGCGGTAGATCTGCTGGTGGGTCGCGGTCCAGAAGTAGCCGATGGAGCGCTCGAAGCGCCGGGCCAGCTCATAGCCGGAGCCCGGCTTCTCCAAGAGCGACACCAGGATCGCGTGTTCGAGCGCCATGCCGTCGATCCTTCTATGCAACTCGTTGCATAGCAAGCCCTGCCCGCTCGGATGCGACGCGGGTCACCCCGGCCGTCCTCAGGGCCGGACGGGCGCCTCCAGCCGGGCGGTGATGAGGCGGATGATCTCCGGCTGGTGTTCGGCGAGGAAGAAGTGGCCGCCGGGGAACACCTTCAGGGCGAAGGGTCCTTCGGTGTGCTCGGACCAGGCGGCGGCCTCGGCCACCGTGACCTTCGGGTCGTCGTCGCCGACGAGGCAGGTCACCGGGCAGCGCAGGGGCGGTCCGGGTTCCCAGACGTACGTCTCGGCCGCGCGATAGTCCGCCCGGACGGCCGGGAGGATCATGCGCAGGATCTCCTCGTCGCCCAGCAGTTGGGGGTTGGTGCCGCTGAGGGCGCGCATCTCGGTGACCAGGCCGTCGTCGTCGCGCAGGTGCACCGTCTCGGCGCGGTGCCTGGAGGGGGCGCGGCGGCCGGAGGCGATGAGGGCGGCGGGCACGATGTCCCGGTCCCGTTCCAGGCGGCGGGCGACCTCGTAGGCGAGGGAGGCGCCCATGCTGTGCCCGAACAGGGCGAGGGGCCGGTCGGTCCAGGGCAGCAGTGCCTGGTGCACCTGGTCGGCGAGCGCCGGCAGGGAGTCCACGAGCGGTTCGCCGCGGCGGTCCTGGCGGCCGGGGTACTGCACGCACAGCACCTCCACGTCCTCGGGCATGGCCCGGGAGACGGGGAAGTAGAAGCTGGCGGAGCCGCCCGCGTGGGGCAGGCAGACCAGCCGCACACGGGCGTCGGGGCGCGGGTGGAACCTGCGGATCCAGGGCCCGACGGCCCCGGTGAGCGGGGAGTTCACTGAAGCGTTCCTTTTCGGTCGGGTTCGGCCGCCCACCGCGCGGGGCGTGCGTCGCGGGGCGGGGAGGGTGAGGCGGGGCGGGGCGTGCGGGCGCCCCGCCCCGTCGCTCGTCAGGAACCCGCGATGTCCTCCTTGATGACGCGCTCGACGTTCCGCTCCGCCAGCGCCGTGATGGTCACGAACGGGTTGACGCCGATGCTGCCGGGGATCAGCGAGCCGTCGGTGACGTAGAGGTTCTTGTAACCGGACACCCGGCCGTAGTTGTCGGTGGCCTCGCCGAGGACGCAGCCGCCGAGCGGGTGGTAGCAGAAGTCGTCGGCGAAGGCCTTGATCTGCTTGCCGAAGAGGTCGTAGCGGTAGATGGTGGTGTTGGCCTTGTTGATGCGGTCGAACAGCGACTTGGCGGCGGCGACCGCGGGCGCGTTCTGCTCCCGGGTCCAGCGCAGGTCCGCGCGGTCCTTGGCGGCGTCGTAGACGAAGGTGCCGCGCTGCGGGTTCTTGGTGATGGCCAGGTAGAGGCTGACCCAGGTCTCCAGGCCCGCCGGCATGGGGGCGATCTCGGCGAAGACGGGGTTGTCGGCGTTGTCCCAGTCGTCGATGCCGAGGGCGGGTATGGAGGACTGCTTGCTGCCCGTGGGGTTCCACACATGGTTGGCGCGGGCGGTCATGATGTTGCCGTTGGGGCCCCAGCCACCGCCGATCGCGGAGCTGAGGGCGGGCAGGGTGCCGGTCTCCCGAGCACGCAGCAGCAGTTCGGTGGAGCCGAGGCTGCCGGCGCCCAGGAAGAGGTGGCGGCAGGAGATCTCCTTGGTCGCGAGCAGCTTGCCGTCGGGGTCCTTCTGCTCGACGGTCAGCAGATAGGTGCCGTCGTTCTGCTGACGGATCGTCTTGACCTGGTGCAGGGTCTCGATGGTGACCTTGCCGGTGCCCAGGGCGGCCGCCAGATAGCTCTTGTCCAGGGAGACCTTGCCGTGGTTGTTGCCGTAGATGACCTCGGCGGCCAGCGCGGACTTGGGCACGGTGCCGTCCGCCTCACCGCGCATGTAGTCCCAGTCGTAGACGTTGGGCACGAAGGTGGTCTTCAGGCCGGCGCTCTCGGCCTGCTGGCGGGCGACGCGGGCGAACTGGTACCACTCGGTCTGCTCGAACCAGTCCTTGTCGATGTTGTTGACCCGCAGACCGGAGTTCGCGCGCGGGAAGTAGGTGCCGTACATCTCGTCGGCGTCGACCTGGGGCAGCACCTCCTGGAAGTAGGAGCGCCGGGGGGTGACGGCCATACCGCCGTTGACGAGCGAGCCGCCGCCGACCCCGCGGCCGACGTACACGGACATCTGGTCGAAGTTGACCCGGTCCAGTACGCCCGCGTAGGGGTCGATGTCCCGGTTGGCCAGGTCGAGCCAGAGGAAGGAGCCGAGCGGGGCCTCGGTGCGGGTCTTGAACCAGCTGGAGCGCTTGTCGGGCTTGAGCATCCCGCAGAAGACGTTGCCGTCGGGGCCGGGCTGGTTCCACAGCTGGCCCATCTCCAGCATCAGGGTGGAGACCCCGGCCTCGCCGAGCCGCAGGGCGGAGACGGCCGCGCCGTACCCGGTGCCGACCACCACGGCGGGCACGAACGTGCTGCCGGAACCGTCGGTTGCGGTGGCGGCGGCCGCGCGGGGGGCCGCGCTGATCGTGGTCTGCCCGGTGAGTGCGGCGGCGCCCAAGGCGGCCAGGCCGAGTATGCGGCGGCGCGACAGAGGCTGGTGTGCGTTCACGCTGTTGCTCCTGAGCTTCGAGGGGGATGGAGAGGTATCGGGGGCCGGTCGGTCGGGCACGGCCCTGGGGACTGTCGGGGAGTTCGGCGGACGTCGGGGGCCCGAGGGGGCGGGTCACCCGGTGTGCGGAAGCGGACATGCGGGGCGGGCACGGGCGGGGAACCCGCTCACTTCGTGAAGCCCGCGGGCGGGGAGCCCGCTCACTTCACGAAGTCCTCCACGACCTCGGGTGGCCAGGCACCGACCTTGAGCACGCCCATGGAGTAGGCGCGGGAGACCAGTGCGGCGCGGTTGGGGACCTTCAACTTCCGCAGCAGGCAGGTCACGTGGTACTCGACGCCCTGCCGGCTGAGGTAGAGGCTCGCCGCGAGGGGGATGGTGGAGACGCCGGCGGCGATGCCCTCCAGGATGCGGGCGTCCATCGCGGAGAGGATCTTCTTGCGCCTGGTCACCACGCGTGCCCCCTCGCCGTCCCCGGCGGTGGGCATCATGACCAGGATCGCGGTCGTGTCGGGCACTCCCCCGCGCACCGCGACCGCTGTGAGGGGAACGGTGAAGGCGGCGTCCTCGCCGGGGCCCACGGCGATGACGGGCGTGACGAATCGCTGGTGTCTGCCTTCCAACAAATTGGAGAATTGGCGCACCAACGGCTGCTGCACGCTCGGGTGGACCACGTCGCGAAAATTGCGGCCGCATATGTCCTCGGACGAGCCGTTGAACTGCCGGAAGAACTCCTGGTTCGCCTGCTGGATGGCCAGTGTTTTATCGAGGCTTGCCACGCACAGGCCCGGAGCTGCAGGTGCTGGACTCAGCAAGAATGGGCTCCCTGTCGAAGACTTGAGCGCGAAATCAATTCGGAGGCTGGTGGGCGGCCGTGGGGACCGTCGGCAGGGGCGTCATCGGCCCTGGACCAGCAGTATCTCCAGACCCGGACATCCTGCGTCACCGACCTTGCGGGGTCCTGGTCGAGTCGCTGACGACCCCTTGCCGTCGGCTGCCGTCGTTTTCAGGACCCCTTGTCGAAATCCTTGCCCAACACCTTCCGCTTTCTTGCCAATCGACGGATCGCCAGCTCAGCGGGTGCTTTCCCTATGCCATGATCGGTAGTGGACACCCCGCGGTCAGCCCGCGCGCGAAGCCGTCCGTCGAACAGCCGTGCCCGAAAGAGAACGGGGACCGTCATGTCCACGCCTGAGACCGTGAACACGTCGCCCATGACCAGCGGACGGGCCGCGCCCTTCCTGAGCGTGCTGGGGCCCATGTCGGCGCGGCGCGGCGGGCGCGACCTGCCACTCGGGCCGCCGCGTCGGCGCACCCTGCTCGCCCTGCTGCTCATCCGGCTCGGCCGGGTGGTACCCACCGAACTGCTCGTGGAGGAACTGTGGGGTGACGGAGCGCCCCGGCATGCCGTCGCCACCCTTCAGAGTCATGTGTCCCATCTGCGCCGGGTCCTGGACACGGCGGAAACGGGCCAACTTTCGGTGCTTCGCCATCGATCGCCCGGGTACGTCCTCGAACTCGATCCCGATTACGTGGACGCCTGCCGCTTCGAGCGTCTGGTCACCGACGGGCGGCGGCTGCTGGAGCAGCACGATGCGCGCACCGCGCGCACCCGGTTCACCGAGGCCCTCGGGCTGTGGCGCGACTCACCGTACGCGGAGTTCGACGGCCATCCGCCGCTCAGCGACGAGTGCGCCCGGCTGGAGCAGATCCGGCTCACCGCGGTGGAGTCCTGCGCGGAGGCGCGGCTGGCCCTCGGCGCGGCCGAGGAGGTCGCCGCGGATCTGGACGGGGAGGCGCGCCGTCATCCCACGCGGGAGCGGCTGGTCGGCCATCTCATGACGGCTCTGTCCCGGCTCGGGCGGCAGGCCGAGGCACTTGAGGTGTACGAGCGCACGCGCAGTCATCTCGTGGAGGAGTTCGGGGTGGACACCGCGGCCGAGCTGCGCGAGGTCAGGAACGCGATCCTGCGCCAGGAGCCGGGGGCGAGCACCCCGTCCGGGAAGATGTCCCCGGAGCAGGTCGCGCCGACCGTGGTGTCCGTTGTCGCGCCCGTGCCGGAGGAGGCCGGTGTGCGCGGCGCGTCATCGGACGGTGCCGGTTTAGCGGGGTTACCGGGTTTGTCGGGTGCGGAGCGCGCGGGTGGCGGGACGACCACCACGCTGGCGCACGAGGAAACGGCGGCGGCCGAGGGCACCGGCGGAACGGGTGAGCCGGGCAGGGCCGCCGCGTACGAGGAGAGTACGGCGGCCGGGCGGGCCGATATGCCGCCGGGCGCGCGGACGGACGCCGTCGAGCCGCGGGCCGGGACCGCGCGGCGCCCCCTGCCCCGGCCGGCGGACGGACCGTCAGCCGCCCAGGAGGCGGGCGGGTTCCCGGAGTTCGCGTCGGGGTGGGCGGCCGCCGCCCCGTCGCCGTTCACCGGTCGCGGCCAGGAACTGGACCGGTTGACGACCGGCGCCGCGAGCGCGGTCGTGGGGCATGGCCATGTGGCCGGTGTCCTCGGGTCCCCGGGCGTCGGCAAGACCCGGCTGCTGCTCGAACTCGCCGCGCGTCTGGAGAGCATGGACGCGCGGGAGGGTGGCTCCCGCCTCGAAGTGGTCTGGAGTCACTGCTTCCCCGGTGAGGGCGTCCCCGCCTACTGGCTGTGGACCCAGATCCTGCGGCGGCTGGCCGCGACCCGGCCGGACGCCTTCCGGGAGGCGACGCAGCCGTACGGCGCCCTGCTCGCCCCGCTGATGCCCGAGCGCTCCGCGCTGCGGTCCGACGGCCCGGAACCGGCCGCCGACTGGTGCCAGGCCCGCTTCCTCGCCCATGACGCGGTGTGCGAGGTGCTGCTCGCCCTCGCCGCGCGCCATCCCCTCGTACTGCTCCTCGAAGACCTCCAGTGGGCGGACACCGCCTCCCTCGATCTGCTCAGGCTGCTGAGCACCCGCTGCCAGGGCCATTCGCTCGGCATCGTGCTCACGGCCCGGGAGTTCGAGGCCGAATCGGACGCGACGCTGCGCCGGGTGGTCTCCGACGTGCTGCGCGGGCCCCGGACGGACACGCTGCGGCTGCGCGGGCTGTCCCCGGGGGCCGTCGGCGCGCTGGTCGAGGCGCACGCGGGGCCCGGTGTGGACCCGGAGGTGGTCGAGGTGCTGCACCGGCGCAGCGAGGGCAACCCGTACTTCGTGATGCAGTTGCTGTCCCTCGTGAGCAATGCCCGCGATCTCCAGCGCCCGGACGCGGTCGATGTGTTGCTGGCCCACATTCCCACCGGCGTCCGCGAGGCGCTGCGCCAGCGGTTCGCCGCGTTGCCCGAGCCGGTGCTGCGGGTGCTCCGGCTGTGCGCCGTCATCGGTGCCGAGGTGGACACGGATCTGCTGCACCGGACCGCCGCACCCGACGAACCGGTCATCGCCGGCCTGGAGTCGGCCATCCGCGCCGGTCTGCTCGCGGAGGACCCGCACCATCCGGGGCGGCTGCACTTCGCGCACGCCCTGGTCCGGGAGGCGCTCGTCGAGGAACTCCCGCGCGCGGACCGCCATCGGCTGCACGCCGGCATCGCCGAGGCGCTGCACGCCCGCCACCGGGGGCAGATGGGCGACGAGGAGATCGAACGGGTGGCCCACCACAGCTGGCACGCCAAGAGCGCGCTGCCCGCCGCGGAGGTACTGCCCCGGCTGCTGCTCGCCACGGAGCACGCCGAGCGGTCCATGGCGTACGAGCAGGCGGAGGTCTGGCTGCGCCGCGCGGTGCATCTGATCGGCTTCCTGCCGCCGGACGAGGCCGCGACGGCAGCACTGGAGCAGCGGCTGCACATCCAGCTCGGCCAGATCCTCGCCACCACGCGCGGCTACGGACACCGGGAGGCCGAGACGGCACTGGCCCGCGGGCGCGCCCTCAACGCGGCCACGCAGGCCCCCGAGGATCCGTCGGTGCTGTGGGCGCTGTGCGCGTCGCGGCTGGTCACCGGACGCTACGACGCCTCGCGGCAGTTGTCCGGTCTGCTGCGGGACATCGCGCGCCGGACCCGGGAGCCCGTGGCGGCGCTCGGCGCGGCGTACGGCGAGGGCATCGTGCTGCATGTGCGCGGGATGCTGCCGCAGGCGCTCGCCGAGCTGGAGCGGGGCGTCGGCCTGGCGGACCGGCTGGCCGACGAGGGGTACGCGCTGGCGCGCACCTTCCAGCACGACCCGCGGGTCTCCTGCCGCTCCTACGACACCTTCACCCACTGGCTGCTCGGGAACCGGGAGACCGCCGGGCAGCGCCGCCGTGAGCTGCTGCGCCTCACGGAGTTCGAGAGCAGGCCGTCCGACCGCTCGTTCGCGCTGTACGTGGACGGGGTGGTGGCGGCCTGGGAGGGTGACACCCGCACCGCGCTCGCGTCGAGCGACGAGGGCGTGCGGGTCGCGGGCGAGCACGGACTGCTCTACTGGAAGGCGATGCTCGGCGTCGTCAAGGGCTGGGGCCTGGCCCACTCCGGGGGCCGGGACGACGGTCTGGCCCTGATGCACGCCTCGCTGGCGGAGCTGGGCCGGTCCAGGACGTGCCTGCGCCACCCGCTGCATCTGGGTCTGCTGGGGCAGGCCCAGCGGCACGGCGGGCGGACCGAGGAGGCGCGGGGCACCTTCCGGGCGCTGCTGGCCGCGGTGGAGCAGCGCCGTGAGCACGTGTATCTCCACCCGGCCCTGCCGGCGACCCCGCTGCTGCGCGAACTGCTGGACCTCGGTGACGACGGCGTGCACGGCTCCTGCGGTCGGACAGCCCCGTAGTCCCCCGCACGCCGCCGCCGCTCAGTCCTCGGTGATCGCGATCGCCTGGACAGGACAGGCCATGGGGACCTCACGGACGCGGGGGTCCCCCGCGCCGTCCTCCTGGCCCGGGATCAGGGCGACCAGTGCCTCGTCGTCCTGGGTGAAGACGCCGGGTGCGGTCATGACGCACTGGCCGGAGCCGATGCACCGGTCGCGGTCGACGGTGATGCGCAAGGCGTGGCCCGCCCCCCTTCGTTCGGTTCCTGCCGCCCGTGCCGTCACCAGGTGACGGGCAGTTCGATCGGGCCCTGGGCGTCGTGGCCGGCCTTGAGCGGCACCTCGTCCAGGGGTACGGCAAGGCGCAGGCCGGGGATGCGGGTGAAGAGCGTGCCGAGGGCGATCTCCAGTTCGGCGCGGGCGAGGTTCTGCCCCAGGCACTGGTGGATGCCGTGGCCGAAGCCGACGTGGTGCCGTGCGTTGCGGCGGGCGTCGAAGACGTCGGGGTCGTCGTACGCCTGGGCGTCGCGGTTCATCAGTGTGATGGAGACCAGTACGGCCTCCCCGGCCTTGACGGTCGTGCCGCCGACCTCGATGTCCTCCTTGGCCATCCGGACCATGTAGTCGGAGACGGAGGTGAATCGCAGCAGTTCCTCGACCACGCCCGGCACCGCGGCGGGGTCGTCCAGCAGCACCTGGATCTGCTCGGGGTGCTGCATGAGGGTGAGGGCGCCGAGGGCGATGGCGTTGACGGTGGTCTCGTGGCCGGCCACCAGCAGGACCAGAGCGATCATGACCACCTCGTTGTGGTCCAGTCCGCCCTCCTCCAGCTGGCGTGCGATCAGCTCGTCCAGGAGGCCGTCACCGGGCTCGGCCTGCTTCTTGGCGACCAGGCCGTGCAGGTACTGGTACAGCTTGGCGAAGGCCGCGTCGGCCTCCCCGGAGGTGGCGGCGCCCACGAAATCGCGGGAGCACTCCTCGAAGAAGTCGTGGTCGCCGTAGGGGACGCCGAGGAGTTCGCAGATCGCCATGGAGGGCACGGGCAGGGCGAAGGCCGACACCAGGTCCGCGACCGGCCCCTTGGCCAGCATGTCGTCCAGCAGCCGGTCGACCAGGCTCTGCAGGCTGGGCCGGATGGCGTTCATCCGCTTGACGCCGAAGCTGGGGATCAGCATGCGGCGCTGCCGGGCGTGCAGCGGGTCGTCCACGCCGATCAGCGGGAAGGCGAGTCCGCCGCGGTCCTCGGTGCGCTGGACGACGACGGGGAAGACCGGGTGGCCCCAGTCGGAGGACAGCCGGGGGTCGGCGAGCAGCGCCCGTCCCTCGGCGTGCCCGGTGATCAGCCATGCCGGTCGGCCGTCGAACAGGGTGACCCGGGTCAGCGGGCTCTCGCCCCGCCATTCCGTGTAGGCCTTCGGCGGCTGGTACGGGCAGGTCCGGTCCTGGGGGAAGGCCGGGGCCTCGGACCCGGTGTGGCGGATGTCGGTCTCGGTCATGTGGTGCCTTTCGGGCGATCGGCGGTGCGGTGGTTCGGCGATGCGGGTACGGCCCCGGGGGGCGGGGGCGTCACCAGGTGACGGGCAGCTCGTGCACGCCGTAGAAGACCATGTCGTCGCGGAAGCGGAGTTCCTCGGCGGGCTTGGCCAGGCGCAGGGTCGGGAAGCGGCGGAACAGCGACTCGAAGGCGATCTGCAGCTCGATCCGGGCGAGTTGCTGGCCGATGCACTGGTGTGCGCCGAAGCCGAAGGCCAGGTGCGGGGCGGGGCGGCGGGTGATGTCGAAGCGCTCCGGCTCCTGGACGAAGGCGGGGTCGAAGTCGGCGGCGAGGACGTGCGCGACGACCTGCTCGCCCTCGGCGATGCGTACGCCGCCCAGCTCCACGTCCCGGGTGGCGACGCGTTCGCCGCCGAACTGGCCGATGGTGAGGTAGCGCAGCAGTTCCTCGACCGCGTTGCCGATCAGCGACGGGTCCTCGCGCAGCAGGGCCAGCTGGTCGGGGCGGTCCAGGAGCAGGGCCGCGCCGAGGCCGATCATGCAGGCGGTGGTGTCGTGGGCGGCGATCAGCAGGGTGCCGGCCGCGTTCATGAGGAACATGTCGTCGAGGACGCCGTCGGGGTCCTCGGTGGTGGTCAGCGCCGAGATCAGGTCGTCGCCGGGGCTGGTCCGGCGTTCCTGGACGAGCTGGTAGAGCAGACCGCCCAGGCGCATCCCTGCGGCCTCGGTGGCGGCGGCGTCCTGGTCGACCCGCATCATCGCCTCGGCGATCTCCTGGAACTCGGGCCGGCGTTCGACCGGGACGCCGAACAGGTCGGAGATCACCATGGCGGGCACCGGGTTGGCGAAGGCCTTCACCAGGTCGACGGTGCCGCCCTGGGCCGCGATCGCGTCGAGGCGTTCGTCGACGATGCGCTGGATGTTCGGGCGCAGCGCCTGCATGCGCCGGACGGTGAACTCCTTGGCGAGCAGCTTGCGGTCGGCGGTGTGCTCCGGCTCGTCCTGCCACAGCAGGCTGCCGCGGCCGGGCTTCTGGGTGACGACGCCGTCCTGGGTGTGCAGGGCGTGCGGCACCTGGACGCTGAAGGAGGGGTCGCGCAGCAGGGCGCGCACCTCCTCGTAGCCGGTCACCAGCCAGGCCTCGTGGCCGCTGGTGAAGGTGGCCCGGGTCACCGGGGCGGCCGCCCGGACCTCGGCGATGCCGTCCGGCGGCAGGAACGGGCAGCTGCGGGCCTTGGGGACGGCGGGTGCGGCGCCGGTGGGCTCGGACATGACTCTCCTTGCGCTGGGGTGAGGGGTGGGCCGTACGACGGCTGGTCAGGCGGCGGGGAGTTCGAGGGTGCTCTCGCCGCGCCGGGGGGCGTTCACGAGGACGGCCATGTTCCCGGAGGGGTGCACGTTGTCGTGCATCATCTGGTGCATGCGCCCGATGTCCTGGAAGGTCTCGCAGGCGGACAGGCAGGGGTCGAGCTTGCCGGTGCCGACGAGTTCGATGACCTCGCGGCACTCGCGGGTGCCGGCGTAGTGCGAGCCCTGGAGGCGCTTGGAGCGCATCCACAGGTGGCGCAGGTCGACGTCCCCGTTGTAGCCGGAGGTACCGCCGCAGATCACCACCATGCCGGCGTTGTCGCACAGGTACATCGAGGTGGGCAGGGTGTCCTGGCCGCTGTGTTCCAGGACGATCCGCGGGGACCTGCGCTCGCCGAGGATCTCCCAGATCTTCTTGCCGATCCCGCGGGCGCCGCGCAGGAACCGTGCCGAGGCCTCGGCGTCGCCGACGTCGGGCAGCCGGCCCCAGTGGTCGAAGTCGCGGCGGTTGATGGTGCCCGCGGCGCCGAGGCGGCGGCAGTACGCGGAGCGGTCCTCGCTGGAGACCATGGCGATCGGGACGCCGCCGGCCATCCGGACGAGCTGGATGGCCATGGAGCCGAGGCCACCCGCGCCGCCCCAGATCAGCACGGGGTCGCCGGGGCGGACCGTGTTGCCCTGCCAGCCGAACAGCTGCCGGTAGGCGGTGGGCCCGGTGAGCAGGAAGGCCGCCGACTCCTCCCAGGTCAGCCGGGCGGGCTTGGGGTGGCACTGGTACTCGTCGACGCGGCAGAACTGGGCGAAGGAGCCGTAGTTGGTCTCGTACCCCCAGGCCTTGATGCTCTCCGAGACCAGCGGGTCGGTGCCGAGCCGGATGTCCTTGGCGGCCTCGTCCCACTGGCCGCTGGTGAGCAGGACGTGGTCGCCGACCTTGACATGGCGGACGCCCTCGCCGACGGCCCAGACCACGCCGGAGGCCTCCGAGCCGCCGATGTGGAAGTCCTCGGGCTGGCCCAGGCGCTGCCGCATCCCGATGACGTCGACGGGCTTGCCCAGCGAGGACCACACGTTGTTGTAGTTGATGCCGGCGGCCATCACATAGACCAGCACCTGTCCCCGGCCCACCGCCGGGGTGTCGACGACCTCGGTGCGGAACGCCTGCTTCGGCTCGCCGAAGCGGCTCTGGCGGATCACCGAGGCGTACATCTGCTCCGGTACCTCACCGAGCGGCGGGGTCTCGCCGATCTCGTAAAGAGCCTTGGTCATGGTTCGTCTCCCACGTCTGCGCGGTTGGTGTTCGAAGGCTCGCGGTGGCCGCGGGCCGGTCATGCGGTGGTCGGGTCCTCGGATGCGGCGCGGCGGCTCGCCTCGGTGAGGGCGTCCGCCAGCCAGGAGTGCACCGCAGCGGCGGTGGTGCCGGCGTGGTCCTCCAGCATCGAGTAGTGGTTTCCGGTGACCTCGACGGTCGTGTCCACGTGCTCGGGCGGTGCCGCCCGGCCGCCGCCGTCCGCGGCGGCGGCCGGTACGGGCTCGCTCGCCCGCACCAGTAGGGTCGGCGCGGTGATCTCCGGCGCGGCCCAGTCGTCGAACAGGCGCATGTAGCGGCCCATCGCGGTGAGTTGCTCGCCGCCGGACCTCATGAAGTCCAGGCGCTCCGACTGCGCCTGGGCCATCGCGTTGAGCACCTGGCGGTCGAAGGGGATCGCGCGGCTGAAGCTGTCGACCATGACCACGGCCGCGGGCCGCTCCCCCATGGCCTCCAGGTGTGCGGCGACGCCGTGGGCGATCCAGCCGCCCGAGGAGTAGCCGAGCAGGACGACGGGCTTGCCGCCCGCGCGCTCGCGTACGGTCCGGGCGTGCAGCCGGAGCACGGCGTCCGGGTCGGCGGGGACCGGTTCGTCCTGCTCGTAGCCGGGGTTGACCAGCGCCCACATGTCCAGCCGGTCGCGGAAGGGCGCGGCGAACCGCGCGTACTGGTGTGCCCCGGCCGGTACGACGTACGGCGAGAAGCACATCACCGTGTACGGGAGGTCGTCGCCCTGGGACAGCCGTACGGGGGCGGGGAGTTGGGCCAGGTCCTCGGGGTTGTCGAAGGAGGGCCGGAAGCGGGCCGCCTCCATCAGCATCCCCATGGCCTCGGCGGCCGTACCGGTCCTACTGGCGTGCCGGTAGAGCTGGACCAGCATATCGGTGGGCCGCTCCTGCGCGGCACCGGCGGCGCCCTGCAGGAGTGTCAGCAGGTGCCGGGCGAGCCGGGTGGGCGTGGGGTGGTCGAAGGCCAGTCCGGCGGGCAGCCGCAGACCGGTCGCGGCGGACAGGCGGCGGCGCAGGTCGATCGCGGTGAGCGAGTCGAAGCCGAGTTCCAGGAAGTGCGCGGTGGGCAGGACGTCCTCGGCGGAGGCGTGTCCGAGGACCACGGCGCTCTGGGAGCGGATGTGCTCCAGCAGCCGCTCCTCCCGTTCGGCCGGATCGAGCCGGGCGAGTTCGGTGGCCAGTGCCGCTGTGGCGCCGGTCTCCTCGCTCGCGTCCCCCTCGGCCCGCTCCGCCGCCAGGAGCCTTTGTACGTCGGGCAGTTCGGCCAGCAGCGGGCTGGGCCGTCCCACGGTGAAGGCGGGCAGGAACTTCTCCCAGTCGATCGGGGCGACGGTGAGGGCGGCCTCGCCGTGGTCGACGGCCTGGCGCAGCGCGGAGATCGCGAGTTCGGGGGGCATGACGCCCAGGCCCCGCCGCTCGCCGCGTTCCCGCACCGCGTCGTCGACCATGCCGCCGTCCGCCCAGCCGCCCCAGGCGACCGAGGTCGCGGTCAGGCCGCGGGCCCGCCGTCGCAGGGCGAGGGCGTCGAGGAAGGCGTTGGCGCTGGCGTAGGAGGCCTGGCCGCCGCTGCCCCAGACGCCCGCGCCGGAGGCGAAGAGGACGAACGCGTCCAGTGCGCGGCCGTCGAGCAGTTCGTCCAGGTTCTCGGCGCCGGTGACCTTGGCGGCGGCGGCTTCGGCGAACTCCTGGAGGTCGGCGTCGGCCAGCAGGGACGACCGTGCCGTACCGGCGGCGTGCAGCACCGCGGTGAGCGGGTGCCGGGACTCGATGCCGGCGAGCAGCCGGGCGAGCGCGGCACGGTCGGCGATGTCGCAGGCGGCGATGGTCACTTCGACGCCCAGGGCGGTCAGCTCCGCGCGCAGTTCCGGTGCGCCGGGGGCGTCGGGTCCGCGCCTGCTGGTGAGCACCAGGTGCCGGGCGCCCGCACCGGCGAGCCAGCGGGCGAGGTGGCGGCCCACACCGCCGGTGCCGCCGGTGACGAGGACGGTGCCGCGCGGCTGCCACGGTGCGGTCGGCTCCGGGTCGGCGGGCCGCGCCCGGAGCAGGCGCCTGCCGTACACGCCGTCGGCGCGTACGGCGAGCTGGTCCTCGTCGTGCTGGGCCAGTACTCCGGCCAGTCGGCGCAGTGTGTGCTTGTCCACGGTGTCGGGCAGGTCGACCAGACCGCCCCAGCGCCGGGGCAGTTCGAGTGCGGCCACGATGCCCAGGCCCCACAGCTGTGCCTGGCCGACGTCGTGCAGCGGGTCGGTGGCGCCGGTGGACACGGCGCCCCGGGTGGCGCACCACAGGGGTGCCTGGACGTCCAGGTCACCCAGCGCCTGGATCAGGGTGAGGGTCATGGCGAGGCTCGCGGACAGCGCCGGGTGGTCCGGGTGGGCGCCGGGGGCGAGGCCGAGCAGGGAGAGGACACCGGCGGGCTGTTCGCCGCCGAGTTCCTCGGCGAGCAGCTGTGCCGTCCGCGCGCGATCGCTGTCGGTGGGGATCTCCACGACGCGCACCTTGGCGCCGTGGGCGCCGAGCACGCCGACGACGCAGGGCGGCCACTGTCCGTCCGCGAGACCTGCGGGCAGGACGGCGAGCCACAGGCCGTCCAGGCCGGGCGCCGGGTCGTCGGTCAGCCGCCGGAAGGAGACGCGGTAACGCCAGCCGTCCACCGTGGACTTCTCACGGTTGCGACGACGCCACGTGGCGAGCACCGGCAGCGCCGGGCCGACGAGGGCGGCGTCCTCCGCCCCGAACCGTTCGGTGAGTCCGGCGAGGTCCGTGTTCTCCACCAGCTCCCAGAACCCGGCCTCGACCGGGTCGACACCCGCGGGTGCCGGGTCGGCGCTCTCCAGCCAGTACCGGCGCCGCTGGAACGCGTACGTCGGCAGGTCCACGCGTCGTACCGGATGCCCGGCGAAGGGGACCGCCAGGTCCACGGGCACGCCGCTGACGTGCAGTTCGGACAGGGAGCGCAGGAAGCGTTCTATGCCGCCCTGGTCCCGGCGCAGCGAGGCGCCGGTCACGGCCTCGGCCTCGGTGTCCTCCGCGATCTGCTGCACCGCGTCGGCGAGCAGCGGGTGCGGGCTGCATTCGACGAACACCCCGTGCCCGTCGGCCAGCAGCGCGCGTACGGTCCGTTCGAACTCCACCGTATGGCGCGCGTTGCGGTACCAGTACTCGGCGTCCAGGGCGGCGGTGTCCTGCGCGGCGCAGGTCACCGTGGAGTAGAAGGGGATGTCCGCGGTGGCCGGGGTGACCGGGGCCAGCAGGTCGAGCATCTCCGCGCGCAGGCTCTCGACCTGGGCGGAGTGTCCGGCGCCGGTGGCGCCGCGGACCTTGCGCACGCGGGCGCCCTCGGCTTCGAGTTCCGTCAGGAGGGCGTCGACGGCGTCGGGCTCTCCGGAGACGGTCAGGGCGGCGGGCCCGTTCACGGCGGCGACCGACAGCCGGTCGCCGTACTTCTCCAGGCGTGCGCGCACCTGGTCGGCGGGCAGGGCGACAGCGAGCATCGCGCCCTTGCCGATGAGTTTGGTCAGGCAGCGGCTGCGCAGGGCCACGATCCGGGCGGCGTCGTCCAGGGTGAGAGCGCCCGCGACGTACGCGGCGGCGACCTCGCCCTGGGAGTGGCCGACGACGGCGGCGGGTGTCACCCCGTGCGCGCGCCACAGCGCGGCCAGCGACACCATCACGGTGAACAGCGCGGGCTGGGCGACCTCGACCTCGGCCAGGTCCGGTGCGTCCGGTGCGGCGCGCAGCACGTCGAGCAGGGACCAGTCGAGGTAGGGGGCGAACGCCTCGGCGCAGGCCGTGGCCTGTGCGGCGAACTCGGGTGAGGTGTCGATGAGTTCGCGGGCCATCTCCGTCCACTGCGAGCCGTGGCCGGGGAAGACGAAGGCGACCTTTCCACAGGCCGCGGCGGTGCCCTGGATCACATGGTCCGCGGGGGTGCCGGCGGCGAGCGCGGCGAGCCCGGCCCGCATGGCGTGCCGGTCGCGGCCGACGATCACGGCCCGCTGCTCCAGCCGGGTCCGGGTGGTGACGAGGGCGCGGCCGACGTCGGGCAGGGAGAGCTCTTCGTCGCGGTCGAGGTGGGTAAGGAGCCGGCGGGCCTGCTCGCGCAGGGACCCGGCGGTCTTGGCGGACAGCGGCCAGGGGCAGACGTCCGCGGATGCTGCGGGGGGCTGCTCGTCCGGTACGGGGGGTGTGGGCCGGGGGGCCTGTTCGATGATGGTGTGGACGTTGGTGCCGCTCATCCCGAAGGAGGAGACGGCCGCGCGCCGGGGCCGGCCCCGCTCGGGCCAGGCCAGCTGTTCGGTGAGCAGGCGTACGTGCCCGTCGGACCAGTCGGCGTCCGGGGTCGGTTCGTCGATGTGCAGCGTCCGCGGGAGGACGCCGTTGCGGATCGCCATCACCATCTTGATGACTCCGCCGACGCCCGCGGCCGCCTGTGCGTGGCCGATGTTGGACTTCAGCGAGCCCAGCCACAGCGGCCGGCCCTCGTCGCGCTCCTTGCCGTACGTGGCGAGCAGCGCCTGTGCCTCGATCGGGTCGCCGAGCCGGGTGCCGGTGCCGTGGCCCTCCACGGCGTCCACCTCGTCCGGGGTGAGCCGGGCGTTGGCCAGTGCCTGCCGGATGACCTGCCGCTGGGCCCTGCCGCTGGGCGCGGTCAGGCCGTTGGACGCGCCGTCCTGGTTGATGGCGCTGCCGCGTACGACGGCCAGCACCTCGTGTCCGTTGCGGCGGGCGTCGGACAGCCGCTCCACCAGGACCAGGCCCACGCCCTCGGCGAAACCGGTGCCGTCGGCGGACGCGGCGAACGCCTTGCAGCGGCCGTCGGCGGACAGTGCGCGCTGCCGGCTCGACATCGTGAACGCGGACGGTCCGGCCATCACCATCACACCGCCGGCCAGTGCCATGCCGCATTCGCCGCCCCGCAGTGCCTGTACGGCGAGGTGGAGGGCGGTCAGCGAGGACGAGCAGGCGGTGTCGACGGTGACCGACGGGCCCTGGAGTCCGAAGGTGTAGGAGAGCCGTCCGGAGATCACGCTGGCCGCGTTGCCGCTGGGCAGGTAGCCCTCGACGCCCTCGGGGACCTTGAGCGGGCGGCCGGTGTAGTCCTGGTAGCCGGAGCCGACGAAGACGCCCGTGGCGGTGGCGCGCATCGTGTCGGGGGCGATCCCGGCGCGTTCGAAGACCTCCCAGGCGGTCTCCAGCAGTAGGCGCTGCTGGGGGTCCATGGCGATGGCCTCGCGGGGGCTGATCCCGAACAGCGCGGGGTCGAACTCGTCCGCGTCGTGCAGGAATCCGCCCTGGGTGGTGTACGTCGTACCGGAGTGGTCGGGGTCCGGGTGGTAGAGGGCCTCGATGTCCCAGCCGCGGTTGCCGGGGAAGCGGGTGATCGCGTCGCGGCCGTCGGCGACCAGCTCCCACAGGTCCTCGGGCGAGCGGACGCCGCCGGGGTAGCGGCAGGCCATGCCGATGATGGCGATCGGCTCGTCCAGTACGGCGGCGGCCGCCGCGGTGGTGGTCATGTCGTCCTGGTCGCCGGTGAGTTCGGCGAGCAGGCGGGCGCCGAGGTCCGCGGCCGTGGGGTGGTCGAAGACCAGGGTGGTGGGCAGGGTGAGGCCGGTGGCCTCGTTGATCCGGTTGCGCAGTTCCACCGCGGTCAGGGAGTCGAAGCCGAGGTCCCGGAAGGGCCGGTCGGCCTCGACGGCGCCCGCCGTGCGGTGGCCGAGGACGGCGGCGGCGTGGGTGCGCACGAGGTCCACGACGGCGCGGGCGCGGTCCTCCGCCGACAGCCCGGCCAGGCTCTCGGCGAGCGCTCCGGTGCCGGGGCCCGTCTCGGGGGTCTCCTCGGTGAGTGCCGCGCGGACCTCGGGGAGGTCGCCGAGCAGCGGGCTGGGCCGGCCGAGGGTGAACGGCACGATGAAGCGCGCCCAGTCCACGTCGGCCACGGTCAGCCGGGTCTCGTCCCGGTCGAGCGCGTGCTGAAGGGCGCCGATCGCCGTGGCGGGGGGCAGCGCGCACAGGCCGCGGCGGCGCAGCCGCTCCTCGTCGTCGCCGTCCTCGACCATGCCGCCGTCGGCCCACGGGCCCCAGGACACGGCGGTCGCGGCGCGGCCCCGGGCCCGGCGGCGCTGCGCCAGGGCGTCGAGGAAGGCGTTCCCGGCGGCGTAGGCGGCCTGGCCGCCGCTGCCCCAGACGCCGGAGATGGAGGAGAACAGCACGAAGGCGTCCAGCTCCTGGTCGCCGAGCAGTTCGTCCAGGTGGGCCGCGCCGTCGGCCTTGGCGGCGAGCGCGGCGGCGAAGGCGTCGGCGGTGGTGGCGTCCACCATGCCGGGGTCGGCGACTCCGGCGGTGTGCACGACGGCGGTGAAGGTGTGCTCGGCGAGCAGGGCCGCGACGGCGTCCCGGTCGGCCATGTCGCAGGCGGTGACGGTGACGTGGGCGCCAAGCGCCGTCAGCTCGTCGCACAGCGCTGCGGCGCCCGGCGCGTCCGCGCCCCGGCGGCTGGTGAGGACGAGATGTTCGGCGCCGCCGCGGGCCAGCCAGCGGGCGACGTG
This sequence comes from Streptomyces sp. NPDC093018, assembly GCF_040684035.1. NCBI lineage: Bacteria > Bacillati > Actinomycetota > Actinomycetes > Kitasatosporales > Streptomycetaceae > Streptomyces > Streptomyces sp. NPDC093018. The sequence continues at coordinate 108,953 of NZ_JBFBFF010000025.1, forward strand.
GCCGCCCAGCGCGCCGGTGCCGCCGGTGACGAGGACGGTGCCGCGCGGCTGCCAGCGGCGGGCGGCGGCGCGTGCCGGTGCGTGGACGAGCCGCCGGGCGAAGACTCCGGTGGCGCGGATCGCGAGCTGGTCCTCCGCCGACCGGCCCGTCAGCGCCTGGCCCAGTACGTCGGCGAGGCGTGCGGCGGTCCGGTCGTCGAGGGTCTCCGGCAGGTCGATCAGGCCGCCCCAGCGGCGGGGCAGTTCGAGGGCGGCGGTGCGGCCAAGACCCCACACCTGGGCGTGCCGGGCGTTGTGTACCGCATCGGTGCCGCTCACGGCCACCGCGCCCGAGGTGAGGCACCACAGGGGGGCGTCGAGGCCCGCGTCGCCCAGGGCCTGGAGGAGCCGCAGGGTGGGAAGCACCGGGTCGCCGGTGAGGAGCAGGGAGAGCACGCCGTCGACCGGACCGGCGGCGGCCAGTTCTCCGGCCAGCGCGGCGCGGTCGCTCGCCGCTCCGACGACCAGCGTCCGCAGGGTGGCGCCACGAGCGGCGAACGCGGCACGGACCACGCCGGTCCGCCCGTCCTCGTCCTCGTCCTCGTCCTCGGGGACGGCCAGCAGCCAGGTGCCGCCGGTTCCGTTCGGGGCGGGGTCGCTCAGGCGCTGCCACGTCTCGCGGTAGCGCCAACTGTCCACGCTGGACTGTTCTTTGCGCTGCCGCCGCCATGCCGAGAGCCTCGGTAACACGTCGCCGAAGGTGTCGTCCGCGCCGATGTCCAGGGTCTCGGCGAGGGCTTGCAGATCCTCGCGCTCCACCGTGTCCCAGAACTCGGCGTCCACCGCGTCCACCACCGTCGCG
>NZ_JBFBFF010000026.1:0-75594 GCF_040684035.1 Streptomyces sp. NPDC093018
CGGACCGACAAACTCGCCATCGCCTACCAGGCCGCACTCCACCTCGCCGCCATCCTCATCTGGACCCGACGCTGACCAAAGAGACAGAACCTAGGGGCGGCCGGGCGGGCACACGCCGGAACCGGTCAGGATCGGAGAAGCCGTTCTTCCACGCCCCCGGTTACCGTGGCCCGCATGGACGCCGCCAACGCCGCCCCCGCCGCCGACCGACATGACCTGATCCGGGTGCTCGGAGCCCGCGAGAACAACCTCAAGGACGTCAGCGTCGAGATCCCCAAGCGCCGGCTGACGGTGTTCACCGGAGTGTCCGGCTCCGGCAAGAGCTCGCTGGTGTTCGACACCATCGCCGCGGAGTCGCAGCGGCTGATCAACGAGACGTACAGCGCGTTCGTGCAGGGCTTCATGCCCTCGCTCGCGCGGCCCGAGGTGGACGTCCTGGACGGGCTGACCACCGCGATCATCGTGGACCAGCAGCGGATGGGCGCCGACCCGCGCTCCACCGTCGGCACCGCCACCGACGCGGGCGCCATGCTGCGCATCCTCTTCAGCCGGCTCGGCACCCCGCACCTCGGCTCGCCCAAGGCGTTCTCCTTCAATGTGGCCTCGATCAGCGGGGCGGGCGCGGTCACCGTGGAGCGGGCCGGGCGGCAGGTCAAGGAGCGGCGCAGCTTCAGCATCACGGGCGGCATGTGCCCGCGCTGCGAGGGCCGGGGCACCGTCACCGACCTCGACCTCACCCAGCTGTACGACGAGGGCAAGTCGCTGAACGAGGGCGCGCTGACCGTGCCCGGTTACAAGGCCGGGGGCTGGAACTACCGCCTGTACGCGGAGTCCGGCCTGATGGATCCGGACAAGGCGATCCGCGCGTACACCAAGCGGGAGCTGGCTGACTTCCTGCACCGCGAGCCGACCCGGATGAAGATCGCCGGGATCAACATGACCTACGAGGGTCTGATCCCGCGCATCCAGCGGTCGATGCTGGCCAAGGACCGGGAGGGGATGCAGCCGCACATCCGGGAGTTCGTGGACCGGGCGGTCACCTTCACGGTCTGCCCGGACTGCGACGGCACCCGGCTGACCGAGGCGGCCCGCTCCTCGAAGGTCGCGGGGATCAGCATCGCGGACGCGTGTGCGATGCAGATCAGCGATCTGGCCGATTGGGTACGGGAGTTGACCGAGCCGTCCGTCGCGCCGCTGCTGGACTCGCTGCGGGGCACCCTCGACTCGTTCGTGGAGATCGGCCTCGGCTATCTCTCGCTGGACCGGCCCTCGGGCACGCTGTCGGGCGGCGAGGCGCAGCGCGTGAAGATGATCCGGCACCTCGGTTCCTCGCTCACCGATGTGACGTACGTCTTCGACGAGCCCTCCACCGGCCTGCACCCGCACGACGTGCGGCGGATGAACGGGCTGCTGCTGCGGCTGCGCGACAAGGGCAACACGGTGCTCGTGGTGGAGCACAAGCCCGAGGTGATCGCGATCGCCGACCATGTGGTGGACCTCGGGCCCGGGGCGGGCACCGCGGGTGGCACGGTCTGCTACGAGGGCGACCTCGCGGGGCTGCGGGCCGCGGGCACCCTCACCGGACGCCATCTGGACGACCGGGCCGCGCTGAAGAAGACGGTGCGCGAGCCCACCGGCGCGCTGGAGATCCGCGGCGCCACGACGCACAATCTGCGCGGTGTCGACGTGGACATCCCGCTCGGGGTACTGACCGTGATCACCGGGGTGGCCGGGTCGGGGAAGAGTTCGCTGGTGCACGGGTCGGTCCCGGCCGGGGAGCACGTCGTATCGGTCGACCAGGCGCCGATCCGCGGCTCGCGGCGCAGCAACCCGGCGACGTACACCGGGCTGCTGGACCCGATCCGCAAGGCCTTCGCCAAGGCCAACGGGGTCAAGCCCGCGTTGTTCAGCGCCAATTCGGAGGGTGCCTGCCCGAACTGCAACGGCGCGGGCGTCGTCTACACCGACCTGGGGATGATGGCCGGGGTGGCCACGACGTGCGAGGAGTGCGAGGGCAGGCGGTTCGAGGCGTCGGTGCTGCGGTACCGGCTCGGCGGGCGGGACATCAGCGAGGTGCTGGCGATGCCGGTGGCCGAGGCGGCGGAGTTCTTCGGCGCGGGCGAGGCGCACACCCCGGCGGCGCACCGGATCCTCGGCCGTCTCGCCGACGTCGGCCTCGGCTATCTCACCCTCGGGCAGCCGCTCACCACGCTGTCCGGCGGTGAACGGCAGCGGCTGAAGCTGGCCACGCACATGGCCGACAAGGGCGGCGTCTACGTCCTGGACGAGCCGACCACCGGCCTCCATCTGGCCGATGTCGACCAACTCCTCGCGCTGCTCGACCGGTTGGTGGACTCCGGCAAGTCGGTCATCGTGGTGGAGCACCACCAGGCGGTCATGGCCCACGCCGACTGGATCATCGACCTCGGCCCGGGCGCCGGGCACGACGGCGGCCGGATCGTCTTCGAGGGCACCCCGGCCGACCTGGTCGCGGCCCGCTCGACGCTCACCGGGGAGCATCTGGCGGAGTACGTGGGGGCGTGAGCCTCAGCGCGCCGCGAGCCACTCTTCGAGGACCCGGAAGTCGGTCTCCGTCGGGCCGTACCGGTGGTCCGCCCGGTGCGGGAGCGCGGGCCCGGGGTGGTGTGCGGCGACCCAGGCGCGGTCGGCCTCACCGATCTCGTCGTCCACCCGGGCGAAGGCCCGCCCCGGGGCCCAGGTGACCAGCGGGCGGGTCTCCAGTGCGGCGGGCCGGGCGGTCCGTCCTCGTCCGGCCACCGCACGACGGGCAGCGTGGGTAGGCCCAGCCAGGCCGCGAGCACGGCATTGGCCTCGTCCGTCCAGGTGGTGGCCCACACCGTCTCGCAGCCCAGGGCGGCGAGACGGTGGCCGAGCGCCGGGTCGACGCGGGTGAGCAGGGGGTGTTCTACGACGGGCGCGGGCGGGCCCTCGTGGACCGGGTACGCGTGGTCCGCCGCCCCGAACGGGATGAGCGGGCCGTCGACGTCGAGGAAGAGCAGCATCACCGTCCAGGATCGGCCCCCGGGGCGGCCGAAGGGCACCCCCTCACCTCACCCCTCGAACCCCCGCGCCTTCAGGATCTCCTCGATCCGCGTCCGGTGGGCCCGCTCCCAGTCGTCCAGTGACTGTGCCGCCTCCTTGGCGAGCTTGGCGCGGGCGGCGGTGAGGATGGTGGGGGCCTGGGCGGCCGGGACGGTGACCACGCCCTCCTCGTCGGCCACGATCACGTCCCCGGCCTCGACCCGCACGCCCCCGCAGCGCACGGGGAGGCCGAAGGGGGTCGCGGCCTCCTTGACGCCCGGGATGGGCACGATGCCGCGGGCGAAGACGGGGAAGCCCAGGTCACGTACCTCGGCGAGATCGCGGATCACTCCGTCGGCGACGAACCCGGCGATGCCGTGCCGCTGGGCCACGGCGCAGACATTGCCGCCGGCCAGGGCGTACCGCAGGTCCCCGGACTCGACCACGATCACCGAGCCGGGGGCGGCGCGGTGGACGGCGGCGTGCAGCATGAGGTTGTCGCCGGGCGGGCAGTTCACGGTGAACGCCGGTCCGGCCAGCCGGGGCATCGGCCCCCACAGCGGCCGTATCCCGATGTCCATGACCTGTTCCACGCCGAGCAGATCGGCGAGGGTGGTGGTGGGGATGTCCCGGAAGGCTTCGAAGTCGGTCTCTTCAGCGGTGAGTTCGCTCATGTACGGCACGCTACCCACCGCGCCCGCTCAGAACGGCAGCGGCCGCCCGTGCACCACGTCCAGGCGCGACACCGCCCGGGTCAGCACCACGTACAGCCGGTGCGCGCCCCGCTCCTCCGCCTCGGCCACGGCGGCCGGTTCCACCGCGATGACATGGTCGTACTCCAGGCCCTTGGCCACGCTCGCGGGGACGAGGGTCAGCCGGGCGCCGAGGGCGTCGGGGGCGGCCGGATCGAGGCCCGCGGCGGTGAGGGCGCGGGCCACGGCGGGCACGTCCGGGTCGGCCGCGATCACCCCGACCGAGCCCTCCCGGGTGAGGGCGCGGCGGGCGGCGGTGACCGTGGTGGCGAGGACGTCCTCGGCCGGGTGCAGGGTCAACTCCCCGTCGGCGCGCAGGGACCGGGCGGGCGGCACCGGCACCTCCAGGCGGGCCAGCAGCCGGTTGGCCAGGGCGACGACCGCCGCCGGCACCCGGAAGCCGGTGGTCAGCGACACCACCGCCGCGTCCGGCCGACCGAGGTGGCGCAGCTGCGCGGACCAGTCGCGGGCGGCCCAGGGCGCGGTGCCCTGGGCGAGGTCGCCGAGGACGGTCAGCGAGCCGAAGACGGCCCGGCGGGCGATGGCCCGGCACTCCATCGGCGAGAGGTCCTGCGCCTCGTCCACCACGATGTGCCCATAGCTCTCGGGGTGTTCGATCAGCCCGGACAGCTCGTCCAGCAGGACCAGATCGGCGGCCGACCAGCGCGCGGACTTGAACGAGCGCGGCGGACGCGCCCACAACAGCGCCTCCTGCTCGCCGGGTTCCAGGAGTCCTCGCGCGGCCCGCGCCAACACCTCCTTGTCGGTGAGGAGTTCGGTCAGCACCTCCTCCGGGCGGAGCCGCGGCCACACCAGATCGAGCTGGGCGGTGAGCGGCCGGGCGCGCTCCATGCGCCGCACCCAGGCGGCCGGCAGCACCCCGGAGCGCCGTTCGGCGAGCGCGCGCAGCCGTCGTACCACCCGGGTGCGCACCCGCTCGCGGCCGACGGCGTACGGCGGCTCCTCCGCGCGCACCTCCCGTACGATCGCGGCGAGTTCGGCGGCGCGCACCCGCCAGCGGTAGGAGCCGTCGGGCACCGCGAGGTCGCTCACGCCGTCCGTGGTGACATGCGCGTACAGCGCCCGGCGCAGCACCTCGGCCATGCGGGGGTCGTGCTTGAGGGCGGCCGTGGGCACCGGGTCGGTGCCGGTGACCGGGTGGCGGGCGATCTCGTCCAGCAGGGTGGACTGGCGCACGCCGCTCTCGCCGAGCGCGGGCAGCACCTCGGAGATGTAGGCGAGGAAGGTGCGGTTGGGGCCGAGGATCAGCAGTCCGGCGCGCTGGAGCCGCTTGGGGTGGGTGTAGAGCAGATAGGCGGCGCGGTGCAGTCCGACGGCGGTCTTGCCGGTGCCGGGGGCGCCCTGCACACACACCGAGTCGGCGAGGGCGGCGCGCACGAGGTCGTCCTGCTCGGGCTGGATGGTGGCGGCGATGTCCCGCATGGGGCCGACACGGGGGCGCTCCAGCTCACGGGCGACGATGCCGTCCGCCCTGAGCGCACCGGCCTGCTCACCTTCCCCGTGCCCCTCCCCCAGGTGCTCGTCCTCGAAGCCCGTGAGGTCCGCCGTCTCCCCGGTGCTGCCGGGCGCCCAGCCGAACCGCCGCCGTACCGCCACACCCTGCGGATCGCGGGCGCTCGCCTGGTAGAAGGCGCGGGAGACGGGCGCCCGCCAGTCGACCACCAGGGGCGGGGCGGCGGGGCTCTCGGTGATGCGCAGCCGCCCGAGGTGGAAGGGGAGCCCGCCGTGCTCGGGGTGGTCGCGGGCGAAGTCCAGGCGGCCGAAGAACAGGGGTCCCGGCGGGAGTTCGCGCAGCGCCTTGGCCTGGCTGCGCAGTTGGTGGCCGAGGACCTCGGCGTCGGCGCCGGAGGCGGAGACGTCCTCGCCGATGACGACCTGCTCCGCGGCGCCCTCGACCATCGCGGCGAGAGCGGTCCGGCAGGCGTCGTGATGGGCGCGCTCGGTGCGCAGGGCGTCGGTGAGGGCGGGGTGTGACGTCATGCCGCCCAGCGTACGACAATTCGTTACCGAGTTAAATTTTTAACCCAATCTCACAAGGGTTTGCCGCTCAGCCGCTGGTCAGCGCCGCCCCCAGCCGCCCGAACGCCCGCTCCGCCGCCCGCACGGCATCCGGCGCGACGTCCGCCACCTTCTCCCCCGCCGCGATCCGCCGCCAGTTGTCCAGGGCGAGGATCCGCTGGACGGCGATGATCTGCCCGGCCGCGAGCCGCGCGTCCAGGTCGCCGCCGAGCGCCTCGGCGAGGGCCGCCTCCGAGCGTTCCTGGTGTCGGTAGGCGCGCGCGACCAGGGACGGGGTGCCGTAGAGCAGGGTGTGGAAGGCGAGCACCTGGGGGTGGTCGTTGAGCCCGGTGACCGGGTCGCGCCGCTCCAGGCCCGCGAGGAAGTGCCGGCGCAGCGCGTCCACCGGGTCCGGCGCGCCCGCGGCCACCCGCGCGGCCTCGTCCTCGTGGTCCGCGATCCGGTGCAGGACCAGGTCCTCCTTGGCCGGGAAGTACCGGAAGAGGGTCGGCTTGGAGATCCCGGCGGCCGCGGCCACCTCCGCCACCGGCACCGCGTCGAAGCCCCGCTCCAGGAACAGCCGTACCGCGGTGTCCGACACCTCCTGGTACATCCGCCGCCGCTTGCGCTCCCGCAGCCCCGGCTCCGGCCCCGGCCCCCGCGTTTCCGTCTCCCGCTCGCGCGGCTCCGACTCACCCATGGGGCGAGCCTACGCAGTGCTCAGCCGAGCCCCAGCCTGGGCAGTCCCAGCCGGGGCAGCCCCCAGGGGCGTCCGGACAGCCCCAGCGAGGCCGTCGCCGCCGCGAGCGTCATGCCGTACGACGCCACCGCCCGCCGTACGTTGGGCGCGTCCAGGCTGGATCCGGTGACCAGCCGGTCGAGGTCGACGTAGGCCGAGCGGACCAGCTCGATCCAGCGGTAGACCCGCCAGTCCGCCTGCCAGTCATGGGTGTGGCGCGCGTCGAGGCGGGCCGCCCAGCGGCGGAACATGCGGTCGCGGATCTCCGGCCGGGTCGGGGTGAGGTGCATGTGCCGGACCAGTTCGTACAGCGGGTCCCCGACCAGCGCCATCTCCCAGTCGATGAGGGTGAGGGCGGGGCCGTCGTCGCGGCGCACCAGGTTCCAGGGGTTGAGGTCGCCGTGCAGCAGGGCGGGCGCGCGGTCGGTGACCCGGTGGCGGGCGAGGATCTCGCGCAGCCGGGGCGCGTCCGGCAGGCCGAGGAAGCGGGCCGTCTGCTGGGACTGCCGCGGCAGCGCCTCGACCAGCGCGACGAGCTGCTCGCTGAGCCAGCCGTAGAAGCCGGGGCGGCCGCCGAGCGGGTCGATGCCGGCCGGGTCCACACCGGTCAGCGCGGCCAGCTGGTCGACCAGGTGGTCCGCCTCGTGCGGGCGCAGCCCGTCGACCGGGTGGTCGGGGCGGCGGCCGAGGTCGCGGCCGCCCTCGTAGGTGTGGACGGCGAAGCGGTCGCCGCGGTAGCGGTGGGCGGGGTCGGCGGCGTGGCTGGTGCCGAGCGCGAGGACGCGGGGGGCGGCGACCGGCACCCCGGACCGTTCGATGGCGGCGAGGACGGCGTGCTCGCTGAGGAAGCTGCGCTCGCGGCGCAGTACGACGGTCACCTCGCGGCGTACGACGACGGGGAAGCCGGTGCCGGGCACCCGGAGCACGGTGGTGAGGTGCGCGGCGCCCTTGAACACCCGCTCGGCCGGGGCGGCGCCCTCCAGGAACAGGGCGTCGGCGACCGCGTGGTGCGGGAAGCCGGGGTGTTCGGGGACCCGCCGGTCCGGTGTCCAGGCGATGGCCCGGGGGCGCAGGGCGGGCCGGGCGGCGCCGCGCCGGAAGAGGATCCGCTCGATCTCGTCGGCGCCGGGCACCCGGCCCAGCCGCAGTGGTTCGGTGGCCGCGCGCAGGGCGTCGCCCACGACGGCGGTGGCCCGCTCCAGGGACTCCGGGTCGAAGGAGCGGCCCAGGGCGCGGACGGCCCGGACGACATCGGTGTAGAGGGACTGAGCGTGTTCGAGGGCGAGGTAGTGGGGCAGGTCCTTGCCGAGTCCGGCGACGGCGGCGGGCCGGGCGCGGGCCAGCGCGTCGGCCCAGGCGCGCACGAGTGCCGCCCGCTCGGGCTCGGGGCGGCGCGTCCGTACGAGGTGGACGGCGAGGTCGTACAACGGGTCGCCGTAGCTCGCCAGTTCCCAGCCCGTGCAGTGCAACCCGTCCTCGGCCAGGACCAGTTGGGCGCGGCGCAGATCGCCGTGCAACAGGACGTACGGGCGGCGGGTCAGCGCGGGCACCCGCTCGGCGAACCTGGTGAGCGCGTCCTCGGGGACGCCGAGCGCGGTGAACAGGCCGCCGTACCTGCGCCAGCCGGCCCCCCGGATCTGCCGGTCGGCGAGGTGGGCGAGGGTGCGCAGAAAGCCCTGGGAGTCGGTGTGGTTGCGCGGCCAGTGCGGGGGCAGCGGGGGCAGCGCGGTGCGGCGCACCTGGGCGAGGGCGGCGAGCAGCGCGGCGATGTCCTCCGGCGGCGGTCCTTCGTCCGGTGTCCGGCCGTCCACCCGGCTGTGGATGACGTATCCCTCCCCGGCGGCCAGGCACTTCGGTGCCCGGGGCAGCACCCGGTGGACCGCGCGCAGGATCTCCGCCTCGCTCTCCCAGGTGCGCACGGCCGGTGCCGCGTCCGGGCGGGGCAGCCGCACGGTCACCGGCGTGCCCGGGGCCCGGCCGAGCAGACCGGCGAGCGGTTCGGTCAGCGGCAGCACATGGTCGCGATGGCGCGGGCCCTCGCGACTCGCCCCCGCGGCCGCGGCACGGGCCACGAAGGCACGGCAGGCGGCATCCGTCCGCATGGCTTCGGCGCGCTTCCCCACGACGGTAGGGGGAATGGACGGTGCGCCCACTGGCCGCTCCGGAATCGATCGCACAAGGGGGAGGACCTGCCGGGCGACGGGTCCGGGGAAACGCTATTCCCCCGTGGCGGCCGGTACGGCCTCCGGGCGCGGTGGAGTAGCCCAACGGGTGGTCCGCCGCTCGGCTGTGCCGATCCGGCGCCCGGGGCCCGGCACCTCGCCGCGCCCCGCACCCGCGTACCCGCGGCCGGACGGTGACCCGGCCGCGTCTCCGCATGCTAACCGACCCCCCGGCCTCCCCTGAGCAGGCGCAACAGCGGTTCCAGCGACCGTACGACGTGCTCGGCGCCGGCCGCGCGCAAAGGTTTCTCCTTGGCCTCGTTGCGGGCGTAGCCCAGGAAGGGGACCCCGGCGTCACGGGCGGCGGCGAGATCGGAGGGGGTGTCGCCGATCATCAGGGCGGCGGTGGGAGCGGCCCCCATGGCACCGAGGGCGCGCAGCAGGCAGTGCGGGTCGGGCTTGAGGTGGTGCAGCTGCTCGGTACGGCCGTACAGGTGCGGGGCGAAGCAGGCGGTCAGGCCCCGGGACTCCAGGTAACTGCGGGCCACGCGGGGCGAGTTGTTGGTGGTGACGGCGAGCCGGGCGCCGACGGCGGTCCAGGTGCGGATCAGCGGGTCGGCCCAGGCGGTGGGCAGCGCGGAGGCGGCGGCCCGCAGTTCCTCCTGGGTGAGGCGCTCCTCCAGGCCGGTGACGAGGTCGCTGCCGGGCCGGCGGCGGCCCACCGCGCGCAGCACCACCTGGGGGTCCAGGGTGCCGCGTTCGGCCGGGGTGAGCAGTCCGTGCAGGCCCTGCCGCTCCAGCCAGGCCACCAGGTCCGCGGCGATCCGCTCGGCCTTGTGCGTGGCGAACAGCCGGCAGATGGGGCCGTCGAAGTCCCACAGCACGACCCGGGCGGAAGTGATCAGTACACGAAGCTTCTCGATCTCGCTCGCATCAGAAGTCGTATCAGAAGTCACTAGGAGAGTGTCAGGTCCGTGGAGATGGTTTCCCAGAGGGCGTCGAACCACTTCTGCGATTCCTCCACGAACGCCGCGTCCCGCTGCCCGGCGCCCCGCTCGAAGGAGAAGAGCAGGGACTCGGAGCCGACCGCGTCGTACATCTCCAGCGTCCCGCTGTCGGTGGGCTCGGCGCGGCGCGTGATCATGTAGTGCGCGAAGAGCGCCTCGGCCCCGTTGAGCAGGTACAGCTTCACCGGCGGGGTGAACGGCAGGGCCCGGAAGCTGACATGGACGTCGATGTCATGGGTGGCGCGCAGGGCCTGGAGGTTGTACTGGAGCACCTGCCCCTGGGCGTTGCGCATGGCCAGCCAGCGCTGGTGCACCATGTCGTCCTCCGCGCTCCCGGCGTCGACCGAGACCGGGAAGGCGAGGCTGATCTCCCGCGAGGGCAGCAGGACACGGGCGTCGATCCGCTCCGGGCGCAGCTTGCCCTCGTGGATCAGTCGCAACGGTTCGCCGAGGGCCGGGATCAGGCTCTGCGCGGTCAGGCAGACGGCGTCGATCCGCACCTGCGGCGCCGCGAACGCGTCGGTCAGCCGGGGCGCGAGGGCCACCATGGTGGGCTGGGGCTCCCCGCCTTTGGAGCGCTGCTCGGCGACCCGTGGCGGACTGCCCTTGCTGACCCCGCTGAGCAGGCCGTCCTGCTGGAGCACCCGCAGCGCCTGGCGTACGGCACCCCGCTCGACGCCGAACTCCTCGGCCAACTCGGCCTGGGTGGGCAGCCGTTCGCCCGGCCGCAGGATTCCGGCGCGCATCCGCTCGCGCAGGACGCCCGCGATCTCCTGGGGGCTGCGTCTGCCGCTGCCGTTGACTGCCATGTGCTCCTGGGTCACCACCAAACGTTACAACTTCCGTCCATCTAAGGTGGAGTTGCCGAGAAGTTGTTTATGTAGTGCCACCAAGTGGGGACAACTTAAACAGAGTTGGTTGCCAACTTTCCCAAGTTGGCGGAAGTTTTGCCTCCCACCGTTGCTCCACCGGCACCCGAAGGGGGATTCGCCGTGCCCGCTCCCGCCCTCCTCTCCGCCACCCTCGTCCTCGGCCTCGAACAGCTCGTGCAGTGGAAGTACGGCACCGCCGGCGCTCTCGGCCTGCTCCTGTTCACCGTCGGCCACAAGGCCAAGAGCCCGGCGGTCAGCTCCGTCGGCGCGATCCTGCTCGCGGTGCTCCTGACCGGTCCCGCGATCTGAGCACCGAGGTCGCTAGGACGTCGGCTCCAGACCGGAGCTGATCGTCTCCCACAGCGCGTCGAACCACCGCCGGGACTCCGCCACGAAGGCGGTGTCCCGCGCTCCGGCGTCCCGCGACCCGGCGTCCCGTGTCCCGGCGCCCGGCCCGAAGGCGAACAGCAGCGAGCGCGTGCCGTCCGCGTCGTACAGCTGGAGCGGTTCGCCGCCGGACTCCCGCTGCTCGTGAAGTCCCAGGGTGTAGTACGCGAACAGCGCCTCGGCCTCATTGAGCAGGTAGAGCTTGACCGGGGGTGTGAACGGCAGCGCGCGGAAGGTCAGCCGCACATCGATGCCGTGCGTGGTGCGCAGGGCCAGCAGGTTCTGCCGCAGCACCATGGCCTGGGCGTTGCGCACCGCCAGCCAGCGCTCGTGCAGCAGCCCGCCGTCGCCCGCGTTCACCGGGTCCACCGGGGTCGGGAAGGCCAGCTCGATCCGGCGGCTGGGCAGCAGCACCCGGACATCGATCTTGGCCGGTTTCAGCTCCCCCGCATGGATCAGCCGCAGCTGCTCGCCGACGGCCAGCGTGAGCGACACCGAGGTCAGGCAGAGCGCGTCGATCCGCACATGAGGGGCGGCGAAGGCGGCCGCGACGCGTGGGCCGAGCCCCACCATGGTGGGCTGCGGCGGCGCGCCGGACCACCCCGGCCACGCGCCCTCCGCCACCCTGGCCGGGCTGCCCTTGGACACCCCGGTGAGCAGTCGCTCCGTGTGCAGGATGTCCAGGGCCTGGCGGACGGCGCCGCGCTCCACGCCGAACTCCTCGGCCAGCTCGGCCTGGGTGGGCATGCGCTGCCCGGGGCGCAGTGCGCCGGAGACGATCCGGCTGCGCAGCTCGTCGGCGATCTCCAGGTGGGACGCGCGGGACGCGCGGGGTTCCCTGACGGAGGCGTGCTCCGGGTCCACGGGAAAACCCTACAACTTCCCGCCAACTTAGGGCAGTTCGGCGACAGCTGGTTATGAGACGCCTTCCAACGGAGATAAGTAGAGATAAGTTGGCAGCCAACTCGGCTGACATGGTCAAGCTTTCCAGTGGTTGGCCGTATCGGGGACGGCCCGCGAAGCGCACAGTCACAACTGAAGACGCGAACAACTGAAGACGACGACAACTGAAGACGACGCGCACAGCCACAACTGAACACACGCACAACCGAAGAACGCACAGCACAGCCACAACTGAACAGCTCGCTACGGATGTACAGTTCAGCGCCGCCGATGAGGGGAGCGGTCAGAAGTCGTCCGGGCACCACGGGCGCCCGGGCGAGCGGAACAGGGCGTCGGCCTGCCGGGCGGCGCCCTCTCGCGCTGCCCGCACCCGGCCCAGCGCGGCCAGCCGCAGCAGCGACTCCCCGCCGAGCCATACGGACGCCAGCTCTCCGATGCCCAGCGTCAGATCGGCGCTCGCGGTGGTGGCCGTACAGGACGCGCCCTGCGGCGAGGTCTCCAGCCGGTAGCGTCCGCCCGCGTATCCGGCCTCGTCCACGATCTCCAGGACCAGCGCGCCCTCCCGGTCGTAGGCGCGCGCCTCCAGGGCCCGTACGACGTCCAGGATCCGCACCCAGAGCATGTCCGACTGGTCGACGATCCGGGCGGCGCGCGAGTCGGGCAGGAAGTACGGGAGCAGATCGTCGGGGCCGCGGCCGCCGCTGTCGACCTTGGTGATCCAGTCGATGGAGCACATGTAGTGCCACAGCGCGCGCTCGGCCGCCGGGGTGGTCCCGAAGAGCCGCTCGACGCGCGCGGTCTGATCGGGCTGCTGGCCGGTCCAGGTGTGGTCGTTGCGGTACGTCACCAGGCCCTGGGCCTCGCCGGAGGCCGAGCGGTACAGGGCGTGCACCGGCTCCGCGTAGTCGGCGTGGGCACGCAGGGTGCCGGTGAACTGCTCCCACCACAGCTCGTTGCGGCTGACCGCGCCGGGCTGTCCGCGGCGGAACCGGTCGAACAGTTCGGGGCCCAGCTTGCGCACCTCCGCGCCGTCCAGCAGCTCGATCCGGCCGCCGTCGTCCGGACCGGACCAGCGGGGGTCGAGGCCGGCCCGCGGGACGTCGACGGTCCACCGGGACATCCAGGTGGCCGGGCCGAAGCCGAACCGGCCGTAGATCGGGTACTCGGCGGCGAGCAGGGTGGCGACGACGTCCCCGCGCTCCCGGGCCGCCGCGAGGTCCTTCGCCATCATGCGGCTCAGCAGACCGCGGCGGCGGTGCGTCGGGCTGACGGTCACACCGCTGATGGCGTCGGCGGGAACCACGGCGCCGCCGACCGTGGTCAGCTCCTGCTCGAAGGAGCGGAACGTGGCCACCCAGCGGCCGCCGTCCACGGCCCCCAGATAGCGGCCCGGTGTGAACCTCCGCCGTCGGGCGTCGAGTTGCTCACGGGCCAGGGCCGGAGGCTGGGTGAATCCCACGGCCAGGGCGCGCTGCCAGTCGTCGAAGTCGGCCTCGGTCGCGGTGCGGACGTCGTTCATGAGCCCACGGTAGGCATCCGTCCCGCCGGATGTCCTGCCGATTTCCGCCCCTTGGTCCCCTCACGGTCCCCTCACACCAGCAGGTCGTCCACCTGCGCCTCACCCACCCGGTAGCGGCGGGCGATCTCCCCGCCGCATCCGTCGGCGGTGTGCTGGAGGCGCTGGCGGCGCCGCGACACCTCCTGCTCGTAGCGCTCCAACCGGCCCATGGCGGCGGACAGTTCGAGGTCGGTGCGGGCGGTGAGGTCGCTCAGCTCCACCTCGCCGAGCATCTCGGCGGCGAGCCGTCGTACCTCCTCGCCCCGGGGGGTGCCGACGGTGACATGGCGGGCCGAGGAGCGGTGCCGGGCCGGGGCGTCGAGCAGGATCTCCGGGAGCCGCTCGACCACGGAGGCGTCCTTGGGCGCGGGCACGGCCGCCCGGCAGCGGCGGGCCAGTTCCGCGTGCAGGATGTCGATCCGGCCCTGCAACAGCCGCCGCACATAGCTGAGATCGGCTTCGTCGCGCTGGGCGTCGCGGCGCAGCGCGCGCAGTTCGGACAGGCTCAGCCGGGACAGCTCGGGCGCCTGCGGCCGCACGGAGGCCGGTGTGATCATGGGCTCGTCGGCCCGCTGCATGGGCGGCCGGTACGTCCCCTGAGGGACCGGCAGCTCACTGGTGCTGGATGTGCTCATGTGGTTCGGACCGTCCCCTCGACCGGCGTGTGGAAGCATCGTGCCACCCCCGGCGCACCGTATGTGACCGAGTGCCCCCGAACAGCCCCGGATGGGCGGTAAGGGTTCCATAAGCTCTACCTGTGAACGCGTCCCGAAGGTCCGCCCGCGGCCGCGTCCCGGGGACCCGGCATCATGGTCCGCATGCGAGCGGTGGTGCAGAGAGTGGACGGCGCGAGCGTCGTCGTGGACGGCGAGACGGTGGGCGCGATCGAGGGCGAGGGCCTGTGCGTCCTGGTCGGCGTGACCCATGAGGACACCAAGGAGAAGGCGGCGCAGCTGGCCCGCAAGCTCTGGTCGGTGCGGATGCTGTCCGAGGAGCGTTCGTGCAGCGACCTCGACGCCCCGCTGCTCGTCATCAGCCAGTTCACCCTCTACGGCGACGCCCGCAAGGGCCGCCGCCCCACCTGGAACGCGGCGGCCCCCGGCGATGTCGCCGAGCCGCTGGTGGACGAGGTCGTGGCCCAGCTGCGGGCGCTGGGCGCGACGGTGGCGACGGGCCGGTTCGGGGCGAAGATGCGGGTGTCGCTGACCAACGACGGACCGTTCACGGTACTGCTGGAGATGTAGCCGCCCCGGACCGCCCGGAAGCGGCTACGGACCACCGGGGACTGCTACGGACCGCCCGGGGACGCCCCGGACCGCCGGGGGCGTAACGGACCGCCGGGGGCGCTACGGCTCGACCACGACCTCCTGCGCCGCCGCCGTGTCTCCGGCCAGGAGCGCCGCGTCGAGGGGGACGTTCCGCTTGACCAGGGCGAGCGCCACCGGCCCCAGCTCGTGATGCCGGACCGAGGACGTCACGAAGCCGATCTTCCGGCCGTCCGGGCCCTCGTCCGCCAGCCGGATCTCCGTGCCCGGCGCCGGCAGGTGCACATCGCTGCCGTCCAGGTGCAGGAAGACCAGCCGGCGCGGCGGCTTGCCGAGGTTCTGCACCCGGGCGACGGTCTCCTGCCCCCGGTAGCAGCCCTTCTGGAGATGCACGGCCGTGCCGATCCAGCCCAGCTCGTGCGGGATCGTACGGTGATCGGTCTCGAACCCGAGCCGCGGCCGGTGGTGCTCGACCCGCAGCGCCTCGTGCGCGAGCAGCCCCGCGGCGGGCCCGTGCGACGCCGCGAAGGACTCCAGGTCCGCGCGCGGCAGGAAGAGGTCACGGCCGTACGGGGTCTCGCGTACGACGACGCCCTCGGGCACCTCGGCGATGGACCCGGCGGGCAGGTAGACCACCGCGAACTCGTCGGTGCGGTCGGCGACTTCCACCCGGTAGAAGAACTTCATCGACTCCAGGTAGGCGGCCAGCGCCTCGCGGGTGCCCGGCTCGACGTGCGCCCAGACCGTGGTGCCGTCGTCCACCAGGTACAGGGCGTGCTCGATGTGCCCGTTCGCCGAGAGGATCAGCGCCTCGGTCGCCTCACCGGTGGGCAGATCGCTGACGTGCTGGGTGAGCAGCAGATGCAGCCAGCTCAGCCGGTCCTCGCCGGTGACGGTGAGGACACCGCGGTGCGAGAGGTCGACGAATCCGGTGCCGTCGGCGAGTGCGCGCTGCTCGCGGAACAGATCGCCGTAGTGGGCGGCGACGCCTTCGTCCACGCCCTCGGCGGGAACGGCGCCGGGCAGGGACAGCAGGGGGCTCTTCATAAGCGCAAGCCTACGACGTGGTAGTTGAACTCTTCAGGGAGCAGTCCTTGCAGCGGCCGAAGATCGCGAAGTGCTTCATGTCGGTGTCGAACCCGAACTGCCGCCGCAGCTTGGCGGTGAACTCGGCCGCCACGCTCACATCCGCCTCGATCACGCTCTCGCAGTCCCGGCACACCAGATGCAGATGGTGGTGCCGGTCGGCGAGATGGTACGTCGGCGCACCGTGCCCCAGATGGGCATGGCTGACCAGGCCCAGCTCCTCCAGGAGCTCCAGCGTGCGGTACACGGTGGAAATGTTGACCCCCGACGCCGTCTTCCTCACTTCCACGAGGATGTCGTCGGGGGTCGCGTGTTCCAGGGTGTCCACGGCTTCGAGGACAAGTTGCCGTTGCGGAGTCAGCCGGTAGCCGCGCTGCCTGAGGTCGCTCTTCCAGTCGGTGCTCACCACACCGACGAGTCTAGAACGACGCCCGCCGCAAGGAGAGCCGCCGAGGACCCCGCGGGCCCCGCGGGCCTACTTGAAGAAGGCGATGCCGTCGTCCGGCATGTCGTCCGGGAGGGCCTTGGCCCAGCGTTCGACGTCCTCGGGGGTGACGACCTTCTTCAGGTGGGCGGACATGTAGGGGCGCAGCTCGACCTCGGGGGTCTGCTTCTCGCCGACCCACATGAGGTCGCTCTTCACATAGCCGTACAGCCGCTTGCCGCCGGTGTACGGCCGGGCGGCGGCGGTCCGGGCGACGGCGTCCGTGACCAGGTCGATCTGGGGCTTCTTGTCGGCCATCTCGCCGTACCAGATCTCGATGGTGCCGTCGTCGCGGGTCATCGTGACCTCGACCTTGCGGCCGGCGTCGATCCGCCAGAAGCCGGACTCGGTCTCCAGCGGGCGGACCTTGTTGCCGTCGTTGTCCAGCACCCAGGTACGGGAGTGGTACTCCAGGAAGTCCCGGCCGTCGTGGGTGAAGGTGACTTCCTGGCCGAAGTTGCACTTCTCGGAGCCGGGGAAGTCATGCACGCCGGCGCCGGCCCAGTCGCCGAGGAGGAAGGCGAGCGGGACGAGGTCCTTGTGCAGGTCGGACGGGATCTCGATCATGAGCGGTGCTTCCTGGTGGGAGGGTCAGCGCTGGCCCTGGTACAGCTTCTTCACGGTCAGGTAGGCGAAGGCGAGCACGCCGACGCAGACCAGGACCAGCAGGGTTTCGAAGAAGATCTCCACGGGTGCTCCTTGAGCGAGGGTGGGCATACGACAGAGCCGGAGCCCAGCTTACGCGGCCGGGCCCCGGCTCTCTTTCCGAGGTGCGCCTCAGCCGAGCAGCTCCTCCTGGAGCGCCACCGTCTGCTGGAACGGCACGGCGCGCGCGCCGCCCTTGCGGGACTGCACGACGAGTGCGATCACGTCTCCGGCGAGGAGATACGCCTGCCGCACCTGCTCGGCGCCGTACGGCCGGGGTTCGTCGTACGCGTAGTGCGTCACGTTCGGCAGCTGCCAGCTGTCCGGGAACTGTCCGTCCAGCTCGGTGGCGGGCGCGCCGCGCAGCGTGCGCGGGGCGTGGTCGTACCCGGCGAAATCCTCCTGCTGCACCTCGCCCGCGACCAGCCCGGTGTCGAACTGGAGCAGATAGATCCGGGTGCGGGTGCCGTCCGGTGTGGTCCAGCCGCGGGCGGCGATGTGGCGCAGCCCCCGGTCCCTGAACACACCGCCGAGCAGCTCCCGGTCGTCCTTGAGGGGGTACTCGTCGAGGAAGGTCCCGGTGCGCACCCAGCCGTGGGACACCGCGAGCGTCTTGTCGGCGGTGGCGCCCCGCGGCGCCGGCAGCACGAGTTCGCGCAGGTCGGCGTAGTGGGCGGTGGCCTTGTTCGAGGAGGCGAAGGGGGCCGGGCGGCCCGCGGGCAGCGGTGGCCGGACCAGCTGCGGGTAGTCCCAGCGGCCGTCCGGAGCGGTGGCGAGACCGGGCACGTCGGTGCGCTCCAGCCGGGTGACGCCGTACGCCGTCGACGCCCCGAACACCGCGAAGACGGCGAGGGCGGCCGCCCAGCGGAGCGCTCCGCGCAACGGCCGGGAGGCGCGGGCGGCCCGGACGGCCGGGGGCACCGGCTCCTGCCCGACCCCGACCGCGGCGCCCCCGACCGCGGCGCCTCCGGCCTGCTCCCGCTCCTCGCTCACGCCCTCGGTCACACCCTCCGCACCCGGCTCCTCGATGACTCCGTCAATGAATCCCTCGATGGCCTTCTGCTCGCTCATACGGCCTTCCCCGGGTCCTTGATGCGGTCGAGCTGGCGCCCGATGAACAGGGCGAGGGCGTTGGTCTCCAGCGGCCGGGGCCCCTCGGCGGTGACGCTGACCAGCACGCCGCCCTGGTAGGCGTTGCAGAACATGAGGTCGAAATTCTTGTCGGCGGCCTTGGGCGTCAGGAAGCACACCGCGTCCTTGTGGCCCTTGATCGCGGGGCCCTTGCGGAAGTGCAGGGCGGAGGCCAGCGCCTGTCCGAACTCGACGTCGCGGTCGTGCGCGGAGCCGCCGCCGTCCATCCGGACCAGCTGGACGTTGACGGTGAAGGAGCGCTTCCCGTCGTTGTCCCGGCCGATGTTCGCGTAGCTGCGCATGGCCATGCCGCTGATGTGCTGCTTGTCGATCAGCTCGTCCATCCGGCGCCGGGTGTCCGGCGGCAGGCTTTGGACGGACTGCTTGCGCAGGGCGGTGGCCTGGCGCCCGGTGAGTTCGACGTCGGAACCGTACCCGGCGATGTCCGGCCCCCGCTGGTACGCGGTCGGCCCCTGCCCGTACGGCAGCAGCACCCCGCTGAGCCCGGACGTCCGCGGTCCGCCGCCGTCCTTGGCGGAGGACGCCGGGGGGAACTTCCAGACGGGCCTGCCGGGATCCCGGTCGGCGCCGGACACGGTGACGGCCGTGAAGCCGACCCCGGCGACGACCGCGGCGGCCAGCAGCCCGGCCCCGACGTACGTGCCCTTCACTCTGCTCACAGCCGGCCCACCTGCCGCTTCGCCAGATCCATGATCTTCTTCTCGGGCACCGGCTTGGTATCGGTGATCCACATCTGCATGACGATGTCGCCGCGCGAGGCATAGGCCTCGGCCTGGTACATCGGCAGGTATCCGGGCTCGGACCGCGGCCGCCGGCTCACATAGGCCATGCCGTCCCCGGCTCCGGGCACCGGCCGGCTGTCGACGCCCGGCTTGCTCCCGACCCAGCCCTCCTGGTCCCGGACCGTGTCGCGGGCGCCCAGGGTCTGCTCTTGGCGGTACTGCACGAGCCGTATGTCGACGCTGTACGTGGCGCCGACCCGCCAGCTGGTGGCGGCGACGCGCCGCAGCTGGCTCTGCAGGGCCCAGCGGAAGCCGGCGCCGGGGTCCTCGCTCCAGGTCGCGTACTCCTCCAGATCCATCCAGCCGTCGCCGCCGGCGTCCTCGTCGCGGGCGCCGCGCGGCCTCGGCAGCAGCAGTTTGCGCAGGTCGCCATCGGTCTTGACCTGCCGGTCCTCAGCGGCGGTCAGCAGCGGGACCGCGCCCTTGCCCTGCCGCAGCACCGGCTGCGACAGCGGCGGCAGCTCCGTGGGCGCCCGGCCGGCCTGTACGACGTACCCGACGCAGCCCCCCGCGACGATCCCGAGGGCGGCGGCCGAGGCGATCAGTGCGGCGGTACGGCCACGCCGCCGCACCGGGGCCACGGGTCTCTCCCCCTCCCCCTCCTCCGTCGGCCCGGCTTCCGGTTCCGGCTTCTCCAGTGCTTCCAAGACATCCCCTCGCGGTGCGGAACGCGGATCCGGTGGCCCGCGCATGCACAGCAGACTCATGGCATGCACATGGAGTTGTAGGCGGAAGGATCACGATTCGGGGAAGCGCCGAGGAAGCGACAGGGCCGCGGGGACGGGGATGCCCGGACATGCCGAAGGGCCGTACCCCGTCCGGCGTCCAACCCAGGGGTACGGCCCTTCCGCGCCTGCCGTCAGACGGCGATGGCGACCTCCGCGAGCCCGCCCTGCTGCGCGACGACCGTGCGGTCGGCGGTGCCGCCCGGCACCAGCGCGCGCAGGGTCCACGTGCCCTCGGCCGCGTAGAAGCGGAACTGACCGGTCGCCGAGGTGGGCACCTCCGCGGTGAACTCGCCGGTCGAGTCGAGCAGACGGACGTAGCCCGTCACCGGCTCGCCGTCGCGAGTCACCTGACCCTGGATCGTGGTCTCACCGGGCTTGATCGTCGAGGCGTCGGGGCCACCGGCCTTCGCTCCGCACATGCTGTTTCTCCAGAGGTCGCTTGGGATCGCTTACTTGTTGGCGCCGAGCTCGATCGGCACGCCGACGAGGGAGCCGTACTCGGTCCAGGAGCCGTCGTAGTTCTTGACGTTCTCCACGCCGAGCAGCTCGTGCAGCACGAACCAGGTCAGGGCCGAGCGCTCACCGATGCGGCAGTAGGCGATCGTGTCCTTGGCGAGGTCCACGTTCTCCGCGGTGTAGAGCTCCTTGAGCTCGTCGTCCGACTTGAACGTGCCGTCGTCGTTGGCGTTCTTCGACCACGGGATGTTGCGCGCGCTCGGGACGTGGCCCGGACGCTGCGACTGCTCCTGCGGCAGGTGGGCCGGGGCGAGCAGCTTGCCGGAGAACTCGTCGGGGGAACGGACGTCGACCAGGTTCTCGGCGCCGATCGCCTTGACGACGTCGTCGCGGAAGGCGCGGATCGCGGTGTTCTGCGGCTGGGCCGTGTACGAGGTCGTCGCGCGCTCGGGGACCTCGTCGCCCGCGACCAGCTCGCGGGCGTCCAGCTCCCACTTCTTGCGGCCGCCGTCGAGGAGCTTGACGCTCTCGTGGCCGTACAGCTTGAAGTACCAGTAGGCGTACGAGGCGAACCAGTTGTTGTTGCCGCCGTAGAGGATCACCGTGTGGTCGTTGGCGATGCCCTTCTCCGACAGGAGCTTCTCGAAGCCCTCCTGGTCGATGAAGTCACGGCGCACCGGGTCCTGGAGGTCCTTGGTCCAGTCGATGCGGATCGCGTTCTTGATGTGGTTCTTCTCGTAGGCGGACGTGTCCTCGTCCACCTCGACGATCGCGATGGTCGGGTCGTCCAGGTGCTCCTGCAGCCAGTCGGCGTCGACCAGGACGTCGCTGCGACTCATGCTCTTTCTCCTCCGGGGCAGTTACGGCGGGGCGTGCGAGTGCGAAAGGGCGCGCGCTCGGGGTGCGAGCGGCGCACGGGTGCCCAGCAGGGCAGGGGTGAAAGACGCGGAAGCGGAACTTCCGCTCAGAAGGGGCGACAGAGCATGGCGGCAACGCGGCACAGGTCGACTGCCCGCCGCTTCGTGAGATCCGCCTGTCGCTTCATGACCTCGATCGTAGGTACGCGAGGGCGCGCGTGTCACCGGTGTGTCGCATGGCGAGACACGATCGTCCGAATGGCGGGACGAGAAGAGCGCCCGGCGGCCGGGGAAGGGCCCTCCGGGCGCTCGGGTGCGCCATCGCATCTACGGTACGGACGTCACTGTCTCGCCTGTCGGACGAACGGTGCCCACCCGGGCCGTTTCGCGGCTTTCTACCCCGCCAGCTTGACGTCCGAACCCTGCACGCTGATCTTCACGCCGTTCTCGGCGGCCTCCACCTTGGCCAGCTTGATGCCGCCCGGCAACTGGTCGATGACCTGCTGGAAGTCGGTGATCGTACGGACCCGGTCCTCGGCGAGTCCGAGTCCGGCGACCGAGGGGAGGGAGTCGGCGCGCACCTCGACCTTGTTGTTCACGACGCTGACGGTGCTCAGGACGGAGACCGTGCGGTCGATGGGGATGGCGCCGGCGACGGTGCCGCTCACCTTGACGGCGACCTTGATCTTGCCGTTGCCGCCGTCGGAGAGGCCGACGACCTTGGCCCGTATGCCCAGGCCGATGTCGGTGGGCTGCGACTTGGCGGTCTTCATCAGCTCGTCGTACGAGATGGTCGCGGTGCCGGTGGCGCTGGAGGCGGTGGCCGAGCTGTAGTCGCCGGAGAAGGAGACGCCCTTCATGTCGGCTTCCAGGTCGTCGATGCGGATCGTCTTGCCCGCCTCGCCGGTGGCCGCGTCATAGCTCTTGATCCCGACCTCGACATCGTCCAGCGAGCCGCCGGCGACCTGGGTGAGGAACGGGAAGCCCTTGATGTCCACGTCCGGCGTCACCGACAGGTTCTCCGACGACTTCAGCTTGTCCGCGACCTCCCCCTGGGCGAAGTGCACCGCCACCCGGTCCACGATCACGAACAGCCCGCCCAGGATCACGACGATGATCAGCAGTATTCGCAGGGCGCGCATGTGGTGTTTCCCCCCAGGTCGACATAGGTCACGGCTACGCAACGGTAACGCCGCGCGGCTTCGCGGAGGGTAAATGTCGATCAGCTGTGACAGGGCACGCAGTGGGAGGCGGCGATCCGAAGCGTCCCCGGCACTATGGCGCCGAACCCGACGCCCGGACCTACTCTGTAAGCATGTACGCACGGCGACGTCACGTGTACTTCGCCATGATGGGGATCTGTATCGGCCTGTTCGTCCTGGCGTGGGGGGTCGTGCGGATCTGGTCCGTCCCGGCGGCCGTCGGCATGTGTGTCGTCGCCATGGTGATCCCGCCGGTCGCCGCGATGATCGCGAACCGGCGGGGGCCGGAGGACCGCTGGTGGGACGACCCCTCCGGCGATCCCCAGTCCGACGAGTGGTGGGACGAGCTGGACGGCAAGAAGCGCCCGCGCCACTGAGGGAGCCGTACTACCCGTACTAGTAGACGAGCGCCTGGGTGTCGTCGGCCAGCGCCTCCTGGACGAAGACCTGCGCGCCCGCGATGCGTACGCCCTCGATGACGTCCTTCTCCGTGATCTCCCGCCGGGCCGCGCACTGGGTGCACAGCGTGACGCGGCCGGCCGCGAGGATCGAGTCGATCAGGTCGGGCAGCGGAGCGGCGTGCGGCAGCTCGAACTCGGCGGCCCGTCCCGGCAGCGCGAACCAGGACGACTCCCCGGTCAGCCACAGCGACACCTCGACCCCGCTGGCCACGGCCACCGCCGCCACCGTGAACGCCTGCGAGCAGCGCTCAGGGGCGTCCGCCCCGGCCGTCACCTTGATCACGAGCTTCTTCGCCATACGGGAAGCGTAGCCCGCGGTGCGAGTACGGCTCAGACCGCCACCACGGCGAGCGCCACCAGCAGGCCCGCCAGGCTGAGCACGGTCAGCGCGCCGCTCACGAACGCGCCGTCGACCCTGCGGGCGCGGTGGCGACGACGCCGTACGACGGCAGGGGCGGGGGCGGGCGCCTCGGGCGGCAGCGGCCGGGGCGGTGGCGGGAACAGCGGCGGCGGGATCGCGTAGCCGGGGTTCAGCGGGGCCCGGTTCTCGTCGTTCCTGGTCACGGGCAGTGCTCCTGCCTCAGGTGCCTGCGCAGCAGCACGTTCGCGTCCGCCTCCGCGCTGCGGTCGCACTCGGCCCGCGCCGCCTCGCGCCGCTCCGCGAGCGTCAGACACGCCGGACAGCCCGGCACCGCCCGGGGCGGTCGGCTCAGGTCGTCCGGGTCCGGCGGCAGCGCCTGCCCGCGCTCGTTGGCGATCCGCACCTCGGCACTGAGGCGGGCGCGGCTGTAGAGGGAGGGCCCGGTGTCCTTGCTGGCTGGATCCGTACACATCGATTTCGCTCCTTTGCTCCAACTTCTATACGAAATGCGCCAGTTGCACTACTCTGCGTGTTCCTGGCCTGATACGAGAATGGCCCAGCACGGGGGCGGAAAAGCGCAGAACGGCGCCTTGTGCCAGGTCGTGCGGGCCATGTGCCACAAATTCCACAAACCGGGGAGGGCGCGGTGCCGCAGCGACGGGCGATCACGGGTCGCAGCCAGGAGCCGAGGGCTCGGTTCGCCGAGGAGTTGCGGTTACTCCGGGAGGAACGGCACCTGACCTTCCGGGCGTTGGCCGCGCAGGTGGGCTGGGACCCGACCCTCTTCAGCAAGATGGAGAAGGGCCAGTCGCTCGGGGGCCCGGAGACCGTGGTGGCCCTGGACACGTTCTACGGCACGGGCGACAAGTTGCTCACGCTGTGGGAGCTGGCGAAGGCGGACCCGACGCAGTTCAAGGAGCGGTATCGGCAGTACATGTCGCTGGAGGCCGTAGCCCTCAGCATGTGGCACTACGGCGGCAGCGTCCTGCACGGTCTCCTTCAGACCCGCGAGTACGCATTGGAACTGCTCGCAACGGGTGGCCTCACCCACAATGAAGTGGAACAGCAGGCCGACGCGCGCATGGACCGCCAGAGTCTGCTGGACGGGGAATGCGCCTCACCATTTCGCGTCATCCTTTCCGAGGCCGCGCTACGGAACTCTCTGCAAGATGCGCAGATGTGGCGGCGGCAGTTGGAGCACCTGGTGATGCTCTCCGAGCGCCCGAACATCACCTTCTACGTGCTGCCGTTCGGCGCCGGACTGCATGGTCTGATGGACACCGCCGTGACATTCCTACGACTTCCGGATGGCCGCACCGTCGCCTACGTCGAGACTGTCGTAAGCGGTGAACTCATCGAGGAAGCAGGCCCAGTTGAGGACCTACAGCGCAGATATGATGCGATTCGCGACGCGGTCATGGATCCTGCCGCCTCGCGGAAGTTCATCTTGCAGATGCTGGAGGAAGCGCCATGCGAGCCATCGACCTGAGTAGCCTGACGTGGCGTAAGAGCAGCTACAGCAACTCGGAAGGCGGCGCTTGCGTCGAGGTCTCTGACGACCTCCTCCAAACCGCCGACTGGCGCAAGAGCTCGTACAGCAACTCGGATGGCGGCGCCTGCCTGGAGTTCGCCGACAACCTCCCCCTCGTCCCCGTCCGGGACAGCAAGGACACCACCCGCACCCCCCTCCTGTTCGGCGCCCCCGCCTGGGCGGCCTTCGTCGGCGGAGTCAAGCGGGGCTGACGTCCAGCGGCCACGACTCAGCCGACGGGTTGTCCAGCCAGACCCGTTGACCAGAGGAACTGACCGTCAGACCGAAGCGGTGGAGTCCGGGCGAGCCCCGGTCCCGCCACCACTCGTAGGCTCTGACCGCCTCGTCCCAGAGGCGTCGGGGCCCCCACTGCCAGACCCGGGCCCGGTCGCCGTCGTGGAACAGCACGCAGGCCCACGACATGTCGGCGAGACTGTAGAACCACACCGGCCGGGCGCCCTCGCGCTTGTCCGCCACGGCGTGCCGGCACTGCGGCAAGCGGAGACCGAGCACGAACGGCAGGTCCGTGAAGCGCCCCGTCACGAATTCCTCCTCGGTCAGGGAAGAGGTCGTCTCATCCGCGTCCTGGAGGGGCCCCGCCGAGAGATAGTCGGTGTGGGGCAGGGGGCTCCCTCGCTGTGCGCGGAGTTTCATGAACTCCACGGGCCGGGTGAACGGGCCCGTCGCCGAGTCGCCCTCCACCGTCAGACGGACCACGGCGTCCACGTTGCCGTAGACCGTGCCCCAGGGCGCGAGGATCAGGCCGCCGGGACGCGTCTGCCTGACCCAGGCCATGGGCAACTGACGGAGGGCGACCGTGGCCAGCACACGATCGTACGGGGCTCTGCCGCGATGGCCCTCGAACCCGTCGCCCACGATCACCTCCGGTTGCAGGCTCAGTCGGCGCAGCCGCTCGCGGGCCCTCGCGGACACGGACTCGTCCACCTCGATGGTCGTCACGTTGCGCGGCCCGAGGCGGTGGGTCAGCGCGCCGGCCGTCTCACCGGTGCCGGTGCCCACGTCCAACACCCGCATGCCGTCGTCCACTTCCAGGCCTTGGAGCAGGGCGTAGACCACGGACGGCATGGAGGACGAACTGGTGGACAAGGTTCCCGGACCAGGGCCCGGATGGGCGCCGTCGTCCCACTGCGTGACAATGGGGACGTCGCTGTCCGCCGCCGCGAGCCAGGCACCCGGGTCCTCCCGTCGGTCGACGGTGACGCTCACGCGGGCCGCCATGTCGTAGGGCCACATGAGGTCCGGGAGGAACGCGGCCCGGTCGACGGCCGCGAACGTCGATGCCCAGTCCGAGGACAGCGCACCTGACTCCATGAGGACGCGCCCCAGCTTCTCGCGGCCGGGGCGGTCCATACGCTGGTGGTCGTAGGTCACTTACGGTGCTTCCCGTCGCCTTCGGGGCTGGAGCCGTCCGGGCTCGGGGGCTCCTCCGGCGGGTTCCACGGCTGGCCG
This sequence comes from Streptomyces sp. NPDC093018, assembly GCF_040684035.1. Taxonomy (NCBI): domain Bacteria; kingdom Bacillati; phylum Actinomycetota; class Actinomycetes; order Kitasatosporales; family Streptomycetaceae; genus Streptomyces; species Streptomyces sp. NPDC093018. Next base: position 25,922 of record NZ_JBFBFF010000026.1, read on the forward strand.
GGAGCGCCGTCCTCTCCGCTGCCCCGGTCGGCGTACGGGTCGGTGGCAGACTTCATCGCCATCTGTCCTTTCGTCCCATCGCGCTCCACGCGCGATGACGGACACGCTAGAGACGCCGGAAGGTACATCCCAGGGAAGTTCCACGGAGTTCCACGGGAATCAGAGGAGGGCGTCCATGGCGGTGGTGATCAGATCCCGCGCCTCGGCCCCGTACACCGCGATCCGGGAGAACTCCCTGAACGCCGAGAGGTACTGGCGGACTTCAGTCGGCGCGGTCACGTTCACCCGGGCGGTCAGCAACTCGACTTCGGCCTGCGCATCGTCGTAGACGGTGAAGGTCTCGATCATCCACATACGGCGTTCCGCGGAGGAGGGGATCACACCGAGCGAGACGGACGGGAGCGCCATGGCGGTCAGCAGGTGACGCAACTGCCCAGCCATCGTCTCGGCGTCACCGACACGGTGCCGAAGTACGGACTCCTCCAGAAGCAGGGCGAATCGGTGGTCGCCCTCGTGTACGACGCGTGCCGAACGGGCGAGGCGCGCTTCAACGGCGTCCGCGACATCGTCGGGCGCCCGGTGAAACCGGCTGATCGAGCCCAGAAGGGCCGTGGCGTACCCGCGCGTCTGCAGGACACCGGGGACGACGTTGGCGCAGTAGGTCCGGAAAACCCGCGTTCGTTCGTAGAGCGGGACGTACGACTCCTGGAGCCTGCGCAGGCCGGTGCGTTGAACGCGCCGCCACTCCACGTACATGCTGTCGGCGGACCGGACCGCCGCGATCAGGTCGGGTGCCTCGTCCTCTGCTCCGCAAGCGGCGCACCACCGACGGATGTCGTCGTCCGAGGGCGGCGTCACGGCATTCTCCAGCCGGGACACCTTGGACTTGTACCAGCCGGCGCTCTCGGCCAGGGCGCGGCCGGTGAGACCCGCGTCCTTCCTGAGCTCCCGCAGCCGATCGGCTATGGCCTTGCGGGCGGCTTGGACGCTCGATGAGGGGGACGCGGGCACGTGCGCCGACCGGTCTATCGGATCCGGTAGTCCTCGTGTGGGGTCGCACGCTCCCACACGGCGTCGAACGCCGACGCGCACAGCTTCGCCACTTCGGGACGCTCGTCCAGTTCCGGACCGGCCGAGCCACCCTCACCGGTGAAGTGGTTCCACATGATCACGCGTCCGTCGAACAGCCAGAAGTCATTGCCGGGAAGCGCGATGTCCGAGGCTTTCCGGCGGGGCAACCAGCGGACCGACTCCCCCGCCGCCACATTCTGGTAGGTGCAGGCATGCTCGTACCGGATGTATTCGCTCACCGGCTCGGACACGATGCGCGCCCTGCGCAAGGCGACTCCCCGGGCCTTTGCATCCCGCACCCAGGTATGGAAGTCGTTCCACCACGTCTCCGGGTTCGGCTCCGGTCGCCAGCCGGAACGCCACCGCTCGAACTCGGCCGCCTCTTCCCCGATCCCGTAGGAGTCGCGCATCTCCAGATGCACGGCCGAGTGGCACGCCTGGGCAAGCAGATCAGTGAACGCCGAGTCGGTCCGCGACATCGCATGCCTCCCTCAGCGCGGGCACCATGCGGATGGGCAGTCGTACCACCGCTTCCGTCTCCGGGACCGGCCCCGTCTCCCGGCACTGGGCCAGGAGCGCTTCCCCCGCCTTCCACCCCTGCACGACGATCTCCCTCGCTTCGTCGTCCACCCAGGCCGTGGGGCACTGTGCCCCGTTCGTGTCGGGGTCTTTCGCGATGAACCGTAAGGCCATGACCGCCTCCGCCTTCTGTGGTCTCCACGACGTGCGAGGACCATCATCCGGCAGAGGGGGCCGGTCATGGGCGCCTTTCATCCTCGCGGTGAATGACGGGCTTCCGAACGCCTAGCCCAGCACCCGTCCCAGCGCCCACACCACCGGTGCCGCCGCCGACAGGGGCAGGGCGACGCCCGCGGTGAAGTGGACGAAGCGGGAGGGGTAGTCGTAGCTGGCGACCCGGTGGCCGACCAGGGCGCACGCGCCGGCCAGGGCGCCGAGCAGGGCGCCCTGGGTGCCGAGGCCGGTCATGCCGCCCACCGCGATGCCCGCGCCCGCCGCGGCGAGCAGCGCGACCACGACCGACGCCGGGGTCGGCAGCGGCAGCGCACGCGCCAGCGCGGCGACCGCCACCGCGGCCGCGCCCACCGAGACCGCGTGCGGGTCGGCGCCCAGGTAGCCGGTGGCCAGGATCGCCAGGGCCGCGGAGGCGACCGTCGCCATCAGGCCGTACATCCGCTCGTCCGGCGAGGCGTGCGAGCGGAGCTGGAGGACCAGGGAGAGCAGGACCCAGACGCCGAGGGTGCCCAGGATCGCGGCGGGCGCGTTGCCGCGGCCCGCGGCCAGTACCGCCGCGTCGGCCGCGAGACCGCCCAGGAACGCCAGCGCGATGCCCTGCCGGGCCGGCCACATGCCGTTCAGCCGGAACCAGCCCGCCGCCGTCACGGCCTGGAGCAGCACCAGCGGGACGGCCAGGGCGTACGAGCCGAGGCCCGCCGCCGCGGCCAGCAGCAGACCGAGCAGCGCGGTGAGCAGCGCCGGCTGCATCCCGGGCTCGATGACCGGCGAACGGCCTTCCAGGCGGGCCCGCTGCGCGTCGGTGATCCGGGAGTTGCCGGCGAGCGTCGCGGGGCCGTAGGAGGGCTCGTCACCGGACGGTTCCCCGGCGGGGCGGTCCCCCGCGGCGGGCCCGGCGGTGGCGGGCCCGGCGGTGGCGGGGGCGGGGGCGGCCGACGCGGATCCCGCCATCGGCTGAGGCTGCGCCGTCGGGTACGGCTGCGGCATCGGCGTCGCCGACTGCGGGTACGGCTGTGGGTACGGCTGCGGCTGGGCCATCGGCTGGGGGCCGGGGTGGCCCATCTGCTGGTACTGGTGCTGCCCGGCCTGCGCTCCCGCGAACCCCTCGCCCTGCTGCTGGTACTGCCCCTGCTGCGGATACCCCGTCACCGGCGGCAGGTACGCCGTCGCCTCCGCCGCCGCCTGGACCGGTGCGTGGGTCTGGGTCTCCCAGGTCTGGCCCTGCCAGGTCTGGGTGGACTGCGGGTCGGGGCCCCCCTGGGCGCCCTGCGGTGCGGTGCCCTGCCAGTCCTGCGGCGGCGCGGGCTGCTGCTGGTAGGGGTCGTAGCCCTCGTACGGGCCGCCCTGATACGGCTGGTCGGTCATCGACTCACCCTCCTGCGAACGGCGGGAGCACCTCGACCGTGCCGCCCTCGGCCAGCCGTACCGTCTCATGCGCGCGCGTGCCGACGGGGTCGCCGTCGATCAGATAGGAGCAGCGCTGGAGCACGCGGGTGAGTTCACCGGGGTGCCGGGTGCGCACGGCGGTGAGCGCGTCGGCGAGGGTGGCCGCGTCGTACGGCTCCTCGGCGACCCCGGCCGCGGCCTTGGCGGCGGCCCAGTAGCGCACCGTGACCTTGGGCATCTGGTTCCTCAATCGACGGCTGGTAAAAGTCAGTAAGTAACGGGAGCCAGGCTAGCCGGACCGGCGGGCGGCCCAGTCCCCGATGCGGTCCACCAGGGCGTCGTCCGCGGCGTGCTCCGCATGGCCCATGCCCGGCTCCAGCCACAGTTCGGCATGGCCGCCGGAGGCGTCGGCGAGCATCCGCGGGTGGTCGAGCGGGAAGTAGCCGTCGCGGTCGCCGTGCACGATCAGCAGGGGCGTGGGGGCGATCAGGGGGACCGCCTCGACGGGAGAGAGCGGTATGGGGTCCCAGTCGCGGTGGTGGATGCGGGTGCGCAGACCGTAGCGGCCGACCAGGCGGCCCTCGGGGCGGGTGACCAGCCAGTGCAGCCGGCGCATGGGGGCGGTGCCCCGGTAGTACCAGCGGGCGGGCGAGCTGACCGCGGCCACCGCGTCCACCGCCCCCGGACGCAGGGCCGCGTGCCGCAGCACCACCGAGGCGCCCATGGAGAAGCCGACGGTCGCCACCCGCACATGCCCGAAGCCGCGCGCCCACGCGAGTGCGGCGGCGAGATCGAGGACCTCCTTGTCGCCGACCGTGGAGCGCCCGCCCGAGCGCCCGTGGCCCCGGAAGGAGAAGGTCACGACGGCGCCGTAACGGGCCAGCCCGGCCGCCACCCTTCGTACATGCGGGCGATCCACGTCCCCGGTGAAGCCGTGCGCGACCACCAGCACCGGGGCGTCCGGGTCGTATACGGCCGCCCCCGGGTCGTATACGACCTCGACCGGAACGCCGTCCGCCGTGCGCAGGTATGTCCGGACAGGGCCTGGTCTGCCTGTCTCGGCATCCGGACGTACGGTGGAACGTGCCACATGTCCTGCCGGGCGATTGCTCATGTGGGCTATTCTGCTGGGCAGAGGACTCGGGCAGCGTTGCCACCGGGTCCTTTTGTGCTTTCGGAAGCGTTGTATACGGAGCGGGACTCCCTCGGCGTCCCCCGGTGTACGGGCCTTCGGGAACGCAGAGCAGTGCCCGTCCGCACAGTTCTCGCAGGGACCGAGGAGGAACCAGACGTATGAGTTCTCTGCTGCTCCTGACCAACGCCCTCCAGCCGTCGACGGAGGTCCTGCCGGCCCTCGGCCTGCTCCTGCACAATGTGCGGGTCGCGCCCGCCGAGGGCCCCGCCCTGGTCGACACGCCCGGCGCCGACGTCATCCTGGTCGACGGCCGCCGCGATCTGCCGCAGGTGCGCAGCCTGTGCCAGCTGCTGCGCTCCACCGGTCCCGGCTGTCCCCTGCTGCTCGTGGTCACCGAGGGCGGCCTCGCCGCCGTCACCGCCGACTGGGGCGTGGACGACGTGCTCCTCGACACCGCGGGTCCCGCCGAGGTCGAGGCGCGGCTGCGGCTCGCCATGGGGCGCCAGCAGCTCACCCACGACGACTCGCCGATGGAGATCCGCAACGGCGATCTCTCGGTGGACGAGGCGACGTACTCCGCCAAGCTCAAGGGCCGGGTCCTCGACCTGACCTTCAAGGAGTTCGAGCTGCTGAAGTACCTCGCCCAGCACCCGGGCCGGGTCTTCACCCGCGCCCAGCTGCTCCAGGAGGTCTGGGGCTACGACTACTTCGGCGGCACCCGGACCGTCGATGTGCATGTACGGCGGCTGCGGGCCAAGCTCGGCCCGGAGCACGAGTCGCTGATCGGCACCGTACGGAACGTCGGTTATCGATTCGTTACCCCGGAGAAGGGCGACCGGGGCAAGGAGGAGAGCAGGGCCGAGGCGAACCGGGCCAAGGCGGAGGAGCCGGACGCATCCGGCGCCCCGGCCGAGGACGAGGTCCACGCGGACGCTTGATCCTCCACACCTTCCGACGACTTCCCGCGCACAGCGAGGGTGCCGAACACCCTGCCCGAACTGGGTCAATCCGCGTAGACTCCGCGCGTGGCCAAGGTGACTCGGGATGATGTGGCGCGGCTGGCGGGGACGTCCACCGCCGTCGTGAGCTATGTCATCAACAACGGACCCCGGCCGGTCGCCCCGGCCACGCGCGAGCGTGTCCTCGCCGCGATCAAGGAGCTGGGGTACCGCCCGGACCGGGTCGCCCAGGCGATGGCGTCCCGGCGCACCGACCTCATAGGGCTGATCATCCCGGACGCCCGCCAGCCCTTCTTCGGGGAGATGGCGCACGCCGTGGAACAGGCGGCCTCCGAGCGCGGCAAGATGGTGCTCGTCGGCAACACCGACTACATCGCCGAGCGCGAGGTCCACTATCTGCGGGCCTTCCTCGGGATGCGGGTCTCCGGTCTGATCCTGGTCAGCCACGCGCTCAACGACCAGGCCGCCGCCGAGATCGACGCCTGGGACGCCCGCGTGGTGCTGCTGCACGAGCGGCCCGAGGCGATCGACGACGTCGCCGTGGTGACCGACGACCTCGGCGGCGCCCAGCTCGCCGTGCGCCATCTGCTGGAGCACGGCCACCCCTACGTCGCCTGCATGGGCGGCACCGCGGACACCCCGGCCATCGGCGACCCGGTCTCCGACCACGTCGAGGGCTGGAGGCGGGCCATGGCCGAGGCGGGCCTGAGCACCGAGGGCCGGCTGTTCGAGGCGCCGTACAACCGGTACGACGCCTATCGCGCGGCCCTGGAGATCCTGTCCGGGCCCCGCCGGCCCCCGGCGATGTTCTGCTCCACCGACGACCAGGCGATCGGCGTGCTGCGGGCCGCCCGCGAGCTGCGCCTGGATGTGCCCGGGGAGCTGGCCGTGGCGGGCTTCGACGACATCAAGGAGGCCGCGTTCGCCGATCCGCCGCTGACCACGGTCGCCTCCGACCGCTCGGCGATGGCGCGGGCCGCGGTCGACCTGGTGCTGGACGACGGGCTGCGGGTGGCCGGGTCCCGGCGCGAGCGGCTGAAGACGTTCCCCTCCCGGCTGGTGGTGCGCCCCTCCTGCGGGTGCGAGCACTGACAACGTCGTCGGGTTCTCGAGAGCCGCTTCTTAACGGCTGGTGAGAGCCCTCGCCGAGCGCCGAGAGGCGTCTTTATATCGGGCAAACGAGGTTCTGCCGGGCTTCTCAGCGAGCACTCAGGAAGCTCTCATGGTCGCCGGGGACGCTTCTTCCATGACCGAGAGCTTCCGCCGCAGCGGCGAGTACGACTACGACACCCCGCAGGGTCCGTACAGTCAGAGTCACGGCTACTCCGCTCCCGTGAACCCGGAGTGGCCGCCCCCGCCGGCGTACGAGCCGGCGGCCGCCTCGCCGCTGCCGGCCGCCGGGCCGGAGCCGGAGCCGCGGCGCAAGCGCGCCCGGGGTTCCGTCGCCCTCCTCGCGGCGGTCGCGATCGTGGCGGCGGCGGTCGGCGGCGCCACCGCGTACGGCTTCCAGGAGCTGGCCGGCAAGAACGACGTGACGGCCACCGGGACCAGCACCGCCGTGGTGCCGGCCGGCAAGAAGGGCGACGTCGCCGCGATCGCGGCCGCGGTCAGCCCGAGCGTGGTGGAGATCAACGCCACCCTCGACAACGGCTCCTCCACCGGCTCCGGCGTGATCATCTCCTCGAACGGCGAGATCGTCACCAACAACCACGTCATCGCGGGCGCGCAGTCGGTCAAGGTGCGCACCAGCGACGGGCACAGCTACACCGCCGACGTGGTGGGCACCGACAGCTCCAAGGACCTCGCGCTGATCAAGCTGCAGGGCGCCTCGGGGCTGCGGGCGGCGAGTCTCGGCGACTCCAGCGGGGTGCAGGTCGGCGACTCGGTCGTGGCGATCGGCTCGCCCGAGGGCCTGACCGGCACCGTCACCAGTGGCATCGTCTCGGCGCTCGACCGGGACGTCACCGTGCCCACCGACGAGAGCCAGGCGCAGGGCCAGGGCGGCGACGGAAGCTGGCCGTTCCAGTTCGGCGGCCGCAACTTCAACGGCGACACCGGCTCGTCCACCACCACGTACAAGGCGATCCAGACGGACGCCTCCCTCAACCCCGGCAACTCCGGCGGCGCGCTGATCGACGCGGCCGGCAACATCATCGGCATCAACGCCGCGATGTACTCGTCGAGCCAGCAGGCGTCCTCGTCCTCGGACGCGGGCAGCATCGGCCTCGGCTTCGCGATCCCCGTCAACACGGTCAAGTCCGACCTGGCCAAGCTGCGGTCGGGCGGGCAGAACTAGGGCCTCACCGGGGCCCCACCTGGGCCCGATCAGGGGCTCACCCGGTCCTCACCAGGACCTTTCAGCGTCACTCGGGGTGTCTGGAGGAACATCATGATCCAGCTGACTTTCCACCGGGAAGCGGGCCTCGGCCCGGCCGACCTCACCGTCGCCCTCGCGGTGGCGCGCCGACTGCACACGCCGGCCGCCCCCGAACCCCGCGCCGCGGAGATCGTCCCGGCGCACGTCCCCCAGCTGATGGGGCTGCGCCGCAGCTCCGCGGACCGGCATCACCGCCGGGGCCACAAGGTGCCGCTGCACCGGCTGACCGCGATGCGCAATCTCGCGGCCCTGACGGCCTGACCCTTGGCGTCCGTGCCTCCCGACCCGGCACCATGGGAGGCTGGAGGACACTTCACCAGGACACCCGAACAACCCGGACGACCTGAACGACCTGAACGACCTCAACAACGACCCGAACGACATCAACACGGACACCCCCCACCACACGACCCATCTCCACAAGGAATCGCGAGCATGAGCCCCGCCGATGGCGACCGTGACACCCAGCGCATCCTGATCGTCGACGACGAGCCGGCCGTACGCGAGGCGCTCCAGCGCTCTCTCGCCTTCGAGGGGTACGACACGGAGGTCGCCGTCGACGGCGCGGACGCGCTGGAGAAGGCCGCGGCGTACCAGCCGGACCTGGTCGTCCTGGACATCCAGATGCCCCGGATGGACGGTCTGACGGCGGCCCGCCGGATCCGCGGCGGCGGAGACACCCTGCCGATCCTCATGCTCACCGCCCGCGACACGGTCGGCGACCGGGTGACCGGCCTGGACGCGGGCGCCGACGACTACCTCGTCAAGCCCTTCGAGCTGGACGAGCTGTTCGCCCGGATCCGCGCCCTGCTGCGGCGCAGCTCCTACGCGGCCGCCGTCTCCCCGGCGGCCCAGGCGGACGAGGCCCTCACCTTCGGCGATCTGCGCATGGACCTCGCGACCCGGGAGGTCACCCGGGGCGGCCGGCAGGTCGAGCTGACCCGCACCGAGTTCACGCTCCTGGAGATGTTCATGGCGCACCCGCGCCAGGTCCTCACCCGGGAGCAGATCCTCAAGGCGGTCTGGGGCTTCGACTTCGAGCCGTCCTCCAACTCCCTGGACGTGTACGTGATGTACCTGCGCCGCAAGACCGAGGCGGGCGGGGAGCCCCGGCTGGTGCACACCGTGCGGGGCGTCGGCTACGTCCTGCGACAGGGCGGCGCCGAGTGAACAAGGTCGTACGGCGCTACCGCTCCCTCCCGATCCGGGCCAGGCTGGCCGTGCTGGTCGCGGCGGCGGTGGCGTTCGCGGTGGCGGCGGTGTCGGTGACCTGCTGGTTCATCGTGGAGCGGAAGCTGTACGAGCAGATCGACAAGGACCTGGAGAGATCGGCGCCGCGCCCGGCGGCGGAGGCGGTGTACAAACTGCTCGCCTCCTGCCCGCCCAAGCCGGTCGACCCCACTCCCTACAGCGGCCTGCGCACCCACGAGACCGTCTACTCGCAGCTGGTCAAGCCGGACGGCACGCCCTGTGTCCCTTCGGATTCGCCGGGCACGGTGCGGACCACCGCCGCCGACCGGGCCGTGATCCGCGACGGCGGCACCCACAGCAGCGGCATCCTGCGCAACGGCACGGACACCCAGGGCAATGACGTCCGGGTGCTCACCATGCCACTGGTGATCGACACGAACGTGGGCCCCCAGCTGTATCCGGGCGCGGCCATGATGATCGCCGTACCCCTGAAGAACACCCAGAAGACCCTCAACGACCTGGCGCTCATCCTGCTGCTGGTCTCCGGTGTCGGCGTCCTCGGCGCCGGTGCCGCGGGTCTCGCCGTCGCCCGGGCCGGGCTGCGGCCGGTGGACAAGCTCACCGAGGCCGTGGAGCACGTCTCCCGCACCGAGGATCTGACCATCCGGATCCCGGTGGAGGACGACAGCGAGGACGAGGTGGCCCGGCTGTCCCGGTCCTTCAACTCCATGACGGCCTCGCTGGCCGGTTCCCGGGAGCTCCAGCAGCGGCTGATCGCGGACGCCGGGCACGAGCTGCGCACCCCGCTGACCTCGCTGCGCACCAATATCGAACTGCTCACCCGCAGCGAGGAGACCGGCCGCCCGCTGCCGCCCGAGGACCGCAAGGCGCTGCTGAACTCGGTGAAGGCGCAGATGACGGAACTGGCCTCGCTGATCGGTGACTTGCAGGAGCTGTCGCGTTCGGAGGGGCAGCGCGGCGAGCGGGTGCAGGTGGTGCCGTTCCAGGACACCGTGGAGGCGGCGCTGCGCCGGGCCCGGCTGCGCGGCCCGGAGCTGACGATCACGGCGGACCTGGAGCCGTGGTTCGTGGTCGGGGAGCCGTCGGCGCTGGAGCGCGCGGTGGTCAACATCCTGGACAACGCGGTGAAGTTCAGCCCCGAGGGCGGCACCGTCGAGGTCCGGCTGACCGAGGGTGTCCTCACCGTCCGCGACCACGGCCCCGGCGTCCCCGAGGACGAACTCCCCCATGTCTTCGACCGCTTCTGGCGCTCCCCCGGCGCCCGCGCCCTCCCCGGCTCCGGCCTCGGCCTGTCCATCGTCGCGCGTACGGTCCAGCAGTCCGGCGGCGAGGTCACGTTGGCCCCGGCCCCCGGCGGCGGCTCGGTGGCGACCGTACGCCTGCCCGGCGCCCCGGTCCCCCCACCGGAACCGGCGGCGGCCGAGGTGGCAGGCTAGCCCTGTCCGGTACCGCCGAAGGTCCCGCCGAAGGATCACCATGTCCCGCGTACCCACCTGCGTACTCAGCAGCTTCGAGGCGCCCCGGATCCTGCATGGCCACGACCCCGGTCGGTTCGTGCAGATCGGTTCCCTGACGAAGACGTTCACGGCGACCGTGCTGACCGCCCTGGCCGACCGCGGGGTCCTGGCACTCGACGACCCGCTGGAACGGTTCCTGCCGGCGCCCGGCGGCACCGGGATCACCCTGCGCCATCTCGCCGAGCACACCTCGGGCCTGCCCCGGCTGCCCGAGGGGATCCGCGGGCGCGACCCGTACGCGGGCTTCGACGACCGCGCCCTGGACTCGGTCGTACGACGCCTCGACACGCTGGCCACGGCGCCCGCGGGCAGCACCGAGGAGTACTCCAACCTCGGCTACGCCCTGCTCGGCGCCGCCCTGGTCGCGGCCACCCGCACCCCGTACGAGGAACTCCTGCGCCGCCATCTCCTCGACCCCCTCGGCGTCACCGATGTCACCGCCGACCCGCCCGCCGACGTACGGCTGTGCCGCCGGGGGCTGTTCGGGCGGCCGCGGCGCCCCTGGACGATGACCGGCGCGATCCTGCCCGCCGGAGGGCTGTGGGCGACCCCCCGGGCCACCGCCCGCCTCGTCACCGGCCTGCTCGTCGACCGCAGGCTCGGTGCGCCCGCGCCGGCCTGGCAGAAGGCGGGGCGCCTGCTGTGGCACAACGGCGCGACCCGCGGCGCGTCCGTCTTCGCCGGTGTCGTACCGCAGGGCTGGATCCTCGTGCACCGTCTGTCCGGTGCGAGCGCCGCGACGGACAAGCTGGCCCTGGACACCCTGAGGGCCGCCACCCGGACCTCCTGACGAACACCGCGACGACACCCCGGCGCACCCGCGCCGGTCGACTCCCGGCCGGTGTTCTCGGCGTCGCCCGTACCCGCCCCGTACCCTCGTACGCATGAGCAGCGACGACACCGTACGGGCCTTTCCCGCCCGCTCCATCGAGACCCATTCCGCGCTCACCCCGGACCAGGCCGAGGCCGTGCTCACCCTGCTCGGCGAGGCCGCGCGGGTCGACGGGCAGCAGCCGGTGTCCGAGCAGGGCCGGCTACAGCTGCGCGGAGGAGCCCGGGAGGGCGTCTCGCATCTGCTGCTGGCCGTCGACGGCCAACTCGTCGGCTACGCCCAGCTGGAGGACACCGATCCGGTGGAGGCGCCGGCCGCCGAACTCGTCATCGGCCCCGAGTTCCGCGGGCACGGACACGGGCGGGCGCTCGGCGCGGCCCTGCTCGCCGCCTCCGGCAAGCGGCTGCGGGTGTGGGCGCACGGCGGACACCCCGCCGCCCGCCATCTCGCCCAGGTGCTCGGCCTCACCCTGTTCCGCGAACTGCGCCAGATGCGGCGGGAGTTGACCGGCCTTGAGCTGGCGGACCCGCAGCTGCCCGAGGGCGTGAGCGTGCGCGCCTTCGAGCCCGGCAAGGACGACACCGCGTGGCTCGCGGTCAACGCGGGCGCGTTCGCCCACCACCCCGAGCAGGGCTCGCTGACCCAGCGCGACCTGGACGACCGCAAGGCCCAGCCGTGGTTCGACCCGGCCGGGTTCTTCCTCGCCGAGCGGCGCGGGGAGCTGATCGGCTTCCACTGGACCAAGGTGCACGCCGAGGAGGGCCTCGGCGAGGTCTATGTGCTCGGCGTCCGCCCCGGCGAGCAGGGCGGCGGCCTCGGCAAGGCGCTCACCACCATCGGCCTGCGCCATCTCGCCGCGCAGGGCCTGCCGACCGCGATGCTCTACGTCGACGCCGACAACAAGGCCGCGGTCTCGGTGTACGAGCGGCTGGGCTTCCGTACGTACGAGACGGACCTGATGTACCGGACCGAGACGTGACATAGGGCCCGCAAGGGACCTTAAGGGGCGGTCGCCTTGACGGCCGCCCCTTCTTTGCACCACCCTTTCACTACTCAATTAGTGAAAGGGTGGTGCAACGCGTGGTCGAATATCGCATCGACCGGCACAGCGGTGTCGCCACGTACGTCCAGATCGTCCAGCAGACCAAACAGGCCCTGCGCCTGGGCCTGCTGCGCCCCGGCGACCGGCTGCCCACGGCCCGCGAGGTCGTCGAGGCCACCGCCATCAACCCCAACACCGTCCTCAAGGCCTACCGCGAACTGGAGCGGGAGGGCCTGGTCGAGGCACGGCGTGGACTGGGCACCTTCGTGCGCCGGGCACTGGGCGCCACCCCCGCCGACTCCCCGCTCCGCACCGAGCTGGAGGACTGGGCGCGCCGCGCCGACGCGGCCGGCCTGGAGCGGGAGGACGTGGCCGCGCTCTTCACCGCCGTACTCGACAAGCACTTCCAGGGAGATCCGTCATGAGCAGCGACACGGCCCTGCGGGCCGACGCTCTGGGCAAGCGGTTCGGCCGCCGGGGCCGCTGGGCCCTGCGGGACTGCGCGTTCCACCTGCCGACCGGGCGCGTGTGCGCCGTCGTGGGCCCCAACGGGGCGGGCAAGTCCACCCTGCTGGCCCTCGCCGCCGGACTGACGGCCCCCACCGAGGGCACCCTCACCGTCCTCGGCACCACCGCCGCGGGGGCCCGGCCCCGGGTCGGCTACGTCGCCCAGGACAAGCCGCTGTACCCGCAGCTCACCGTCGCGGAGACGCTGCGCATGGGCGCCGATCTCAACCCCGGGCGCTGGGACGCGGAGCTGGCCGGGCACATCGTCGAGGAGCTGGACGCGACCGCCCGGATCCGCACCCTCTCCGGCGGCCAGCGCACCCGTGTCGCGCTCGCCCTCGCCCTCGGCAAGCGGCCCGAACTGCTGCTCCTGGACGAGCCGATGGCCGACCTGGACCCACTGGCCCGGCACGAGCTGATGGGCACGCTGATGGGCCAGGCCGCGATGCACGGCACCACGATCGTGCTGTCCTCGCACGTCATCGCGGAGCTGGAGGACTCCTGCGACCATCTGCTGCTGGTCGCGGGCGGCCGGGTCCGGCTGGCCGGCGAGATCGACGAGCTGCTCGGCGCCCATCTGCGGGTCAGCGGCGCCGCGAGCGCCGACCTCGCCCCGCACACCGTGGTCGAGTCCCGCGTCACCGGCCGCCAGCTCACCGCGCTGATCCGCCCGGCCGGACCGCTCGCCGACGACTGGCGCACCACCGCGCCCTCCCTGGAAGAGCTGGTCCTCGCCCATCTGCGGGACGCCGGCGCACCGAACCCGACCGAGGAGCGTGCCGCGTGAGCGCCGTGACCCTGACCGCCGCGCCCGTCGACCGGCCCCGGCAGACCCGCTGGCTGCTGCGCCTGCACCGGCCCGCGATCTACACCTGGGCCGTGTTCTGGCTCGCCCTGGCCGCCCTGCTGCTCGCCCTCGACGGCCCGCTCCTGAACGCGGCGGCGGACGCCTGGCGGCAGTACGAGAGCTGCACCACGAGCGAGCGGTGCAGCTACGACCAGAACGCGATCCTGCGCTACAAGGACTACTACAACTACGCCACCATCGCCCTGAACGTGCTGCCCTTCGTGCTGGCCGCCTGGGCGGGCGCCGCGCTGACCGGCCGGGAGCTGGAGTCCGGCACCGCCCGGCTCGCCTGGACCCAGGCCACCTCCCCGGCCCGCTGGCTGGCCGTGCGCCTGGCCGTCCCGGCACTCGGCGTCACCGTCTGCACCGGACTGCTGGCCTGGCTGCACCACCGCGCCTGGACCGCGAGCCAGGGCCGGATCGAGAGCGCCAAGGAGTGGTACGACCGCTTCACCTTCCACGCGGGCGGCCCCACCCTCGCGGCCATGGCCCTCGCCGGGCTCGCCGCCGGCGCCCTGGCCGGGCTGCTGCTGCGCCGGACGCTGCCCGCGCTGGCGGTCGGCCTGGTGGCGGTGGGCGTCGTGCGCTGGCTGATGGAGCTGGCGATGCCGCACCTGTGGCCCGCGGTGACCCGGCTGAGCACCGTCGACCAGGGCTTCCTCGGCAAGGGCATGGTGGTCGACCAGGGCATGGTGACCGCCTCCGGCGCCCATGTGCCGCCCCCGACGTGCGACTCCGTCACGTCCTGCGCGACGGCGTTCGACCGCTTCACCGGCCGCTACAACACCTACCAGCCGCAGTCCCACCTCTGGGGCCTCCAGCTCACCACCACCGCGCTGACCCTGGCCGTCGCCGCGCTGCTGGTCACCGGCTGCTTCCTGGTCCTGCGCCGGCAGACCGGGACGCTGCGCGCCGCGCGGGCCTGAGCCCCCTCGGGCCGGGCCGTCCGGCCTTTCTCCGCCCGGGTGCGGGACCGTACGCCGCCGTACGGTCCCGCACCCGGGCTTTCGAACCCGTACGACCTTGTACGACCTTGTACGACCGCGTCCGGGGCGCTGCGGAATCCGTCGCTTTCGCGCCCCGGACCCCCGGGAGCCGCCCCGCGCTATCCCGCACGTCATGTCTCCGTAACCATCGATTCAGACGGGCTTGCGACGCTCGGCCAATGAAACCCGTCGTGCCAGAGCCTTCGCCGCCCCCCGAGGGGCCCGCGGGGAACGGGACCGTGACGCTCCCGCCCGCGCGTTCCGACGCGCCTGTCGCACCGGTCGCGCGGAAGAATGGGTTCATGAGCCAGCAAGACACCCAGGCAGAGGCACAGCACCCGCAGCCCCCCGTGGGCTCCATCGCGGCGCACCGGCCGCACACCGTGACCTCCGCGGTCTCCGACCTGGAACCCGACATCGACGCGGATCTCGACGCGTACGAGGAGTCCCAGGCCGACGGCAGCCCGCTGCCCCAGGGCCGCTTCCTCGACCGGGAGCGCAGCTGGCTCGCCTTCAACGAACGCGTCCTGGAACTGGCCGAGGACCCGAACACCCCCCTGCTGGAGCGCGCCAACTTCCTCGCGATCTTCGCCAGCAACCTGGACGAGTTCTTCATGGTCCGGGTCGCCGGACTCAAGCGCCGCATCGCCACCGGCGTGGCCACCCGGTCCGCCTCCGGGCTCCAGCCGCGCGAGGTCCTGGAGATGATCTGGGCCCGCTCCCGCGAGCTGATGGCCCGGCACGCCGCCTGCTACCACGAGGACGTCGCCCCCGCGCTCGCGGAGGAGGGCATCCACCTGGTGCGCTGGAGCGAACTGGCGGACAAGGAGCAGGCCCGCCTGTTCACGCTGTTCCGGCACCAGATCTTCCCCGTCCTCACCCCGCTCGCCGTGGACCCCGCGCACCCCTTCCCGTACATCTCCGGCCTGTCCCTGAACCTGGCCGTCGTCGTACGCAACCCGGTCAGCGGCCACAAGCACTTCGCGCGCGTGAAGGTGCCGCCGCTGCTCTCCCGCTTCCTGGAGTCCAGCCCCGGCCGGTACGTCCCCGTCGAGGACGTCATCGCCGCCCACCTCGAAGAGCTGTTCCCGGGCATGGAGGTGCTGGAGCACCACGCCTTCCGGCTCACCCGCAACGAGGACCTGGAGGTCGAGGAGGACGACGCCGAGAACCTGCTCCAGGCCCTGGAGAAGGAGCTCATGCGGCGCCGCTTCGGGCCGCCGGTGCGCCTGGAGGTCGAGGAGTCCATCGACCGCGAGGTGCTCGACCTGCTGGTGCGCGAGCTGAAGATCTCCGAGGCCGAGGTCTACCCGCTGCCCGGCCCGCTCGACCTCACCGGTCTGTTCCGCATCCACGGCCTGGACCGGCCCGAGCTGAAGTACCGCAAGTTCATCGCGGGCACCCACCGCGACCTCGCCGAGGTCGAGTCGGCCTCCGCGCCCGACATCTTCGCGGCGCTGCGCCAGCGGGACGTGCTGCTGCACCACCCGTACGACAGCTTCTCCACCTCCGTGCAGGCCTTCCTCCAGCAGGCCGCCGAGGACCCGGACGTCCTCGCGATCAAGCAGACCCTGTACCGCACCTCCGGCGACTCCCCGATCGTGGACGCGCTCATAGACGCCGCCGAGTCCGGCAAGCAGGTCCTGGTGCTGGTGGAGATCAAGGCCCGCTTCGACGAGCACGCCAACATCAAGTGGGCGAAGAAGCTGGAGGAGGCCGGCTGCCATGTCGTCTACGGCCTGGTCGGTCTGAAGACGCACTGCAAGCTGTCGCTGGTGGTCCGCCAGGAGGGCGAGACCCTGCGCCGCTACAGCCACGTCGGCACCGGCAACTACCACCCGAAGACCGCCCGGCTGTACGAGGACCTCGGCCTGCTCACCGCCGACCCGCAGGTCGGCGCGGACCTCTCCGACCTGTTCAACCGGCTGTCCGGCTACTCCCGCCGGGAGACCTACCGCCGGCTGCTGGTCGCCCCCAAGTCCCTGCGGGACGGCCTGATATCGCGGATCACCAAGGAGATCCAGCACCATCGCGCGGGCCGCCCCGCGTTCATCCGCATCAAGGTCAACTCGATGGTCGACGAGGCCGTCATCGACGCCCTCTACCGGGCTGCCCAGGCGGGCGTGCCGGTGGACGTCTGGGTCCGCGGCATCTGCGCGATCCGGCCCGGCGTCCCCGGGCTCTCGGAGAACATCCGGGTCCGCTCGATCCTCGGCCGCTTCCTGGAGCACTCCCGGGTGTTCGCCTTCGGCAACGGCGGCGAGCCCGAGGTGTGGATCGGCAGCGCCGACATGATGCACCGCAACCTCGACCGGCGGATCGAGGCCCTGGTGCGGGTCGTCGACCCCGGCCACCGCGCGGCCATCAACCGGCTGCTGGACACCGGCATGTCCGACACCACCGCGTCCTGGCACCTCGGCCCGGACGGCGAGTGGACCCGGCACGCGCTGGACGCGGACGGCCAACCCCTGCGCAACATCCAGGAGATGCTCATAGACGCCCGGAGGCGCCGGCGTGGCACAGCAACACCTTGACCCGACGGACCCCACGGCCGAGGTGGTGACGGGGGACGCCCTCGCGGGCTATCTGCGCACCCACGCCACGGAGTTCCTGCGCGCCCTGCGCCTGCACCGGGAGACCGGGGGCGCCACGGGCTCCGGCGAGGAATCCGTCGACGCGGCCCGCGCCCTGCGCCGCTCGGCCCGGCGCATCAGCGGCAGCCTGCACACCTACCGCCCCCTGCTCGACCCCGCCTGGTCGGAGTCGATGCGGCCCGAACTGGCCTGGCTCTCGGGCACCTTGGCCCTGGAGCACGCGTACGAGGCCCGGCTGGAGCGGCTGCTGCAGGCGCTGCACCGGCTGTCGGGGGCGGCGGCCTTCCCCGAGCAGGTGACGGTGCCCGGCGGCCCCGTGGCCGCCCCGCCGGAGCGCGGCAATCTGACGGTGGGCGCGGCGAAGGCGGGCGCCCTGCTCGACCGCCAGCTCACCCTCGCCCGGACCCGCGCCCACTCCACCGCCCTCCAGGCGCTCGGCTCCAGCCGCTTCCACGCCGTCGCCGACAAGGTCGCCGTGCTCGCCAGCGAGGTGCCGCTCACCCCCACCGCCCCCACCACCGACCTGCGCCCGCTGGCCGGCGCCGCCCGCGAACGGCTCACCGACGCCATCACCGCGCTGCCGCTGCTCACCGCGGGCCACCCGTACAACGCGGAGGCCCTGATCCACGGCCTGTCCCCGGATCCGTCCCCGCACCCCCAGGACGGCCCCTGGCACCAGGTACGGCTGCTGCTGCGCCTGCACCGCTACGCGCGCGAGGTGCTGGACGCCGGGACCCCCGTGGACGTACGGCTGCTGGCGGCGGGCCAGGCCCTGAACCGGCACCGCGACGCCTCCGAGGCGGCGGCCGCCGCGGCCCAGGCGGCCCGCACCCCCCGGATCGCCCCCGCCACGGCCTACGCCCTCGGCGTCCTGCACGCGGACCAGCGCCATGAGGTGGAGGCGGCCCGGTTCGCCTTCCAGCGCGCCTGGCAGCGAGAGGCGGTGGAGACGGTATGACCGGCACCCCGGTACGGGCCGCGGGCTGCGTCCTGTGGCGCCGTTCCCCCGCCGGAGCCGTCGAACTCGCCCTGGTCCACCGCCCCAAGTGGTCCGACTGGTCCTGGCCCAAGGGGAAGCTGAAGCGGGGCGAGAGCGCCGAGGCGGCCGCGCTGCGCGAGGTCGAGGAGGAGACGGGCCACACCTGCCGCCTCGGCACCGCCCTGCCGACCGCCCGCTACCTCGACCACGCGGGCCGCCCGAAGGAGGTCACGTACTGGGCCGCCGAATCGACGGGCGGCTCCTTCACCCCCAACGCCGAGGTCACCACCCTCCTCTGGCTCCCCCCGACCGAGGCCCGCGACCGTCTGACGTATCCCCACGACAGGGACTTGATCCCCCCGGCACTGGCGGCGATCGCGAGGGTTCCGCGCTGACCGGATGTTCCGGGGGTCAGACCACCAGCGCGGCGTGCAGCGCGCTGAATGCCTCACAAAGTTCCGACGTGCCGATCGGGTCGATCTCTATCTGCAAATGACACACGCCGTCGTCGCCGTGGGGAGTCAGGCGCACAAAAAACGCGAAACCGTCCCCGACGGGCTCCGCCGTCAACCTCAGCGGATTGTTCCGACCGGGAGTCACCGCGGCGGAAAAGCGTCCACCCGACGGCGCACGCAGGTGGGAGAGCATGCGGACCGCGAAGTCCACGACCTCCGCAACGCTGAGATCCACGGCGAAGTCGGCTGTCAGCCACGAGCACCAATCGGCGGTGACCTGCCAGCTCTCCCCATCGTTCCGAGCCAGTTCCAGCCACACGTCGTCGCTGCCGAGTCTTATCCGCGGTTCGTCCATCGTGCCCCTCCGACCTCCATGCCTGGGCCCAAGATCCTATGAGCACCAGCAGCCACTCCCCTGCGCGACGGAGGCCGAAGACCCGTCCGCTCGTGCCGACGATTTCCAGTAATGGAAACCAGGGGCTCTTGCTGAACGTGCGGCACACTCGGGACGATCAGTGATGACGCCTGGTCCGCAAGTGGGAGGAGTCTGCGGTGGTAAAGCTGACGCGGCTGGTGGGTGACTGCGACGAGGGCGAGTGTCCGACGCTGTATGCCACCGATCGGGGAACCTTAGTCGTGCAAGGAGGCCTGCTGACCGATCACGGTCGGGAGATCCCCCCCCGCACGAGGCTCCCGTCGAAGTCCCCGTCGAACTGATCCGAAAGGCTGTCCGTGGCAACCTCGTCTAGCCGGACGTTCGGGGAGTGGTTCACCGCGTTCGAGCGAGAAGCGTTCCGGCTCGAAACGCTGGACGACTACAGCCAGTCGGGAGGAGTCGATGCCTATCAGGCGTTTCTGGCGGGGCGCGAGCAGCCGGATTCGTATCAGGCGGCCGAATGGC
This sequence comes from Streptomyces sp. NPDC093018, assembly GCF_040684035.1. NCBI lineage: Bacteria > Bacillati > Actinomycetota > Actinomycetes > Kitasatosporales > Streptomycetaceae > Streptomyces > Streptomyces sp. NPDC093018. The sequence goes on from NZ_JBFBFF010000026.1 coordinate 45,475, forward strand.
TGACCACGGTGGGGAACGCCACCGAGGCCGGAAAGCGCGTGTACCGCGTTCATGTTCTGGCCCGTCCGCTCACGGATTATCTCCGGTTCGAGCTGTCCTGGGGATACCGGCGCAACATGACCGCCGGTGAGGAGTTCTTCATCCTCGACGTCACCGAGAAGGCGAACCCGATCCCGGACGCGCCCGACTTCTGGATGTTCGACGACACGGCCGCGGCGGTGATGTCGTACGACGGTGCCGGTAAATACCTTGGGAGCGAATTCGCCGAGGAAGACCTGCTCGCCGAGTTCCGGGCCTACCGCGACACCGCGCTGGCGCACGCCGTGCCGTTCGCGGAATGGTGGGCACGGCACGGGGAGTGAACAAGGCTGAGCTGGGGTCCGCGCTGCGGGCGCTGCGGCAGGCATCCGGGTTGGAAGCCAAGACCGTCGCCCGCAGGGCGGCCATGTCCGGTTCGAAGCTGTCGAAGATCGAGAACGGCAGCGTGATGCCGAGCGTCGTGGACGTGGACCAGATCCTGACCGCCTTAGGGGTTTCCGAAGAAATCAAGGCCGAGTACATGTCGGTCGCCAGGGCGGCGGCGACCGAGGCGACGGCCTGGCGTCTGTACCGGCGGCTCGGATACCACCGGAAGCAGCAGCAGATCCAGGCGATCGAATCCCGTATGACTCTGTTGCGGCTCTTCCAACCTGCCCTCGTACCCGGCCTGCTTCAGACGCCGGAATACGTCCAAGCGGTGCTCGGCCGTAAGAATCTCACCGCGGACCAACTCGCACGAGCTGTAGGTGCGCGGCTTGCCAGACAGGGCATTCTCTACGAGCCGGGACGGCAGCTTCGCTTCATCGTCACCGAGTCGGTGCTGCGCTGGAGAATCGTCCCGCCCCTCGTGATGGCCGGGCAACTCGACAAGCTCATCTCCGTTTCCCGAATCCCCGGTGTCGACTTCCGTGTCGTACCACTTTCGGTGCGTCAGACCGATTTCCCCAGTCACTCGTTCTCGATCAAGGACGACCGCATGGTGACGGTGGAAACCGTGCACGCGGAGCTTGCGGTGACCGATCCGCGAGACGTCGCCCTCTATATCGAGAAATTCGAGGGATTCGCAGCCGTCGCCGTATCCGGAGATGTCATGCGAAGCATGGTCGAGGAAATCCGCGACCATTTCTTGCGGGAACAGGAAATCGGCTAGAGCGGTGCGCCTGGCCTGTCGAAGATGAGGCATGTCGGTTCAACCGGAGAGAGGAACCCTCATGACTGTGGCCCCTGACAGGCCGGCCGTCGCCCTGCGGCACGGACGCGACCTCGTGCCCCTCGAACTGTTCGCCCGACTGACGGACTTCTGCGCCGAGGAGTACGGGTACGAGCGCTCCCTGGCCGAGCGGATCATGGACGAGGCCCTGGCGTTCGTGGACGTCATGGGCCGGACCGGCGAGGGCATGTCGCCCTCCAGGGCCGTGGACCCGGGGTGGCACACGTTCATGCTGCACACCGAGGAGTACGCCGAGTTCTGCCGGACCCGGTACGGCCGGTTCGTCCATCACGCGCCCAAGTCCCGGTACCGGGACAGGGCGACGATGGCAGATGTCGTGGCGCGGATCCGTGCCCATGGCTTCTCCGTGGACGAGTCCCTGTGGGGCACCAGGGCGGACTGCAACGAACCGGCGTGCTGCGGTGACGGCCCCTGCTGCTGAGCCCGTGGCGACCACCGGAGGAACGAAGGGCCGGGGGCGGGTGACCGCCTTCTCCCTGTTCGGGCCCGTCTTCGGCTACGCGACCACGCTCGTGGAGGACCGGCAGTTCGCCTACGTGGGGCCGCTGACGCCCGGTGTCGGGTGGCGTCTGCTGTGGCGGATGGCCGAGAGGTGCCACAACGACGGGGTGACGGAGGCCAGGAAGGCCGAGTGGATCGTGTCGCAGGCGTCCCGGGCGTTCATCTGCGGAAGCGGTGTCGTCGTGAAGCTCTCCGAGGCCGACTGGGTGATGGAGCCTGGCGGCTGGACCGTGCAGTTGGACGGCTCCTGGTGCAACCAGGACGTCCTGGTCACCGGCGATCTCACGGTGCCGGTGCTCGCGGCCGGAGAGATCGCGGCGAGGCACAGCCGTTTCCCGCAGTACGCCGGCTGACGTCCCGGTCCGCGGGGGCAGAAAAAAGCCCACCCTCTCGTCGGCTCTGCGGCCGGGCGAGAGGGTGGGCAGGAGGGGAAGAGGGAACGGTCAGAGGACCGTCAGCTTCACCAGGCCGAAGGCCAGTGCGGCGACCAGCGCGGCCGCCGGCATCGTGATGAACCAGCCCAGGACGATGTTCTTGGCCACGCCCCAGCGCACCGCGTTCACGCGCTTCGTCGCGCCGACGCCCATGATGGCCGAGGTGATGACATGCGTCGTGGAGATCGGCGCCTTGAAGAGGTACGCCGTACCGAACATGATCGACGCACCCGTCGCCTCCGCGGCGAAGCCCTGCGGCGGGTCCAGTTCGATGATCTTCCGGCCGAGCGTGCGCATGATGCGCCAGCCGCCGGCGTACGTACCGAGCGACAGCATCATCGCCGAGACCAGCTTCACCCACACCGGGATCGGGTCGTTGTACGTGGCGTGCCCGGCGATGACCAGGGCCATCACCACGACACCCATCGTCTTCTGGGCGTCCTGGAGACCGTGGCCGAGCGCCATGCCCGCCGCGGAGACCGTCTGCGCTATGCGGAAGCCCCGCTTGGCCTTGTGCGGATTGGCGCGGCGGAAGAGCCACATGATCAGCAGCATCACGAGGTAGCCGACGATCAGACCGACGACCGGGGACAGGAACATCGGCACGATGATCTTGTCGACCACGCCGTCCCAGTGGACCGCCGTACCGCCCGCGAGCGCCGCTCCCACCAGGCCGCCGAACAGCGCGTGCGAGGAGGACGAGGGCAGGCCGTAGTACCAGGTGACCAGGTTCCAGGCGATCGCGCCGAGGAGCGCGGCGAAGAGGATCCCCATCCCCGTACCGCCCGACGGCGTCTCGATCAGCCCCTCGCTGACGGTCTTGGCGACCCCGGAGCCGAGGAACGCGCCGGCGAGGTTCATCACGGCGGCCATCGCCAGCGCCGCCCGCGGGGTCAGCGCCCGCGTGGACACCGACGTGGCGATCGCGTTCGCCGAGTCGTGGAAGCCGTTGGTGTAGGTGAAAAGAAGCGCGACCGCTACGGTCACGACCAGAGCCAGGGTGTCCATCGACGCCTCAGGACTCCTTGACGGCGATGGTCTCCACCGTGTTCGCCACGTGCTCGAACGCGTCCGCCGCCTCTTCCAGCACGTCCACGATCTGCTTGAGCTTCAGCACCTCGATCGCGTCGTACTTGCCGTTGAAGAGGTGCGCCAGCAGCTTGCGGTGGATCTGGTCGGCCTGGTTCTCCAGACGGTTGACCTCGATCCAGTACTCGGTGAGGTTGTCCATGGTGCGGAGGTTCGGCATCGCCTCCGCGGTCAGCTCGGCCGCGCGGGCCAGCACCTCGATCTGCTGCTCGACCCCCTTGGGCAGTTCCTCGACCTGGTAGAGGACGACGAGGTCGACGGCCTCCTCCATGAAGTCCATGATGTCGTCCAGGGAACCGGCGAGGGCGTAGATGTCCTCACGGTCGAACGGCGTAATGAACGAGGAGTTCAGCTGGTGGAAGATCGCGTGCGTGGCATCGTCACCTGCGTGTTCCGCTGCCCGCATACGCTCTGCGATCTCGGCCCGGGCGGAGGAGTCCGCCCCGAGCAGTTCCATCAGGAGTTTCGAGCCGGTGACGATGTTGTCCGCGGAAGCGGCGAACATGTCGTAGAAGCTCGTCTCCCTGGGGGTCAGACGAAAGCGCACGTGGGGTCCTCGGGGTGCTTCGGTTTCGGTCAGGCTGATGCTAGGCGCATCATCCGGCCACGGCTATCGGGCCGCCCTCCAGTGTCGCCCATCGAGCAGAGCGATCATCACGGGGGCGCACCAAGGCCCCCATACCCAGCAAAATTCGGTACCATATACCCAGTAGGGGTATGCCGGGCGATATGTCCCCCGGTGTGTGACCGAGAACACCCGTCCCGAGATGGAGGCCCGCTATGACGACCACCGAGGCCGGCGCCACGGCACCCTCCGAGCAGACGGACTGCGGTGAGCACGCCACGCACGGTTACCACAAGCAGAAGGACGAGCACCTCAAGCGGCTGCGCCGGATCGAGGGCCAAATCCGCGGCCTGCAGCGGATGGTGGACGAGGACACCTACTGCATCGACATACTCACCCAGGTCTCGGCCTCCACCAAGGCGCTCCAGTCCTTCGCGCTCCAGCTGCTGGAGGAGCATCTGCGGCACTGCGTGGCGGACGCGGCCCTCAAGGGCGGGGACGAGATCGAGGCGAAGGTGGACGAGGCGACGAAGGCGATCGGCCGCCTGCTGCGCACCTGAGGCCCGTCGCCGCGGCGCCGTCAGCTGTCTCGTTCCTGCCGTTCCACCCGCAGTACCTCGTCGATGCTCTCCAGGCTGAGCCGGTCCTCGGCGGCCGAGGCCGCGATGATCAGCTCGCCGCACAGCTCGATCTCGGCGAGGGCCACATGGTCCTGAACCGCCGTACCGCCGACCGCCGCCACCCGCCTCACCTCTTCCCTGACGTCACCGAACTCCTAGGGTAGGAGGCGGTTTACCTACCGCGCATGGCACGGACGGGCTACTTACGGGGTGGCGTCAAGGGACTAGTACGGGGTCGGCGGCTGGCCGGATTCAGCCCCTGTCAGCCTCTGACAGTCCCTGCCAGCCCCTGTCAGGTTCTCTCAGGCCCCGTCGGTCCCCGCGTCCTCCGCGATACGCCCGGCGTAGATGTCCCTCTCCTGCGGGAGTGCGACGACGGCGGGGGCGCCGAAGTCGTACAGCAGGGTCGTCGAGGTGACCGCGACGGGCGTCTTCTGGCGGCCGTTGACGAAGCTGAAGCGCTGGCGCAGCTTGCGCAGACGGCCCTGGTCGTCCAGGTAGGCGTCGAAGGGCACCTGCGCCGTGGCGAACCCTTTCGCCGCGGCTGCCAGGGATTTCCGTACGTCCGCGGGTGCGTACCGGGCCGCGTGGGCGAGGTCGGCGGTGCCCCGGTAGTGCCGCACCGGCACGCCGGCCAGCTCGGTACGGCCGACATAGCTCGCCCGCCGGGTGCCGCGCAGCACCTCGGCGGCGGTGTACGGGTCGGTGACGCCACCGGTGACGAGATTGCCGTCGGAGAGCGTGGCCGTCTCCACCCGCACCCATTTGTCGGCGGGCACCCCGGCCCCCCGGTTCTTCATGAACAGGGCGCCGGGCGCGAGGAGTTCGGTGAGCGGGCGGTGCTCCTCGGCGCCCGCCGGGTCCTCGGGGAGTACGACGGTCAGCCGGCCGAGCCGGTGGACGTAGTCGTAGACCCCCTTGCCGCGGATGGTGACCCGGGTGCCGCCCGTGGCCATCTCCATGGCGGTGCCCGCCTTGGAGCTGCCCGCGTCGGTCAGCGCCGCGGCGGCGCCGGTCAGCAGGGTGATCGGATCGCCCGCGCCGCTGCTGACGTCCTCGGCGGGGAGCCCGAGATCCGAGCAGCCGCCCACGCCCGTGCCCAGCGCGAGCGTGAGGCCCAGCGCACCGGCCGTCCTGACCGTGCGCCGTCTGTACTGCCGCCGTTCCATCGCCCTGCCTTCCCCCAGCCGGTACGTCCGTTACGGCCCCCCTGTCGTCCGGTTAACGACGAGTAGGGGACTGCCGTCACGCTCTGCCCTTGGCTTCTCGGTACGGTGGACGGCGTGGCGGAGCAGGACGCGCGGGACCCGGACCATCTGACGACGACGACCGAACAGGGCCGCTTCTGCGTGGCCCGCTGCACCTGCGGCTGGCGCGGCCCGGCCCGCAGGGCACGCAGCCAGGCGAGAACGGACGCGACGCGGCACGAGAGCGGCTGCTAGCGCGCAACCGCCGTCCGCGAGACGCGCGAGGAGACCGGCTTCGACGTCGAGATCGTCGGCATCGTCGGGACGTACAGCAACCCGCGTCATGTCTTCGCCTACGACGACGGTGAGGTGCGGCAGGAGTTCTCCGTCTGCTTCCTGGCCCGGCCCACGGCCGGACGACTGGCCGTGTCCGAGGAGTCCACGGACGTCCGCTGGTTCCGGCCCCCGGAAGTCGACTCGCTTCCGATGGTCCCCGCCATCCGCAAGCGCGTGAACGACTGGCGCGAGGGCACCATGCCCGCGGCCCGGTAGCGGGCGGGCGGAGGACGGCGAACGCCGTGGGCCCGCCCCCGGAGATCGGGGGCGGGCCCATTGCATCCTCCCGGTGGCACCGCCATGCAGCACCGGTGAGGAAATCGGGGGATCAGCCGAAGCGGCCGGAGATGTAGTCCTCCGTCGCCTGGACCGACGGGTTGGAGAAGATCCGCTCCGTGTCGTCGATCTCGATCAGCCGGCCGGGCTGGCCGACCGCCGCGAGGTTGAAGAAGGCCGTGCGGTCGGAGACGCGCGCCGCCTGCTGCATGTTGTGCGTGACGATGACGATCGTGAACCGTTCCTTCAGCTCACCGATCAGGTCCTCGATCGCGAGCGTGGAGATCGGGTCGAGCGCGGAGCACGGCTCGTCCATCAGCAGCACCTTGGGCTCGACCGCGATCGCGCGGGCGATGCACAGCCGCTGCTGCTGGCCACCGGAGAGGCCGGCGCCGGGCTTGTTCAGCCGGTCCTTGACCTCGTTCCAGAGGTTCGCGCCCTTGAGCGACTTCTCGACGACGTCGTTCAGCTCGCTCTTGCGGTAGTTGCCGTTCAGCCGGAGACCGGCCGCCACATTGTCGAAGATCGACATCGTGGGGAACGGGTTCGGGCGCTGGAAGACCATGCCCACCTCGCGCCGCACCGACACCGGGTCGACCCCGTTGCCGTACAGGTCCTCGTCGTCGAGCAGCACCTTGCCCTCGACCCGTCCGCCCGGGGTGACCTCGTGCATACGGTTCAGGGTGCGCAGGAACGTCGACTTGCCGCAGCCGGAGGGCCCGATGAACGCCGTCACCGAGCGGGGCTCGACGGTCATCGAGATGTCCTCGATCGCCTTGTGGGAGCCGTAGTAGGCGGTCAGTCCGCTTACGTCGATTCGCTTGGCCATTACTTGCTTCACTTCCGTCAGTCGCTGAGGGGCCGCGTCAGCGACCGGTCTTCGGGGCCTTCCAGCGGGCGATGCCGCGGGCCGCCAGGTTGAGGATCATCACGAAGGCGATCAGCGTGAGCGAGGCCGCCCAGGCGCGGTCGTACGCCGCCGTGGAACCGGAGCTCTGCGAGTACTGCTGGTAGATGTACAGCGGCAGCGCCTGCTGGGCACCCGAGAACGGGTTGTTGTTGATGAAGGAGTTGCCCCACACCAGCAGCAGGACCGGCGCCGTCTCACCCGCGATACGGGCGATGGCCAGCATGATGCCCGTGGTGATGCCGCCGATGGAGGTCGGCAGGACCACCTTCAGGATGGTGCGCCACTTGGGCACACCGAGCGCCAGGGACGCCTCGCGCAGCTCGTTCGGTACGAGCTTGAGCATCTCCTCCGTGGAGCGGACCACGACCGGCATCATCAGGATCGCCAGCGCCAGCGAGCCGGCGAAGCCGAAGGGCTGCATGTCGGCCATCAGCATCAGGCTGAGGATGAAGAGACCGGCGACGATCGACGGGATGCCCGTCATGACGTCGACGAAGAAGGTGACCGCGCGGGCGAGGCCGCCGCGGCCGTACTCCACCAGGTAGATCGCGGTGAGCACACCCACCGGCGCGCCGATCAGGGTGGCGAGGCCGACCTGCTCCAGGCTGCCGATGATCGCGTGGTAGATGCCGCCGCCCGGCTCGGAGTCGGCGACGACGCCCATGGAGTGCGTCAGGAAGTAGGGGTCGAGGACCTTCACCCCGCGCTTGACCGTGGTCCAGATCAGCGAGACCAGCGGGAGCAGCGCGATCAGGAAGGCGACCCACACCAGCGAGGTGGCGATGCGGTCCTTGGCCTGGCGGCGGCCCTCCACCGCGGAGGCGATGACATAGGTGCCGAGGACGAACAGCAGCGCGGCGATCAGGCCCCACTGGATGTGGCTGGTCAGTCCGGCGCCCTCGCCGATGCCCACCGCGACCACGATCGAGCCCGCGGCGATCGCCCACGGCGACCACTTCGGCAGGCTGGCGCTGCGCAGCGAGCTGCGGCGCTTGTCGGTGACGGCTGCGGTGCTCATGCGTTGGCCCCCGAGTACTCCTTGCGGCGGGCGATGATCGCGCGGGCCGCGCCGTTGACCAGCAGGGTGATGACGAACAGGACCAGACCGGAGGCGATCAGCGCGTCCCGGCCGTCCTGGGTCGCCTCGCCGAACTTGCTGGCGATGTTCTGGGCGAAGGTGCCGCCACCCGGGTCGAGCAGGCTGGTCTGGATGTCGAAGGTCGGGGAGAGGACCGTGGCCACGGCCATCGTCTCGCCGAGCGCGCGGCCGAGGCCGAGCATCGAGGCGGAGATCACGCCGGAGCGCCCGAAGGGCAGCACCGACATGCGGATGACCTCCCAGCGGGTGGCGCCGAGGGCCAGCGCGGCCTCCTCGTGCATCCGCGGGACCTGGCGGAAGACCTCGCGGCTCACGTTGGTGATGATCGGCAGGATCATGATCGCGAGCAGGATGCCCACGGTGAGCATCGAGCGGGGCGCGCCGCCCTGCCAGGAGAAGATCCCGGTCCAGCCGAGGTACTCGTTGAGCCAGCCGAACAGGCCGTTCAGGTGCGGTACGAGGATCAGGGCGCCCCACAGGCCGTACACGATGGACGGCACCGCGGCGAGCAGGTCGATCACATAGGCGACCGGGCCGCTCATCCTGCGGGGGGCGTAGTGCGTGAGGAACAGCGCGATGGCGACCGCGACCGGCACGGCGAGGGCCATGGCGACGATCGAGGAGACCACCGTGCCGAAGGCGAGGACCGCGATGCCGAACGACGGCGGCATCAGGTTGGTGTTCCACTCGAAGGTGGTCAGGAAGTTGCCGTGGTCCTTGCTGATCGCGAGGGACGCGCGGTAGGTGAGGAAGACCGCGATCGCGGCCATGATCACCAGAAGCAGGATGCCGGAGCCGCGGGACAGCCCGAGGAAGATGCGGTCACCGGCGCGGGTGGCGCTGCGGTTGGCGCTCTTCTTCGGTTCGGCGGTCGGCTGGGGTGCGGGGGGTGGTACGTCGGTTGTCTTCGTTATGTCCATCGGGTTCTCCGGTCTGCGGAGCCGCTCGTCCCGGTGGGGGCGGGCGACTCGTGGCGGCGGTGCACCGGACGGTGCGGCCCGGCCCGCGGGGAGGCCGTGGGACCGGGCCGCACTCTCGGATCAGGTCAGCTCAGGCCCGCGATGGTGGTGCGGACCTTGCCGATGATCGCGTCGGGCATCGGCGCGTAGTCGATGCCGCTGAGGAGCTTCTGGCCGTCCTCGGAAGCCATGTAGTTGAGGAACGCCTTGACGGTGGGCAGGGTGTCGGCCTTGTTGCCCTTGTCGCAGGCGATCTCGTACGTCACCAGGGTGATCGGGTAGGCGCCGTCGGCCTTGGTGTTGTAGTTCAGCTGGAGCGACAGGTCGCTGCCGGTGCCGACGACCTTGGCGTCGGCGATGGCCTTGGTGGCGCTGTCGGTGCTGGGGGCGACCGGCTGGGAGGCACCGGTGCTGATGCTCACGGCCTTGACGCCGTCACCGACGTACGACAGCTCGAAGTAGCCGATGGCGCCGTTGGTCTGCTTGACCTGCTGGGCCACGCCCGAGGACTGCGCGGCGGACTGGCCGCCCTTGGCCTGCCAGGTCTTGCCGCCCGAGTACTTCCAGTTCTCCGGGGTGGCGGCCTTCAGGTACTTGGTGAGGTTGTCCGTGGTGCCGGAGTCGTCCGAGCGGTGGAACGCCTGGATCTTCAGGTCGGGAAGCTTCGCCGAGGGGTTCAGCTTCTTGATCGCGGCGTCGTTCCAGTTGGTGATCTTGCCGTCGAAGATCTTGGCGAGGGTCGGGGCGTCCAGGACGAGGTTGTCCACGCCGTTCAGGTTGTAGCCGATGGCGATCGGGCCGCCGACCATCGGGAGGTCGATGCCCTGGCCGCCGGAGCAGACCTTCTTGGACGCGGTGACCTCTTCGGGCTTGAGCGCCGAGTCGGAGCCCGCCCACGGGATCTGGCCCTGGGTGAAGGAGGTCACACCGGCGCCGGAGCCGCCGGCCTTGTAGTTGATCTGCACGCCGCACGCCTGCGAGAAGTTCTTGACCCAGGCGTCGATCGCGTTCTTCTGCGCGGAAGAGCCGTCCGAGAGCAGCTGGCCCTTGGCACCGTCGCACTTGATGGAAGAGGCGTTGGAGGCCGAGGCGCCACCCGAGGGCTTGGAACCGCCGCCGTTGTCGTCGGAGCCGCACGCCGTCAGGGCCAGGGCGCCGGAGACGGCGAGAGCACCGAGGGTCACGGCGCGCAGCCGGTTCTTGCGCTGAAGCTTCACGTTCGGGAGTTCCTTCCAGGAGCCGCCGCTGTCGGCGGCGTGCACGTCGTGGGTGCGGGGAGCGCATCCGAACCGCACTCCGCACCGGGTAAGGCCGAAATTAGGCAGATCAGGTGAAGCGGCCGAAGGCCATAAATGAACGGCGGGTGAACCCCTGCCGTCGGCCCGGTGAGGTCACGGAATGCTCACGGGGAGGCCACGCCCCGATTCCGACGACCGGGGCACAGGCACACATATGCGATGTCCGGCACCCGTACGGGGGAACCCTGCCGTACCTGCCGTCGTCTCGTCTCCCGGAGGCCACTTCGGCCGCGGAAAGGCGACGGAGACATGGAACGGCGTACGTTCATCTCGGGCGGCACGGCCGCGCTGGCGACGACGGCACTGACCGCGTGCGGTACGGGCGGGGGGCACGCCGCCGCGGCCCGGGCACACTCCTCGGGCGCGGCCGGGGCTTCCTCGTCGTCGCTCACGGCGATGCGGACCACCAGCGCGAGCGGTACGGCAGGCGCGAGCGGCCCGGCCGACTGGACCGCCCTCGGCCGGGATCTCGACGGCTCCCTGGTGCGGCCGGGCGACGCCCAGTGGAAGACCGCGCACCAGCTGTACAACACCCGCTTCGACGGCCTGAAGCCCGCCGCGGTCGCCTACGTCGCGCACGCCGCCGACATCCGCACCGTGCTGTCGTACGCGAAGAGCCGGCACATACCGGTGTCGATACGCAACGGCGGCCACTCCTACGCCGGTTACTCCTCCGGCGACAACCGGCTGATCGTCGATGTCTCGCGGCTCAACCGGATACGGGTCAGCGGCGGCCAGGCGGTGGTCGGCGCCGGTGCCAAGCTGATCGACGTGTACCGGGGCCTGGCCGCGAAGGGCGTGACCATACCGGCGGGCTCCTGCCCCACGGTCGGCGTCTCCGGCCTGGTGCTCGGCGGCGGCCATGGGGTCGTCTCCCGCGCGTACGGCCTGACCTGCGACAGCCTCACCCAGGCGACTCTGGTCACGGCCGACGGCAAGCAGCTCACCGCCGACGCGACACAGCACGCGGACCTCTTCTGGGCGCTGCGCGGCGCGGGCAACGGCAACTTCGGCGTCGTCACCGAGCTGCACTTCCGCACCCATCCGGCGCCGCAGGCGGTCACCGCGTATCTGTCCTGGCCCTGGTCGAAGGCGGCGGCGGTGCTCAAGGCGTGGCAGGAGTGGGGGCCGACGCAGCCGGACGAGATCTGGTCCTCCCTGCACCTGGCGTGCGCGCCGGGCGGTAAGCCGACGATCTCCGTCTCCTGCTTCTCCATCGGCGGCTACAACGAGCTGAAGAACGCGGTGGACCGCCTCGCCCACCAGGCCGGTGCCAACGCCACCTCCGTCTCCCTGCACCGGCGGGGCTACGAGGAGGCGATGGAGATCTACGCCGGGTGCTCCTCCTTCTCCGCGGGGGCGCAGTGCCATCTGCCCGGCAGCACGCCGGGCCGCTCGGCGCAGGGGGCGCTCGGGCGGGAGACGTACGCGGCCCGCTCGGACTTCTTCGACCGGTCCCTGTCCGCGGCCGGCATCCAGACGGTGCTGCGGCAGATCGCGGGGGTGCGGGGCGGGGCGGGCAGCGTCGCGTTCACGGCGCTGGGCGGCGCGGTGAACCGGGTCGCGCCGACGGCGACGGCCTTCGTGCACCGGCGCTCGCGGATGCTGGCGCAGTACATCGCGTCCTGGCCCGCGGGGGCCTCCGGCGGTACGGCGCAGTCGTGGCTGACGTCGGCCCATCGCGCGATGGCGCCGTACGCCTCCGGCGCGGCGTACCAGAACTACACCGACCCGACGCTGACGAACTGGCGGAAGGCGTACTACGGGGACGCGGCGGTGCGGCTGGCGAAGGTGAAGCAGCAGTACGACCCGTCGAGGTTCTTCTCGTACGCGCAGGGGGTGTAGGGCGGGGGCCGGGGGCGCCCCTCAGGGGGCGCCTCTCCAGTCCGGTTACGCCGCCAGGTCCCGTTCCTCGGAGTCCATCGGCTCCACGGACCGCCGCGCGCCGGGGACCACCGGCATGTCCGCGGCCGCCCTGCGGCGCACGATCCACGACACCCTCGGCGCCCGCTCCACCGCCTTCATCAGCGGGGTGAGCAGGGCGGAGGCCAGCGGGGCCAGCAGCAGGGCCACGGCCGTGCCGAGGGCGAAGCCGCCGATCACGTCCGTCGGATAGTGCACGCCCATGTAGACCCGGCAGAAGCCCTCCAGGAGGGCCAGCCCGATCCCGGCGAGACCGAATCTGCGGTTGGCGACGAACAGCCCCACACCGAGCGCCATCGTCAGGGTGGCGTGATCACTGACGAAGGAGAAGTCGGTCTTGCCGGAGACGAGGACATCGAGGCCCTGATGGTCCACGAAGGGCCGCGGCCGTGACACGAAGCCCCGGATCGGGATGTTCACCAGCACCGCGATCCCGGCCGCGAGCGGCGCCCACACCAGCGCGGCCACGGACGTCGCCGCGTCCTCCTGGCCCCGGCGCCGCACGGACCACCAGCACCACACCACGAGCAGGACCATCGCGAGCAACAGCCCGTACTCGCCCACGAACTCCATGATCCGGTCGAACCAGTGCGGAGCGCTCCTGGCCAGACCGTTGATGTCATAAAGCAGTTCGACGTCGGGGTTCGATCCGGATTCGGCGAGTACAGCCATGGTGCTGCGGCCCCTTCGTCGTCTTCCCGGACGCACCTCGTGTGCGTCGCACCGACCCCCGTCAACAGGAACGCACGGTCACCACCATTGCGTTCCACTCTCCACCGAAAGATCACGCAGACGTTATCGAAGAGAGACTCATCATCGCAGCTCAGGGGGTAGGTTCACGCGCGGTTTACACCGCCGTGGGGAGCGCTTTTGCGCCATCTTCGGTCACCCGGGTGGCACCGAAATAGTCCGCTCCGTCGATCGGGTCGAACCGGATCACCGCCCCGGTGCGCGGTGCGTCGATCATGTACCCGCCACCGACGTAGATACCCACGTGGTGAATGGCCCGGGAGTCGGTGGGGTCATGGGAGAAGAACACCAGGTCGCCGGGGAGCAACTGGCTGCGCGAGGGGTGCGGACCGGCGTTGTACTGGTCGTTGGCCACCCGCGGCAGCTTGATCCCGACGCTCGCGTACGCCGCCTGGGTCAGCCCCGAGCAGTCGAAACGCCCGTCCTGCGCGGCCGTACCCTCGCCGCCCCACAGATACGGCGTGCCCAGCTTCTTCTGCGCGAAGTCGATCGCGCCCGCGGCCTGCCGGGTGGGATCGAGCCGGCTGGGCGGGGCTGCGAAGCTCTCCGCGAGGCTGTTGATGCGCTGGACGTAGTTCTGCGTCTCGCTGATGCCCGGGACCCCGCCGGCCTGGATGACCCGGTACGCCCCGGCGTTGTACGCCGCGAGCATGTTGTCGGAGACGTTGCCCGGAACGTCCTTGACGTACTTGGCCAGTTCGCAGTCGTACGACGCCGCCGACGGAATCGCGTCATTCGGGTCCCAGATGTCGCGCTTGCCGTCCCCGTTGCCGTCGATGCCGTGCGTCGCCCAGGTGCTCGGGATGAACTGCGCGATCCCGCGGGCGTCGGCCGGACTGACCACCCTGGGGTTCCAGCCGCTCTCCTGGTACAGCTGCGCCGCGAGCAGCGCCGGGGTCAGCGCGGGGCACAGATTCCCCCACTTCGCGACCAGTTGCTGGTACGCCGCCGGCACCGCGCCCTTGGCCAGCGCCCGCCCGCTCGCGGCCATGCCCCCCACGAGGTTCCCGGCGACCAGGTACACCGCGACCACGAGCACCATGACGAAACTGAGCCCGCCCGCCACGACGGCACCACCGACGATCCACGCCTTACGCACCGTCAACCGCCCCTCACCGTCGGCCAGTCCGCCGAGTGCAGTGTAGGAGCCGCAGCGGCTCAGCACGAGAACGCCCGTCCGATACAAAGCGGTTCGACAGTTCCGGAGGAGAAAAGGGGGCCCGTTGGCGCGGTCAGCCGGCCGTCGTCGCGTCCCGGTACAGCTCCGCCGCCTCCGTGCTCAGCACCACGCTGTACGACACGTCGTCCGTGGAGCCGCCCTCCTCGTGGCCGCCGAGGATGCCGACGACCTGGTGGTCGCCGTTGATCCAGGGGCTGCCGCTGGTGCCGCCGGTGAAGGAGGGGCAGTAGATGCGCTGTTGGGTGGGGCTCTGGCGGCGGGGCTTGTTGGTGCAGCGGATGGGGAGTTCGCGGGAGTCGGGGTAGCCGGTGACCGTCACCGCGGTCGCGCCGGTCGTCGCGTCGGTGACGAAGCGGTTGCCGCCGACCACCTGTTCGACGCTCTGCCCGTCGAGATCGGCCACCGTCACGAGGGCGATGTCGCTGTCCTCGTCCTGGTCCTTCGCCCAGCTGTCCGGCAGGAAGCGCCGGGTCACCTTCCACACCCCGTACGGCGCCTGCCCATTTCGGTAGCCCGGCACGAACACCAGGTCCCGGTCCTGGGCGTTCACGCAGTGCGCGGCGGTGGCGATGAGGTCGCCCCGCGGGCTGTGCACCACCGAGGCCGTACAGAAGTGGCCGCCGGCCAGCCGCGACGCCCGGTCCGCGTCGAACAGCGCGCCCACCCGGGCCTCGCGCACGGACGCGACCGCGTCCGCGGTGACCCCGAAGGGTCCCGGCCCGTCATCGGCGGACGCCACGGACGCCGACGTCAGGGCGAGCATCACCACCGCCCCGAGCAACGCGGGACGCGAGGTGACCGAGATGCGTGAGATGCGCTTCATCAGGCCTCACTCTGTCTCACGAAGGTGAGAAACCCGCTCCGACTTCGCTGAGAATTTCCGCAGAAACCTCCCGATGGCCGGTGCGCGCACCACGCTACTGTCCCCCCGCCGGGGCCGCCTCCCCACCGGTCACCGTGCGTCAGAACGTCGTCGTCATCCCGCCGTCCACCGCGATGGTCTGCCCGGTGATGAAGGACGCCGCGTCGCTCGCCAGGAAGACGACCACCCCGGCGATCTCCTCCGGCCGGCCCCAGCGCCCGAGCGCGGTACGGGTCCGCAGCCAGCGCTCCCAGCCGGGATCCGCGGTGAGTTCGGCGTTGACCTCGGTGGCGAAGGTGCCCGGCGCGACCGAGTTGACGGTCGTACCGCTCGGCCCGAGGTCCGCCGCGAGAGCCCGGGTCAGACCGTCCAGTCCCGCCTTCGCGGTGGCGTAGCCGACATCACCCGTACGGCCCAACTGCCCCACCACCGAGGACACGTTGACGATCCGGCCCGGCACCCCGCGCGCGGCCAGGCCCCGGGCCACCACCTGGCTCAGCGCGTACGCCGAGGTCAGATCCACGTCGAGCAGCGCGTTCAGGTCGTGGGGCGTCAGCTCCGCCACGCCCCGCCGGTCCCGGTGACCCACGTTGTTGACCAGGATGTCGAGCTCGCCCAGCTCCTCGACCGCCGTCTGCGCGGCCGCCCGGTCCGTGACGTCGAACGCGGCGGTCGCGATGTCGTACCCGCCCTCCGCCCGCAGCCGCTCGGCCGCCGCGGCGAGGGCTCCTGGGTCACGGCCGTTGAGGACCACCCGCGCGCCTGCCCCGGCCAGACCGCGCGCCATCTCCAGGCCGAGGCCGCGCGCCGATCCCGTCACGAGGGCCGTACGGCCGTCGAGCCGGAAGGTCACGGGGCCGCCGCCGGTCGCGGGGTCGCCGCCGTTCACCGGGCCGCCGCTGCCGGCGCCCATGTCTGCCGAGGTCATGGGGGTAGGTCTCGGTCCGTGGTGCGTCCTGACGATTCCTGGAAAGTTCCGGGGAATCCCTTACCCGCACCGTATCCGGTCCCCTACGGATTTCCCCTCCCCTTCACCCCGTCCCGTCCCCCTCCCCCCCTTCCCCTTCACCCGTTCCCGCCGCCCGCCTTCCACTCCACCCCCGTCAGCTCCTCCGACAGCGTCCACAGCCGCCGCGCCGCCTCCGGATCGCTCGCCGCGGCGCTGCGGGCGACCAGGGTCGGGGCGCCGCGGAACTCGCCGAGGCCGTCCGGGCCGACGTACGCCGCCCCCGGCAGGTCCTGGGTGGCCGCGAAGAGCGTGGGCAGGGCGCCGGCCCGGTCGCTCTGGGCGACGACCCGGTTGGCGACGGCCATGCCGATCCTGGCCAGCGGGCTCGCGTGGTGGCTCTGCAGATTGGTGGCGGCGTAGCCGGGGTGGGCGGCCAGCGCGCGCACCCCGGATCCTGCCTCGGCCAGGCGGCGCTGGAGTTCCAGGGTGAACAGGAGGTTCGCCAGCTTGGACTGGGCGTAGGCGCGCGTCGGGGTGTAGCGGCCGCGCAGATTCACGTCCTCGAAGCTGATGCGCTGATCGCCCCAGCGGTGCGCGGTGGAGGCCAGCGTCACCACGCGGTCGGTGAGGTGCGGCAGCAGCAGGTTCGTCAGCGCGAAGTGCCCGAGGTGGTTGGTGCCGAACTGCCGCTCGAAGCCCTGCGCGGTGCGCTGCTCCGGCAGCATCATCACGCCCGCGTTGTTGATCAGCAGATCCAGCGGGCGGTCCCAGCCGGCGGCGAAGGCGCGCACCGAGTCCAGGTCCGCGAGGTCGAGCCGGCGCACCTCGGTGCTGCCCGCCACCCGCGCCGCGGCGGCGCCGCCCCGCGCCTCGTCCCGTACGGCGAACACCACATGCGCGCCGGCCCGCGCCAGCGCCTCGGCCGTCACCAGGCCGAGGCCGCTGTTGGCGCCGGTGATCACGGCCGTACGGCCGGTCTGGTCGGGGATGCGGTTCACGTTCCACTTGCGCGCACCGCGCGCGCCGGTCGTCTCAGCCATGACCTCAATGTAGGCAGCGACTACAATGCTGTCAATGACAACAATGCGAGTGTGCGCCGGGATACGATGGCGCACATGCCCGCAAGCCGCCGCCCCTACCACCACGGAGACCTGCGCGCCGCGCTGCTCCAGAGCGCCGAGCGCACCCTGCGGGAGAAGGGGGCCGGCGCGCTGTCGCTGCGCGAACTGGCCCGGGACATCGGCGTCAGCCACGCGGCGCCGGGCCGGCACTTCAAGGACAAGCAGGCCCTGCTCGACGCCCTGGCGATGGAGGGGTACGAGCGGCTGGACCGCGCCCTGGCGGAGGCGTACGGCGCGGGCCCCGGCTTCGAGCGGCGGATGGCGGCGCTCGCGCACGCCTACCTCGGTTTCGCCGTCGAGCATCCCGAGCTGCTGGAGCTGATGTTCGCGCGCAAGCACCGCCCCGACAGCTCGGCGCAGCTCGGCGCGGCGGCCGACCGCACCTTCGGCTCGCTCACCCGGCTGTTCGCGGACGCCCAGGAGAGCGGCGAGATCGTCGACGGCGACCCCGAGCGCATCGCGCTGGCCGCCGTCGCGAACCTGCACGGCCTGGCCGCCCTCATCGCCGGCTGCGCGCTGGACGCGGACGAGGCCGTGGCCGGCCTGGACGAGCACGTACATCTGCTGCTCCACGGCCTCAAGCCCCGCTGAGCCACGCCCACTTGGTCAAATCAGGCCCCCCATACCCCACTTGACCTGCCCGGACGGTCATCTCCCCGCCATCGTGCCGTCATTGATCAGTAAGCCGGGCACCGCATTTAGGTAACGCGGAAGTCAGAATTCCGAAAGCCTCTTGTTGTCGCGTACTCAACAAGCGATGGTCGTCGCGGGCCGCCGCCCCCATCGGCGAACACGCCGCTGGTCCCCCACCGGGGGCCTCTGCCCCACCACTTTCAGGAGGCTGTACCTTGCGTACGACCAACACCCCCCACATATCCGGCAGATGGCGCCGGGTCGGCTCGGCCGCCGCTGCCGCCACCGCGCTCGCCCTGGCCGGCTTCGGTGCCGCCGCCCAGGCGGACGCCGCCACTCCCCACAAGGTCAGCGCCCAGACGATCGCCACCCAGGTCGCCAAGGCTCATGTGCAGACCACGAACGCGTGTGCCACGACTGCCAAGAAGGGCTACGCCTCCTGTGACGCGCTGCGCGTGACCGGTGGCACCACCGCCTTCATGGAGAAGCAGGCCGCGGTCAAGGGCGTCGCGCCCGCGACGATCAAGCCCAACGCCTCCTCCGGCACCCCGACCGGCTACGGCCCCTCGGACCTCCAGTCGGCGTACGGCCTGGCCTCCGCCGCCTCCTCCAAGGGCTCCGGCGAGACCGTCGCCATCGTGGACGCCTACGACGACCCGAACGCCGCGGCCGACCTCGCGACGTACCGCTCGTACTACGGCCTCTCCGCCTGCACCACGTCCAACGGCTGCTTCAAGAAGGTCAGCCAGACGGGCTCCACCACCTCGCTGCCGTCCGCCGACAGCGGCTGGGCCGGTGAGATCTCGCTCGACCTCGACATGGTCAGCGCGACTTGCCCGAACTGCAACATCCTGCTGGTCGAGGCGAAGTCCGCGTCGATGACGAACCTCGGCACCGCGGTCAACGAGGCCGTGAAGCTGGGCGCGAAGTACGTCTCCAACAGCTACGGCGGCTCGGAGTCCTCCTCCGACTCCAGCTACGACTCGTCGTACTACAAGCACGCGGGCGTCGTCATCACGGCGAGCGCGGGCGACGAGGGCTACGGCGCCGAGTACCCGGCCGGCTCCCAGTACGTGACCGCCGTCGGCGGCACCGCCCTCAAGAAGGCCTCCACCACCCGCGGCTGGTCCGAGTCGGTCTGGAACACCTCCAGCACCGAGGGCACCGGCTCCGGCTGCTCCGCCTACGACGCCAAGCCGACCTGGCAGACCGACACGGGTTGCAGCAAGCGCATGATCGCGGACGTCTCCGCGGTGGCCGACCCGGCCACCGGTGTCTCCGTCTACGACAGCTACGGCGCCGACGGCACCGGCTGGAACACCTACGGCGGCACCAGCGCCAGCTCCCCGCTCATCGCCTCGGTCTACGCCCTGGCGGGCACCCCGAGCAGCGGCTCGTACCCGGCCAAGTTCCCGTACGCCAAGGCCGGCACCTCCGCGCTGAACGACGTCACCAGCGGCAGCAACGGCTCCTGCTCCACGAGCTACTTCTGCACCGCCCGGTCCGGCTACGACGGCCCGACCGGCCTGGGCACCCCCGAGGGCGTCTCCGCCTTCACCGGCTGAGCCACCGCCCCGAGGCTGTGACACCCCGTCGGGTCACGGGGGCGCCGCCGGCACAGAGGGGGACGTGGGGTCCCCTCGGCGGCAGGGAAAGAAGGAGGGCGGATCCCGGCAACCAGCCGCGATCCGCCCTCCGGCCGTTCCCCGGCCCACGAGCCGACCACCGCCGCGAGCACCACCCGGGGCCCACGGACCGGCCGCCGCCGCTCCGGCACAGCCCTGTCCAGTCGGCGGGGCCCTCCGCCCCCCTCTCTCCCCCCGTTTCCCGTCCGTTGTCTGTGAGTTGGGTCAAGGTGGCGGCAACGGGAGGTAAGGCGGAAGCCAGGATTCCCACGGGTTGGCCACGCGGTCTTGTTGTCGCGTACTCAACAAGTCATCGTCTTCGTCGTACCGCCGCACGCACCAGCAACGTCCTGTTCCCCCCATGTACCGGAACACCTGGAGGCTGCACACATGCGTACGTCCCCCACCGCCGGAACCACGGCCACCGGCCGCAGACGCCGTGTCGGCGCCGCCTTCGCGGCCGCCGCCGCGCTGGCCCTCGCCGGGTTCGGTACCGCCGTCCAGGCCGACGCCGCCACCGCCGCGCCGGCCAAGGCGACCTGGGCCAAGACCCCCTGTGCCACCCCCAAGCACCAGGGCGAACTCGCCTGCAACTCGCTGCGCGTGACCGGCGGACTCACCGCCTTCCAGAAGCAGCAGGCCGCCGACGGCATCACACCCAAGGCCTCGACGCCCACCGGCTACGGCCCCTCCGACCTCCAGTCGGCGTACGGCCTGACCTCCGCCGCCGCGTCCAAGGGCTCCGGCGAGACCATCGCCATCGTGGACGCCTACAACGACCCGAACGCCGAGGCCGACCTCGCCAAGTACCGCTCCTACTACGGCCTCTCCGCGTGCACCAAGGCCAGCGGCTGCTTCAAGC
This sequence comes from Streptomyces sp. NPDC093018, assembly GCF_040684035.1. Classification (NCBI taxonomy): domain Bacteria; kingdom Bacillati; phylum Actinomycetota; class Actinomycetes; order Kitasatosporales; family Streptomycetaceae; genus Streptomyces; species Streptomyces sp. NPDC093018. The sequence goes on from NZ_JBFBFF010000026.1 coordinate 65,924, forward strand.
AGGTCAGCCAGACCGGCTCCACCACCTCGCTGCCCACCAACGACGCCGGCTGGTCCGAGGAGATATCCCTCGACCTCGACATGGCCTCCGCGATCTGCCCGAACTGCAACATCCTCCTCGTCGAGGCCAAGTCGGCGACCATGGCCAACCTCGGCACCGCCGTCAACGAGGCGGTGACCCTGGGCGCCAAGTACGTCTCCAACAGCTACGGCGGCTCAGAGTCCTCCTCCGACTCCAGCTACGACACCTCGTACTTCAAGCACCCGGGCGTCGCCATCACCGTCTCCGCGGGCGACGAGGGCTACGGCGCGGAGTACCCGGCCGCCTCCCAGTACGTGACCTCGGTCGGCGGCACCGCCCTGTCCAAGGCCTCCTCCACCACCCGCGGCTGGTCCGAGTCGGTCTGGAACACCTCCAGCACCGAGGGCACCGGCTCCGGCTGCTCCGCCTACGACGCCAAGCCGTCCTGGCAGACCGACACCGGCTGCGCCAAGCGCACCATCTCCGACGTCTCCGCCGTGGCCGACCCCGCGACCGGCGTCTCCGTCTACGACTCCTACGGCGTCACCGCCGGCTTCTACACCTTCGGCGGCACCAGCGCCAGCTCGCCGATCATCGCCGGCGTCTACGCCCTGGCGGGCACCCCGAGCAGCGGCTCGTACCCGGCCAAGTTCCCGTACGCCAAGGCCGGCACCTCCGCGCTGAACGACGTCACCAGCGGCAGCAACGGCTCCTGCAGCGGCAGCTACCTGTGCACCGCCGGTTCGGGGTACGACGGCCCGACCGGCGTCGGCACCCCCGCGGGCGTCTCGGCCTTCACCGGCTGACCGCTCGTCAACCCGCGTGTCCCCAGGCCCCGGTGGCATCAGCCGCCGGGGCCCTCGGCCGTTTTCCGGCGCCCGCGCGTGAGACCATCGAAGCGGCTTCGCATCCGACCGGCCGTCAAGAACCGGGTCAGGGCGTAAAGGAGGTCAACGACGGAACCACGTGGCAGGTTCCGGTCGGACCTCATTGCCCGGGGTGACCTGCCGTGATACACAGAGTGACCATACGAGGTATTCGTACGAAACCCGCCAGTCAATGACGTCAAGTCGACATACGACGGCGACGTTGTCGGCGACAATGAGGCCTGACCTCTGCACACCGCAGAGGGCTCGCGGAACTACCCATCAGGGGCGGTGACTTACATGCTCTTTGCGGCCGACAAGGGAGACATCAACACCATCATCGGCGGGATCGCTCCGGACTGGGGGCCCTTCGGCAGCCTGGGCAACGAGGCCAAGGTGATGATCGAGGTGGTGATGGCGGTGGCCATCCTGCTGTGCCTCGGCATCGCGGTCTGGGGTGCGGCCAAACAGCGCATCGGGGCGACGGCGCTGCGCGACACCTTCAGCGCGGAACAGGGCAAGGGCCTCATCATCGCCGGGCTCACCGGGGTCTTCATCATCGGTTCCCTGGGCACGCTGTTCACCATCGTCTACGGCATGGCGGTCTAGCGCACCCGTGTTCCCCTCCCCTTAGAGGTTGCGTCTCCCTGATGTCGAGTCACCACACCGCGCCCGCGCGGGAACCAGCACGGCTACCGTCGTATGTCTACGAGGTGGAGGGGGCGTACACGGCATGAGTCACGGAGACGAGCAGGGCTACTCCGACTACGGCGACGACACGGGCCACACCCGTACGCGCCTGCCCGACCACGACCCCTACGGCGGCGCGCCCCGCCGTCCCGGCCGCTCGCCGTCCCGGGGGCTCATCACGGTCGTCGGGGTCGTCGTCCTGCTGATCGCGGCGATCGCTTTCGCCAACCGCGGCGACCACTCCTCGGCGAACACCTCGACGCCCAAATCCTCCCAGCCCCACACCTCCCCCACCGCCCCCTCCGGCACCCACCCGGTACAGACCAAAACCAACGGCATCCCCTCGAACTTCGCGCATACGGGGCAGGGCGCGCAATCGGCTGCCTCGAACTACGCCGTGGCCCTGGGCTCGACGGCGATGTTCAAGAAGGACAGCCGCGACACACTGCTTCAGCTCCTGTACGTGCCAGATGCCGCGAACCGCCTCCAAGGCGAGATGGATCAGGCCTACAGCGCGGACTTCCTCTCCAAAATGGGCCTCGACGCGGGCGGCAACGCGCCCAAGGGCAGCACCTTCGTCTCCCGGGTGAGCCCGGTCGGTGCGACGGTGCAGCAGTACTCGGACGGCAATGCCAAGGTCGCGGTCTGGTGCGTGGGACTCATCGGTATGGCCGGCAGCAGTTCCACCGATCCGGTCACCTCGTCCTGGAAGACCTGGACCTTCGATCTGCAATGGTCCGACGGCGACTGGAAGATCGCCGACGACACCCAGAAGGACGGCCCCTCTCCCGTACCCGGTGACGACCCGGCCGCCACCTCCGACGAGATCTCCAAGGCCATCGAAGAGTACGGAGGGTTCACGTATGCCCGGTAGCCCGCAACGTGCGCTCAAGCTCGCCGGAATCGTGACGGCCGTACAGACCACGGCCGTGCTGCTGGCCACGCGCGCCGTCGCCGCGCCCTCACCCTCGGGCAGCCCGTCGCCCTCGCCCTCGGGGCACAAGTACAACTGCGGTGTCATCACGGGCGATGCCAAGAAGTACTGCGAGCGCGGCAACACGTCCAGTGGATCGGGAGGGGCCAGTGTGCCCGACACCTCCACCATGGACCCCTTGTCCTCCCTCGCCAAGGGCTGTGCCGAAGCCGCCTCCTGGACGGTCAACAAGCTCAGTTCCGCCGTCAAAGACACCGCCAACGTCGACTTCACCAATCAGAAGTTTCTCCAGCAGTACGCCATCGTCTTCGCCGCCTCGACCATCCTCACGCTCCTGCTCTGGCTTCTCGCCGTCGCCAAGCGCGCGGTGCGCGGCGTGCCGTTGACGACCGCGATCTCCGAGGCCGTCGGGTTCCTGTGGCTGACGGTGATGGCCTCGGCGTTCACGCCGCTGATCCTGTACACCGTCGTCTCCGCGACGGACAGCGTCACCGACGTACTGGCGAAGGCCACCGGCGATCAGGCGGACACGTTCTTCGGCACCTTCTCCGGCGCCCTGAGCAAGGGCACCGACATCGGCGGCGGCCCCATCATGCTGATCGTCGTCTCCCTGGTGAGCATCCTCGCCGCCGGAGTCCTCTGGCTGGAGCTGGTCATCCGCGCCGCCCTCCTCTACGTCGGCGCGCTCCTCGGCACCGTCGTCTACGCGGGCCTCGTCGACAAGAACATGTGGGGCCACGTAAGGCGCTGGGCCGGCATCATGATCGCCGTCATCCTGGTCAAACCGGTGATCGTGATCGTCCTCGGCCTCGCCGGCGCCCTCTCCTCCGGCAACGGCCCCGACGCCTTCTCCGCCGTCGTCTCCGGCCTCGCGATCATCCTGCTCGCCATCTTCGCCAGCGCCGCGATCTACCGCTTCGTCCCCGGCTTCGGCGACGAGATCGCGGCCGGCCGCAACAACCGCATCATGCAGGGCGCCGAGGGCAAGGCCGCCGCCGTCATCAGCTCCCCCGCCTCCCTCGTCGCCCAGGGCATCAAGACCCACAGCACCCGCGCCGACAGCAACGCGGCCCAGAGCGGCGGCGGTTCCAGCACCCCCCGCCCGGCCAACCCCGTCACCGGCGGCGTCGCCGCGCACAGCAGCCGTACCCCCGGCGGGAGCGGCGGAGCCGTCCCCTCCGCCACCCCCGCGCCCCGGGCACCCAGCCCCGTCAACACCCCGCACGCAGGCAACACCCGCAACAACCGCACGGGAGGTGAAGGGCGTTGACGACCGAGTCCCACCTGTCCCATCCGGTCACGCCCCGCCGTACGTATCTCATCGGCCGCGCCCGGCCGAACGCGATCGTCGGCCGCAATCGCGAGACCGGAGAGATCGCGCTGATCATCGTCGGCGCGTTCCTCGGCATGATGTGCGGCCTCCTGGTGCCCGCCCTCTCGCTGCGGATCGTGCTGCTGATGGGCTTCCCGATGCTCGCGCTCGCCGCGGTGTACGTGCCGTACAAGCGCCGCACGTTCTACAAGTGGTTCGAGATCAACCGCAGTTACAAGCGCACCGTCAAGCGCGGCGCCACCTACCGGGCGGGCGTCATGGAGGCCGGTACCCGCATCGACGGCGAGGAGGTGGAGGTCGGGCCGCCGCCGGGCATCGGCCGCATCAGCTGGCTCGCCGCCCCCTTCGGCCCCGACGAGATCGCCGTACTGCTGCACGCCGACCGCAAGACCGTCACCGCGGCCATCGAGATCGAGGGCCCCGGCGTCGGCCTGCGCGACTCCGAGGACCAGGAGGCCCTGGTCGACCGGTTCGGCACACTGCTCAAGCACGTCGCCAACGGCGACGGCTTCGTCACCCGGATCCAGATGCTCGCCCGCACCCTGCCGGCCGACCCCGACGCACACGCCAAGGACGTCTCCCAACGCGGCGACGACCGCTCCCCGGCCTGGCTCCAGCGGTCCTACGACCAGCTCCAGTCGATGGTGTCCACGAGCAGCGAGCAGCACCGCGCCTACCTCGTCGCCTGCATGCACTACAGCCGTGAACTGGCCGCCGAGGCCCAGGCGATGGCCCGCGCCGCCCGCCCCCGGTCCGGCCGCAAGCTCGACCGGGACGCCGGGCTCGCCGTCGTCATGGCCCGCGAGCTGACCGACATCTGCTCCCGCCTCCAGGAAGCCGACATCCGCGTCCGCCAGCCGCTCGGCCAGGGCCGGCTCGCCTCCCTGATCCACTCCATGTACGACCCGGACCACCCCATCGACCACATCCAGGCGATGACCCGGCGCAACGCCTGGCCCGCCGAACTGGACGCCACCGAGCCGACGTTCCTCCAGGCCAAGACCCGCGAGTCCACCACCCGCGCCCCCTGGTGCCACGCCACCGCCTGGGTCAAGGAGTGGCCGATGACCCCGGTCGGCGTGAACTTCCTCGCGCCGCTGCTGGTGCACACCCCGGACGTCATCCGCACGGTCGCGGTCACCATGGACCTCGAACCCACCGAGGTCGCCATCGAGCGGATGCTGACCGAGAAGACCAACGACGTGGCCGACGCGTCCCGCGCCGCCAAGATGAACCGCACCGTCGACCCCCGCGACATCGCCGCGCACAACCGTCTCGACCAGCGCGGCGAGGACCTCGCGAGCGGCGCCGCGGGCGTCAACCTCGTCGGCTACATCACCGTCTCCGCCCGCACCCCGGAATCCCTCGCCCGCGACAAGCGGACGATAAGGGCCTCGGCCGGCAAGTCGTACCTCAAGCTGGAGTGGTGCGACCGGGAGCACCACCGCGCCTTCGTGAACACACTTCCTTTCGCCACCGGCATCCGAAGGTAGGGGCTGATTCGCCGATGCGGGATCCGCTGTCCGTCCTCACCGAGGCGTTCACCTCCTTCCTCTTCGGGAAGGTCGAGACGACCCGGCTGCCGGTACGCACCTCCACGGGCCAGGCCCAGGCGGTCTACCTGCCCACGGCCGCGCCGGGCCTCGGGGACTCCGGCGTCATCATCGGCCGCGAGGTCTACTCCGGGAAGGGCTATATCTACGACCCCTTCCAGCTCTACGGCCAGCAGCTCCCGGCCCCGCACTGGCTGGTCCTCGGCGAGTCGGGCAACGGCAAGTCGGCGCTGGAGAAGACGTACGTACTGCGCCAGCTGCGCTTCCGCGACCGCCAGGTCGTCGTCCTGGACGCCCAGGGCGAGGACGGGGTCGGCGAGTGGAACCTCATCGCCGAGGAGCTGGGGATAACGCCGATCCGGCTGGACCCCACGGCCGCCCTCGACCACGGCATCCGCCTCAACCCGCTGGACCCGGCGATCACCACCACCGGCCAGCTGGCGCTGCTGCGCACCATCATCGAGGTGGCGCTGGGCCACGGCCTGGACGAGCGCTCCGGCTTCGCCCTCAAGGTCGCCCACTCCTTCGTCAACGAGACCATCGTGGACCGCCAGCCGGTCCTCACCGACATCGTGGAGCAGCTACGGCACCCCGAGCCGGAGTCGGCCGAGGCGATGAACGTCGCCCTGGACGACGTACGGGCCTGGGGCCTGGACGTCGCCCTGGTCCTGGACCGGCTGGTCGACGGTGACCTGCGCGGCATGTTCGACGGCCCGACCACGGTCGGCATCGACCTCGACGCCCCGCTGATCGTCTTCGACCTCTCCCACATCGACCGCAACTCCATCGCCATGCCCATCCTGATGGCGATCGTCGGCGTATGGCTGGAGCACACCTGGATCCGGCCCGACCGCAAGAAGCGCATCTTCCTGGTCGAAGAGGCCTGGCACATCATCAACAGCCCGTTCGTGGCCCAGCTGTTCCAGCGTCTGCTGAAGTTCGGCCGGCGCCTCGGCCTGTCCTTCGTGGCGGTCGTGCACCATCTGTCCGACGTGGTGGACGGCGCGGCCGCCAAGGAGGCGGCGGCGATCCTGAAGATGGCCTCGACCAGGACGATCTACGCCCAGAAGGCCGACGAGGCACGGGCCACCGGCCGCGTCCTCGGCCTGCCGCGCTGGGCCGTGGAGATCATCCCGACCCTGACCCCGGGCATCGCGGTGTGGGACGTCAACGGCAATGTCCAGGTGGTCAAACACCTCATCACCGAGTCCGAGCGCCCGCTGGTCTTCACCGACCGCGCGATGACCGAGTCCTCCAGCGACCACGCGCCGGACGATGTCCTGCGCGCCGCGGAGCTGGAGGCGGAGGAGCGGGCCGCGGCCTTCGTGGAACAGCACCTCGGCGACTCCGAGTCGACGGTGGCGTAAGGAGGCACGGCAGGTGAGACCGGACGCTCGCGCACCCCGGGAGAACCGGCGGCCGCAGGAGGGACAGGGGCAGGGCGGCATCCCCGATGGGCTGCTGCTCGGCCTCCTCGCCTTCCTGCTCGGCATCACCGTGCTGGTGTGGACGGCCACGGGCCTCGCGGCCCTCTTCGCCCAGGGCGCCTGGCCCGCGGGCGTCACCTTCCTGCGCACCCCACTGGCCATGCGCCATCTGCTCAGCCGGCCCCATGACCTCGCCGGCGCCTGGCCGGACACCCCCGCGTCCGGGCTGTCCGGCTGGGGCCTGTTCTGGGGGCTGTTCATCGCCGAGCTGATGGTCCTGGTCGTCGCCACCGTGTTCGTGCTGGGGACGGTGGCCCGATGGCGCGCGGGCCGGGCGAGGGCACGGACCGGAGCCGGGAGGCCCGTACCGCAGCCGGAGCCCGTGGCCATGCCCACGCCCGAGCCGGTCACGGCGGTCGCCGCGCCCGTTCCGGTGGAGACCCCGCAGCGGTACGACGTCCCGGTGCAGCGGCACGAGATGCCGCAGGCGCCGGCCGGGGTCGAACAGCCGCCCGCCGAGGCCCCATTGGCCCAACTCCCGGTGACAGGGGGGCCGATGGGCGGGCGGGAGAAGATCCTCATCGCGCCGCCGGACACCCGTCGTACGGCCGCCGCACAGGCCCTGCGGGACGCGGCGGGGCCCGCCCTCGTCGTCACCTCGAACCCGTCCCTGTGGGCCGAGACCAAGGACGCCAGGGCCAAGCTGGGCCCCACCCACCTGTACGACCCGACCCATCGCTGTGACACCCCGGCCCGCCTCCACTGGTCCCCCACGGCCGGCTGCGCGGACAAGCAGACCGCGCTCCAGCGGGCGACCGCGCTGCTCGCTCCCGTGCGGCCCACCGCCCGTATCGACCAGGCCGTCGTGGACACGGCGACGACCCTCCTGCGCAGCTATCTGCACGCCGCCGCCCTGGAGAACCGCACCGTCCGCCATGTCCACCGCTGGTCCCAGGGCACCCAGGTACAGGACGCCGTACGCACCCTGCGCACCCATCCCAAGGCCGCCGCGGGGGCCGCCGGTGAACTTGAGGCGGCCCTCACCGCGCATCCCGAACGACGGGACATCGCCCAGGAGTTGACCGGCAGGGCGCTCGCCGCGCTCTCCACGGTCAACATCCGCGAGGCATGCACCCCAAACCGAAGTGATGCGCTCGCCTTGGATTCCTTTGCCGACGAAGGGGGCACGCTTTACGTAGTCGGTGAATCCATCGAGGACCCGAGGAGCACGCCCGGCGCGATGCCCCTTCTGACGGCCCTCGTCTCCAGCGTGGTCGAGCACGGCCGGCACATGGCCGCACGGTCATCCTCCGGTCGGCTCGACCCACCACTGACGCTGGTCCTGGACGACATCGCCGCCGTCGCCCCCTTCCCCGAGCTCCCGGACCTGCTGGCCACCGGGGACGAACAGGGCGTGCCGACGCTCGCCCTGTTCCGCTCCCGTGAACAGGCCCGCGCCCGCTGGCCGCACCAGGAACTGCCGGGCCTGCCCGGACTCCCGGTCTGACGAACCAGCGGCCTGACGATCCAGCGGTCTAGCTGTCTAGCGGTCCAGGACGAACTCCAGCTCGTTCTGCGCCGCGTCCTTCACGAACGGCACCCGCACCCCGCTCGGTGCGAACCCCGCCTTGCGATAGGCGCCCTGGGCCCGTTCGTTGTCCTCGTGCACCAGCAGCCGCACCCGCTCGGCGCCACGCCCCCACGCCCAGCTCGCACCCGCGTCGAACATGGCCTTGATCAGCCCGTTCCCCCGGTGCTCGGGCCGCACATACACACCGACGACATGCCCCTGCCTCCGCTCGACCGGGAAGCCCGCCCAGTCCTCGGTACCGGCCTCTTCGATCAGCACGGTCAGCGAACCGGCCCATGACCCGTCGGGCAGCTCGGCGATGAACTGCTGCGCCGTCGCCGACCCCTCGCCCGAACCGGCCGCGCGGTCCTGCCAGAAGAGGTCGGCCTTCGCGGCGGCCTCCTCGTATCCCTCCAGGAAGGCGAGCGGCGCGGCCGGATCCCGCAGCGCGTCCAGCCGCAGACCCCTCACCTTCTCCCACTCCGCGGGGCGTATGGCTCGTACGACGTAGTCTTCGCTGGTCAACCTGGTCATGCCCGCAACCGTAGTGCTGCGGCAGACGCTCGGCATCCCATAATCTGCCCGCATGACCACTCTTCAGGAACGACCTCACACAGCCCTGCTGATCATCGACGTCCAGAACGGGGTCGTCGCCGGCGCGCCCGCCCTGGCCGACGTCCTCACGAACATCAACACCCTGCTGGACGGGGCACGCTCGGCGGGTGTCCCGGTGGTGTGGGTGCAGCATCAGGACGAGGACCTGGTGCCGGGCACGGAGAACTGGGAGTACGTCTCCGAGCTGAAGCGCCTGGAATCCGAGCCGCTGGTCGCCAAGAGCTATCACGACTCCTTCGAGGACACCGATCTGGAGTCCGTCCTCGCCGAACGCGGGGTGGGACGGGTGCTCGTCACGGGGGCCCAGACCGACTTCTGCATCCGCTCCACGCTGCACGGCGCCCTGGTACGTGGCTACGACGCGACGCTGGTCGCCGATGCCCACACCACGGAGGACCTCACGGAGCACGGCGCCCCGGCCCCGGAGCAGGTCATCGCGCACACCAATCTGTACTGGAGCAACCAGTCCGCACCCGGGCGTACGACCGGCACCGTGAAGACGGCGGACGTCACCTTCTGACAACTGTCCCTGAAATCGCCCTTGAACGCAGAAAACCCCCGCACCAACGGTGCGGGGGTTTCCCTAAAAATTGTTCGGCGGCGTCCTACTCTCCCACAGGGTCCCCCCTGCAGTACCATCGGCGCTGAAAGGCTTAGCTTCC
>NZ_JBFBFF010000027.1:0-69989 GCF_040684035.1 Streptomyces sp. NPDC093018
CGCCGGGAACAGCAGCACACCGTCACGCTGCATCTCGTACAGACGGTGCACACCCGTCGTGGTCTCCTCGGTCACACCGCGGATCTCGGAGGCCAGCTGGGTCCACTTCTGCGAGCCGTCCGTGATGGTGCGGTGCAGCAGTTCGAGGATGACGCGGTGCTCGTCGGACTCGGCGGTCTCCAGGCCGGGGACCTTGCCGTCCTTCTCGTACTCGACGCCCTTGTGGACGAGGAGGGTGGCGTCGCCGCCGTCGTCCAGGATCATGTTCGGGCCGCCGGTGGGGCTGTCCGGCCAGGTCAGCGCCTGCTCGGTGCACCACCAGTACTCATCCAGGGTCTCGCCCTTCCAGGCGAAGACCGGGACGCCCTGGGGGTTGTCCGGCGTGCCGTTCGGGCCGACGGCGATGGCGGCGGCCGCGTGGTCCTGGGTGGAGAAGATGTTGCAGGAGGCCCAGCGGACCCGGGCGCCGAGGGCGACCAGGGTCTCGATCAGCACGGCGGTCTGCACGGTCATGTGCAGGGAGCCGGTGACGCGGGCGCCGGCCAGCGGCTGGGTCTCGGCGTACTCCTTGCGGATCGCCATCAGGCCGGGCATCTCGTGCTCGGCGAGGGTGATCTCCTTGCGGCCGAACTCGGCCAGCGAGAGATCGGCGACCTTGAAGTCCTGTCGGTTGTCGACAGTCGTCATGACGAGCTGCTCCTCGGAATCGGGGCGAGGGTGGATACGGCTGGTCTGCGCGGCGGCGGACATACGAATGCCCGGGAAGAGGACACAGGCATGCCCACGTGCGCGCAGCGCAGTCCGTCGGAGGCCCTCTCTCCCTCGGACGGTCCGTGATGGGACCGCCCGACCGCCATCAGCAGCGACGTCTGGCTCCCCCAAGCTACACCGGACCGCCCGGTCGCCCACAGTCCGCGTCCGCATGGTTCAAGCCGTATCCGAGGCGGCCGCGTGGTCCCCGGCGGGGTGGGCGGTGCCGGTCAGTGGCCGCCGACGTGCGGGTTCGGGCCGCCGGGGGTCGCCAACGGGTCCGGGCCCTTGGCGGCCTCGGTCTCGCTGTAGATGTCGGGTTCGAGGTAGATCACACGGGCGATCGGGACGGCGGTGCGGATGCGGTCCTCGGCGGCGTCGATGGCGGTGGCGACCTCGGCGGCGGTGTCGTCGTGCCGTACCGCGATCTTGGCGGCGACCAGCAGTTCCTCGGGGCCGAGGTGGAGGGTGCGCATGTGGATGATGCGGGTGACCGAGGCGCCGTCGACGGTCGCGGCCTCGATCTTCTTGATCACGTCGAGGCCGGCCGCCTCGCCCAGCAGCAGCGACTTGGTCTCGGCGGCCAGGACCAGGGCGATGCAGACGAGCAGGACACCGATGCAGATGGTGCCGACGCCGTCCCAGACGCCGTCGCCGGTGAGCACGGAGAGGCCGACGCCGCCGAGGGCGAGGACGAGACCGATGAGCGCGCCGAAGTCCTCCAGCAGGACGACGGGCAGTTCGGGGGCCTTGGCGCGGCGGATGAACTGCGACCAGGACAGCGAGCCGCGCAGTTCCTGGGACTCCTTGATCGCGGTGCGGAAGGAGAAGCCCTCGGCGAGGATCGCGAAGACGAGGACGCCCACCGGCCAGTACCAGTTCTCCAGGGAGTGCGGGTGGGAGACCTTCTCGTAGCCCTCGTAGATGGCGAACATGCCGCCGACGGAGAAGAGGACGATCGAGACGAGGAAAGCGTAGATGTACCGCTCGCGGCCGTAGCCGAAGGGGTGCTGCGGGGTGGCCTCGCGCTGGGCCTTCTTGCCGCCGACGAGCAGCAGGAACTGGTTGCCGGAGTCGGCGAGCGAGTGGACGCCCTCGGCGAGCATCGAGGACGAGCCGCTGAAGGCGAACGCCACGAACTTCGATGCCGCGATCGCGAGGTTGGCGCCGAGTGCCGCCACGATCGCCCTGGTACCGCCTGACGCGCTCATGTGTCCGCGTTGTCCCTTCGGTCTCTGCTCGGTCTCTGCGCCTTTGCCCGGCCTTTGCCGGTGGGCCATTCTTGCAGCCCGGCCGGGCCCCGACGCGTCAGGTATCCACAGCCCCGGTCATACGATCCGTCAGACGCGCACGGTGGCGCGGAAGACCGTACCCGCACCCGAGATCCCGGCCTGCTCACCCGCGGGGACGAACACCGACTGCCCGGGGCCCAGTTCGTGCTCGCCCGCGCGGACGGAGCCGGCCGTGCACAGCAGGATCTGCGGGGTGTCCCGGGTGAGGTCGTGGGCGGCGCCGCCCTCGGCCAGGGCGTACCGGGAGAGCCGGAACTCGTCGATCGGCGTCTCGTAGACCTCCTCGCCGTCCGGGGCGGCCTCCGGCCGCAGTACGCCGGGGTCGCCCGCCTCGAAGCGGACGACGCGCAGGAGTTCGGGCACGTCGACGTGTTTGGGGGTCAGACCGCAGCGAAGGACGTTGTCGGAGTTGGCCATGATCTCGACGCCCAGGCCGTCGAGATAGGCGTGCGGGACACCGGCGCCCAGGAACAGGGCCTCGCCGGGCTGGAGACGGACATGGTTGAGCAGCATGGCCGCGATGACGCCGGGGTCGCCGGGGAAGTGGTGGGCGAGGTCGGCGTACGGGGCGTGGTCGCCGCCCAGGCGGGCGCAGGCCGCGGTGGCCTCGGCGACCGTGCGGGCCATGTCGGCGCGGTCCGCGGAGAGGATCGCGGTGAGGACCTCACGCAGGGCCGCTTCCTCGGGGCGGGCGGCCAGGAGGTCGACGTAGGGCTTGAGGGAGTCGACGCCGAGGGCGGCGAGCAGTTCGGCGGCGTGCGCCGGTTCGCGGAAGCCGCACAGGCCGTCGAACTCGGTGAGGGCGCAGATCAGTTCGGGCTTGTGGTTGGCGTCCTTGTAGTTGCGGTGCGGCGCGTCGATCGGGACGCCTCTGCGCTCCTCGTCGTCGTAACCCTCCCTGGCCTGCTCCAGATCGGGGTGCACCTGGAGGGACAGGGGCGCGCCGGCGGCGAGGATCTTCAGCAGGAAGGGCAGCCGCGGGCCGAACCTGGCCACCGTCTCCTTGCCCAGTTCGCGCTCCGGGTCGGCGTCGATCACCTCGGCGAGCGTGCCGCGCGCGGTGTGCGAGGGGGCGCCGGGGTGGGCGCCCATCCACATCTCCGCCTGGGGTTCGCCGGTCGGTTCGACGCCGAGCAGCTGCGGGATGGCGGTGGGGGAACCCCAGGCGTAGGGGCGGACGGTGTTGTCGAGGCGGTCCATGTGTCTTCTCTGTCTTCCGTGCGTGCGCTGCTCGGCCGGCGGGCCTCGCGCGGGGCGCGGCGGCGGGGTGCGGGCCGTGGAAGGGCGGGCCCGGGGCCGGTGCGGACCGGCCCGGGGCCAGATCAGGCCCCGGAAGCGAGCGCCAGGTAAACGGCGGCGAAATCCGTGACGGCGATCAGTTCCGCGAGGGTCTCCAGTTCGCCGCCCTCCTCGGGTTCGAGTTCGCTGATCGGCGTGTCGTGGCTGAGGGCCAGGTCACGGGCGGTGGGGGCGGCGGAGAGGCCACCGCTGGGGCGATCGCGCAGCAGCACCACGCGCGCGTGCAGCGCGGGCGCCTCCTCGACGCGGTCGCGGAAGAAGTCGTCCGGGTCGGCGCTGGCGGCGAGCGGGCCGGCCAGCAGGGCGCCGTGCACGGCGAGTGCCTCGGGGAGCTCGGCGACGACGGCGGGGCGGCCGGCGAGTTCGGCGAGGGCGGCGGCGAAGCGGCGGCCCGCGGGGCCCGCGGAGGCGCCCTCGGTCCACACCACGGGGAGCGCGTCGGCGAGTTCGGCGGCGACGGTCTTGGCGGGGTTGCTGTAGGCCACGATGGCGGGGCCGCAGCGCTCGGCGATCCGGTCGAGGCGGTCGGCGACCTTCTCCAGGGCCTCGGGCGGGGCGGTGAGCAGGCCGATCCGGTCCAGGAGCGCGAGCAGCGGGGTCAGCAGGGCCCAGAAGACGCCGGGCGAGGACGCGGCGAGCGGTTCCTCATGGTCGTACGGCGCCGTCGCCATCGGTACGAACAGTGCGTGGCTGACGCCGGCGGCCTCGGCGAGGGGGGTGCCGGCCGGGGCGACGGCGACGACGGTGACGCCGCGGCGGTACGCCTGGTCGGCGAGGAGGGCGAGGCTGGGTTCGGTGCCGTCCGGGGTGGTGATCAGGAGGAGGTCGACCGAGCCGGCCCAGCCGGGGAGTTCCCAGCGCAGGGCGCCCGCGGCGGGGGCGACGCCGGTGGGCGCGAGGCGGACCACGGGGCTGCCGGGTCCCGCCAGGGTGCCGAGAAGGTCGGCGGTGTGGGTGGCGGCGGCGCCGGGTCCCGCGATCAGTACGGCGCGGGGGCGGCCGTCGGGTTTGAGGTTGCCGACACCGGCCTCGGCGGCATGCCGGGCGGCGGTGCGGACGCGGGCGCCGGCCTCGGCGGCACCGCGCAGCAGGCCCCGGCGGTCGGCCTCGGCGAGGCCCTCCGGGCTGTCGAGCAGCGATTCGTCCAACATGGGCGGCAGCCTCCGATGGCCGGGGGTGGCTACGACGATCTACGACGCTACGGGGTGCGGGGGTCTCCGACGGTACGGCGGTGTCCTCGCCGGTACGAGGGACCGGGCCGCGTCACTCGGGGCGGCGGGCCTCGTCCACGAGGAGGACCGGGATGCCGTCGCGGACCGGGTAGGCGAGACCGCAGTCCTGGCCGGTGCAGATCAGCTCGGCGTCCTCCTCCTTGAGGGGAGCGTGGCAGGCCGGGCAGGCGAGGATCTCCAGGAGGCCGGCTTCGAGCGGCATGGGGTGTGTCCCTTCGGGGGCGAGGTTTCTTGGACCGCTGGTCAGCGTACCGCTGTGGGGAGGGTGGGGCAGGGGTCGCGGTACCGCCTCCGCCCCGCTGGAGCCGACCGGGGTCACGCCCGGATGATCGCCAGGGCCTCGTCGCGGATCTTGGCCATGGTGGGCTCGTCCTTCGCCTCGGCGTTCAGGCGCAGGAGGGGCTCGGTGTTGGAGGGGCGGACGTTGAACCACCAGTCGGGGGTGGAGACGGTGAGGCCGTCGAGGTCGTCCAGGGTGACGTCGGCGCGGCCCTCGTAGGCGGCGCGGATCGCGGCGAGGCAGGCGGACTGGTCGGCGACGGTGGAGTTGATCTCGCCGGAGCCCGGGTAGCGGTCGTACTGGGCGACGAGCGAGGACAGCGGGCCCTCCTGGCCGCCGAGGGCGGCGAGGACGTGCAGGGCGGCCAGCATGCCGGTGTCGGCGTTCCAGAAGTCCTTGAAGTAGTAGTGCGCGGAGTGCTCGCCGCCGAAGATCGCGCCGGTGCGGGCCATCTCGGCCTTGATGAAGGAGTGGCCGACCCGGGTGCGGACCGGGGTGCCGCCGTTCTCGCGGACGACCTCGGGGACCGTGCGGGAGGTGATCAGATTGTGGATGATCATGCCTTCGCCGCCGTTGCGCGCCAGTTCGCGGGCGGCGACCAGGGCGGTGATCGCGGACGGGGAGACCGGGTCGCCGTTCTCGTCCACGACGAAGCAGCGGTCGGCGTCGCCGTCGAAGGCGATGCCGAGGTCGGCGCCCTCCGCCGGGACCCGCTTCTGGAGGTCCACGAGGTTGGCCGGATCGAGCGGGTTGGCCTCGTGGTTCGGGAAGGTGCCGTCCAGTTCGAAGTACATCGGCACGAGCGTCAGGGGCAGCCCGGCGAAGACCGTGGGCACCGTGTGGCCGCCCATGCCGTTGCCCGCGTCGACCACGACCTTCAGGGGGCGGATCGCGCGCAGGTCGACCAGTGCGCGCAGATGCGCCGCGTAGTCCTCCAGCGTCTCGCGCGAGGTGAGGGTGCCCGGCTCGGCGGCCGGCTCGGGGGCGCCCGACTCCAGCCACTTCTCGACCAGTTCACGGATCTGGGTGAGGCCGGTGTCCTGGCCGACCGGGGCGGCGCCGGCGCGGCACATCTTGATGCCGTTGTACTGGGCCGGGTTGTGCGAGGCCGTGAACATCGCGCCGGGCAGGTCCAGCGCGCCGGAGGCGTAGTAGAGCTGGTCCGTGGAGCACAGGCCGATCTCGGTCACGTCCACGCCGCGGTCCGCCGCGCCGCGCGCGAAGGCGCGGGACAGGCCGGGGGACGAGGGCCGCATGTCGTGGCCGACGACGATCGCCGACGCGTCCGTCACCTGCGCGAAGGCGGCACCGAAGAGCCCGGCCAGCGTTTCGTCCCACTGGTCCGGTACCACTCCGCGTACGTCGTACGCCTTCACGATCTGCGACAGATCAGCAGCCACGGCCGGCCCTCCTGAAGTTCTCTGGACCCCCACAAACTACCCGTCCGCGGTAAGGGGGAGGTGTGCGGACACCGGCAGGGCGCGCGGTCGTCACCGGGAGGAGTGGCGGGGGGCGGGCGGCGCTCCGGGCACCCCTGCGGGGGACGGCTGTCATCCCCCTACGGGCGTCCGTCAGTTGTCGGGGGAGCGCAGGACTCGCAGATGGCCGCGGCGGGCCACCTCCATGGGGTCCGCGGTGCGGGCTCCGCCGCCGGCCCCGGCCGCGCGCTCCTGGGGGCGGGCGGCCTCGCGCACGGCGTTGGCGAGCGCCTCCAGGTCGTCACCGCTGGGGCGGGCGGGGGCGGAGCCGTCCAGGAGACGGACGACCTCCCAGCCGCGCGGGGCGGTGAGGCGCTCGGAGTGCTCGGCGCACAGGTCGTAGCAGTGGGGTTCGGCGTAGGTGGCGAGCGGGCCGAGGACCGCGGTCGAGTCGGCGTAGACGTACGTCAGCGTCGCGACGGCGGGTCGGCCGCAGGCGGTGCGCGAACAGCGACGTACAGGGCTCACGACGTTGGACGGTACCGCACTCTTGAGCGGGCCGCGACGACTCTCCACCAGGTCACTCCCCCGTGTCGTGCTGTGAGACGCCCCACATACCCCTGAGAACAAGCCCTGTTGAGCCGCGCGGAGGGGGGCTTCGGGGCGTTGAGGAAGGACTGTTTCCGGTCATGAGTCAGTACAAACACGGTCAATTGCCTTGAGTTCTGGGGACTTGAGGGGTTCGGGGACGGTTGCCGAAAAGAGCCGGGCCGCGGCCGGAACGGTCGTCCCGCGACAGGGATTCACCGGTGGCCGGTTGGCGCGTGCGGCCGGGCGGGCCGGGCGGCCGAGGACTACGCTTCACCAGTGATGGACAACCCTGTACCGCCCCGAGCCGCAGGCCCCGGGCCCCGTCGCCGTGATCGTCACGGACGGGGCATGCGGGGGCCGATCGCACCGCCGCAGGTGCCGTTGGCGGCGAGCAGGGCGGAGATGTTCGCGGATCTCGTACAGGACTCCGTGGAGCGGCTGGAGCGGCGGTGGCCGCAGCTCGCCGAGGTGGAGTTCCTGGTCCTGGAGGTGCCCCGGCTGGAGGGGCAGGAGTCCGTCGCCCTGTGGGGGGACGAGGCGGTGCCGCTCGGCGGGATCATGCCGGCGCGGGAAGGGCGGCGGGCCCGGGTGGTCGTGTACCGGCGCCCGGTGGAGATCCGGTCGAAGGGGCGCGACGAGCGGGCGGCGCTCGTCCATGAGGTGGTCGTGGAGCAGGTCGCGGAGCTGCTCGGGCTGACGCCGGAGACGGTGGATCCGCGGTACGGGGAGGAATAGGGCGGCGCCGGGGCCCGATGGAAGGACCCCGGCAAGCCGGGTCGGCCCTAGGGTCTTTCGTTTGGATCAGGTCGGGTCAGGGAGCGGGGTCTGGTGCCGTGCATCGCAAGGCGGAGGAGGGCGACATGGCGGAGCCATGGCAACCGACGACAACGCCGCGAGGCGCGGTGCCAGGGCCCGCGAGCCCGGCATGATCCAAACGAGAGGCCCTAGCGGGCGCTGCCCAGGTCGCGGTCCGCGCTGGAGCCCTGGAGCATCAGGGTGGTCTCCTCGATGCGGCTGAACCGGCCGTCGGCCGCCAGGTCGGCGAAGACATAGACCTCCATCTGCACGGTCGTGCCGTCCTTCTTGGTGATGTGGGCGGTGTGCCGGTCGGCGTACCGGTTGCCGTCCGTCAGCTCCTCGTGGACCTCGACGTGCCCGTCGGCGACGAGGGTGCGCAGGTGGGCGATGTGGTCGAGGAACTCGCCGCGGTCCGCCCACTCCCCGTCCGTGCGCTGGCGGTACTCCGGGGCGAAGTGGCGGTCGGCGGCCTCCTGAAGGGTCAGCTCCTCGTTGAAGAGCAGGTCGGTCAGGGCGGCCTCGATACGGGTGCGGGTCATGGCAGGTCCTCTCAAAGAATCCGAGATGCGTGCGCTGCGCACGCTTCGCCATGACTGTAGCACCGGATGCGTGCGTTGCGCACGCTATTCTTCGGGCATGGAGTCATCGCACACGGAAAACGAAGTCGGGCAGGAGATCGCGGACGCCCTGGGCGTGCTGCTGCGGCGCACCACCCGCACCCGGCTGCACCAGAAGCTGACCGAGGGCATGGGGGAGGCGGTGGACGAGCTGACCTACCCCGTCCTCAGCGCCCTCGCCCGGATCGGCCCGTGCAGCGCGGCCGAGCTGGCGCCCGAGGTGGGCCTCGACCGCTCCGGCGTCACGCGCCGGGCCTCACGGTTGCAGGACGCCGGTCTCGTACGGCGTGAGCCCGATCCCACCGACCAGCGCGCCCAGTTGCTGGTCCTCACCGAGCCGGGGCTGCGGGCCGTGGACGAGCTGCGCGGGCGGCTGGCCGCCCACATCATGGCGAGCCTGTCGGAATGGCCCCCGGGGGAGGCCGAGGCCTTCGCACGGGGGCTGCACCGCTTCACGCTGGAGGGTCCGTTCGCGTGAAACGTCGGCCTGACACGTTCGCCTGACGGGCGGACCGGGCGGGTCAGGGGAGGCAGTGCCCCTGACCCGCGCGCCCTCTTACTTCTGGAGGATCGAGAGGTCCTCGCTCGTCCTCGGGACCGAGACCAGGCCCCTGTCGTTCGGCAGGGTCTGGATGGTGAAGCCGGAGGGGTCGGTGGAGGTGAGGGTCCGGGAGGCGTAGAGGGGGGTGGTGGTGAGGGGTTCGACGGTCAGGGCGTAGGTGCCCTTGGCGCCGGAGGGGACCGGGGCGTCGATGTCCTGGGTGGTGCCGGCCGTGATCGTGTAGGTCTTGCTGACCGCCGTGCCGCCGTCGCTGCCCGCCGAGGCGGTGACCTTGACCTTGGCCGTGGCGGTGGGCGCCGTCAGGGCGAGGGTGGTGTTCTTGGCGCTGTTGCCGGCCGCGGTGGCGCGCGCGCCGACGGGGGCGGTGGCCGGGATGAACGCCGTCTCCTGGTTCGCGCCCTTGCCCCGGACCACCCGCAGCGCGGCGACGACCGGCACCGACTGGTCGGTGGGGGTCAGGACCAGGGAACCGGCCTCGCCACGGGTGAGCGGGCCGAGGTCGGCCGAGGTGGTCATGCCGGACTTGACGTGCAGTTCCTCATTGCCCGCCGGGGTGATCAGGCCGTCGGGCGAGGCCAGGCGGATCTTGAGGTCCGCGTCCGCGTCGCCGGGTGTGAAGGCGATCAGGCGGACGTCGGTGGCGTCCTTGGGGATGCCGGGCAGCACCAGGCTGCCGGCCGGGTCGGCGGCCGCGGCCAGCCAGTCGCCGCCCGACTTGTCGTCCAGTGCCTGCACCGTCGCGCCGACCCGCCCGCTGCGCACGCTGACATGCACGGTCAGGTCGTCCTGGTGCTCGTCGGTCAGCGTGGACAGCAGGACCGGCTCGCTGCTGTGCGGTTTGACCGTGAGGTTCTCCCCCAGCGGCGACTTGATCGCGCCGTTCTTGCCGTACAGCTCCACGTCCACGACGGCGGCGGAGTCGTCCGGGTTGGTCAGATGGACGTAGTCGGTGCGGCTCGCGGCGGTGCTGGCGCCCGGGAACCAGAACTCGGTGTCCGCGGGCGTGCAGGTGACGCCCTGGAGGCCGCGGCCGGTACCGGCGGCGATCTCGGTGGTCTCCTGGACGGTCCAGCCCGGCGCGAACTTCCCGTCCGCGGTGCCGATCAGCGCGGGCGTGTCGGCGCCGGAGGTATCACCGGTGACCGGGGTGCCGGGCGCCTTCGGGGTGAGCGCCGGCTGGTCGGCGGTCGTCTTCTTGCCGCTCTTGCCCTTGCCCTTGCTCTGCTGGGTGCCGTCCGTGCCGTCCGCCGACTGCACGGGGGCGGCCTGGAGTTGGGCCTTGCCGCTGCTCGGGGCGCCCTGGGTGACGGGTGTGAACGAGGTGTACGTCGTGTCCGCGATGTCCGACACGCTGGGCGCCGGGCACAGCAGACCGGTGCGCTGCACGGGCAGTTGGGCGGCGGCGCCCGGTGCGGGCGCGCCGGACGCGGACGGGGTGGCCAGCGCGGCGACCGCGGTGACGGCGGCCAGCGCGGTGGTGCCGGCGATCAAGGACAGGGTGGTGCGGTTCACTGCTGGCTCCCGTCGGGGTGCTCGCTGCCGGTGCCATGGGGGTGCTGGGCGGGGTCGTAGCCCTGCTGGGTGGGGTCGTACGACGGGTCGTAGAGCTGCTGCTGGTAAGCCGCCGGGTCGTACGGCTGCTGTTGCTGCTGCTCGGTGGTGCCGCCGTAGGCGTACGGGTCGTACGGGGCCGTGCCGTAGGGGTCGGCCTGGTACGCCTGCTGGTCGTAGCCGCCCTGCTGGTAGGCGTCGTTGCCGTAGCCGGGGTACGGGGTGTTCCCGTAGGGGGTGGCGTACGACTCGTCGTAGGAGGGGTCGTACGGCTGCTGGTGCGGGATCTCGGGCCCGGCCGGGGCCGGAAGCGCCTCCGGGACCTCCCCTGCGGGCATCTGTGCCATGGGCGGCTCCCCCACGGGTGCTTCCCCTGCGGGCATTTCCGCGGCGGACTCCTCCTCGGCCTGGGCGCGCAGGCGGCGGGCGCGGCGGCCCTCGCCCGTGGGGATCTCCGCGGGCAGCGGCTCCTCCTCGGGGAGGTCGTCGTCCACGTCGCGGCGGCGGCCCGGCAGGGCGAGGACGACCAGCACGACGGCGAGCGCGCCCTGCGCGAACAGCCAGGCGGTGTGGGTGAGGGGCGCGTCGTAGGTGACGTCCAACCGGCCGCCGGTGGACGGGAGCCGGAAGCCCTGGGCCCAGCCGTCGACGGTGGTGCGGGTGAGCGGCTTGCCGTCGAGGGTGGCGGTCCAGCCGGGGGCGGCGCTGTCGGCGAGGCGCAGGACGCGGCCGTCGGCGCCGGACGGGACGGTGGTGTGGATGTCCACCGGTCCGGCCTCGACCGGCCGGGTGCTGCCGGAGTCGACGGAGTCGGAGGTGCCTGCGGGCAGGATGACCGCGCGGGAGACCTCCTGGTCGACGCGCCACAGGGCGTTGCCGTTCTGCTGGCTGAGCCGGGCCAGGCCGGGGGTGGCGTCCAGGACGCGGGTGATGTCGCGGGGCGCGCCCTTGTGGACGAGGACGTAGCGCACCGCGAAGCCGCCGAGTTCGTCGGCCTGGTCGGCGCCGGAGCCCGCGACCAGGTTGGCGACGATCTTGTCCAGGCGGGCGTTCTGGCCGTCGGTGGCGGCGAATTCGGCGTCTCCCATGCGGGCGCCGGCGCCGCGCACCAGGGTGTAGCTGACGTGCGCGGTGGAGTCGCTGTCCAGGACGAGGGTGCGGGCCCGGTCGCCGGTGGTGGAGTCCTCGGCGACGAACGCGGGCACCTGGGCGGGGTCGCGGCGCTGCACGGGGCCGTCGGCGCCGCGGAACATCCAGGCGGCGCCGAGCAGCAGCGGGCCCACGGCCGCGGTGAGCGCGATCAGGGCGGCCACCGGCTGGCGCCAGCCGAAGCTCTGCTCGGCCACGCGCGCGCGGGCGCCGTCGGCGCCGAGGGCGGCGGCGGCCAGCAGGGCGATGCCGTAGACGAGGGTGGCCGGTCCGGCCCAGGCGGACCGGTTGGCGAGGACCGCGAGGACGAGGCCGATCAGGGCGACGACCCAGGCGATGTGGATGCCCAACCGCCGTTCGGAACGCAGCAGTGCGGCGAGGGCGGCGAGCACGATGCCGAGCAGCAGCAGGCCGCTCGTGGTGCCGGGGCCGCCGGGGCTGGCGCCGAGCAGGTCGAGCGCGGAGGCGGAGGAGGCGCCGTAGGCCAGGCCCGCTTCCTTGAAGAAGCCGGTCGGCAGCAGGGTCAGCGACCAGGGGGCGAGGAGGAGCAGCGGGGTGCCGAGCTGCACGAGCAGGCGCAGGCCGTGGGCGATCAGGTCGGCGCGGCGCAGCACGAGCACGCCGAGGCCGAGGATCAGCGCGATGGGCCAGACGATCGGGGTGAAGGCGGTGGTGATGGTCAGCAGCAGTGCGTACGCCCAGGTGGCGCGCCAGCTGCCGCGGGCGCCGGTGCGGCTGGTGAGGCCGCTCGCGGCGACGCCCGCGCGGGCGATCAGCGGCAGCAGTACGGCGAGCACGGCGGTGCCGATGCGGCCGCCGGCCAGGGCGCCGGTGGTGGCGGGCAGGAAGGCGTAGGCGATGGCCGCCCAGGCGCGCAGCAGCCGGGAGGTGACCAGGGGCCGGGAGGCGAAGTAGGCGGTGCATCCGGCGAGCGGCACCGAGCAGACCAGCAGCACGGTGACGGCGACTCCGGCGGAGCCGAACAGCAGGGTGGCCAGGGTGGCGACGAGGGCGAGGTAGGGCGGTGCGGCGGGGGTGCCGCCCGCGCCGACCGGGTGCCAGGCTTCCGCGAAGCAGGTCCACAGTTCACCGGCGCTCGCCGGGGCGGGCAGCAGGGCGCCGCCGCCGAGCGCGCCGCCGGAGAGCAGGGCGCGGCAGGCGACCAGGGAGATGACCAGCAGGGCGAGGAAGAGCACCGGGCCGGGCCTGCGGGCGATCCGCTTGAGGCGGACGAACTGCTCGACCTCCAGGAAGTCGGCGTCGTCGCCGCCGGGCCCGGACTCCACGGCGCCGCCGTGCCGGCCGGCCGAGGTGGTGTCGGTGTCGGAGCCGCTGGTGAAGTTGCCCGCGAACTGCTCCACGGTGGCGCGGACGGTGGCGCCGGGCGGGGGGAAGAGGGAGCGCAGTTCGTCCTTGCCGATCTGCGGGGTGCCGCGGCGGCGCCGGGCGGCGATGATCCGCTCGGGCCGCAGCAGGGTGCCCAGCAGACCGCGGATCTCGTCGACGGCCTGGCCCGGGACCTTGCCGACCAGGTAGGCGACGGTGCGCAGCAGGGTGCCGAGGACGAGCCGCAGCAGCACCCAGGGCAGCGCGGCGGTACGGGTGTTGGCGAGCAGGGTGTGGACGGCACCGGCCTTGTCGACCTTGTGCGGGGAGGCGGCGGTGCGGCCCACGCAGTCCACGGCGCGGCGCTCGCGGGAGGCGGCCTCGGCGTGTCGTACGACCGCGTCGGGGGCGATCAGGACGCGGTGGCCGGCGAGATGGGCGCGCCAGCACAGGTCCACGTCGTCGCGCATCAGGGGCAGCCTGCGGTCGAAGCCGCCGAGCTGTTCGAAGACGTCGCGGCGGATCAGCATGCCGGCGGTGGAGACGGACAGCACGGTACGGACGTGGTCGTGCTGGCCCTGGTCCTGTTCGCGGCGGTCCAGACCGGTCCAGCGGCGGCCGGAGTTGGCGATGGAGACGCCGACCTCCAGCAACTGCCTGCGGTCGTACCAGCCGCGGAGTTTGGGGCCGACGATCGCCACGTCGTCGCGGCCCAGTTCGAGTTCGTTCTCGACGACCCGGAGCAGCTGGGCGAGGGCGCCGGGTTCGGGGGCGCAGTCGTCGTGCAGCAGCCAGAGCCACTGGATCGGTTCGCCGTAGGGCAGTTCGGGGAGGTCGTAGGCGTCGTCGCGCCAGGTGCGGGTGGCCGGGTCCCAGCCGCTGGGGCGCTTGAGGTAGGGCAGCTCGTCCGGGGTGAGGACGGGGACGGTGCGGCTCGCCTCCTCGACGGCCTGGCCGAAGCCGGTGCGGCGGGCGAGGTGCAGCACGCCCGCGTCGCCGAGGGCTTCGCCGAGCAGCTGGGCGGAGTTGTCCGCGCTGCCGGTGTCGGCGGCCACCGCGTGCTGGACGGGGCGTTCCTGGCCGAGCAGCCCGGCGAGCGCGTCGGGCAGCCAGCGCGCGCCGTCGTGGGAGACGAGGACGGCGGTGACGACATGACGCGGAAACTCGGGTGGGCGGGCCGGGTCGAACGCAGCTTGGCGGGCCGGGTCGAACGCCGCCTGGCGGGCTGGGTCGAACGCTGCTGCGGCGGCCGGGTCTTGGGCTGCCGTATGGCTGTGCACGGACATCGAGGTACGGGCCCCGGTTCGCTGGACTGCGGTGGACACCTGCGGTCCCCGGGCCTCGATGGGCTCGCGGGGGCAGCGGGTCGTCTCGGACGAGCGACCACACTATCGGCTGCCCACGACGACGGCCCGCCGCCTGTGGATAACCCACGGGCCACGGGCCGTTCGTGATGTTTTCGCGGATATGGCGCGGGTATGTACCGGGTGCCCGCGGCGCCGGCTCGCGGTCAGACGGCGGCCTTCTTCAGGCGGCGGCGCTCCCGCTCGGACAGACCGCCCCAGATGCCGAAGCGTTCGTCGTTGGCGAGGGCGTACTCAAGGCATTCGGAGCGGACCTCGCAGGCGAGGCAGACCTTCTTCGCCTCTCTGGTGGAGCCGCCCTTCTCGGGGAAGAAGGACTCGGGGTCGGTCTGGGCGCACAGTGCGCGCTCCTGCCAGCCGAGTTCCTCGTCCGCGTCGTCGACCAGCAGTTGCTGCACCAGCTCGGTCATGTGCGCCCCTCGTCTGTCTTTCGCGTCCCCGTGCGTACGCCGTTACCGATTTCGGCTGAACGACACGAGTGAAATTACAAGTGTGCTGCTCCGGGCGAGTCAAGCCGAGATCTGCTATTGAGCCCGTTATTCACTCTGCGGAACCAAGGCCATGCGGAAAGTGTTCAAATCGGCATAAAGCACGACACGCATCCGCTCCATGAAGGAAGACGCCCTGACGTTCGATCGCGTTGCACCGCTCGTCGCGCGCTCGGATGTGCCCCATGTGTCCCGGTCCCCCGAGCAGCAAACCTCCCACGCGGCAGTTGACCCGGATGGGGTGAAATGTGTCCCACATGGCGGTCGTCGAGTTGACAGCACTGGTGTGAACCGTTGTCCTAGGGGGCATGCTCGCGAACTCGGTACCCACCTCGACCCGCACCGCCGGGTCCCACGGTGCTGCCCGGGCCCGCTGTAGCTGTTGTCGCTGTTCCAGCTGTTGAGCCGGACTCTTCCTCTTTCTTTCGGGTCCCCGCTCCGGCTGTCGCCGACGCCTCGTCCTTCCGCGGCTCGGTCGTCCTTCCCTCGCAGCCCCCTCCGCCGGGCTTCCACTCTTCTCCGCCGAGGAACCAGCACACCCCCATGAACAGCGACAACGACCTCCAGATCGCCGGCGACCTGCTCGAAGTGCCGCACCTGCTCCAGCCGCCGCGCGAGCACCCGGCCACCGTCGCCGAGTTCGCCGGACTGGCCCGCGCCATCGCCGCCGACCGCGCCCAGTGGGCGGACCTCGTCCGCTACGACGCCACGACCCGCTGGTACCACCGGCTGCGCACCGGCCCCGGTTACGAGGTCTGGCTGCTGTCCTGGGTGCCGGGGCAGGGCACCGGCCGGCACGATCACGGCCGCTCCTCCGGCGTCCTCACCGTCCTGGAGGGCACGCTCACCGAGCACACCCGGCGCGGTGCCAGGACGCTCGCGCCCGGCGCACAACACGTGTTCGCGCCGGGGTACGCCCACGAGGTCGTCAATGACGCGCTGGAACCGGCGGTCAGCCTGCACATCTACTACCCGGGTCTTACCGAGATGCCCATGCACCCCGCGGCGCACGCCGGGGCGCACACCTCCCCCTCCTGCGCAGCGCGTCCGGTGACTGCCTGACGCGTTGTCGGACCCTCCTGCAAGACTGGTTCCCATGCGCATTGTGGTTCTGGCAGGCGGTATCGGTGGTGCTCGGTTCCTGCGTGGTCTCAGGCAGGCCGCGCCCGACGCGGACGTCACGGTGATCGGCAACACCGGCGACGACATCCACCTCTTCGGGCTGAAGGTCTGCCCGGACCTCGACACGGTGATGTACACGCTGGGCGGTGGCATCAACGAGGAGCAGGGCTGGGGGCGGTCCGAGGAGACCTTCCATCTCAAGGAGGAACTGGCGGCCTACGGGGTCGGCCCCGAGTGGTTCGGGCTCGGCGACCGTGACTTCGCCACGCACATCGTGCGGACGCAGATGCTCGGCGCCGGCTATCCGCTGAGCGCGGTCACCGCGGCGCTGTGCGAGCGGTGGAAGCCGGGCGTGAAGCTGATCCCGATGACCGACGACCGGGTGGAGACGCATGTGGCCGTCGAGGTCGACGGCGAGCGCAAGGCGGTCCACTTCCAGGAGTACTGGGTGCGGATGCGGGCCGGTGTGCCCGCCGAGGCCGTGGTCCCGGTCGGCGCCGAGCACTCCAAGCCGGCCCCCGGCGTCCTGGAGGCGATCGCCGAGGCGGACGTCATCCTCTTCCCGCCGTCCAACCCGGTCGTGTCCATCGGCACGATCCTCGCGGTCCCCGGCATCAGGGAGGCCATCGCGGACGCGGGCGTGCCCGTGGTCGGCCTGTCCCCCATCGTCGGCGACGCGCCGGTGCGCGGGATGGCCGACAAGGTGCTCGCCGCGGTCGGCGTGGAGTCCACGGCCGCCGCGGTCGCCGAGCACTACGGCTCGGGCCTGCTGGACGGCTGGCTGGTCGACACCGTGGACGCGGCGGTGGTCGAGCGCGTGGAGGCCGACGGCATCCGCTGCCGTGCCGTACCGCTGATGATGACCGACGTGGCCGCCACCGCGCAGATGGCGCGGGAGGCGCTGACGCTGGCCGAGGAGGTGCGGAGCGCGTGAGCGTGGACCGCGCGGAGCGTCCCGCGTTCCAGGTCTGGGCGCCGGCCGGGCTGCCCGAGGTGCAGCGGGGCGACGACCTCGCCAAGCTGATCGCCGTCGCCGAGCCCGGCCTGGCCGACGGGGACGTGGTGGTCGTCACCTCCAAGATCGTGTCCAAGGCGGAGGGCCGGATCGTCCGGGCCACCGACCGGGAGGCCGCGATCGACGCGGAGACGGTGCGGGTGGTGGCCCGCCGGGGCACCCTGCGGATCGTGGAGAACCGGCAGGGCCTGGTCATGGCCGCGGCCGGGGTCGACGCCTCCAACACCCCGGCCGGGACCGTGCTGTTGCTGCCCGAGGACCCGGACGCGTCCGCCCGGACGATCCGTGACGGCCTGCGCGATGTCCTCGGGGTCGAGGTCGGGGTCATCGTCAGTGACACCTTCGGGCGACCCTGGCGCGCGGGGCTCACGGATGTGGCGATCGGCGCCGCCGGGGTGCGGGTGCTGGACGATCTGCGCGGCGGCACGGACGCGCACGGCAATCCGCTCAGCGCCACCGTGGTGGCCACGGCCGACGAACTGGCCGCCGCCGGTGACCTGGTCAAGGGCAAGGCCGAGGGGCGGCCGGTCGCGGTGGTGCGGGGCCTGTCCCAGGTGGTGGGAGAAGGCGGCGGGTCGGACACCGGCGCGCGGGCGCTGGTGCGCGCCGCGGCCGACGACATGTTCCGGCTCGGCACCTCCGAGGCGGTCCGCGAGGCCGTGACCCTGAGGCGCACCGTAAGGGCGTTCACCGAGGAGCCGGTGGATCCGGGTTCGGTACGGCGGGCGGTGGCGGCGGCCGTGACGGCGCCCGCGCCGCACCACACCACGCCCTGGCGGTTCGTGCTGCTGGAGTCGGCCGAGTCTCGGAACGAACTGCTGGACGCGATGCGGGACGCCTGGATCGCCGATCTGCGCCGGGACGGCAAGAGCGAGGAGTCCATCGCCAAGCGGGTCCGGCGCGGCGAGGTGCTGCGCGACGCGCCCTGTCTCGCGGTGCCGTGCCTCGTCATGGACGGCTCGCACCACTACGGGGACGCGCGGCGCGACGGTGCCGAGCGGGAGATGTTCGTCGTCGCCATGGGCGCGGGCGTGCAGAACTTCCTGGTGGCGCTGGCCGGGGAGCGCCTCGGCTCGGCCTGGGTGTCGTCCACGATGTTCTGCCGGGACGTGGTGCGCGACACGCTCGGGCTGCCCCCGGAGTGGGATCCGATGGGCACGGTGGCGATCGGGCATCCGGCCCAGGCGCCGAGTCCTCGGGGGGAGCGGGACGCGGAGGCGTTCATCGAGGTGCGGTGAGACGGGGGCGGGGGCTAGTGGGGACGGGGGCCTAGTCTCGAAGGACGACACCGGCGGCGCCGACCCCGGCGGCCGCACTCGGCCACTCGGCCACACTCAGCCGCACCGGCGACCCGAGGATCTGATCCGTGGCAGGACGTTTCGTTCAGCGGCCCACGCGTACGGCTGTGCGCGGTGGGCAGGCCGGCGTGTCCGCGGGCGGTACGGGAGGCGCGAGTGGTGCGGGTGGGATACCGCGGCAGGCCGCGGTGCCCACGCGGGTGCGGCGGTGGGTGCCCGAGGGGCCGCTCGATCTCGGCCTGGTGCTCGGGCCGCTGCGGCGCGGGCCCGCCGATCCGACGTTCCGGGCCACGGCGGACGGGTCCGTGTGGCGGGCCTGCCGCACCCCGGCCGGGCCCGGCACGCTGCGGGTACGGGCGTACGGCGGTGAGGTGCTCGGCGAGGCGTGGGGGCCGGGGGCCGAGTGGCTGCTCGACGGTCTGCCCGCGCTGCTCGGGGCGGGCGACGATCCGGAGGCGTTCGTGCCCCGGCACCGGGTGGTGGCGATGGCGCGGCATCGGCGGCCGGGGTTGCGGCTCGCGCGGACCGGGCTGGTGCTGGAGTCGCTGATCCCGTCGGTGCTGGAGCAGAAGGTCACGACGGATGAGGCGTACCGGGCGTGGCGGTTGCTGGTGCGGCGGTTCGGGGAGCCCGCGCCGGGTCCTGCGGGGTTCGGTGAGCGGCCGATGTTCGTCATGCCCGCGGCGCGGACGTGGGCGTTGATTCCCTCCTGGGAGTGGCATAGGGCCGGGGTCGACGACAAGCGTGCGTCCACGATCCTGCGGGCGGTGCGGGTGGCCGCGCGGATGGAGCAGGCGGTGGACATGCCCCCGGGGGAGGCTCGGGCGCGGCTGGAGGTCGTGCCGGGGGTGGGGGTGTGGACGTCGGCGGAGGTGGTGCAGCGCAGCCATGGGGCGGCGGACGAGGTGACGGTCGGGGATCTGCATCTGCCGGGGATCGTGGGGTGGGCGCTGGCGGGCGACCGGCACGCGGACGACTCCGAGATGCTGCGTCTGCTGGAGCCGTACGCAGGGCAACGGCACCGTGCCGCCCGGCTGATCCTGCTGAGCGGTCTCGTCCCGGCCCGGCGCGTCCCGAAGATGCCTCGGGTGGACATCGGGTTGCTCTGAACCGGGGCTGGGCGGGGAGGAGTTCCGCCGCACGACCAGCGCCCCGAAGGGGCGCGGGGAACTGCGCGACCAGCCACGGCGCGACCGCACCCGGCGATCCGCCCGCGCCCCGGTCCCGAGGGGGCCGGGGCACCGCCCCGCCACGGTCGCACCGGCCCGCTGGACTACTGGTCGGAAGAGAACCGCACCGCCCCCGCCGGAATGCGCGCGTCGCACCACACCCGCGCCCCCTCGCGGAGCTCGTTGTCGGGGCCGATGACCGCGCCGTCGCCGATGACCGTGCCGGTGAGGACGGAGCGGGTGCCGACGCGGGCGCGGGTGCCGATGAGGGAGTCGGTGATGACCGCGCCGGGTTCGATGACCGCGCCCGGCAGGATCGTCGAGCCGAAGACCCGCGCGCCTTCCGCGACGAACGCGCCCTCCCCCACCACCGTGCCCCCGGTCAGCTTCGCGTCCGGCGCCACCTGGGCCGTCGGCAGCACCAGCCGGTCACCGCAGCGCCCCGGCACCGCGGGCGACGGCGCCCGCCCGAGCACCAGGTCGGCCGAGCCGCGCACGAACGCCGCCGGGGTGCCGAGGTCCAGCCAGTACGTGGAGTCGACCATGCCCTGAAGGTGCGCCCCGGCCGCGAGCAGCTGGGGGAACGTCTCGCGCTCCACCGACACCGGCCGGCCCGCCGGGATCGCGTCGATGACCGAGCGCCGGAAGACGTACGCCCCCGCGTTGATCTGGTCGGTGACGATCTCCTCGGGCGTCTGCGGCTTCTCCAGGAAGGCCAGTACCCGGCCCGTCCCGTCGGTGGGCACCAGGCCGTAGGCCCGCGGGTCGGACACCTTCGTCAGATGCAGCGAGACGTCCGCGCCCGTCGACTCGTGGGTGTCGACGAGGGCCCGGATGTCCAGGCCGGTCAGGATGTCGCCGTTGAAGATCAGCACCGGCTCGTCGGGCCCGGAGTGCAGCCGCGAGGCGACATTGCGGATCGCCCCGCCCGTGCCGAGGGGCTCCTCCTCGGTGACGTACTCAAGGTGGAGGCCGAGCGCCGAGCCGTCGCCGAAGTACGGCTCGAAGACCTCGGCCAGATAGCTGGTGGCAAGGACGATGTGCTCGACGCCCGCCGCTCTCGCCCGCGCCAGCTGGTGGGTGAGGAACGGCACGCCCGCGGCCCTGACCATGGGCTTGGGCGTGTGCACGGTGAGCGGACGCAGCCGGGTGCCTTTGCCGCCGACCAGGAGGATCGCTTCTGTCACCTGTCGTCTCTGCTTCCTGCCGGGACCGGCCGAAGTAACTCGTTCTACTCGTATCGGCCGGTCAGTGTATGCAGACCGTAGCGACGGAGGCCGTGACGGCCACGCGGTTCGCCATGAGACGGGTGTGAGATCAGTGAGAGACGCGCCCCCGTCGCACGCCCCCGCGCGCGTACCCTGTGGCGGGTGAACGCCACCGATCGCACCCCCGCCGACCTGCTGACTTCCGCTCTCGCCGCGGATCCCGGCCGCCCGCTGGTGACCTTCTACGACGATGCCACGGGCGAACGCGTCGAACTCTCGGTCGCCACCTTCGCCAACTGGGTGGCCAAGACCGCGAACCTCCTTGAGGGCGACCTCTCCGTGGAACCCGGCGACCGGGTCGCGCTGCTGCTGCCCGCGCACTGGCAGACGGCAGTGTGGCTGCTGGCCTGCGCCTCGGTGGGCGCGGTCGCGGACGTGGCCGGGGATCCGGCGGCGGCCGATGTGGTGGTCAGCGGGCCGGACGCGCTGGAGGCGGCGCGGGCGTGCCGGGGCGAGCGGGTCGCGCTGGCCCTGCGGCCGCTCGGCGGACGGTTCCCGCAGCCGCCGCAGGGGTTCCTCGACTACGCCGTGGAGGTGCCGGGCCAGGGCGACAGGTTCACCTCGCCGTACGGCGGGGAGGCGGCGCTGATCGTGGCCGGCGCGGAGTTCAGCGGGGCCGAGGTCGTGCAGAAGGCCCTCGCCGACTCGGCCGGGCTGGACCTGACGGGGCCCGGCTCGCGGCTGCTGTCCGGGTTGTCGTACGACACCTGGGAGGGGCTCAGTGCGGGGTTGTTCGCGCCGCTGGCCAGCGGGGGATCCGTGGTGCTCTGCCGGAATCTGGAGCGCCTGGCCGAGGACGCGCTGGCGAAGCGGATCGAGAGCGAGAAGGTGACGGCGGTACGGCGGTGAACCCCGCCTGATCCGGCAGGCCCGGCCCCCCTCTTGGAGTAGTACAGGGCGCCTCCTCCCGGCCCGCGCCCCATGGTCGTAGGGACACCTCCTACGACCATGGGGCCTGACACCGTGACCGACTCCCCTCCCCCCGCCGACGGTTCGTCCGCGTCCGGGGCGGGGCTGGCGCGGCGGCGACGGCGGCGGTGGGCCAAGGGGGCCGGGCTCGGGGCGGTGGTCCTGGTGGCGGCGGCCGTCGGGGCGGGGTGGACGGCGTACGCCCGGCTCAGTGCCAATATCCGGCCCGATGACGCGGCGGCCGCCGAGCTCGACCGGTACGCGCGCGAGCGGCCCGCGGTCCTGGCGCCCGGGGCCCGGAACATCCTGCTGATCGGGTCCGACAGCCGGGCCGGGAGCGGCAACGCCCGCTACGGGCGGGACCTGGGCAGCCAGCGGTCGGACACGACGATCCTGCTGCATCTGGCGGCGGACGGGCGCGGCGCCACCGCCGTGTCCGTCCCCCGGGACCTGATGGTGGACATCCCGGGCTGCCTCCAGGACGACGGCACCCGGGGCCGGCCGGTGTTCGCGATGTTCAACCACGCCTTCGAGCTGGGTGGTTCGGCGTGCACGGTCCGTACCGTCGAGAAGCTGACGGACATCCGCGTCGACCATCACATGGTCGTGGACTTCAGCGGGTTCAAGGACATGGTGGACGCCGTCGACGGGGTGCGGGTCTGTCTGAAGGAGCCCGTCGACGACAAGGCGGCGAAGCTCAGGCTGCCCGCGGGCGAGGTCACGCTCGACGGGGAGCAGGCCCTGGGCTATGTACGGGCCCGCGAGTCGCTGGGCGACGGCAGCGACACCGAACGGATGCGGCGCCAGCAGCGATTCCTCGGCGCGCTGGTCACCAGGGTGCGCGGCAATGACGTACTGCTGAACCCCTTGCGGCTGTACGCCGTACTGGACGCGGCGACTTCCTCTCTCACCACCGATCCCGGACTGGCGAATCTGGGTGATCTGTACCGATTGGTGCGAACGCTGCGCGACATTCCCACCCGGCATATGCAATTCCTGACGGTGCCGAGAGAGCAGTACGTCTACGACGCCAACCGCGACCAACTCGTGGAGCCCGAGGCCGAGAAGCTCTTCAAGCGGCTGCGCGCGGACCAGCCGGTGGTGGTGGAAGGACAGGCGCCCGAGAAGCCGCCGGCACCGCAAAAGGGCACAAACGGCGGCCCTTCTCCCGCGCCCACCTACACCGGGAACACGGCCGCCGAACACGGTTGCGCGTAAGGCGTTCGCCAAGGCCGCCGACTTCCGTTCAGAAAATGAGGCGGATTGCCCAGTTGTAGGGACGACGGATTTGTCACCGGCGTCCCTAGACGCTGAACTGGGCGGATAGTGTGAGCGCTCCGGTGCACCCGGCCACGAGGTCCGACCTGGGGTCGTGCACTGTTTCACCGAGACCCGAGCGCCTTTGAGGGGGAAGGCGCCGCGTGGCCCCGACGGAGGATTCGGACAACCGTGGACGCGCAAGGCCGTGGGCGGGCGGACAACATCGATCCCGCAGACCAGTGGGTGCTCAATCCGAACACCGGCGAATACGAACTGCGACTGCCTCCTTCCGGAACGCAATCGGTTCCCGGTCCGCGCAAGCCGTCCGCCCAGGACGGCGGTGGCACCCGGCGCCGCCGGCGCAATGACATGGCGCCCGGTGAGACCCGTGAGATGAGCAAGGTGCCCGCGCAGGACGGCGGGCCCGAGGGGGGCGGGACGCGCACCCAGGAGGGGGGCCGTACCCGGGACGGCTCCCGCGCCGGGGACAAGGCGCGCGCCGGTGACGTGCCGCCGCCGCGGAGCTCCCGGCGTCGTACCACCGAGCCCGAGGGCGCGCCGGGACGGCGGGGCCGCCGGCCGGTGAAGAAGAAGTCGAAGGCGAAGAAGGTGCTGGCGTGGACCGCCGGCGGCACGGCCTTCGCGCTGGTCGCGGTCGGCGCCGCCGGGTATCTGTACCTCAAGCACCTTGAGGGCAACATCAGTTCCACCGATGTCGGGGACGCCGGTTCCAAGGGCTTCAGCAAGGACGAGGCCTTCAACCTGCTGATCATCGGTACCGACAAGCGCACCGGCAAGGGCAACGAGGGCTACGGCGACTCCGGCAGCGTCGGGCACGCGGACACCAACATCCTGCTGCACGTCTCCAAGGACCGGACCAACGCGACCGCGCTGAGCATCCCGCGCGACCTGATCGTGAATGTGCCGGACTGCCCGACCAAGCAGCCGGACGGCTCGACCAAGGTGGTCCAGGGCACCGACAATGTGCGCTTCAACACCAGCCTCGGCCAGGACGGCCGCGACCCGGGCTGCACCATGCGCACCGTCGAAGAGGTCACCGGCATACATGTCGACCACTTCATGATGGCCGACTTCAACGCGGTGAAGACGCTGACCAGCGCGGTCGGCGGGGTCGAGGTGTGTGTCGCGCACCCGGTGGACGACAAGGAGTCCCATCTGAAGCTGCCGGCGGGCAAGTCGGTGGTGGAGGGCGAGCAGGCCCTCGCCTTCGTGCGCACCCGGCACAGCTTCGGCAACCAGGGCGACCTGGACCGGATCAAGGTGCAGCAGCAGTTCCTGGGCTCGCTGATGCGCAAGATGTCCTCCGGTGACACCCTGAGCGACCCCTCGAAGCTGATGGACCTCGCGGAGGCGGCCACCAAGGCGCTGACCGTCGACACCGGCATAAAGAGCATCAACACGCTGAAGGACATGGCGCTGGAGCTCAAGAAGGTGCCGCCGAAGAACATCACCTTCACCACGGTGCCGGTGGTGGACAACCCCGCCGAGAAGGTCCACGCGACGGTCGTCCTCAACCAGTCGGCGGCGCCGTCGGTCTTCCAGGCGATACAGAACGACGTCTCCTTCACCGACGTCAAGCGCAAGCAGAAGGCCGCCAAGGACGCGCAGGCCGCCCGGCTCAAGGGCACCAAGTCCGCGCCCGGTGACGTACGCGTGCGCATCCTCAACAGCGAGGCGGCACCGGGCAGCGCGCAGGCGGTCCTCGACTGGCTCCAGAACACCGAGGGCGTGCTCAAGTCGGAGAACGCGGGCAACGCGCCGGCCGGGCTGCAGAAGACCACCCTGGAGTACGCGCCCGACCAGGCCGCGCAGGCCCGGGAGCTGGCCGCCCTGATGGGGCTGCCCGGCTCGGCGCTCAAGCCGGGTTCGAGCGTCGTCAACTCCCAGGGACTGCCCGCGATGACCCTGACCCTGGGCAAGGACTTCAAGGCCGCGGGCACGCCGATCGCCGCCCCGGACACGGCACCGAAGGTCGACAAGTCAACGGCCAACGAGGTTAAGTGCGCCTCATAGGTAACCCTGCGGGCCCGTCGTGCGTCTAACTACTCGGCGCGGGACGGGCCCGTCGCATGGCGCAAAAGGGCGGGGAGGGCAGGGAGAGTGGCGCAGAGCGAAGTGCAAGGTGACGCGGCCGGCGTGGATGACACGATGGCGCTCAACCCGCGGACGACGGACCCGGAGGCCGGGGCCGGACGGCACGGCGGCGGACGGCGCAAGGGGGGCTCGGGCTCCAAGGGCTCGGGCGGTTCCGGGGGGTCCACGACCGGTCGGCGGCGCCGGCGGCGCGCGCTGCGCTGGTCGGCGACGATCCTCGCGGTGGTCATACTCGGTACGGCGGGCGCCGGTTATCTCTATTACGAGCACCTGAACGACAGCATTCGCAAGGGCGAGCGCAGCAGCGGTGACGCCAAGGCGCAGAAGACCGCCCCGAACGCGGCCGGACAGACCCCGCTGAACATCCTGCTGGTCGGCTCGGACAGCCGTAACTCGGCGGAGAACCTGAAGCTCGGCGGCAGCAAGAGCAGCGTCGGCGATCCCCCGCTCGGGGATGTGCAGATGCTCATCCACATATCCGCCGACCGCAAGAGCGCCGCGATGGTGAGCATCCCACGCGACACGCGCGTCGACATCCCCAAGTGCACGGATCCGGACACCGGCAAGGTCTATCCGGCGACCAACGACATCATCAACACCACCCTCGGCCGGGGCGGCGCCGGCTGCACGCTGGCCACCTGGGAGAACCTCACCGGGGTCTACATCGACCACTGGATGACGATCGACTTCGCGGGCGTGGTGAAGATGGCGGACGCCGTCGGCGGCGTCGACGTCTGTGTGAAGCAGAACGTCTGGGACCGCCCGACCGCGGCCCAGCGCGGCGGCTCGGGGCTGAAGCTGACGGCCGGTACCCACAAGATCAAGGGCGTGCAGGCGCTCCAGTGGCTGCGCACCCGGCACGCCTGGGGCAGCGACCCGCTGCGGGCCCGCGCCCAGCACATGTACCTCAACTCCATGCTCCGCACGCTCAAGTCGCAGAACGTGTTCACCGACACCGGGCGCCTGATGGACCTGGCCGACTCGGCCGTCAACTCCCTCAAGGTCTCCGAGGAGATCGGCACGGTCAAGAAGCTCTACGACCTCGGCATGGAGATGAAGTCCGTGCCGTCGGACCGCATCACGAGCGTGACGATGCCCAACCTCCCGGATCCGAAGGACCCCGACAACCACGTCGTCCCGAACACGGCCGACGCGAGCAAGCTCTGGGAGATGCTCCGGGACGACATCCCGCTCGACAAGAACGGCGGGTCCTCGGACGCCAAGCAGGCGGCCAAGCCGCAGCCGACGAAGTCGCCCTCCACCGATCCGGCCGGGCTCGGCGTCCTCGTCCAGAACGGCACCGGTTCCTCCTCCCAGGCGGCGGTCCCCGGCCGGGCCCGCACCATCGCCGAGACGCTCGTGAGCGCGGGCTACAGCAGGGCGGTGGCCGACACCGCGCCCCCGCCGCCGCAGGACAAGACGGTCGTCGAGTACCCCAGCGCCGATCTCCAGGGCGACGCCCAGGGCGTGGCCAAGGCACTGGGCCTGCCGGCGACCGCGGTGAAGCAGACCACGTCGGTCTCCGGCGTCACCCTGCTGCTCGGCGCCGACTGGCGCACCGGCACGGCCTTCCCGAAGCAGTCCAAGCCGAAGGCGGGCGACGTCCCGTCCAACGCCGACGCCATCAACGGCGCGGACAAGGGCGGCTGCATGGAGGTGTACGGGCCGTACCGGTGGTGAACGCCGTACCGGTGGTGAACGAGGCGGGGCCCCTCCATCGCGGAGGGGCCCCGCCTCGTTCGGTGCGGACGTCTCGGGCCGTCAGGCGCTCTGCACCGCCGGGCGGCGCGACGCGATGACCCGCTTCGCCAGGGACTTCGGGCTGGTCAGGAAGCCCCAGCCCCAGGACATGTGCATGGTGGCGAGGGCCACGGGGATCTGGAGGCGGGCCTTGAGGGGCAGGCCCTTGCCCGCGGGCAGGGAGCCGGTGGCGATCGCGGCGAGGTAGCCGCCGGGGATCACCAGGCCCCAGGGGGTCAGGGCCGCGCCGACCACGATGCCCGCGGCTATCGCGCAGACCGCGGTCGGCGGGGCGAGGTAGCGCAGGTTGATGGAGCCGGAGTGGTAGCGGGCGACGACATGGCGCCAGCGGCCGTAGTCCTTGTACTGCTTGGCCAGCGCCCGCACCGAGGGCCGGGGGCGGTACGACACCTTCAGCTCCGGTGAGAACCAGATCAGGCCGCCCGCCTCGCGGATGCGGAAGTTCAGCTCCCAGTCCTGGGCGCGGATGAACTCCTCGTTGTAGCCGCCCTGCTGCTCCAGCGCCTCGCGGCGGAAGACACCGAGGTAGACCGTCTCGGCGGGGGCCGCGTCGCCGCCGGTGTGGAAGGCCGCGTTGCCGACACCGATCTTGGAGGTCATCGCGGCGGCGACCGCGTGCTCCCAGTCGTTCTCGCCCTCGGCGTGCATGAGGCCGCCGACGTTCTGCGCGCCGGTCTCCGCGAGGAGCCGTACGGCGGTCTCGATGTAGTTGGGCGAGAGGATGCCGTGGCCGTCGACACGGACCACGATCGGATGCCGGGAGGCCTTGATCGCCGCGTTCAGCGCGGCGGGGGTGCGGCCGGTCGGGTTCGGCACGGTGTGGACGCGGGGGTCTTCGGCCACGAGCTCGGCGGCGATCTCGTCCGTGCGGTCCGTGGACGGACCGAGGGCGATCACGACCTCCATGTCGCCGCCGTACTCCTGCGCGAGGATCGCTTGGACGGCTCCGCGCAGATGCCGTTCCTCGTTGAGGACGGGCATGATCACGGATACAGCGGGGAACCGCACGTCGGGCTTGGCGTTCATAGGGGCCTCACGTTACCGCGAACGGGGGACACCGGTGCGCGCCGCCGGGGCTCTGACGCGGGATGGAGATCGTATCGGCCTACTGTGCTCACGGATCCCACGTACGGCCTCGTCCGGAGGTGTCCCTTGGCCAGCCCGCCCCGGTCCCCGGCGCGACCCCAGCGCCGCCCGCAGCCGCCCCGCCGGCTGCCGCCCCCGCCCGAGCGGCCGGTGCGGCCCCTGCGCCGACGGCGGCGGCCGCGCTGGGCCATGCGGGCGATGACCACGCTGTCGGTGGTGGTGCTCGCCTCCGCGGGCATCGGCCATGCGGTGGTCACCAGCCTGGACGCCGGGATCGCCCGGGTCGACGCCTTCAAGGACATGAAGAACCGGCCGCAGGCGGGCCACGGGATGAACATCCTGCTGGTCGGCACCGACGGCCGGGACAAGATCACCGAGCGGCAGCGGCGCGCCTTCCACCTGGGCGGACAGCCCTGCCACTGCACCGACACGATGATGATCGTGCACATCTCGGAGGACCGGGAGCGGGCCACCGTGGTGAGCCTGCCGCGGGACTCCTTCGCCGAGGTCCCGGCGCACCGGGACCAGACCACCGGCCGGCAGCTCGGCGCGCATCCGCTGAAGCTGAACGCGGCCTACGCCGAGGGCGGCCCCCAGCTGACCGTGCGCACGGTCGAGAACATGACCCGGGTGAAGATCGACCACTATCTGGAGGTCGACTTCACCAGCTTCATGAAGACCGTGGACGTCCTCGGCGGGGTCCGGATCTGTACGGCGACGCCGCTGAAGGACAGCTACAGCGGGCTCGACCTCACCCCCGGCACCCACACCCTGCTCGGCGGGCAGGCCCTCCAGTACGTGCGCTCACGGCACCTGGACGGCGCCAGCGACCTGGGCCGGATGAAGCGGCAGCAGCGCTTCCTGGCCGCGCTGATCGAGCGGGCGACGTCCTCGGGCGTGCTGCTGAACCCGATGCGCTTTCGCGATGTGACCCGGGCGGTGCTCGGCTCGGTGCGCGCCGACACCGGCTTCGGCACCGATGAGCTGCTGGACCTCGGGCGGGCGATGCGGAACTTCTCGCCCTCGTCCTCCGAGTTCACGACCGTCCCCATCGGGCAGATGGACTTCCCGGTCAAGGGCATCGGCTCGACCCTGAAGTGGGACCCGGCCCGCTCCGCCCAGCTGTTCCAGGCGCTGCGCGACGACAAGCCGCTCACCAAGGCCCGTCCGCACTCCGCACCCGCCGCGACGCCCGTCGAGACGGACCCCCGGGGCATCCGGGTCCAGGTGGCGAACGGCACCGGCACGACCGGGCTCGCCAAGCGGATCGACACCGAGCTGGCGGCGACCGGCTTCGCCACCACCCATGAGCCGGTGACCGCGCCCGCCCGGCTGCCGGCCACCGTCATCACGTACGACCCCCGCTGGGACCGCTCCGCGCACACCCTGGCCGCGGCCCTGCCGGGCAGTGAGCTGCGCGCGGCCCCGGGCCAGGGGCCGGTGCTGAAGGTGACCGCGGGCGCCGGCTTCAAGGGCGTACGGGCCGTGCGCTTCGAGGACCCGGGGCATCAGGACCAGGGCAGCGCGAGTGTGGTGCGCGGCAACGAGGTGGTGTGCTCCGGGGACGCCTGAGCGGACGCCGCCCGGGGCACCTCTCGAACCGCCTAGTCGTGGAACCCCTCCGCCACCCGCTGCTCGCGCAGCTCGCGGATGGCGCGGCGGCGGGCCAGCCGGTGGGTGCGGCGGATCTGCGCCTCCTGGTAGCGGCGGCGGTCGCGGTCGGTCTCCGGTATCACCGGGGGGACCTGGCGGGGCTTGCCGTCGGCGTCCACGGCCGCGAAGACCAGATAGGCCGAGCCGACCTGGGTGGGCGGGTCGGACTCGTTCCAGCGCTCGGCGAGGACCCGTACGCCGACCTCCATGGAGGTCCGGCCGGTCCAGTTGACCTGCGCCTTCACATGGACCAGGTCACCGACGCGGACCGGTTCGAGGAAGGCCATCTCGTCCATGGACGCGGTGACGGCGGGGCCGCCGGAGTGCCGGCCGGCCACGGCGCCCGCCGCGTCGTCCACCAGCTTCATGATCACCCCGCCGTGCACCGTACCCAGCAGGTTGGTGTCGTTGTGGGTCATGATGTGGCTGAGCGTGGTGCGCGAGGCGGACGTGGGTTTGCCCGGGATGTCCGGTTCCACTGCTTCCGGCTCCGTGGCCTGGTCTGTCATGCCCTCTACCTTATGCCGAAGCCGCATTCGCGGAATTTGTGTCAGCTTCGCAACAGCGCCGCCCTTATTTTCCGACAGGCCTTGTAAGCCATACGGCGGAGCCCTGCACACTGGTCCGCATGAATGACTGGCCCGAGGCATGGTCCGACGACGATCGGGGCCCCCGCTACGGACGCGGCAGTGGCGGCGCGCAGCCCGAAGGCGCCCGCGCGATGCGGCAGGTGCGGCGCGGCCCGGCGGCACCGCAGTACGGGGCCGGCGTTCCGCAGCAGCCGTCGTACGCGAACGGCGGCTATGACGACGCGTACGACAGCGGTTACAACACCGGACAGGTCTACGGGAACCCCGGCGGCCACGGCCCCGGTGGGACGCCGGGGCCCGGACAGAGACCCGCGCCGAACTGGCGGCGGCGGATCAAGTGGACCGCGATCACGCTGGTGACCGTGTTGATCGTCACCTCGGTCGCGACGTACTTCTGGGCCGACTCCAAGCTGCGCCGCGAGGTCGACCTCTCCAAGGTGATCGACCGGCCGCAGTCGGGGTCCGGCACCAACTATCTGATCGTCGGTTCGGACAGCCGCGAGGGCATGACCAAGGCGGACGAGAAGAAGCTGCACACCGGCGCCGCCGAGGGCAAGCGCACGGACTCGATGATGATCCTGCACGTCGGCGACAGCGGCGACACGCTCATCTCGCTGCCGCGTGACTCGAACGTGGAGATCCCGTCGTACAAGGGCTCGACGTCCGGGAAGGTCTACCCCGCCACGGGCCGCCAGGAGAAGCTGAACGCGGCCTACGCGGAGGACGGGCCGACGCTGCTGGTGCGCACGATCGAGTACAACACCGGGCTGCACATCGACCACTACGTGGAGATCGGCTTCCAGGGCTTCGCGAACATCGTGGACGCGGTCGGCGGGGTGCGGATCAACATCGACAAGGGCTTCAAGGACAAGTGGTCCGGCGCCGACTTCCAGGCCGGCGAGCAGACCCTCAACGGCCAGCAGGCGCTCGCCTTCGTGCGCACCCGGCACGCCTTCGCCGCCTCCGACCTCCAGCGGACCAAGAACCAGCAGAAGTTCCTGGCCGCCCTGGCCCATGAGGTGGCGACGCCCTCGACCGTGCTGAACCCGTTCAAGTTCTACCCGACCATGGGCGCGGGCCTGGACTCGCTGATCGTGGACAAGGACATGTCCCTGTGGAGCCTGGCCTCGATGTTCTGGGCCATGAAGGGCGTCAACGGCGGTGACGGCACCTCCATGAACATGCCCATCTCCGGCTCCACCGGCGGCAACCTCGTCTGGGACAAGGCGAAGGTCAAGACGCTGGTGAACGAGCTGAACAACGACCAGAAGGTCACGGTCGCCGGAAACTAGCCGGGACGGCGCGACAGGGGCGGCCGGGCCGTCGCACGGGCGAGCAGCGCCACGTGCGGCAGGGCCAGCCGCCCCTCGCCGTCCCGGGCGAACTCCGCGCACAGCCGGTCGTACTCCGCCCGGATCCGTACGACGGTCCCGGCGTCCTGCGCGCCGAGGACCAGCCCGACGGTGGCGATCCCGCCCGCGGCCCCGCCCCACCACTCCTCGGCACCGGCCCGGTGGTCCCACTCCAGCTCGGCGGCCCGGGGCGCGTCGAACCCGGCCTCGGCGAGCAGCGCGGCCAGTCCGTCGGGGGTGCGGGGGAAGTCCTCGGCGGGGTCGAGGCGGGGCAGATACGCGGGCGGTACGGCGCCGCCCGCGGTGAAGGCCCGGCCCAGCAGGTCCTGGCCAGCGCCGCGCCGGGCGCTCCACAGGGTCAGCGCGATCCGGCCGCCGGGGCGCAGCACGCGGCGCAGCTCGGTGAGGGCGGCGCGCGGGCGGCCGACGTGGTTGAGCACGAAGTTGCCGACGACGGCGTCGAACTCTCCGTCCGGGAAGGGCAGTTCGGGCAGTACGGCGACCTCGGCGGCGATGCCGTGCAGCCGGGCCCGCGCCACCATGTCCGGGTCGGCGTCCACGGCCCGTACCCGCGCGTCCCGCTCCCGTGCCGCGCGGGCGGCGGTGCCGGTGCCGGTGCCGACGTCCAGCACCTTGGTGCCGGCCGCGACCCGCGCCGCGTCCAGCAGCCGCGGCACCGGGTGGGCGCACAGCCGACCGAAGCTCGCCTCGTACGCCCGTGCCCGTCCCGCCCACATGGCCCGCTCGGCGGCGTCGAAGGCCGCGGTCGCCCCGGAAGTGATCATGCGAGCACCCTGCCGCAGCGGGCGGCACCTGTTCAAGGGCACCCCCGCGGGCGCCCTTGAACGAGGTCGCGGTGCTCAGGTCACATCCGGGCGCCGGTCATCGCGCGGCACATCTCGGCACACTTGCGACACGCGTCCGCGCAGCGCATCAGCTGCTTGTCGTCCGGCATGGACATACACGCCTCGGCGGCCATGTCGCACGCCTTGGCGCACATCGCGCACATCTCGCCCGCCATGGGCGAGCGGCGCATCATCATGTCGGCGCACATCCGGGTCGTCTCGGAGCAGTCCATGAGCGCGCGCATGATCTGCATCTGCGCCTGCCCGCCCTGCTGCATGCAGGAGCTCATGGTCTCCTCGCAGATGCTGTGGCAGTTCATGCAGGCCTCGATGCAGTCCTGCATCTGCTTGGTCATGGCGGGCATCGTCGTTCCGGGCTGGGCCATGGCTCCTCCTCGGAGCAGGGGGACCCGGGAGCGGGTCCCGTGTGCTTCCGTCCTACGTCGCCCGGCCCGCCCCCGCATGTGACCGACCGGTCGTAAGGCCCCCCGAACGCACGGAAGGCGCCCCGCGGGACGCCTTCCG
The DNA here is from genome assembly GCF_040684035.1 of Streptomyces sp. NPDC093018. Taxonomy (NCBI): domain Bacteria; kingdom Bacillati; phylum Actinomycetota; class Actinomycetes; order Kitasatosporales; family Streptomycetaceae; genus Streptomyces; species Streptomyces sp. NPDC093018. The sequence continues at coordinate 32,686 of NZ_JBFBFF010000027.1, forward strand.
GTACCGCTGACGGGCTACGGCAGGTTGCGCGCCATGACGATGCGCTGGACCTGGTTGGTGCCCTCGTAGATCTGGGTGATCTTGGCGTCGCGCATCATGCGCTCGACCGGGTAGTCGCGGGTGTAGCCGTAGCCGCCGAGGAGCTGGACGGCGTCGGTGGTGACCTCCATGGCGACGTCCGAGGCGAAGCACTTGGCGGCGGCGCCCAGGTAGGTGAGGTCGGCGTCGCCGCGCTCGGAGGCGGCGGCGGCCTGGTAGGTGAGGGCGCGGGCGGCGGAGATCTTCATCGCCATGTCCGCGAGCATGAACTGGATGCCCTGGAAGTCGGCGATCGCCTTGCCGAACTGCTTGCGCTCCTGGACATAGCCCTTGGCGTAGTCGAGGGCGCCCTGCGCGACACCGAGCGCCTGGGCGGCGATGGTGATGCGGGTGTGGTCCAGGGTCTTCATCGCCGTCATGAAGCCCGTGCCCTCCTCGCCGATCATGCGGTCGGCGGGGATGCGGACGTTGTCGAAGTAGACCTCGCGGGTCGGGGAGCCCTTGATGCCGAGCTTCTTCTCGGGGGCGCCGAAGGAGACGCCCTCGTCCGACTTCTCGACCACGAAGGCGGAGATGCCCTTGGAGCGCTTGGTCGGGTCGGTGACGGCCATGACCGTGTAGTACTCGGAGACGCCCGCGTTGGTGATCCAGCGCTTGACGCCGTTGAGGATCCAGTGGTCGCCGTCGCGGACCGCCTTGGTCTTCATACCGGCCGCGTCCGAACCCGCGTCCGGCTCGGAGAGGCAGTACGAGAACATCGCGTCGCCCTTGGCCAGCGGGCCCAGGTACTTCTTCTTCAGCTCCTCGGAGCCGGAGAGGATCACCGGAAGCGAGCCCAGCTTGTTCACCGCGGGGATCAGGGAGGAGGACACGCAGGCGCGGGCCACCTCCTCGATCACGATGACCGTGGCGAGCGCGTCGGCGCCGGCGCCGCCGTACTCCTCCGGGACGTGCACGGCGTGCATGTCGTTGGCCACCAGGGCGTCGAGGGCCTCCTGCGGGAAGCGGGCCTCCTCGTCCACCGCGGCGGCGTACGGCGCGATCTTCGCCTCGACCAGGGAGCGGACGGCGTCGCGGAGCATGTCGTGCTCCTCGGACGGGCGGTACAGGTCGAAGTCAGCCGATCCGGCCAAGGTCTCTCACGCTCCAAAGACGCAGTGATGATGACGCATCACGGACATTACAAACGCTAATTACCGTTAAGTAACTCAAATTTTAGAGCCCTGGCCCCGAGTCGCCTACGTGAGGTTGGCGACAGCGGGAAAGTTGCCCCCCGAGCGGCCCGGCTATGCTCGGGCCCGCACGAGAGAATCCCCGAGCTGGAGCGCGTCCATGAGCCTGAAGATCACCGTGATCGGCACCGGGTATCTCGGCGCCACCCACGCCGCGGCCATGGCCGAGCTGGGATTCGAGGTGCTGGGCCTGGATGTCGTACCCGAGAAGATCGCCATGCTGGAGCGCGGCGAGACCCCGATGTACGAGCCGGGGCTCGAAGAGCTGCTGCGCCGGCATGTGGCCGGGATCGAGGGGTCGACCGGGCGGCTGCGCTTCACCACCGACTGGGCCGAGGTCGGCGCCTTCGGCGATGTGCACTTCGTGTGTGTGAACACCCCGCAGAAGCACGGCGAGTACGCCTGCGACATGTCGTACGTCGACTCCGCGATCGCCTCCCTCGCCCCGCATCTGCGCGGCCCTGCCCTGGTGGTCGGCAAGTCCACGGTGCCGGTCGGTTCGGCCGAACGGCTGGCCGCCTACCTCGCCGAGCACTCCCCCGCGGGCGGCGACGCCGAGCTGGCCTGGAACCCGGAGTTCCTGCGCGAGGGCTTCGCCGTCGAGGACACCCTGCACCCGGACCGGATCGTGGTCGGGGTGCGCGGCGAGCGGGCCGAGAAGCTGCTGCGCGAGGTGTACGCGACGCCGATCGGCGAGGGCACCCCCCTCGTCGTCACCGACTTCCCGACCGCCGAGCTGGTGAAGACCGCCGCCAACTCCTTCCTCGCCACCAAGATCTCCTTCATCAACGCGATGGCGGAGGTGTGCGAGGCGGGCGGCGGCGACGTGGCCAAGCTGGCGGAGGCGATCGGGCACGACGACCGGATCGGCAGCAAGTTCCTGCGCGCCGGGATCGGTTTCGGCGGCGGCTGCCTGCCCAAGGACATCAGGGCGTTCATGGCCCGCGCCGGTGAGCTGGGCGCGGACCAGGCGCTGACCTTCCTGCGGGAGATCGACTCCATCAACATGCGCCGGCGCGGCCAGATGGTGGAGATGGCCCGCGAGGCACTGGGCGGCGACTCCTTCCTCGGCAAGCGGGTCGCGGTGCTCGGCGCCACCTTCAAGCCCGACTCGGACGACGTCCGCGACTCGCCCGCGCTGAACGTGGCGGGCCAGATACACCTCCAGGGCGGCCAGGTGACCGTGTACGACCCGAAGGGCATGGACAACGCCCGGCGGGTCTTCCCGACGCTGGGATACGCCGAGACGGCCCTGGACGCCGTGCGCGGCGCGGATGTCGTGCTGCATCTGACCGAGTGGCGCGAGTTCCGCGAGCTGGACCCGGCGGAGCTGGGCGCGGCCGCGGCGGCCCGGGTACTGCTCGACGGGCGCAACACCCTCGACCCGGAGCTGTGGCGCCGGGCGGGCTGGACGTACCGGGCGATGGGGCGGCCCACCGCCTGACGGGCGAACGCCCGAGGGACACGAGTAAACAGCGCTGGTTCGGCGCACACGGAAACGGCGCTGGTTCGGCCGAGGCTCAGTCGGCCGAACCGGCGCCGTTCCGCATTTTGCCCCAGCCCCCTGTGCCCCGGGGCCCCGGCTTCCCGCGCTTTACGCCCCCTTGGCCCGGTACCGCCGCATCTTCTCCCGCGCCCCGCAGACCCGCATCGAGCACCAGCGGCCGCGCCCGGCAGGGCTGCGGTCGTAGTACGCCCAGTGGCAGGTCACGGCCTCGCACGCCTTGAGCCGCATCCAGGTGCCCGCCAGCAGCGCCTCGGCGACGGCGGCGGCGACCCGGGAGAGCAGGGCGGTGTCACCGGCGGGGGCGAGGGCCGCCGAGCCGTCCCCCTCGGCCACCGCGACGTACAGCGGCGCGCGGGCCAGCAGTTCGCCGAGCGGGGTGACGGCCCGGTGCGGCGGATGCCCGGCGTGGGCGAGCAGGGCGGCGCGCAGCGACTCCCGCAGCTCCCGCGCCCCGGCGAGCTCTCCTTCGGTGATCCCGAGGCGGGCGCGCCCCTCCTCGGTGTCCAGCGAGTCGGCGCCGTCCGCCAGGTCCACGGTGTTGACCAAGGACTCCACCAGGGCCAGACCCCCGGGAGCCACCGATCTCTCATTCATGGTTGCGACGTTACCCCTTGTCCGGGAGTATGAGGTCACCGTCACCGTTACCGGTTACCCGCTTCTACGGGTAACAGAAGGAGGTCGTCATGGCTCTCGCCGAGCTCGGTGTGGTGGTCCTGGACTGTCCCGATCCCGACGCGCTGGCCGGTTTCTACGCGGCCGTGCTCGGCGGCACGGCCGAGCGCGAACAGGACGGCCGCTGGGTGGACCTGAAGGTGCCCGGCGGGCAGGCGCTGGCCTTCCAGCGGGCCGAGGGGTACCGCGCGCCGCGCTGGCCGGGCGCCGGGAGCGACGGCCAGCAGTTCCACCTGGACCTGACCGTGGCGGACCTGGACGCGGCGCACGAGGGCGTGCTGAAGCTGGGCGCGACGCTCCTGGACGCCGGGGAACCGGGCCGGCCCTGGCGGGTGTACGCCGACCCCGCCGGGCACCCGTTCTGCCTCTGCGCCTGCTGAGACCGTCTCCCCGAGGAGGAAAAACATGGCGTCCGTCGCCCATTTCCGCAACGTCGTGCTCGACTGCCCCGACCCGCACGCCCTGGCCGCCTTCTACGCGGCGGTGGGCGGGGGCACGCCCGTGGCCGAGGACGACACCTGGGTCGTGCTCCAGATCCCCGGCGGCCCCCGGCTGGCCTTCCAGCGGGCCGAGGGCCACACCCCGCCCGAGTGGCCCCGCGCCGACCACAACGGCCAGCAGCTCCATCTGGACTTCGACGCGGGCAGCACCTGGGCGGAGCTGGACACGGCCCATGAGCGGGTCCTGGCGCTCGGCGCCCGCCCGCTGGACGAGGAGGACCGCGAGAAGAAGGACTTCGTGGTGTACGCCGACCCGGCGGGGCATCCGTTCTGCCTGTGCCGGATCGAACACCGGTAGGGCGCACCCGCCGCACCCGCCGTACGTGCCGTACGACGAAGGGGCGGGGTGGCCGATCGGCCGCCCCGCCCCTCTCCTGTCGTCCCGCGCGTCAGCCGTCCAGCGACTCGATCGTCGCGTTGGACGGCGCCTGCTTCGACCGGAGGTCGCGGGCCACGTCCTCCGCCGCGCCCAGCACCCGTACCGAGTTCTGCCAGGTGAGCTTGGCGAGGTCCGCCTTGGACCAGCCGCGGTCCAGCAGCTCGGCCAGGAGGTTCGGGTAGCCGGAGACGTCGTTCAGTCCGTCCGGGGTGAAGGCCGTACCGTCGTAGTCGCCGCCGATGCCGAGGTGGTCGATGCCGGCGACCTCGCGCATGTGGTCCAGATGGTCGGCGATCACCGGCACCGTGGCGATCGGGCGCGGGGTGCGCTCCTCGAAGGCGCGGTGCACCTTCATCGCCTCGGCGGTGGTGTCCAGGTGGTGCAGGCCGTGGGCGCGCATGTTCTCGTCGGCCTCGGCCGTCCAGTCCACGGCCGCCTGGAGCACGAACTTCGGCACGAACGTCACCATCGCGACACCGCCGTTGGCGGGCAGCCGCTCCAGGACGTCGTCCGGGATGTTGCGGGGGTGGTCGCAGACCGCGCGGGCCGAGGAGTGCGAGAAGACCACCGGGGCGGTGCTCGCGTCCAGCGCGTCGCGCATCGTGGACGGCGCCACGTGCGAGAGGTCGACCAGCATGCCGAGCCGGTTCATCTCGCGGACCACCTCGCGGCCGAACGCGGTCAGGCCGTTCGCCCTCGGGGTGTCGGTCGCCGAGTCCGCCCAGTCCACATTGGAGTTGTGGGTGAGCGTCATGTAGCGCACGCCGAGCGCGTACAGACCGCGCAGGGTGCCCAGCGAGTTGGCGATGGAGTGGCCGCCCTCGGCGCCCATCAGGGAGGCGATACGGCCCTCACCGCGTGCCGCCTCCATGTCGGCGGCGGTCAGCGCGGGCGCCAGGTCCGCCTGGTAGCGGTCGAGCAACTGCCGTACGCAGTCGATCTGTTCCAGCGTGGCGGCGACCGGGTCCGGCTGCTCGGCCGGCACGTACACCGACCAGTACTGGGCGCCGACGCCGCCCGCGCGCAGCCGGGGGATGTCGGTGTGCAGATGCCCGTGCTGGTGGCCCGCGATGTCCAGGCGGTCCAGGTCGTAACCCGCCTTCTCGCGCAGCGCCCAGGGCAGGTCGTTGTGGCCGTCGACCACGGGGAACTCGCGCAGCAGGGCGCGGGCCTCGTCCAGGTTCGTCACGGCGCTCACTTCCCGAAGCCGAAGCCGCCGGCGCCCTCGACCTTGGAGCGCAGCCGCTTGCCCTTCTCGGTGGCCTGCTCGTTCAGGTCGTGCTGGAAGTCGCGCATGCGGTGCAGCAGGTCCTCGTCGTGCGTGGCGAGGATGCGGGCCGCGAGCAGCCCGGCATTGCGGGCACCGGCGACGGAGACCGTGGCCACGGGCACACCGGCCGGCATCTGCACGATCGACAGCAGGGAGTCCATGCCGTCGAGGTACTTCAGCGGCACCGGCACGCCGATGACCGGCAGCGGGGTGACGGAGGCGAGCATGCCCGGCAGATGGGCGGCGCCGCCCGCCCCGGCGATGATCACCTTGAGCCCGCGGTCGGCGGCCTGCTCGCCGTACGTGATCATCTCTCGGGGCATCCGGTGCGCGGAGACGACGTCGACCTCGTAGGCGATCTCGAACTCGTCCAGGGCCTTGGCGGCGGCTTCCATGACGGGCCAGTCGGAGTCCGACCCCATGACGATGCCAACAACAGGGCTCATTCGGTGATGGTGCCTCTCAGATAGCCGGCTGCGTGACGGGCGCGCTCCAGCACGTCGTCCAGGTCGTCGCCGTAGGTGTTGACGTGTCCCACCTTGCGGCCGGGCTTCACGTCCTTGCCGTACATGTGGATCTTGAGCTTGGGGTCGCGGGCCATGCAGTGCAAGTACGCGGAGTACATGTCCGGGTAGTCGCCGCCGAGCACATTGACCATCACGGTCCACCTGGCGCGCGGGCGCGGGTCGCCGAGGGGCAGGTCGAGGACCGCGCGGACGTGGTTGGCGAACTGCGAGGTGATCGCGCCGTCCTGGGTCCAGTGGCCGGAGTTGTGCGGGCGCATCGCCAGCTCGTTGACGAGGACGCGGCCGTCGCGGGTCTGGAACAGCTCGACGGCGAGGTGCCCGACGACGTCCAGTTCCTTGGCGATGGTGAGGGCGAGCCGCTCGGCGCCCAGCGCCAGCTCCTCGTCCAGGTCGGGGGCGGGGGCTATGACCGTGTCGCACACGCCGTCCACCTGGCGGGACTCCACCACCGGGTAGGCGACGGCCTGGCCGTGCGGGGAGCGTACGACGTTGGCGGCGAGCTCGCGGACGTAGTCGACCTTCTCCTCGGCGAGGACCGGCACGCCCGCCCGGAACGGCTCGGCGGCCTCCTCGGCGGAGTCGACGACCCACACGCCCTTGCCGTCGTAGCCGCCGCGGACGGTCTTCAGGACGACGGGGAAGCCGTCGCCCTCCGCCGCGAAGCGCACCACGTCGTCGGGATCCGCGACGATCCGGTGCCGGGGGCACGGGACGCCGATCGCGTCGAGCCGTGCCCGCATCACGCCCTTGTCCTGGGCGTGCACGAGCGCGTCGGGGCCCGGACGGACGGGGATGCCGTCCGCCTCCAGGGCCCTGAGGTGCTCGGTGGGCACGTGCTCGTGATCGAAGGTGATCACGTCACAACCGCGCGCGAACTCACGCAGCGTGTCCAGATCGCGGTAGTCGCCGATGACGACATCGCTCACGACCTGCGCCGCGGAATCCTGAGGGGTGTCACTGAGGAGCTTGAACCTGATGCCCAGCGGGATGCCCGCCTCGTGCGTCATACGCGCGAGCTGACCCCCGCCGACCATGCCGACTACCGGGAACGTCACACCTATAGCGTATCGGCCACCGCGGACCGCCCGGATCGCCTCCCTCCGGCCGGGCCCCTCGGGCGGGTGTTCCCCACCGGTCCCCGGCTCTTACCCGCCGCTTTCCGGCCTCTTTCCGACCTGTTTCCCCGCACTGGCCTGGTCCTCAGGCATCGGGCCCCGCGCGCCGATAGCATGGCCGGGTTGACCAAAACCTACCGACGGGAGCTGCAACGCCATGGAACAGCGTTCCTCGGGGCTGCAACGGCTCGTGGGCGAGATGGCCAAGTTCGGTGCCGTCGGCGGCGCCGGCGTCCTGGTGAATCTGGGCGTCTTCAACCTGGTCCGGCACGTCTCCACCCTGCCGGTGGTGCGCGCCAGCATCATCGCGACCGTGGTCGCCATCGCCTTCAACTACGTCGGCTTCCGCTACTGGACGTACCGGGACCGCGACCGCAGCGGCCGCACCAAGGAACTCACGCTGTTCCTGTTCTTCAGCGCGATCGGCCTGGTGATCGAGAACGGCGTGCTCTTCCTGGCCACCTACGGCCTGGGCTGGGACAGCCCGCTGGAGAGCAACGTCTTCAAGTTCCTCGGCATCGGCGTCGCGACCCTGTTCCGGTTCTGGTCGTACCGCACCTGGGTGTTCCGCGCGCTGCCCGCGCAGGAGGCCGAGTCGATCCTGGCGGCGGAGTCGCGCCGCTCCCCTAGCGAGCCCGAGCCGAGGACGCAGCGGGTGCCCTGACCGCTGCCCGGCTCAGCGGACCGCAGACAGACCGCACGAGGGCCTGGCGGCCGTACCGCTCAGCGGACGGTCGGCAGGTCCTCGTCCGTCTTGCGGGCCGGGGGCGTGCGGGAGAGGAACAGGCCGAAGACCGGGGGCTGGGCCTGGAGCAGCTCCAGGCGGCCGCCGTCGGCCTCGGCGAGGTCCCGGGCGACGGCAAGCCCGATGCCCGTGGAGTTGCGGCCGCTGATGGTCCGCTCGAAGATCCGCGCCCCGAGATCGGCCGGCACCCCGGGTCCCTCGTCCGTGACCTCGACCACGGCCTGGTTGCCGGTGACCCGGGTGCGCAGGGCGACGGTGCCGCCGCCGTGCATCAGCGAGTTCTCGATCAGCGCGGCCAGCACCTGGGCGACCGCGCCCGGGGTGCCCACCGCCTGGAGGTGCCGCTTGCCGGAGCTGACGATGGCCCGGCCCATGCTGCGGTAGGCGGGCCGCCACTCGGCGAGCTGCTGCTGGATGACCTCGTCCAGGTCGAAGGTGACGGCGGAGCCGGTGCGCGGGTCGCGGGAGTTCGTCAGCAGCCGCTCGACCACGTCGGTGAGCCGCTCGACCTGCGTCAGCGCGACGTTCGCCTCCTCCTTCACGATGTCCGGATCATCCGTGAGGGTGATCTCCTCCAGCCGCATGGACAGTGCGGTGAGCGGGGTGCGCAGCTGGTGGGAGGCGTCGGCGGCGAGCCGCCGCTCGGCGGTCAGCATCCGCGCGATCTTCTCGGCGGAGGAGTCCAGCACATCGGCGACCCGGTCCAGCTCGGGGACGCCGTACCGCTTGTGCCGCGGGCGCGGGTCGCCCGAGCCGAGGCGTTCGGCGGTGGAGGCGAGGTCGGTCAGCGGGGAGGCGAGCCGGTTGGCCTGACGCACCGCGAGCAGCACGGCCGCGACCACCGCGAGCAGCGCGACCAGGCCGATGATCAGCAGGGTGCGGCCGACCTCGCGGGTCACCGCGGAGCGCGGCTCCTGCACGGTGACGGTCTCGCCCTCCTCGCCGTGCTGGGTGGCGTGGATGACATCGCCGACGGGCCGGGTGCCGATCTCGATCGGCGTCCGGCCGGGCATCTCGATCACCGCGTACTGCTCTTTGCTGACCGGATTGCGCAGCGCGTCGGCGTTGACGTTCTCCGCGGCCAGGATGCGGCTGTCCACGATGCTGGCCAGCCGCACCGCCTCGGACTCCACCCGCTCCTGGGCGCTGTTGGTGATCGTCCGGGTCTCGACGATCACCAGGGAGACGCCGAAGACGGCGATCACCACGAGGACGACGGCGAGGGTGGATTGAATGAGACGTCGACGCATGTTCCGTTACCTGAGGTGATCGCCGGCCCCCGGTGCGGGGCTCAGCTCTTCTCGAAGCGGAAGCCCACGCCCCGGACCGTGGCGATGTAGCGGGGGTTGGCCGCGTCGTCACCGAGCTTCTTGCGCAGCCAGGAGATGTGCATGTCGAGGGTCTTGGTGGACGACCACCAGGTGGTGTCCCAGACCTCGCGCATCAGCTGGTCGCGCGTCACCACGCGGCCGGCGTCGCGCACCAGCACCCGCAGCAGGTCGAACTCCTTGGCGGTGAGCTGGAGTTCCTCGTCGCCCATCCACGCGCGGTGCGACTCCACGTCGATGCGCACGCCGTGCGTGGCCGGGGGCTGCTGCGGCTCGGCGGCGCCGCGGCGCAGCAGGGCCCGTACGCGGGCGAGCAGTTCGGCGAGGCGGAAGGGCTTGGTGACGTAGTCGTCGGCGCCCGCGTCCAGGCCGACGACGGTGTCCACCTCGTCGGCCCGCGCGGTCAGGATGAGGATCGGTACGGTGTGGCCGTCGGCGCGCAGCCGGCGGGCGACCTCCAGGCCGTCCATGCCGGGCAGCCCCAGGTCGAGTACGACCAGATCGACGCCCCCCTGCATTCCGGCGTCGAGCGCGGTGGGTCCGTCCTCGCGCACCTCGACCTCGTAACCTTCCCGGCGCAGGGCGCGGGCCAGCGGCTCCGAGATGGACGCGTCGTCCTCGGCGAGCAGTACACGGGTCATGAGGTGATGGTAGACCGCCCGCATGTGGTGCTGGGGTGTGATCGGTTCCCGGGATTCTTACCTGGGGTGTCCACTGGTACGAACCATCACCTGTGGGATGCGATCGTAGAAGGGGCCTTCGAAATCCGTTGCGCGGTTCCCCCGACACCTGTGATCCGCGTCTCAAGTCCTTCCATACCGGGCGGTGTCCTGACGTACAGTGACGTGAACGCCTGTAGTACACCCGGGGACCTTTGGCGGACATTGACGCTGAAGGTCCTTCTTGTGTGCGGGCCGGTCGGGTCCGACCGGCCTTGAAAGGAATGACCTCTGGCCGGGCTCCGGACGCATCGTCGCGTCACGGAGCGTGGATCCCGGTGGTCGCCGTCCACCGCTTCGTGATCCGGGGCGGACTCCCCCGGGGCGTTGGGGGCGGACGACCGACCCCGCCGGTGCCGGCCGCTACCCCCACCGGGCGCGCAACGCTCCACCGCGCGTCCCGACCAGCAAGGAACGACCATGGCGTCCAGCCTGACGAAGGACTCGGTCCACCCGGGCACCCCCGGCACCGAGAAGACCTTCTTCGGCCACCCCCGCGGCCTGGCCACTCTGTTCATGACCGAGATGTGGGAGCGGTTCTCCTACTACGGCATGAAGGCCCTGCTCACCGTCTACCTGCTGTCCGGTGGCCCCGACGCCGGCAAGGGCAGCATGGGCGGCGGTCTGGCCATGAACGTGGCCACCACCACGGTGATCGTCTCCGTGTACTCGGCGATGGTCTACCTGCTCGCCATGCCCGGCGGCTGGCTCGGCGACCGGGTCTGGGGTCCCCGCAAGACGGTGGCCATCGCAGCTGTCACGATCATGTCCGGTCACATCGTGCTGGCCCTGCCCTTCGGCCAGGGTCCGTTCTTCGCCGGCCTCGCGCTGGTCGCGGCCGGTTCGGGTCTGCTCAAGGCCAACATCTCCACGATGGTCGGCCACCTGTACAACGGCCCGGACGACCCGCGCCGCGACGGCGGCTTCACGATCTTCTACATGGGCATCAACGCGGGCGCTTTCTTCGCCCCGCTCGCCATCGGCACGGTCGGACAGAAGCTCAACTGGCACCTCGGCTTCGGCATGGCCGCGGTCGGCATGGCGATCGGTCTGGCCGCGTTCCTGATCGGCACGCGCCACCTGAACCCGAAGAGCAACCTCGTCCCGAAGCCGCTGAGCACCGTGGAGCGCACCTCGTGGCTGCGCAAGTGCGCCATCTGGGTGATCATCGCGGCCGTGTTCTACGGCATCGTCGGCGGCACCGGCCACTTCACCCTGAACTGGGCGATGATCCCGCTGACCGTCATCGGTCTGCTGATCCCGGCGGGCGTGCTGCTGCGCATCAAGCGGGACAAGGAGCTCTCGGACAACGAGCAGTCGAAGATGACCGGCTACATCTGGTTCTTCGTCGCCGCCGCCGTGTTCTGGATGATTTACGACCAGGGCGCGTCCACGGTCCAGGCCTTCGGTGAGGGCAAGGCGTCCCACGACCTGCTGGGCTTCGATTTCCCGACCTCCTGGTACCAGTCGTTGAACCCGCTGTTCATCATGGCGCTGGCTCCGGTCTTCGCCTGGGCCTGGGTGTGGCTGAACCGCAAGGGCAAGGAGCCGAGCACCATCGTGAAGTTCTCGATGGGCCTGGTTCTGATCGGTGTCTCGTTCTTCTTCTTCCTGATCCCGCTGGCCATGGCGGCGAACGGCACCGCGGTCAGCCCGATGTGGCTCGTCGGCATCTACTTCATCCAGACCGTCGGCGAGCTGTGCCTCTCCCCGGTCGGTCTGTCGGTGACGACCAAGATGGCCCCGGCCAAGTACGCCAGCCAGATGATGGGTGTCTGGTTCCTCGCGGTCACCGCGGGCGACTCCATCACCGGTCTGCTGTCCAACCCGGCCGTCGCCGGCGTCGACCTCGGCGGTCGAGGCGCCGTCTTCGGAGAGGCGCTGCTCGTGGCCCTCGCCGGACTCGCGGTGTGGATGTACCGCCGCAAGGTCAAGGCGCTGATGGGCGAGGTGCGCTGACGACGCCTCGGCGTACGAGAACGGCGAAGGCCGCCGCACACCATGTGCGGCGGCCTTCGCCGTTTGGTCCGTCAGGACTTGGTCTCCACCGACCAGGACCTGGTGAAGCTGCTGAAGCCGCACATCACGGTCGACTTCTGGCCCGGCTTCACCCACGGCCCCCACAGGTACCACGGGATCTCGTGCGGGGTGCCCCGCCCACGGATCACATCGCACACCAGCTTCACCCGGTGCTTGGACACCTTCTTGCCCGACGCGGACTTCTTGCACGAGGACGTGGCCTTGGGGCGGCCGAGGTCGAGGTGCACCACGGCCGTGCACTTGTACTTGGCCGTGGCCGCCTCCGCGGTACCGGCGGTGGCAAGGCCGGTCCCCGTCGTCATGAGGACGACGGCGAGCATGCCGCCCGCCGCCTTCTTCCCCCAGATCATTCTGTTTCCCTTTTCTCCGCCGGACATCGGGGCGATGGTCAATCGCTCAGCTGCCGTTGCCCGGCGGGCAGTACACGCGCCTGACTTTCCGGCGCGAACCACTGGACGTTATGAGACATTTGATCTTGGTTCAAATCATCCGGTGTGTTCTGAGCAAGATCTGAGGTGTGGTGACCGACGCCGACCGGTCAGCGCGTCCGGCGTCGTGGCATGAAGGTGAAGACCGCGCCGCCCAGCAGGATCGCCGTGCCCGCGACCAGGCCCAGGGCCTTCAGGGTGCCGTGGTCGCCGGCGCCCGTGTCGGCCAGGCCGCCCGAGGTGGCGGTGCTCGTGCCGCCCGTCGAGCCGCCGGAGGTGGACGTTCCTCCCGTAGTGCCGCCCGAAGTGCCGCCCGCCTGGCCGGTGGTGTCCAGGGTGAGGGAGACCTGCGTCCCGGTCGGGGTGCAGGTGGTCGTCGTACCCAGGGCGTTGACCGTCAGGACGCCCGGCGAGAGGGTCGAGGAGCCGGTCGCACCGGGTTTGTAGGTGCCGGTGAGGTCGGGGATCGCGATGGGGTCGCCGGACTTGATGGGGGCCGCGTTGGCGGGGCCCGCCACCTGGACCGTGCCCTTGTCCGCGCCGCCGACGACCACCGCCATGGACGGCTTCACGGAGCCCGCGGGGATGTCGGCGGGACTGTCCATCACCGACTTCTTGAACCGCACCGTGAGGGCGTAGTCCCCGCCGTTCCGCTTCGCGTCGATCCGCACCGGTGAGGTGGCGTTCTTGTCGCCGATCGGGGTCTTGCACGCGTAGGGGATCTGCACCTCCTCGCCGGTGAAGTCGGTCTGCCCGGTGCCTCCCGACGTGGACGCCGTGGGGGTCGGGGTGGCGCTGTGGGTGGGTGTGGGCGTGGGTGTCGGGGGCGGCGTGGGCGTCGACGTGCCGCCCGCCGCCGTGACCTCGATCGTCGCCGACTGCTGGACCGCCTCCTTGGGCGTGCACTTCGTGTCCGTCGACATCGCGTTGACCGTGTACGCGTCCGGCGTCAGCGTCACCTCTCCCGGCGCCGTCAGCTTCACGGTGCCCTTCATGTCGGACAGCACCATCTGGGCGCCCTTGGGGATCGCGGGGTTCTGCCGCGGGCCCCGCATCGCGATGTCGGCGCTCTGCGCGCCGGCCGCCTTCAGCACACCCGAGGGCTGCACCGAGTTCGCGGGCAGGTCGATGATGTCCGGGTTCTTGGACGCGGCCTGGACGAACTTCCACCCGACGTCCACCGTGTCGCCCACCTTCGCCGTCGCGGGCGCGGTGATCTCGACCTTCGTGGTGCCGTCGACGGGGCTGATGCCCGCGGGCGGCACACAGTGCGTGGCGTACGCCACGGTCGCCGCCTGCGCGGGCGTCGCGGCCAGGCCCAGCAGGGCACCCGCACCGCTCAGCACCAGCGCGGCGCCCACCGCCGTACCTCTCCTTCGCATGCTCACATGGGTCCCTTCCTGGTGGGGGTCGTACGACTCGTCGGGCCGTCGTCATGCGGTCTCGTCGGGCTGCCGTCGTGCGGTGCGGAGCGCGGGCCGCCGGGTGCCTCGCCGGGGGCGAACCACGGGAGGGCGGCGGCCGGGGAATCGGGGGGCGGGGGCTTCGAGGGCCGGGTCCGGGCACGTGGGGCGGGGCGCGTGAGGCGGAAGCGGGAAGGGGCGGCCGGGCGGCGGGGGCGCACCCGGTCCACCACGGCCATCCCGGCGCGGAACAACGCGGCCGGTACGACCAGGCAGAGCAGGATCCAGAAGAGGGTCACGCCCCAGGGCCGGCCCACGCCCCAGGGCTGTTCGGCGAGCAGCTTGCCGCCGTACTTCAGGGAGACGGAGTAGTCGCCGTGCGCCCCGGCGGACAGTTCCACCGGCAGCTCGATCTGCGCCTTCTTGCCGGGCGCGAGGGTGCCGTGCCACTGCCGGTCGTCCCACTGGGGGGCGAACACGCCGTGCGCGGTGCCGACTTGGAAGACCGGGTCCTTGACGGGCGTGGTGCCCAGGTTGCCCGCGGTGAAGACCAGGGTGCGGCCTGGCGGGGCGCCGAACCAGGTCAGCAGGGAGCCGGAGCCGGTCAGCCGGGTGTCGGAGAGGATCGAAAGCCGGCCGCCGGAGGGCTCGGCGGGCAGCGGGGCGACGGGGTGTCCGGCGACATCGAGGACGGCGTCCGCCTGCGCCGGGGTGCCGGTGACCGTGGCCACGTGCACCACGCAGGGGCAGGGCACGGGCGGCTCGGCGACCGGCAGCTTCTTGGCGAAGGCGCCCCGGGCGTCGGTGGTGACGGCGCGGCCGTCGGCGTTGGCACAGGAGTTGGTGCCGCCGATGACACCCCGGGACGGGGTCGCCCGGCCGCAGACCAGCAGCATCAGCAGCGTGCGCGGCCGCCAGCCGGAGCCGTGCACGGTGACCGAGCCGCCGGTGCCGGCCTGCGCCGCGGACAGCCGTACGACCGGTCCGTCCGCCGCCGCGACCCCGGCGAGCGGCAGCAGAAGCAGTACGGCGACCGCCAGGACCGCGATCCGCCTCACGACACCGCTCCCGTCGACTCGGCCTCCCGGGACGGGCTTTCACTCTCGCCGGTACGACGTCCACGCCGCCGGACGAGGAACGTGACCGTCGCCGTCGCCGCGAGCCCGGCGAGGGCGCCGAGCGTGCCCCAGGGCACGAAGGTGGCCGCCGTGGTCGCCGTGGCGTGCGCCCCGCCCGCCGTCACCGTCAGCCGTACGTCGACGCGGTCCAGGAACGGGCGGCCGTGCCATGGCTCGCTGAGGGTGCGCCGGGCGCCAGGGGCCAGCCGGACGGGCAGCGGGCGCGGAGCCCGGTCCAGGACGCGTCCGAAGATGCCGTCGGCGCGCACCGCGAGGGTCGGTACGAGCACGGTCGTACCCCGGTTGACCAGCTGGTACGTGATGCCGTCCGGGTGGAAGGCGAGGTGTTCGACGGTCAGCGCGGCGAGCCGGGGCCCGGCGATCCGCAGCCGCACCGGGACACTCGCCGTACGGCCCGTGCCGTCGCGCGCCTCGATCGCGCCGGAGCGGGCGCCGGGGGCGGAGCCGGACGGCACGGTCACGGTGAAGGGCACCTCGGCGCGGGTGCGGGCCGGGACGGTGAGCGTGGCCCTGGCGAGGACGACCGGCAGGCCGGTGCCGCGCAGCCGTACCGTCACCGGGGTGTGGGCCGGGTTGGTCACGGCGACGGTGTCCTGGAGCGCGGTGCCGGGCGCGCCCTCGGCGTAGAAGGTCGGGCGGGGGCCGCCGGCGGGCGCGAGGGACCAGCCGGCCGGGCGCGCGGCGGCGGGTGACGCGGTGCCCAGCAGCGTCAGCGTCATCAGCAGGGGCGGTCCGAGGGCGCGTACGGCGGACGGCATGGGCGGCTCCAGCGCTGGTGACCGGGTTTCGGCGGCGTACGGCGGCTTACGGCGGCGGAGTTCAGCGGCGTACGGCGGGGCCGCGCCGGGTCAGCCAGAGGGCACCCGCCGCGCCGGTGAGGAGGACGGTGCCGCCGAGGGTGCCGAGGGCGATGGCGGAGTCGTCGGGGCCGGTCTGCGGCAGGGTGCCGCCGGGCGCGGAGCCGGAGGAGCCCGAGGTGGAACCGGTAGTACCGGACGAGCCGCCGGTACTTGAGGAGCCGCCGGTCGAACCGCCGCCCGCCGCGGTCACGTCGAGCGTCAGGGAGGGGCCCGGGTTGTTGGTGGGGGTGCAGGTCGTCGTCGTACCGAGCGCCTTGATGGTGAGCGTGCCCGCGGTGAGAGTGACCTTGCCGGACTTCTTGGGCGTGTAGGTGCCGCTCAAGTCGCTGATCTTGATGGGGGTGTTGGCGGGGATCGCGGCGGCGTTGGACGGCCCGCTCACCGGGATCGTGCCGCTGTCCGCGCCGCCCAGCTCGATGGTGGCGCTCGGGCTCATCGCGCCCTTGCCCAGTTCGACGGGGCTGGAGGAGACGCCCTTCTGCCAGGACATCGTGACCTTGTAGCCGGTGCCGCTGCGGACACCCTTGATGTCGATCGGCGAGACGGCGCTCTTGACGCCGATCGGCGTCTCACACTTGTAGTTGACGTCGACCACGTCGGCCTGCGCGACCGGCGCGGCCAGCACCACGGCCGCTCCGGCCAGCGCCGCGGCGGACGCGAACGCGGCGGTTCGTTTCGGGTACGACACGATCGGTCCACCCCAATTCGTTCCCGGCGGTTTCCTGACGGTGCATCAGGTCAGCCGTCAAGGTACGCCCGGGACCCCGAGGAAGGAAGACACGTACCGACGGGGGTTGTGTGGGGGGTCGGGGGTGAAGCGGTGCGGTCGGACGGCTGGGGTTGTGCGCGGGCGCGCGGGGTGACGTGCGGGGTGACGTGCGGGGTGACGTGCGGGGTGACGTGCGGGGTGACGTGCGGGCGGCCCCGGAGTCGGGGCCGCCCGGCGTGTCGTCGCTCGGCATGACGCCGCTCGGTGCGCCGTCGCTCGGCGTGCCGTACGGCGTCGTCAGGCCGGAGCGCCCAGTTCCGCCCACACCGTCTTGCCGGGGCGGCCCTGGGCGCGCACCACGCCCCAGTCCAGGCACAGGCGCTGGACGATGAACATGCCGTGGCCGCCGGGGCGGCCCGCGCGATGGGGGGTGCGGGGGGCCGGCTGGCCGGTGCCGCGGTCGGTGACCTCCAGGCGGATCACCTTGTTGTCGCAGGCGAGGGCGAGCTCATCGGGGCCCTCGGCGTGCAGACAGGCGTTGGTGACGAGCTCGGAGACGACGAGCAGCACGTCCTCCGCGGCGGCCCGCTGGTCCGCGCCCGCGGCGGGCAGCCAGCCCCAGTCGTACAGCGCCTGCCGGGTGAAGTCGCGGGCGAGCGGTACGACACCGCTGGCCCCTTCGAGGCCGAGTCTGCGGACCTGCCGGCCCCGCGGCGCCTCCACCGC
This sequence comes from Streptomyces sp. NPDC093018, assembly GCF_040684035.1. Taxonomy (NCBI): domain Bacteria; kingdom Bacillati; phylum Actinomycetota; class Actinomycetes; order Kitasatosporales; family Streptomycetaceae; genus Streptomyces; species Streptomyces sp. NPDC093018. The sequence continues at coordinate 50,024 of NZ_JBFBFF010000027.1, forward strand.
GCCCGCGTCCGTCCGGGACGGCGGCGCGGACGAGGCGGCCGCACCCGTCGCGGATGCCATGGCAGCGCCGGCCGGCGCGTCCTCCTCCGAGGACCCGGACACCCCGGAAGCGCCGCTGGGCTCGTGGCCGCGGTCGCCCGGCGGGTAGGGCCGGGTGGTGCTCATCAGCGCTTCACCTCACCGAATCACCAGTTCACGATGGAAAAATCCGGTACTCCCCGGCACCGGTCGGTCCGTTCGTCGTCGGCGCCACCGCCCCGCCGTACGTCCCGTCATCCGCACATCAGCCCCCGTCCGCCCGTCGCGTGACGCCTCGCACTCCTGTTCGCGGCCGTCCCGTCCGGGCAGGTTCCTGCCCGTTCGAGCCTGTCGCACACCCACGGGTACGTCACACCCGGAGCGCGGCGACGCCGCCTTGGCGGTGGATGGTCGTCAGCATCTCTCCTGCCCGACCCGGGCGCCGGAACACCCCCGTCTTCCGCGGGGCACACAGGTGCCGCACCCGGCCGCGCACGATCGCGGGCTCAGTCGGTGCCGTCACCCTCCCCGGCCAGGGCGTCCGCAACGGAGTCATGGACGGTGAAGACCGCCTCGGCCCCAGTGATCTCGAACACGCGAGCGACTACGGGCTGCATTCCCGCCAGATGGACACCGCCACCGGCGGCCTCCGCCTTCAAACGGGCTCCGAGCAGGACGTTCAGCCCCGTGGAGTCGCAGAACTCCAGGCGCGAGCAGTCCACCACGAGCCGCGAGAATCCCTTGCCCAGGAGGTCGTCGAGGGGTTCGCGCAGCAGATCGGCGGTGTGGTGGTCAAGCTCACCCGCCGGTGTGACAACCGCGCTGGCGCCCTCTTCACGCACCTCCACCAGAAGCCGGCCCGACTGTGCGCTGCCGACCATCCCGTGGTCCATGCCGTCTCTCTCCCGAGGTCGTGGCTTGCTGATGCCCTCGAACATTACGCCTTCCTGGCGCAGTCCGGCACCCGAACAACCTCACATAATCGGACATACCCCAACAGAACGCACTTGCGATCGCTCAGGCAAAGCCGATAGGGCTAGTAAGGACACGTACTTCTACACGCCGGCTTTGGAGGCGCCGCACTCCGTAGTGCACCTGATGGCTTCGGCAGCCGTATGCCGAGAACGATGGAGGACACCCATGTCACCCCGGCTCGACGCCTCGCCTACCCCGACCGCGACGTCGACACCCCCACCGGTACAACTGGATCATCCCATCGATCTCCATGACCCCTTCGAGGGACTTCCGGAGATCCCCCCGTACGACGAGGTCGGCCCCGTTGACGCGCGGGCCCTGTCCAAGACCCTCTTCGAGCGCCTCGAAGCGCTGGAGGAAGGGACGCACGAGTACGCGTACGTCCGCAACACCCTCGTCGAGCTGAACCTCGCGCTCGTCAAGTTCGCCGCCTCCCGCTTCCGCTCCCGCAGTGAGCCGATGGAGGACATCATCCAGGTCGGCACCATCGGCCTGATCAAGGCGATCGACCGCTTCGAGCTCTCGCGCGGTGTCGAGTTCCCCACTTTCGCGATGCCGACCATCATCGGCGAGATCAAGCGTTTCTTCCGCGACACCTCGTGGTCCGTGCGCGTACCGCGCCGGCTCCAGGAGCTGCGTCTGGACCTGGCGAAGGCCGGGGACGAGCTGGCCCAGCAGCTGGACCGCGCGCCGACCGTGGCGGAGCTGGCCGAGCGCCTGGGCCTCTCGAACGACGAGGTCGTCGAGGGCATGGCCGCCTCGAACGCGTACACCGCCTCGTCGCTGGACGCCCAGCCCGAGGAGGACGAGACCGAGGGCGCGCTCGCGGACCGCATCGGGTACGAGGACCACGGGATCGAGGGCATCGAGTACATCGAGTCGCTCAAGCCCCTGATCGCCGGGCTGCCCCAGCGCGACCGGAAGATCCTCTCGCTGCGGTTCGTGGCCAACATGACCCAGTCGGAGATCGGCGAGGAACTGGGCATCTCCCAGATGCACGTGTCCCGCCTCCTGTCCCGCACGCTGGTACGGCTGCGCAAGGGACTGACGGTGGAGGAGTGACGTCCGGGGCACCCGTCCTCTCTCCGGATCGGATACGCCGAAGCGGCCCGGACTCCCCGTCCGGGCCGCTTCGGCGTATCCGGGCCGTATCCGGGCTGTCCGGGCCTCAGGCCACTCGTACGCCGCTCCGCCACACCTCGCTGACCAGGGGAACCCCCGGGCGGTAGGCGAGGTGGACGTGGCTGGGGGCGTCGAGGAGGGTCAGGTCGGCGCGGGCGCCGGGGGCGAGGCGGCCGATGTCGGTGCGGCGCAGGGCCGCGGCGCCGCCCGCCGTGGCGGACCAGACCGCCTCGTCGGGGGTCATGCCCATGTCGCGGACGGCCAGGGCGATGCAGAAGGGCACGGACGAGGTGAACGACGAGCCCGGGTTGCAGTCCGTGGACAGGGCGACGGTGACCCCCGCGTCCAGCAGCCGCCGGGCGTCGGGCCACTGGGCGCGGGTGGAGAACTCGGCGCCGGGCAGCAGCGTGGCGACCGTGTCGCCGCTCGCCAGGGCGTCGACGTCCGCGTCCGTGAGGTGGGTGCAGTGGTCGGCGCTGGCCGCGTCCAGCTCCACGGCCAGCTGGACGCCGGGGCCGTAGGAGAGCTGGTTGGCGTGGATGCGCGGGTGCAGGCCCTTCGCCTTGCCCGCGGTGAGGATCGCACGGGCCTGGTCGCCGTCGAAGGCGCCCTTCTCGCAGAACACGTCGATCCAGCGGGCGTGCGGCGCGCAGGCGTCCAGCATCTCGCCGGTGACCAGGGCGACATAGGCCGCCGGGTCGTCGGCGTAGTCCGGGGAGACGATGTGCGCGCCGAGGTACGTCACCTCGTCGGTGTGCTCGGCCGCGATGCGCAGGGCGCGGGCCTCGTCCTCGACGGTCAGGCCGTAGCCCGACTTGGTCTCGAAGGTGGTGGTGCCCTGGCGCAGCGCCTCGGCCAGGTAGTGGGTCAGGTTGGCCGCCAGTTCCGCGTCGCTGGCGGCGCGGGTGGCGGCGACGGTGGTGCGGATGCCGCCCGCCGAGTAGGCGCGGCCGGACATCCGGGCGTTGAACTCCTGGGTGCGGTCGCCCGCGAAGACCAGGTGGGAGTGGGAGTCCACGAACCCCGGCAGCACCGCCCGGCCGCCCGCGTCGACCCGGTTGTCAGTGGCGGGTGCTTTGCTTGATTCACCGGTCCACGTGACGCGGTCGCCCTCGATGACGACGGCCGCGTCCTGGATCAGACCGAGCGGGGAGTTGTCACCGAGGGAGGGATCGTTGGTGACCAGTGCGGCGATGTTGGTGATGACGGTGCTGCTGCTCATGGTGTCGTCCTCGTGGGGGGCGATGGGGGGCGGCGCGGGGGCCGGTGCGCTCAGCGCAGGGCTTCGACAGCTGCGGCCAGCGCGTGGGGCACATCCGGTACGAGCGTGTGCGCGCCGTCGCGTACGACCTGCCGCCCGCCCACGACCGTATGCCGTACATCGGCCGCGCCCGCCGCGAATACGGCCGTCTCGGCGCCCAGCCGGGGCTCGGGGCCCGCGGTCCTGACCGAGTCCAGGGCGATCGTCGTCAGATCGGCGAGCGCGCCCGGCTCGATGCGGCCCGCCTCGTCCCAGCCGAGGGCGGCGTGCCCGTCGGCGGTGGCGGCCCGCAGCAGCGCGGCGGCCGTCCAGTGGCCCCGGGTGCGGGTGCGCAGCCGCTCGTTCAGCTCCATGGCCCGCGCCTCTTCGAGCAGGTCGATGACGGCGTGGCTGTCGGAGCCGAGGGAGAGCGGGGAGCCCGCCCGCTGGAGGGCGACGGCGGGTCCGATGCCGTCGGCGAGGTCCCGTTCGGTGGTCGGGCACATGCAGGTGCCGGTGCGCGAGCCGCCGAGCAGGGCGATGTCCTCGTCGGTGAGGTGGGTGCTGTGCACCCCGGTGGTGCGCGGCCCGAGGACGCCGTGGTCGGCGAGCAGCCGGGTGGGGGTGCGGCCGTGCGCGGCGAGGCAGGCGTCGTTCTCGGCGGTCTGCTCCGAGAGGTGGACGTGCAGCGGGGCCCGCCGCTCCTCGGCGAAGCGGGCCACGGTCGCCAACTGGTCGGCGGGCACGGCCCGTACGGAGTGGATCGCCGCCCCGATCCGTGCGTGATCCCGTTCCTTGAGAACTGCACAGCGTTCGGCCCAGGCCTCCGCGCTGCCGTCGGAGAAGCGGAGCTGGTGGGCGTTGGGCGCCTGGTCGAAACCGGCCGCGAGATAGCAGGTGTCCAGGAGGGTGATCCGGATGCCGGCCTCGGCGGCGGCCGCGATCAGCGCCTCCCCCATGGCGTTGGGGTCGGTGTAGGGAGTGCCGCCGTGGGCGTGGTGCACATAGTGGAACTCGCCGACGCAGGTGATGCCGGCCAGCGCCATCTCGGCGTACACCGCGCGGGCGAGCGCGTGGTAGGTGTCCGGGGTCAGCCGGTCGGCGACGGAGTACATCACCTCGCGCCAGGTCCAGAAGGTGCCGCTGCCGACCTGGACGGTACCGCGAAGTGCGCGGTGGAAGGCGTGCGAGTGGGCGTTCGCCAGTCCGGGCAGGGTAAGGCCGCGCAGCGCCTCGGCGCCGGGCGGCGGGGCGGGCACCTCGGTGCGCACGGCACCGATCCGCCCGCCGTCGGTCTCGACCAGCACCCCCGGCTCGACACGGTCGCCGAGCCAGGCGTGCTCCAGCCAGTACGTCGCCCTGGTCAACAGGCCAGCCCTTCCAGTACGTCGGCGAGTGCGTCCACCCCGGCCACGCAGTCGTCCTCGGCGGCGGACTCGGCCGGGGAGTGCGAGACGCCGGTGGGGTTGCGCACGAACAGCATGGCGGTGGGGATGCTCCCCGAGAGGATCCCGGCGTCGTGTCCGGCGCCGGTGCCGAGGACGGGCACCGTGAGTCCGGTGTCCCGGCCCAGGATGCGGCCGAGTTCGTCGCGCAGCGCGTGGTCGAACTCCACGACGGGCGTGAAGGACTCCCGTACGACGTCCAGGTCCACGCCGTGCGCGTCCGCGTACTCCCGGGCCGCCTTCTCGATGCCGCCGACCACCGTGTCCAGGGTCTCCTGGTCGGCGGCGCGGGAGTCGAGCCAGCCGCGCACCCGCGAGGGGATCGCGTTGACGCCGTTGGGGTCCACCGCGATCTTCCCGAAGGTGGCGACGGCACCGGCGAGTTCGGCCTCGCGGCGGGCGGCGAGCACGGTCTCGGCGTAGGAGAGCATCGGGTCGTGGCGGTCGGCAAGCCGGGTGGTGCCGGCGTGGTTGGCCTCGCCCCGGAAGTCGAACCGCCAGCGGCCGTGCGGCCAGATGGCGCTGGCGATGCCCACCGGGTCGCCGGACAGGTCCAGCGCGCGGCCCTGTTCGACGTGCAGCTCGACGAAGGCGCCGATCCGGGCCAGCCGCTCGGGGTCGGGCCCGATGGCCTCCGGGTCGTATCCGGCGGCCGCCATGGCGCGGGGCAGGCTGACGCCGTCCCCGTCGGTGAGCCGGTGCGCGTCCGCGACGGTCAGCGCGCCCGAGGTCAGCCGGGACCCGACACAGGCGAGGCCGAACCGGGCGCCCTCCTCGTCACCGAAGTTGACGATGGCGAGGGGCTTGGTGAACCGGGCCCCCCTGCGCAGCAGTTCGTCGAGCGCGGCGAAGGAGGACACGACCCCGAGGGGCCCGTCGAAGGCCCCTCCGTGCGGCACGGAGTCCAGGTGCGAGCCGGTGACCACGGCGTCCCCGGCGGCGGGGTCGCCGAGCCAGGCCCACTGGTTGCCGTTGCGGTCGACCTCGTAGGCGAGCCCGCGGCCCTCGGCCTGCTCCTTGAACCAGGCCCGGCACTCGGCGTCGGGCCCGGTCCAGGCATAGCGCCGGTATCCACCGGAGTCCGCGTCCCGGCCGATCGGCAGCAACTGCCGCCACATCTCATGGAAGGAGGCTCCGCTCCTGGCGGTCTGGGCGGCCGGGTCCGTGGTCGGCGACGAGCCCTCCGCCCGCACCGAAGGGCTGCCGCCCTCGCCGAAACCGAGTGTCACGCCTCGTCACCCTCACGCATCGGCACCCGGACCCCTCGCTCCGCGGCGACGGACTCGGCGATGTCGTAGCCCGCGTCCACGTGCCGGATGACGCCCATGCCCGGGTCGTTGGTGAGCACGCGGCGGATCTTCTCGCCGCCGAGCTTGGTGCCGTCGGCGACGGTGACCTGTCCGGCGTGGATGGAGCGGCCCATGCCCACGCCGCCGCCGTGGTGGATGGAGACCCAGGACGCGCCGGAGGCCACGTTGACCATGGCGTTCAGCAGCGGCCAGTCGGCGATCGCGTCGGAGCCGTCGAGCATGGCCTCGGTCTCGCGGTACGGCGAGGCGACGGAGCCGCAGTCGAGGTGGTCGCGGCCGATGGCGAGCGGCGCGGCCAGCTCACCGGAGGCCACCATGTCGTTGAAGCGCTCGCCCGCCTTGTCGCGCTCGCCGTAGCCGAGCCAGCAGATCCGCGCGGGCAGGCCCTGGAAGTGCACCCGCTCGCCGGCCATCTTGATCCAGCGCGCGAGGGACTCGTTCTCGGGGAAGAGGTCGAGGAGCGCCCTGTCGGTCTTGGCGATGTCCGCCGGGTCGCCGGACAGCGCGGCCCAGCGGAAGGGGCCCTTGCCCTCGCAGAACAGCGGCCGGATGTAGGCGGGCACGAAGCCGGGGAAGGCGAACGCGCGGTCGTACCCGGCGATCTGGGCCTCGCCGCGGATGGAGTTGCCGTAGTCGAAGACCTCGGCGCCGGCGTCCATGAAGCCGACCATGGCCTCGACATGCGTGGCCATGGACTCGCGGGCCCGCGTGGTGAACCCGGCCGGGTCCTTCGCGGCGGCGTCGGCCATGTCCTCGAAGGCGACGCCGACCGGCAGATAGGCCAGCGGGTCGTGGGCGGAGGTCTGGTCGGTGACGATGTCGATGGGGGCGTTCATCGCGAGCAGCTGCGGGACCAGCTCGGCCGCGTTGCCGAGGACGCCGATGGACAGCGGGCGGCGGGCGTCGCGGGCCTCGGTCGCGAGCTGGAGCGCGTGGTCGAGGTTGTCGGCCTTGACGTCCAGGTAGCGGTGCTCGATGCGGCGGTCGATGGCGCGCGGGTCGCAGTCGATGCAGATGGCGACGCCGTCGTTCATGGTGACGGCGAGCGGCTGGGCGCCGCCCATGCCGCCGAGGCCCGCGGTGAGGGTGATGGTCCCGGCGAGGGTGCCGTTGAACTTCTTCGCGGCGACGGCGGCGAAGGTCTCGTAGGTGCCCTGGAGGATGCCCTGGGTGCCGATGTAGATCCAGGACCCGGCGGTCATCTGGCCGTACATGGTCAGGCCGAGGGCCTCCAGGCGGCGGAACTCCTCCCAGTTGGCCCAGTCGCCGACCAGGTTGGAGTTGGCGATGAGGACGCGCGGCGCCCACTCGTGGGTCTGCATCACGCCGACCGGGCGGCCGGACTGGACCAGCATGGTCTCGTCCTGCTTGAGGGTGCGCAGGGTGCGCACCATCGCGTCGAAGGAGCGCCAGTCACGGGCGGCCTTGCCGGTGCCGCCGTAGACGACGAGCTTGTCGGGGTGCTCGGCCACCTCGGGGTCGAGGTTGTTCTGGAGCATGCGCAGGGCGGCCTCCTGCTGCCAGCCCAGGGCGCTGAGTTCCGTGCCGCGCGGTGCTCGTACGGGGCGGGGTCCCGACATCGTCTGCCTCCTGCTGTTGCTGCGTCTATTCACATCCTGGCTGCATGAATAGAACTAGTCAATACATCGGGGCGGCCCCGTCCGCGCGTCCTGGGTGTTTGGCTGGAAGCAGCTGACGTCCGACAGGAGGGAATCGCGGTGGACCACGAGGTCGAGGCCGAGGCGCGGGAGCGGTCCTGGCGCCGGGACGAGGCGGTGCGCGCGGCCGTGGAACAGGGTCTGCTGGGCCCGGACGCGGCGGCGGTGGTGGGGCTGCTCGACGCGAGGGGCATCCGGGAGTCGGCGGCGGCGCTGCGCACCGCGTTCGAGGCGGTCCTCGCGCCCGGCACCCCGGTGCTGCACGCGTTCGCGGTGAAGGCGTCCCCGCTGGTGCCGGTGCTGCGGCTGCTGCACGAGGAGGGCATCGGCGCCGAGGTGGCGAGTCCGGGCGAGCTGGCGCTGGCGCGCGCGGCCGACGTACCGGCGGCGCACACCGTGCTGGACTCGCCCGCCAAGACCCCGGCGGAGCTGCGCGAGGCGCTGGCGCTGGGCATCGCCGTGAACGCCGACAATCCGCAGGAGCTGGACCGCCTGGACGCCCTGGTCCGGTCCGCGCCGACGGACTCCCCGCTCGGCATCCGGGTCAATCCGCAGATCGGCGGCGGCAGCATCGGGGCGACCTCGACGGCGACCGAGACCTCGAAGTTCGGGGTGGCGCTGCGCGACGAGGGGGCGCGCGAGTGGGTCGTAGCGGCGTACGCGGAGCGGCCGTGGCTGACCCGGCTGCACGCGCACACCGGCTCGCAGGGCATTCCGCTGGAGCTGCTGGCGCGGGGCGTGGCGGAGACGTACGCGCTGGCGGAGGAGATCAACGCGCGGGTCGGGCGGCGGCAGATCGACACGCTCGACATCGGCGGCGGCCTGCCGGTGAACTTCGCGGGCGAGGCGACGGCGCCGACGTACGCGCGCTACGCGCGGCTGCTGGCCGAGCAGGTGCCGGGGCTGTGCGCGGGGCGGTACGGACTGGTGACCGAGTTCGGACGGTCGCTGCTGGCCAAGCACGGCACGGTGGTGGCGCGGGTGGAGTACGCCAAGCGCTCGGGCGGGCGGCGGATCGCGGTGACGCACGCGGGCGTGCAGGTGGCGACGCGGACGGTGTACGCGCCGGGGGCGTGGCCGCTGCGGATCGCCGCGTACGACGCGAAGGGGCGGCCGAAGCCGGGGCCCGAGGTGGTGCAGGACGTGGCGGGCCCGGCCTGCTTCTCGGGCGACCTGCTGGCCGAGGGGCGCGCGCTGCCCCCGCTGGAGCAGGGGGACTACGCGGCGGCGCTGGACACCGGCGCGTACTACTTCGCGCACCACTACGCCTACAACTCCCTGGCCCGGCCCGGGATCTACGGCTTCGCGCCGGACGGTGCGGGAGGTGTGGCCTTCGCCACCGTGCGGGAGCCGCAGACGATCGCGGAGGTGGTGGCGGAGTCCGGGGGCGCGCACGCTTCGGCGCTCACCACCCTGCGTGCGCCCGGGAGCCGTTGACGCGCCCCCGCTTCAGTCGAACAAATGGATCAACTCCAGTGACACACACGCCAGTTGGCCAACTCTAGTACGACGGACGCATGTTCCACTGGAAAATGCCAAACGGCTCACCCCTCCCCCACACGTTGCGTAGTGTCGGGGTCACTCATCCGGAGTCCCAGGCGGGAGGGGAGCCACGCGGTGCCCGGAATCGACGAGTGCCTGCTGGAAGCGATGCGATTGCCCGGTGCCCGGGGTGCCGCGCTGGTGGACTGGACGAGCGGCCTCGCGCTCGGCACGGTCGGGGAGGCGCCCGGCGGCGACCATGAGACGGCCGCCGCCGAGGCCGCCGAACTGGCCCGACTGGCCGCGGAGCACGGCACGTTCACGGCGCGGCGGGCGGACCGGCCACCGGTGGAGGACGTGATCGTCAGCAACGCGGACAGCTACCACCTGCTGCGCTTCATCGACACCTCCTTCGACAGCAGCGTGTTCCTGCATCTGTGGCTGGGGCGCGAGGAGGGCAATCTCGCGCTCGCCCGGATCCGGCTCGGCGAGATGGCCGCGCGCCTGGTGCTGGGATGACCATGGTCCGTACGCCGCCGCCGCTGCCGGTGCGGGACAAGGCCGCCGCCCGCGCGCTGTCCCCGATGCTGAACCGGCTGGCCGAGGAACGGGCCACCGGTGTCCTGGTCCGCGAGCACGGCACCCTGCACCTCGCCGAGGGCCGGGTGGTGCACGCCGAGAGCCCCCTCGCCCCGGGTCTCGACGTGCTCCTCACGGCCCACGGCACCCTGGCGACCACCGCCTGGCAGCGGGCCGCCGCCGCGGCCGAGGGCCCGTTACGGGCGGCCGAACTCCTGCTGGAGTCCGGCCTGTTACCCGCCGGCGCGCTGGAACTGTGCCATCTGGACGCGCTGTACGACGCCGGGTACTTCGCACTGGCACCGAGCAGTACCCCGGGCCGGTTCCACTACGACGGCGTACCCCGCACCGGTCCGCTGCCCTCGGTCCCGGTGGTCGCGCTGGAGCGCGAGACCCTGCGCCGCCGACTGCAACTGCACCGGCTGTGGCCCGACCCGGCCGCGGACACCGCGCCCCTGATCCGCGCGGACCCCCTCCTTCACCGGGGCACCGGGCCCGCGTCGTCCAAAACGGCGGGACCCGCCCGCCGCACCCCCGTCGCCCCCCGCCAACGCGCCGTCCTGGACCGCGTGGACGGCACCCGTACGGCCGCCGACATCGCCCGGGAGCTGGGCAGGCAGGCGTTCCACACGCTGGTCGACGTGCGCAGGCTGGCGGCGGCCGGACAGCTCAGACCCCTGGCGCCGGTCGTGCCCGGCCCCGTGGCGCCGCCCCCGACCGCACCGGAGCAGGCCCGGAACCTTCCCCCGCCGCTGCCCCCGGTCACCGACCCCGACATCGCGCTGCTGAAGAGGCTCAGGGATGCGCTGGAGGCCCTTTGAACGGCCACGCCCCGCCGAGAGGAGAGAGCTGATGGTGTCCGAGGACGACCTTCGGACCGTCCTGGAGGAGCTGCACCGGCTGCGCACCCGGGTGCCGCAGCTCACCGGCGCGCTCGCGGCCGGCGTCGACGGACTCGTCGTCGCCCATGACACGCCCGGCGTCGACCCCGAGGGGCTCGCGGCGCTCACCGCGGCCGCGCTCGGCGTCTCCGTACGGGTCGCCGACGCCACCGGCAACGGCGGCCTGCGGGAACTGCTGGTGCGCGGCGAGCGCGGCTACGTCGCCACCTACGCCGCCGGACGCAGCGCCGTACTGACCCTGCTCGCGCAGGACCGGGTCAACGTCGGCCGGCTGCATCTGGAGGGCCGCCGCTCCGGCGCCCGGATCGGCGAGGTCCTGGACGCCGCCGAGGCCGCGGCCGCCCGGAACGCGCCCGCACGCCCGACCACCGCGCCGCCGCGCGCCCGCGCCACGCGGACCCCGCGCACGACCACCGCACGCACCACAACCGACAGTTGAGAGGACCCGACATGGCCAACACCGAGACCGCCCTCAAAGAGGCGCTGACCTCGATCGAGGGCGCCACCGGCGTCGCGCTCGTCGACTACACCAGCGGGATGGCGCTGGGCACGATGGGCGGCAGCAAGACCTTCGACCTGAACGTGGCCGCCGCCGGCAACACCGATGTGATCCGCGCCAAGATGCGCACGATGGAGATGCTGGGCATCAAGAGCGAGATCGAGGACGTCCTCATCACGCTCACCGACCAGTACCACCTGATCCGCCTGCTCAAGGGGCGCGGCGGCAACGGCCTGTTCCTCTACCTGGTCCTGGACGCCACCCGGGCCAACCTCGCCATGGCCCGCCACCAGCTCAAGCGGATCGAGGAGGACCTGGAGGTCTAGGACCTCTCTTTCGGATCAGACGAGGGTCGCGGTACGGCGGCGCGTTCCGCCCGGGGCCGCGTCGCCGGCCGCGATGCCCGTACCGCGCAGGCCCTTGACCGCCTTGCCCACCGGGCGGCCGCCGCGTCCGTCGAGCCAGTCGACCCGCACCCAGAGCAGGCTGTCCAGGGCCCGTTCGCGCCGCCCGAGCCAGCCGGCCTTCAGCCGCAGCCCGGTGCCGCACCCGGCCAGCAGCAGCCCGCCGGCCACCGGCACCGCGAAGGCGGACCCGAGCGCGAGCGCCCAGGCCCCCACCAGCCACCAGCGGTGTCCGCGGCGCCAGTTGCGCACGGTCACCGCGCGGTCCTGGAGCACGTCGTACTTGCCCGCGCGGCTCGCGCCCCGGGCGAGGGCGTCGTAGCGGCGCCGCCGGGTCAGCGCCACCACCGCGGCGGCGACGACGAACAGCGCGGCCCCGGCGAACACTCCGATCCGGCGTCCCGTCCAGCCCTCGGGCACGGCGCCGACGCCCGCGGCGACCACCCCGAACCACCACAGCGGGGCGGCTCCCGCCCGTACGACGACGGCCAACCGGGCCAGTCCCCGGCCGCCGCGCTCTCTGCCTTCGCCACGCTCTCCGCGCGCCACGTCACCCTCCCGTGTCACGAGTCCCGCACTGTCTCTGTCCGGCGGGGACGTTAGCGGGCGAACCTGAGACAAACCTGAGAGCACCGGGACTCACTCCACGAAGAGCCCCCGGGCGGCGGCCTTGGCGTCGAACTCCTCCAGGCGGGCCTGCGCGTCCGGCAGATCGTCGCAGACCGCCTCCAGCAGCACCCGGCCCAGCAGCATCGGCGCGCACGCGGTGTCGAAGGCGAGGCCGGTGCCGACGGCGGCGGGCAGCAGCAGGTCGGAGTGCTTGGCGACGGGCGCGAACGCGGAGTCGGCGACGGTGACGACGGTCAGGCCGACGTCCTGGGCGTGGGCGAGGGTGTCGACCACCTCGCGCGGATGGCGGGGCAGCGCGAAGCAGAGCAGGGCGCTGGCGCCCGCGCGGACGGCCGCGTCGATGCGGTCCTGGATCATCGTGCCGCCCTCGTCGAGCAGCCGGACGTCCGGGTGGACCTTGGCGGCGAAGTACGCGAAGCCGTACGCCTGGGAGGCGGCGGCGCGCAGACCGAGCACCGGCAGCGGGCGGGAGGCGGCGAGGATCCGCCCGGCCTGCTGCACCAGGCGCGGGTCGGCGAGCAGTTCCGCGAGGTGGCGCAGGTTCTCGATCTCGGCCTCGACGGCGAGCTGGTACTCGTTGTGCACACCGTTCTCGGGGGCCGGTTCGGCGGGCACCACCTCGCGCAGGTGCCGGCGCAGCGCGGGGTAGCCGTCGAAGCCGAGGGCGACCGCGAACCGGGTCACCGACGGCTGGCTGACCCCGGCCAGTTCGGCCAGCTCCACGCTGGACAGGAAGGGCACGTCGGCGGCGCGCCGCACCATGCTGTGCGCGATACGGCGCTGGGTCGGCGTGAGCCGGTGGCCCTCGAAGAGCGCCTGCAACCGGTTGGCCGGGCTGTCGGTCACGCTCATCACGTACTCCCCCTCGGATGTCCTCGACGCCCCGGGAGAGTACAGCGCCGGGGCCGCGCCGAACACGGACCGATATTCAGACAAGGTTTCGCTGTATACCGTTATACAGCGTGGACCCGGCCCGCCGCGCCCCTGCGCCGCCTGCTCGTACTCACCCGTGGGGCAGCGCAGCGCATCGGCCTGCCGGCCGTCAGACCTGTTGCACGCGAGAAACAGGCCGGGTCCGCCCACGGATGAGGACAGATACTCAGCCAATCAGTACTCGTACTCAGGCACCCCCGGGGTCCGAATCCATAGGCTGGCCCACCGCGGCAGCGCAACGCATCGCGGCACACACCGCGTCGCCGCCGCAAAGAGGGGAAGGGCCACACCGATGGCGTGGGACGAGTGGGAGCAGCTCAAGACAGATGCGGCCCAACGGATGCAGATCGACCATCTGGCTGATCCGGGAGGCGGGGGATCGACCGGCACCCCCGGCGGATCGACTCCCGATCTGAAAGCGTCGAAAGGTCCGTGGACCAAGGCTTCCAGTGTGGCTCAGGACCTGCGAACGGTCACGAACGCGGGGCTGACGGAGCTCAAGACGGCCCATGAGGGCGTCAAGGGCGGGACCGACGGCTTCACGAGCACTGCCGCGCTGAACGAGATCCTTCCCACCTGGGAGAAGCGGCTCACCTCGGTGCGCAACGAGTGTGACCGGCTGCACGGCGCGCTCGCCATGACCGGCCGGGACTTCGGCGAGATCGATCCCGCCGTAGCCGCCCGGGTCAACGGCGTGCACGTGGGCGGCAACAAGCCCGATTGGGCGCGGTGAGCCGAACATGCCCACATGGCGGCAACTGCGCGACGCGAAGCTGACGGAGTACGAGGACGCGGCGGACGGCTGGAGCTTGGTCAGCAACCGGGCCGACGCCGCGCGCATCCGGACCGACCAAGAGATGGCCGGCCCGCTCCGTGCCACGCAGAAGGGTGAGGCGCAGACTTCGGCCGAGCGGGATCTGACCCGGCTGAGCCGGAACTACCAGTACATCTACGGCGAATGCGGCCTCGTGCGTACGACCCTGAGCGCTCTCGCGTCCGAACTGTCCGGCGCCCAGAAGAAGCTGAAGCAGGCCCTTGACGACGCGGCCGGTCTCACATTCACGGTCAACGAGGACGGATCGGTCGAGTACCCGGTGAGCACCGAGCTTCCCATGGCTCCCGGCGCCTCCTCCGGCACCGGAACCGCCAGACCTGGGGCCCCGGTCCCGTACCTGCCTGGCGTGGGCGAGGCGAACGGCGACCCCAACAAGGGGAAGGCCGAGGACATCGCCGAGCGCATCTCGCAGGCGGTGAACAGCGCTGTCGAGATCGACAACCGGTATGCCAGGATCCTGCGCGAACTGAAGGCGCCGGACGGCTTGGCCGTCACCGACGACATGCTCGTGGACGAGGCCCGTGACATGGGCGACGTCCAGAAGGCAGTCGGGACCTACCTCGACAAGGGCAGCATCCCGCACGGCAAGTCCCCGGCTGACAACAAGAAGTGGTGGGAAGACCTCACGCAGGAGCAGCGTGAGGCGTACGCGACGCTCTACCCGGCTGAGATCGGTGCGCTCGACGGGCTCCCCACCGTGGTCCGTGACTCCGCCAATCGGATCGTGCTGAACGAGGCCCACGCGCAGGTCAAGCACGACCTCGCGGCGCTGGGCCCGGAGCCGCCCAAGACAAGGCTCGACGCGGGCGGGAGGACCCAGAGCAACCCGGCGTGGAACATATGGAACGCCAAGGGCGGCACGCGGTTCCAGAACCAGCTCAAGGGCATGGCCGCCGTCGAGTCCCGCTTCGACCAGACCGGCGTCGCCGGCCTGCCTCCGGCCTACCTGCTGGGCTTCGACCTCAAGGGCAACGGACACGTCGTCCTGGCCAACGGCAACCCGGACACGGCGGACAACACGGCGGTCTATGTACCGGGGACGAAGTCGAAGCTTGCGGGGGCCGGAGGGGACATCGGGCGCATGACGCGGATGTGGAAAGCAGCCAACAACATCTCACCCGGCCAGTCCACGTCAACGATCACTTGGATCGGATACGACGCCCCACAGAGCATCGCCCCCGAGGCCATGGAGAAACACTGGGCCTACGAGGGCGCACCCAAGCTCAACAATTTCCTCGACGGCCTGCAGACGTCCCAGGGCGGCCCGGAAGCCAGCCACACCACCGTCATCGGCCACAGCTACGGATCCACTACCGTGGGCGCCGCGTCCAAGGCCCCTGGGCACTTCGCGGCCGATGACATCGTCGTGGCGGGCAGCCCCGGCATGCTGGTCGGCGACGCGAGCGATCTGGACGTCGGCAAGAAGCACGTCTGGTCCGAGGCCGCAGGCGACGACGCAGTCCCGCTGGGCGGCAAGATCGCCCATCTCGGCGGCTACAAGTGGGGCGTCCAGACCTGGAACGGGATTCCGTACGACGCCGGGCCGATCCAGACGGTCCCGTCCGACGAGGCATTCGATGCCCACAGGATGCACGTGGATACCAGCGGTCATAGCGGTTACTGGAATGAGGGATCGGACAGCCTCATGAACCAGGCGGCGGTGGTTGTCGGCCGCTATAACCATGTCCAGGAGGACAATTGATTCCCCGCTCCCCTTGCCGCCGCTCCCGGGGCAATCGGCTCGGCATCGCGGTTGCTGTCACTGCCCTCTCCCTCATCGGAACAGGTTGCTCGAACACCATGGATCACCCAGCAGACGCCGCGGCGACGCACGAGATGACCGGAGCGAAGCCCACCGTCCTCGACGTGGACAAAGCCCGGGAAAAGGCGAAGGCCGTGTCCAGTCAGATCTACGACTTGATCGACATCCCCTCCGCCAAGGTCACCGAGCCTGGCCCGAGCATCGTCCCCTGCGACCAGGACCCCGAGCACCTCTACAAAACCGAGCACCCGTGGTCGGTCTACGACGTCCCCGAGGACGAGCTGAAGGCAGGCTTCCAGCGGTTGCGGGACGGCCTTCCCGGGAAGGGGTGGAAAACCTGGCGGTACGGCCCGAACAAGAGTCGCGCCAAGGCCCTCGAACTCACGTCGGACTCCACGGCCGAGCCCTTCTCCGTGGACGCTCAACTCTGGGTGTCGAGCTCGACAGCCGGCCATGAGAAGGAACCGATGATTGTGATCACCATCGTCTCCGGCTGCTGGCGGGCCCCCAAGGGCACGGATCTCAGTACCCAGTACTGATCAGAGTGAGGTGCCCGCACCTCGCCCTCAGGATGCCGTCCTCCCAGGCCCGGGACGCTCCGCAGGGAAGCCGTGCGCACGCGCCGCGAGGACGACGGCCAGGACGGGGGCCAGCAGGGCGAGCACGCTCCACGGGAAGGAACCGGCGCCGAGGGCGTCGAGCAGCAGACCGCCGGCCGCGCCGCCGCCGGCCATGGCCGAGTTCCACGTGGTGACCAGCAGCGCCTGCGCCCGGTCGCCCCCGGCGTCGGTGACCGCGGTCTGGAGCAAGGCGCCCATGCCGCCCCAGCCGAGCCCCCACAGCACCATCGCGCCGTACACCGCGAAGGCGTTGCCTGCCGCTACGAGCAGCAGTACGGCCGCCACCAGGAAGAGCACGGTGCCCGCGACGGTCAGACCCCGCAGTCGGCGGTCGACCAGGGCGCCGGTGACGAGGATGCTCAGCACGGACGCGATGCCGAAGACCAGCAGCACGAGATCGCGGGAGCCGCCCATGCCGTGCCGGTCGAGGAAGGCGGAGATGTAGGTGTAGAGGATGTTGTGCGCCAGGACATAGGCGGCGACCACGAACAGCACCGGGAGCACACCGGGCAGCCGGAGCGCGCCGAGGATCGACGCGCTCCGTCCGGGCCGCCGGCCGGGGTGGTCCGGCACCGAGACGGTGATCCAGCCGAGCAGCAGCACGCAGACCAGGGCCGTCAGACCGAAGGTCGCCCGCCAGCCGATCGCCGCCCCGAGGAAGGTGCCGACGGGGATGCCCACGGAGAGCGCGAGCGGGACCCCGCCCATGGTGATCGCGATGGCCCTGCCCACCAGCTGCGGGGGCGCCAGCCGGCGTGCGTAGCCGACGAGTTCGGCCCAGATCACGGCCGCGGCCACCCCGGCGGCCAGCCGGAAGGCCATGGTCAGCAGATAGCTGGAGGACACGGCGGTGACGGCGTTCGCGACGGTGATGGTCAGGACCGCGAGCAGCAGCAGCCGCTTGCGGCGCCAGGTCGCGGTGGCCAGGGACACGGGGATCGCGGAGAGGCCGGTGGCGAGCGCGTAGACCGTCAGGGTCTGGCCCGCCGCGGCCTCGCTGACGGAGAGGCCGCGGGCCATCTCCGGCAGGACGCCGGCGGGCAGCGCCTCGGTGAGGATGGCCAGGAAGGCCGCCGCGGCCAGCGCGAGCAGCGCCGAAAGGGGGAGTTTGGCGGCGGGGGTTGGCAGAACAGCGGTGTGCGGGGATGCCTGAGACGTTGACATGACTGTTAGGGTTCAACCCTCACATCTATGTGAAGGTCAAGCCGGTCCGAGGGGACGACGTCATGCGCATCGGGGAACTGGCCGAACGCACCGGCACACCGCGCCGGATGCTGCGCTACTACGAGGAGCAGGGGCTGCTCGCCTCGGACCGCTCCGCGAACGGCTACCGGGAGTACGGCGAGCCCAGCGTGGACCGGGTCCTGCAGATCAGGGGACTGCTCGACTCCGGACTGCCGACCCGCGTCATCAAGCAGATCCTGCCCTGCCTCAAGAATCCCCGGGCGATCCATGTCACGGACGCCACGCCCGAGACGATGGCGACGCTGGAGCGCGAGCGGGACCGGATGACCCAGCGCATCGAGTGCCTGCTACGCAGCCGGGACGCCATCTCCGACTATGTCGAGGCCGTCCGCGTGAATTAGACGCGCGGCGCGTCGGAGGTTTCCTGCGACGACGCCGTTCAAGATGCCGCCGTTCAGGACGACGCCGTTCAAGAGGCGGTATCCGGGCGGCGATGATCCGGCGCGGAAACGGCCAAGTGTCGTTAAATCGCCACCCTGAGTGATGACTCGCGTGCCTACGGTGAACACTACTGGCACGAACACCGAGGAAGCGTCATGGCCACCCCCCACCGGGCCTTACGGACGCCGACCGCGCCCGCTCCCCGTCCGCCCTGTCCTCCCTTTCCCTCGCTCGTCCCCCCACCCGGCGCGGACGAGCCACGGCCCACCGCGGCCGCCGTCCTGGACGAACTCCTCGCCGGCAACGCCCGCTGCACCGGTGGCCTCCCACGGCAGCCGTACGTCCGTCCCACCGGGCGGCGGCCGTGCGCGGTGGTCATCGGCTGTGTGGACGCGCCCGTACCGCCGGAGCTGGTCCTGGACCAGCCGCTCGGGGAGCTGCTGTGCGTCCGCACGGCCGGGCTGGTCCTGGACGAGGCCGTGCTCGGGTCCGTGCAGTACGGCGTGCAGGAACTCGGCGCGCCGCTCGTGCTGGTCCTCGGACACGAGCGGTGCGCCGCGGTGGCCGCCACGCTGGAGCGGCTGCGCACCGGGGCGCCGGTGCCGGGCCATCTGGAGCTGCTGGTGGAGGAGATCGCCCCCGCCGCCCGCCGCACCCGGAACCGGCCCGGCGACTGGGCGGAGCACACCCTGCGGGCCCAGACCGCCTGGGTGCGGGACGCGATCCGGGCCGACCCGGCCTTCGGGACGGCGCAGGTGGTGGCCGCACGGGTGGACGCGGGGTCGGGGCTGGTGTCGCTGCTGCCCTGAGTCCTCCCCGAGGCCACTCCGAGTCCGCCCTGAGCCCGCCCTGAGGGGTTCACACCACCTCAAGAGGGGGGCTTTCCCCAGTGCGGTGGGGGCCCGGCGTTTTCTAGGGTGAGGGCATGAGCGCACGTGACCCGCAGGACGTCGGACTCAAGGGCGACGCCGAGCTGCGGAAGGACCTCGACGCGACCGTCCGGGCCCGCCGGGATCTGGGGGACGACTATGACTCCGCCCTGGTCGAATCCTTCCTGGAGAAGGTCGAGCAGCGGCTCGACGGCGCGGTGGACCGGCGGGTGCGGCGGCAGGTGGCCGAGCAGCAGATGGCCGCCGCGCGCGGCGCCGCCGGACGCCGGAACCCGGTGGACTCCTGGGGCGAGCGGTACGGCTTCGCCCTGCTCACCCTGGTCCTCGCCGTCCCGCTGTCCGCGATCGCCGGCGCCCTCGCCGGACTCGCCGGAATGGTGGCCACCTGGATCGGGATCGTCGGGGTCAACGCGACCCAGGCGATACGCCAGCACCCCGAACTGCTGTCGGGGCGGCGCCGCTCCGCCGGAGACGAATAGCCCCGGCTCCCCGCGCACGGAAAAGTTTCGCGCGGGGACCGCCGCACCCCCGTTGCCGGGGGGCGGGACGACGGCGGTCCCCGCGGGGGACACGGGCCGGGTCAGGGCCGGGCCCGCATCCTTGGCGTCCATGGAGGTCCGGGAGCCGCTCCGGAGGTCCGTGACGCCGACAACCCCTAATCTGCCGGACGCGTGTTAAGACGGTGCTGCGTGCACGTGACACCCTCGTACCACTTGCGCGGCGATTCGAACGCCCCTGGTCACCGCGAGTTCGCCGAGGTCACGGGCTCGCAGCCGGGGCATCGGCAGTTCTGGCGTGGATTCGCGGGAGGGCGAGGTGGGCGGGGCGGCTCACCCACTACCGTGGCAGCTCGCCCGATCCCTGTTTCGCCGAGGAGCAGCCCGATGCACAGCGCGCCTTTCCGTCTTGTCGTCACGGGCGGCGGTACCGGTGGACACACATATCCCGCGCTGACCGCGGTGCGCACGCTGAAGGCCCGGCTCGCCGCCGAGGGACGGGCGCTCGAAGTCCTGTGGATCGGGACGGCCGACGGCCT
>NZ_JBFBFF010000028.1:0-59404 GCF_040684035.1 Streptomyces sp. NPDC093018
ATCTTGGCCTGCCGGGTACGGACCATGAAGTCGTGGTTGGCCGGGTCGTAGGAGATGTTGCCCGTGCCGTCCTGCTTCTCGATGCCACCGATCCGATGCTCCAGACCGGGAGTACCCGGCACCGCCCACGGCCGGGCCAGGGTCTCCGGATCGCGTTTGTACGGCCAGAACACCTCGGTACCGTCCGGTGTGACGTGATTGGGGCCCATCGCGAACACCACATGCAGTTCGGGCAGTTCCTCGGAGTCCGGGATGCGCCAAGGCTCCGACCCGTTCGCCAGGGAGCCGTCCGACAGGAGGAACACCGGGGTGCGGTATGCCAGGGCGATGCGGGCCGCTTCCAGGGCCGCGTCGAAGCAGTCGGCCGGGGTCTTCGGCGCGACGATCGGCACCGGCGCCTCCCCGTTGCGCCCGTACATCGCCTGGAGCAGGTCCGCCTGCTCGGTCTTGGTCGGCAGACCGGTGGACGGGCCACCCCGCTGGATGTCCACCACCAGCAGCGGCAGCTCCAGGGAGACCGCCAGGCCGATCGTCTCCGACTTCAGTGCCACGCCGGGCCCGGAGGTGGTCGTCACGGCGAGCGAACCGCCGAAGGCCGCGCCCAGCGCCGCGCCGATGCCCGCGATCTCGTCCTCCGCCTGGAAGGTCCGCACCCCGAAGTTCTTGTGCCTGCTCAGCTCGTGCAGGATGTCCGACGCCGGCGTGATGGGGTACGACCCCAGGTAGAGCGGCAGTCCGGCCTGCCGGCCTGCGGCGATCAGGCCGTAGGCGAGGGCCAGGTTCCCGGAGATGTTGCGGTAGGTGCCGGTGGGGAAGGCACGGGTCGCGGGGGCGACCTCGTAGGAGACCGCGAAGTCCTCCGTGGTCTCACCGAAGTTCCAGCCCGCCCGGAAGGCGGCCACGTTCGCCGCCGCGATCTGCGGCTTCTTCGCGAACTTCTGCCGCAGGAAGGCCTCGGTCCCGTCCGTCGGCCGGTGGTACATCCACGACAGCAGCCCGAGCGCGAACATGTTCTTGCTGCGCTCGGCCTCCTTGCGGGCCAGGCCGAACTCCTTCAGCGCCTCGATCGTCAGGGTCGTCAGGGGCACCGGATGCACCCGGTAGCCGTCCAGCGAACCATCCTCCAGCGGCGAGGTGGCGTAGCCGACCTTGGCCATGGCCCGCTTCGCGAACTCGTCGGTGTTCACGATGATCTCGCCGCCGTGCGGCACGTCCCCGATGTTCGCCTTCAGGGCCGCCGGGTTCATCGCGACCAGGACGTTCGGCGCGTCGCCCGGGGTGAGGATGTCGTGGTCGGCGAAGTGCAGCTGGAAGGACGAGACGCCCGGCAGGGTCCCGGCGGGGGCCCGGATCTCGGCCGGGAAGTTCGGCAGGGTCGACAGGTCGTTGCCGAAGGACGCCGTCTCGGCCGTGAACCGGTCGCCCGTGAGCTGCATGCCGTCACCGGAGTCGCCCGCGAAGCGGATGATCACCCGGTCCAGACGCCGGACCTCGTGTTCGGTGGTCATGAGGCATCGGTTCCAGCGGTGCTCCGCACGGCGGCCGCAGCCCTGGACGGCAGGCCGATCGCGCTGTCCCAGACCTCGGCGACGGAGCCGTCGTCGAGCTGCACGAGCCGGTGGCCGCAGGGGTGAGCGCCCGGGACGTCCTGCGGTGCGGAGGTCACCAGCGCCAGCCGGACATGGGGGGCGCGGGTGAATTCCGGGCCGTCCGTGCCGACGAGGAGCAGGTTCCCGACGGTTGCCAGTTCGATCGCGTCGGGGGTGTCCAGCCGGAGCCGGGTGTCGCAGGGGATGCCGAGCGCCGTCTCGTAGAGCCGGAGCAGGGAGTCGAACATGCTGCGGCTCACCGCCTTGCGCAGGAGCAGCCGCACACCGGGACGCCCGGTCTCCCGGGGTTCCGGGGGACATGGCTGTTCGCCCGGGTTGGGCCGGTGCTCGACGAGTTCGGCGATCGCGCCGTCGGGAAACCGCACGCGGGCGCGGCTGCCCGGGAGAATCCTCTCCGGGGGTTCCAGGACGGTGGCGCCCACCTGGTTCAGGCGGCTCAGCGCGCCGTCGAGCGAGGGCACGATCACGGAGTAGGCCGTCTGGCGCTGAATCGCGGTGAAGGGCCGTGCGCTGGCGATCAGCAGCATGTTCCCGACCGCCGCGAGCTCCAGGCCGCCGAAGTCGGGAATCGGCATCCGCAGGTCCGCGGGGGTCCCGGTGAGTCGTTCGTAGGAGCGGATGCGGTCGTCGAGGACGGCGACATCGATGAGGGACCGGGCCAGCAGGCGCGGCCGGGCCAGCAGGGCGGAGTCGGGCGTGGTGCGGAACCAGCGGTCCGGCAACGCGGCCATGGGAACAGCGGACATCGCGTCAGGGCTCCTTCACATGATGCGGCGTGGGGGCGCCCCACCAGCGCTGGACAGTGAGCCCCCAGGACGCCAGTTCCTCGTGGACGAGGCGCCGCAGGGACGAGGCGTCGCCGAAGTGGTCGGGGATGCCGGTCACGGTCACGGTCAGCCGCTCGCCGGTCCGCAGCAGGCAGAGCGAGGCGCGCAGGCGGGCCCGGTCCGGCAGCACACCGGGCACGTTCATGGTGCGGACGGCGATGCCGGCGGCCTGCCGTCCGGCGAACCGGGCGATGCCGTCGGGGGCTCGGCCGAAGTTGGACGCGACGACGGTGGTCTGCTGTGCGCCGGGGTTCTTGAGCCGATGGGCGTGCCGCGCCGGGAGCAGGTGCCACAGGGGTTCCGGGACGAGGGTGGCGCTGTGTTCCCCCGTGCTCCGGAGCAGGTCCTTCGTCGCCCTGCGGGTCCCCCGGAGGCTGCCGCGCCGGGCGGGGCCGCCGGGCACCGTCAGCGGCACCACGACCAGGGCGTTGGCCCGTGCGTCGTGGGCGGATCGCCGCAGGCTCACCGGAATGCCGACGTCGAACGATCCGGACGGGCCGTCGGCCGCCGCCGACCGTACGAGATTGGCGGCGATCTCGATGAAGAGGCTGTTGGTCGTCCCGCCGAACCGGTCCGCCTGCCGCTGCCACAGGGCCGCGTCCGTCTCGAAGATCGCCGAGGTGAAGAAGCGCGGTTGTGCCGAGGGGGCGGGAGGCGTCGGGGGCGGGGGCCGCAGCGCGGACCTGATCTGCGCGCGCCGGGCCGGGCTCGCCAGGGTCGTCGGGAGCCAGTGCGCGGCGGCCAGGCCGCCCTGCAGCGTCTGCCGCGCCAGGTCGGCGAGGTCGTCGAGCACGCGGGGAGCGGCGGGCGTCCGGTGGACCTCGTGCCCGCCGGACCCGATGGCGTCGAAGATGCCGAGCCCGTCGCAGCGGAAGTGCGGCACCGTCAGGGAGACGAGGGTGCCTTCGCCGTACGGGGCCGCGGCCAGCCGCCACAGAGCGGCGTCCCCGGGCCCCAGGGGCGCCTTGACCTGGGCGTCGATCCAGTCGGTCAGGGTGGCGTCGGTCAGCGGCGTCGACGTGGTGCACAGGGCTTCCGCATTGCCGGCGCGCACCCAGCTGCGCCGTGCGCCGGGCACCCGCGCGGGCCGGGCCCGGCGGCTCAGCCGGCCCTGGTCGAGGCTCTCCCAGGCGGCTTGCAGGGCGGAGCCGGGCACCGGGTCCGCGAAGGTCCACAGCACTTGGACGACACGGGTGGAGCCCAGCGTGTCGGCGGTGCGGTGGAGCATCTCGTCGGTGGGGTTCAGGCGCACGGTGGCCGTCATCGGGCAGCCTCTTCCTGAAGGCACGCGGCGGCGAGCTCGCCGATCGCGGGGGCCAGTTTGAATCCGCCGCCGTTCCAGCCGGTCGCGGTGACCAGGCCGTCGAGTCCGGTCCGGGCGCAGACCTCGCCGTCGCCCTCCGGTGCCATCGCGTCGTACGCGGTGACACCGCCCGCGGCCGGGGCGGTGGCCAGGTGCGGGTAGCGGTGGCGGACCACCGCGCGGACGCGCTCCTGCTCCTCGGGTGACACATCCGGCCGTACGGTCTCGGGCACGTCGGTCTTTTGCGACGAGACCCCCGCCAGCACCAGCGCGTCCGAACCCCATGGACGCAGCCAGGCGCCCGTGGTGCGGTCCACGAGGGTGGGAAGCGAGCTGAGTCCGGCGGGTTCGGCCACCCGGAACAGGCAGTAGCTGACGGCTCGGGTGCGCAGCGGCAGGTGGACACCGGCGGTCTCGGCCAGGGCGGTGCTGCCCGCGCCCGCGGCCAGCAGGACGGCCCGGGCGGACACGGGTCCGACGGTGGTGCGGACGCCGGTCGCGCGGGAGTTGGAGGTGAGCAGATGGGTGGCGCGGGCCCGGATCAGCAGGAGCCGGGGGCCCGCGTCGCGCGCCATGGCCTGGGCCATCGGTCCGACCGGGAGCCAGCCCGCGTTCGGTTCGTACACCGCGGCCAGCTCGTCGGGCACGTTCAGGGCCGGGAAGCGGGTGGCGAGGTCCGCCGCGGTCAGGATCTCCGCCTTGTGGCCGCCCGCGTCGAGGTCCGCGACCGCCTCGGAGGCCCGGGGGAGATCGCTGTGCGCGACAAGGCTCAGGCTGCCCTGGCGGCACACCGCGGGCCAGGTCCCCCGGTGGCCCCGCCGGAGATAGCGGTCGAGCCCGGCGGCGGCGCGCCGCCGGCGGGCGGGGGACAGGTCGAAGGCGCGGACCAGCCCGCCGGAGGCGCCCGTGGCGCCTCCGGCGATGCCTGCCATGTCGATGACGGCGACGGTGAGACCGCGGGCGGTCAGCCGTTCGGCTGTGGCCAGCCCGATGATCCCGCCGCCGACGACGGCGACGTCGGCGGTGATGGCGGACCGGGTCACGGCGCGGTCCCGGCGGCCAGCAGCTCCTCGCGCCCGCGGGTGTCGTGCCGCAGGATCGAGTCCACGATGTCGGTCGCCCGTACGGAGAGCATGGCCAGCGCACCGGCGTCACCCATGCCGTGGCTCGCCTCGCAGAGCCCGTTGAGGTAGACCTTGAGCGGTCGCGAGGTACCGGCCTCGGACTTCAGCTCGATCGAGTAGTCCCGGGCGACCACGGGGGTGCCGTCCTCGTCGAGCGGAAGACGGTGGGCGATGCCTTCCAGGAGCGGGTGGTACGGCTCGTCGCCGGGCTCGCCGCCGAAGTCCCGGAAGCCGGTGGCCAGGATGACGACGTCGGTGTCGAGGATCTCCTCGGTGAGGTGGTTGATGTCGCGCAGGACCATGCGGTGCCCCTGGCCGTGCGGCCTGCTGATGACGGCTTCACGGAAGGGCTTCATCACGAGCCGGTCGGAACCCGTGAGGTCGTACTCGCGCTGCACGCCGACCAGTCGGTCGATGACGTCCTGGTCGCAGGCCGCGTAGTTGATGGACCGCAGCTCGTTGCGCAGCCGGCGCTTCTTGGCGCTGGGCAGCGAGTGGAAGTAGTCCACGAACTCGGGCAGGAACACCTGCCGGCTGTAGGGGCTGGTGTCCTTGAGCCGGAACCCGATGCTGCGGTGGACGGCGGTCACCTGGCGCACGTTCGGGCGGCCGAGCAGATCGAGGATGATCTCGATGGCGCTCTGGCTGGCCCCGACGACCGCGACCCGGATCGGCTTGTCCTTGAAGCGCTCCATGGAGGTGAGGTAGCGGGTGGAGTGGAAGACGCTCTCCCCCAGCCCCTTCTGGAACACGTAGGGGATCCGGGGGGACCGGCCGGTGCCCACGGAGACGCTCCGGGCGAGGTAGCGGCCGCCGTCGTCGGTCTCGACGCAGAACAGCTCGCTTCCGTCGTCGCCCTCGACGAGCGAGAGGTGCGCGGCCGACCGGCCGTAGTCCACCTGGTCGCGGAAGGCCTCGGCGACCCAGGCGAGATAGCCCGAATACTCCCTGCGCAGCGGGAACTTGGCGTTGAGGTGCAGATAGCCCGTCAAGTCCCCCTGTGCGGCAAGGTACTTGACGAAGGTGTGCGGGCTGTCCGGGTTGCGTTGCATGGCCAGGTCGCGGAAGGGGTTGTTCTGGATGTCGGCGCCCGGCAGGAGTTGTTCTTGCTGCCACTGGAACCCGGCGGACCGCTCGATGAAGTGGGCCAGGCCGGTGCGGCCGCGCTCTTCGAGCGCGACCGCCAGGGAGAGGTTCGCGGGCCCGAACCCCACTCCCAGTACCGGGTGGATCTCATGGGTTGTCACGGTTCACGCATCCTCGACTTGTCGTGCATGCAGGAACGTTGTTTCAGAACGGGCGGGCTCAGGGTTCACGCGCCGAGAAGCGCCGTCTCGGTGATCGTGTTGGTCTCGTCGACGTGGACCACACGGGACTTGTGGTCGGCGACCTCGTCCGGGGTCAGCTGCGCGTAGCTGATGATGATGACCTTGTCGCCGGTCTCCACGAGGCGGGCGGCGGCACCGTTGACGATGACCTGGTTGGCGGCCGGCTCGCCGAGGATGGTGTACGTCTCGAACCGGGCGCCGTTGTTGATGTTGACGACGTGCACCAGCTCGTGGACGCCGATGCCGGCGGCGTCGAGCAGCTCCGGCGAGATGGTGATGGACCCGACGTAGTTCAGGTTGCTGTCGGTGACGGTGGCACGGTGGATCTTCGCGTTCATGAAGGTGCGCAGCATGGCGGGTCTCCTCGGAAGGTAATGGGTTTCGTCGTGCGGAAGTGGCGCGCGGGACGGCTCACCCGCGGATCACGGGGCGGCGGTGAGCGGGGCGGCCGGGACGGTCAGGCCGCGGAAGGAGTTCTCCGGTGTGACGGCGAGGTCGGCGAGCAGGGGGGCCTTGCCGACGGTGGAGGGACCGGCGAAGGCGGCGGAGATGTGCTCGGCGAGGTCCGGGGTGATGGGCCAGGCCAGGGTGCGCAGGGCCCACAGGAACCGCAGCGCGCCACAGACGTCGCCCGCGTCGTCGAGCTGGATCCGGGCGCAGCGCAGCGCCAGCACCTCCAGGTGCAGGGCCACGGCCTCGGCCGCCCTGCGGACGCTGAAGTTCTCCAGCCGGTAGGCGTCCTCGAAGCGCCGCCGGGATGCCTCAAGGGCCGCGTCCCACCAGGGTGAGGGCGTCGCGTCGACATGACGGCCGGTCAGGGCGCCGAGCCCCTCGGCGATCGTGGCGAGCGGGGTGTCGAAGCGTGCCGCGATGGTGTCGGCGGCGATGGGTTCGCTGAATTCCGCGCGCTGCAGTTCGGGGCTGGTCAGGGCGAGGACGAACCGCGCCCGGTCCCGGCCGACGGACTCCAGGTAGTCACGCGCCCAGCGCACGTCCCCCTTGCTGGTGGAGAACTTGCGTCCCTCCAGCATGTAGTACTGGTTGGTAAGCGTGCGCGTCCTGGGCAGGTGCACCGGCATGCCGTGCCGGGCCGCGAGCAGCGCCAGCGTCACATAGACGAAGGCGTTGTAGAAGCCGTTGTCGATGCCGATGAACTGGACGAGTTCGTCGCACTCTCCCCCTGTGTCCAGGCGGGCCTGCTGCATCCAGTAGAGGTGTCCGACGTAGATCTCCGGCCAGGCGTTGATGGCCTGCGGCTGGATGCCGGGGCCGTCCCATTCCACCGTGATGCCCCAGGTGGTGGGGTAGGTGAGCGGGATGTAGGGAAGCCGCCCGGCGAGCGTGTCGGCCACGACCTTGGCCAGGTCCGGGCGCAGCTGCACATCGGTGGTCCGGTACCAATTGGTGATCAAGGACCGGTGGCGTTCGAGGTCCAGGACCCAGATGGAGACGGTGCGCCGCGGCAGGGCCGAGGCCGTCTCGGACACGGGCAGCAGGGCGCCGGGCAGGTTGTAGAGGCCGCATGCCTCGCACACACCGGCCCTGGCGTGGGCCAGGCAGGTGGGGCAGAGCCCGGTGACGAACGCCTCGGCCTTGTACTCCCCGCTGTCGGGGTCGTAGGGCAGCTCCACCTCGCGCAGGTCGAACGCGCCGTGCTCCCACAGGCGGGTGAAGAAGGAGCGGACGAAGGCGGTGTAGTCGTCGTCGGGCCGTTCGAACAGGTCGACGTCGACTCCGGCCAGCTCCAGCGACTTCGTCACGCTGTCCAGAGCGTCCTGGATGAGCGCCTCCGGCGTGACACCGAGCCGTTCCGCGGTGGTGACGACATAGGTCTGGTTGTCGTCGGTGCTGGTGGCGAAGGCGACGTCGTGCCCGAGGACCTTCTGGGACCGGGCGCATACGTCACTGTTGAGGACCGGTCCGGCGAGGTGGCCCAGGTGCAGGTCACCGTTGGGGGTGGGGGGCGAGAAAGTGACGTTGACGCGGCGCGGGGCAGGCGTGTCGGCGCCCGGGTGGTCGGCCATCACGCGTCCTCACCGTGCCCGGCGGGCTGCAGCCAGTAGATGCTCACGAACGTCAGCGGGTCGGCCTCGCTGGTGTTCGTGACCTCGTGGTCGGTGCCGTGCGGGATGTAGACGACGTCGCCCGGGGTGATCGGGCGCTCCTCGGTACCGACGCGCAGGTGGCCCTGCCCGCTGATGAAGATGAAGGTCTCGTCGGTGGCGTGGCCGTGGGGCGTGCTGGACTCGGTCGGCCGGATCGAGCACAGGGTGCTGTTCCACGGCGGCGCGACGACCCCGTCCCAGGGGTAGAGCTCGCGGATGTCGCAGCCGTTCTTCCGGATCAGGGTGTCGTCGGCTTCGGTCTTCACATGCACGGTGGAAGTCCCTTCGATGGATGCGTCGGGGCCGGCGCGGGCTAGCCGAGGGCGAGCAGGCGCTGGATGGTGCCGGGGTGGAAGGATTCGTCGGGGACGCCGAACGCCCCCTGGAACGTGGCGAGTCGGGAGCCGGCCAGCACCGGGTCGGTGG
Source organism: Streptomyces sp. NPDC093018 (assembly GCF_040684035.1). Classification (NCBI taxonomy): domain Bacteria; kingdom Bacillati; phylum Actinomycetota; class Actinomycetes; order Kitasatosporales; family Streptomycetaceae; genus Streptomyces; species Streptomyces sp. NPDC093018. The sequence goes on from NZ_JBFBFF010000028.1 coordinate 8,724, forward strand.
GCCACGCCTTGGCGTAGGCCTTGCGGCGGGCGGCTCCTTCAGGGGTGAAGGTCATGTTCATCGCGGTCCGGACCGCGCCCGAGACGCGCAGACGACGCATCCGCTCCTCGCGTTCGTCCACGTACGGCTTGAGGATCTGCGGGGACCACGCGCCGCTGGAGCGCAGCGCGTCCCGCACCAGGCGCGCGTCCCGGAGCGCGATGGACAGCCCCTGGCCGACCACGGGATCGGTCCAGCCGGCCGCGTCGCCGATCAGTACCGCGCCGGGGACGACGGGGCCGTCCGTCCAGGCGTCGTTCATCGGATAGAAGGCGCAGGACTCCGACGGGCTGGCCGTGGCGAACATCTCGCTGTGCGGGATGCAGTCGAGCTGGAAGGCCTTGAGGAAGTCGGCCTGGCGGGTCGGGCCGGCGAAACGGCCCTTCTGCGCGACGTCGTGCAGCAGATACAGCCGGGCCTTGGCGCCCGCGCGCGGGAAGACGAAGTAGAGCAGATCCTTCTCGGTGCCGATCGAGGTGACGTTGGCGGGCCACTCGTGCAGGTCTTCCACGAGCATGCCGCCGCCCAGCGAGTTCGGCGGGGTCTGGGTCAGGGAGATGCCGAGTTGGCGCCGCACCGTGGAGGTACGGCCGTCCGCTCCCACGACGAGGCGGCAGGGGACCTCGTACTCGATGTCGTTGTACTCGTAGCGCACGCTCGGGTGCGGCCCCCCGGTCACCGTGACATCGCCGATTCCCCGTACGACCGTGGCCCCGGCCTCGGCGGCGGCGGTGGCGAGCGCCTCACATGCCTCGGGGTGGCCGACGTCGAGCACACCGCGGATGCCGGGAAGCATCTCGTCCAGGTGGAGGGCGTTGGCCCGGGCGGTCTCGGGGTCGACGATCTCGTCGAATCCGATGAAGCGGTCGATATAGGTGCCGCCGGCGTCGAGCAACTGCCGCTCCAGGCCGAGACGAAGGAGTTCGACCACGCCCCAGCAGTTGATGACCTCGCCGCGCACCTTGTCCCGGTACACGGTCTGGCGTTCCAGGAGCAGTACGTCGTAGCCGTCCCCCGCGAGTGCCGCTGCCAGCGAGGATCCGGCTATACCTCCCCCGATCACCACTGCGTCCCTACGCTCAGCTGTCGCCATGAAGCCCTCCACAGAAGCCTTTTCAAGGCATTGCCGTATGGACCGCCCCGGAAATGGGCAGCCGGAATTCTGAGCTGGTCGAATCGTTAGAGTTGCCGCAGGCCGTAAATGCGGCAGGGCGAGACAGGGAACTGCTCCAGAAATTCCCGGGCCCCCGCCCGGACGAGCGGGGCGCGGCTGCCGGCAGCCTAGGTGGCGGGCGCCGTCCGACGGCGGCCATCAGCAAAACCCGGCCGCTCCAACTCTCTGTGCGGGCACCGCCGATCACTGCCGGGAGGATCTTGGGGACCCATAGCGATCGCGGCCGCCTGCGCGGAGATCACACCGGCCAGTTCCGTCTCCACCACAGGTCCGCCCCTTGGATGTGTGTCGGTTGCGCATTCCACGATCCGGGTCCGCGCCGGGGGCGGCAATGCCGACTCGCGAAAATCGTGACTCGATTCGCGCAAAGATGCGAATGACATCATCGTCGGAAACGGGCGGGCGGGCCCGGTCGATTTTCTGATCACCGGGCCCTTTCGGGGCGGCCGGCGAGCGAGTGACGGCAACGGGGCCGGTGGGCGGCGTCGCCCCGGAGAGGCGACGCCGAAGACGCTCATGCACCGGGGGGCGGCCCTGGGGGGATCTGCCTCACCGCGGGCCACGGACAGGTCACCTTGGTGTGAGTGATCGTCACCCGGTCCAGCGAGCCATGCGGCGAACCGGCCGCCTCATGAAGGCCTGCGGCTGGAGGGAGCGCAGATGCCTCGCTCGATGATGTTCCACATCTGTCTGATCTCCTCGACGGCGCCCGGCTCGCGCGGCTCCTCGTCGCCCTGCGCGGACCCCGCGCGCGCCCGGTACTCGGCGCCGAGAACCAGGGATCGGGACAACGTGGCCAGATCCTCCGGGCGGACGGCCGCGTGCAGTTGCCCGTCACGGTAAGCCTGTCCGAAAAGATCCTGCACGGCGGCGATCCAGGACGTGGTCCAGGCGAGGTCGTGGTCCGGCCGCTCGCGGCTGAGCCGTGCCGCGGAGCGCACCGCCGGCTCCTCCTCCAACAGCCGGGCCAGTTCGAGCGTCACATCGATGGCCCGGTGCAGCGCGGGCGCCGGTCCCGCCGACAAACCCTCCAGGGCGGCCCGGGTGATGGCCTGGCCCTGCACCTGCACGGCGGAGGCCAGTTCGTCCTTGGTCGCGAAATGGAACGACAGAGCGCCCATGGTGATACCGGCGGCCCGGCAGACCCTGTTCAGCGCGGTGCCGTCATACCCGCGCCGATCGAACTCGGACGCTGCGGCACTCACCAGGGCTTGCCGGGTGCGTACCGCGCGCAACTGCCTTGTCATGCATGTCTCCCAACAGAGCGTCCCCCTCCGGAGGTAGCAGCGGGGTGGCAGGCCGCGCCTCGCGTACGGCACGCGCCGTGAACGCCGAACGCGCCGCCTCGTCCATCCCTGGCCCGACCCGGCGGCGGAGCGCCACGCGGCCCTCCACAGGAGCAGGGTCACGTGCCACCTCCTCCCACAGGGCGCCGCCGAGGGGCCGATCTGGTTGCCCAGCGGTCGTGGCGGCCAGTGTGACTCCGCAGGTCAGCGTCGACAAGTCCGTCGATCACGGGTTGACCGGTTCGCACAGAGCCGACCCCTCTACTACGGCACGGGCACCGGGCCGACGGGTTGGCTGATTCCTCTCGATAAAAAAATAGCAACTCCTATTATTCTTCCGATCATCGACCTCTGGAGCCGCACCCGGGAGCCCTCATGATCAATGTCATGTACGGCACAGGCCGCCTGTCCACCCTGGAAGCCGGGCAACGAGTTGCCGAATTCGCCGACCAGCTCTTCACACACCTGCCGCGGGCGGACCAGCGCCGCTGGGCCGCGGCGTACCTGACGGGGCTCCTGGCCGTCTCGGGGAGGAAGTCCATGCGCAGCATGGCTGCCGCGATCACCGACTCCCCCACCGCCTCCCAGTCCTTGCACCGCTTCGTCAACGCCAGCCCCTGGGAGTGGCAGCCCGTCCGCGACGAGCTGAGGCGCTGGGTGGCGGCGCGGACGCGCCCCAAGGCGTGGACCGTCGGCATCGCCGTGGTCCCCAAGCGGGGGGACCAGTCGTGCGGGGTGCACCGCAGGTTCGTCCCGGACCTGGGCCGCACCATCAACTGCCAGGTCGGCATGGGGCAGTTCCTGGCGACCGGCCGCAGCCAGGTCCCCGTCGACTGGCGCCTGCATCTGCCGAGCGAATGGAGCGAGGACCGGTTACGCCGCCGTACCCGCATACCCGAGGCCGTCCAGCCCCTGCCGACCTGGGCGCAGATGCTCGACCTGGCCGACGCCCTGGCCGCGGACGGGTCCCCGGCACTGCCGCTGGTGGCCGACCTCCGCGACTGCCCGGAACCCGATCGGCTGCTTCACGGTCTGCGGCAGCGTGGGCACGATTTCGCCCTCACCGTTCCCGGCACCCTACCGATACTGCCCTCCATGACGGCCCACCCCTCCGGCTCCGGCATGGACCCGGCCGTCTCACCGGTCAGCGCGCGCCGGTTCCTGGAGACGGAAGGCGAACTGCTGCGTTCGGTCATCGGGACGAGTCACCTTCGCCCTTCGCGCCCCACTCGCGTGGTCACCGGGCTGATCCGCCTGCCCCGCGGCCCTCAACCGCAGCGCTTCTACCGGCTGTTCGCCGAAGTCCCCCGCGAGGGCGAGCGGCCCACCGCGGCATGGCTCACCACCCTGGTCCACCTGTCGATGGAGGAGCTCCTGGAGTTGGCCTCGCTGCCGGGCACCACACCGCGGGCGCTGCGCCGGCTGGAAGGCAGTTTCGGGTTCCAGGACTTCGAGGGGCGCTCCTACCCCGGCTGGCACCGGCATGTGACGCTGGTGTCGGCGGCCTGCTGCTACCAGGAGCTGTCGGACATCGATCCGACCGGCCTGTCCGGCACCGTCTCCGCCTCCGCCGCACCTCTGCTCCGGGCCCCGCGGCGCGCGGCGGGGCTCCGCGTCTGAGCTCCAGCCGCTTCGCCCGTCCGGTCCCGTGGCGCAGGAGACCACGGAAAGCCTCACCACGGGACCCCAGGACCACGGGACCACGGGACCACAAGGCGGCAAGGCGGCAAGGCGGCAAGGCGGCAAGGCGGCAAGGCCACCGGACCACGGCCCTCCCGGCCGCACTCCCGTCGTGCACGCGCGGCAGGCGGCCCACCGGGGCCGCGCCGCACCGGCATCCCACCCGCCACCGCTCACACCGCGCTCCACCCGCCGTCCACGGCGATCGCCCCGCCGGTGACGAAGGACGCCCGATCGCTGCACAGCCAGAGCGCGGCCTGCGCCACCTCGTCCGGGTCCGCCAGCCGCTTCTGCACCGCGCGCCTGGTCAACTCCCGCTCCACCTCAGGCGCTCCGGCCAGGTACGGCTCCAGCTGAGCCGTGCGGGTGGCGCCCACCATCAGCGCGTTCACCCGGATCCCGGCGGCCCCGTATTCGGCCGCGGCAGCCCGTGTGAGGCCGAGGACCGCGTGCTTGGCCGCGATGTAGGGGGCCGTGGCGCCCGTCGCCGAACACCCGGCGACGCTGGAGGTGTTGACGATCGTGCCACCGCCGCTCTGCCCCAGCATGACCGGGATCTGCCGGCGCATGCAGTTCCAGACGCCCCGCACGTTGACATCCATCACCATGTCGTAGGCGTCCTCGTCGAGTTCGTGCAGGGCGGCACCGAACGTCCCCGACCCGGCGTTGTTGAAGGCGGCGTCCAGCCCTCCGAACTCCTCGACCGCCCGGGTGACAGCAGCCCCCACGTCCGCGGGACTGCGCACGTCCCCCGGCACGGCCACCGCCCTCCCCTGCCCGCCCCGGATCGCCTCGGCCAGCTCCTCAAGCCGGTCCTTGCGCCGGGCCATCAGTACGACGGCCGCGCCCTCGTCGGCGAAGAGCCTCGCGGCGGCGGCCCCGATGCCGCTCGACGCTCCCGTGATCATGACCGTTCGACCCTGTAACGCTCGCGATACATGCGGCATGGGCAGATTTAACGCCATCCATGGGGGACACGACAGCCTTTAGACGGCGATCAAGCCTGATTCCCGTCAATCGTCAATCATCGGAGAATCACCCTCACGCCGCCGCAGTGCCTCCATGACACGGCCCGCGCACTCCTCGGTGGCGATCAACGGCAGCAGGAGGGACCACATCTGCCGTATACGGTCCGGAAGGTCCCGCCGCCCGCTGTCGAGCTGGGAGTTCATCTGCGCCCCCGTGCTGGCGTTGACCATCAGCTGCGCCAAGGTCAGCACGTCCACCTCAGGCCGCAACTCACCGTTCTCATGGGCCTCGTGAAGGAACGGAAGGATCACCCCCGCCCACTGGCGGTAGGAATCGCCCTCCTCGCTGCGGACGAAGTACTCCTGGTCCATCACCAGTCGGGCGCCCGCCAGCAGTAAAGGGTCCTGCGTGAGCCGCTTCGCCCACGCCAGGGTGATGTCGACAGCGCCCTGGAGACCGGCCGCCGCAGGTGACATCACCAGCTCCGGCTGGGCCCGGACTATCTCGCGGGCGAGGTGCTCCTTCGATTCGAAGTGGAAGTAGAGCGCCCCCAGCGTGAGGTTCGCCCTACGGGTGATCTTGCTGACGCTCGCCCCCGCGAAGCCCAGTTCGGCGAAGACCTCGGCGCCTGCCCGCAGGATGGCCGCCCGCGTCCGGGCGCTCCGTTCTTGTTGAGCCATAGACCTGTCCTCATACTCTCTCGACAAATAAATATAGTCATCATTATGTTGGTCGCAGAACCCCTTGCACCACTGCCTTTGGCACATGCCGCCGCCTGACTCGCGCCGTTCCAGGGGGAACATCATGAACGTGACAACTGGCTCGATCACGACCCTCAAGGGCGTCCAGCACGTCTCTGCGACCCTCACCCGCAAAACCGTACCCGGCCAGGTGTTCTTGTCGGGATGGCGCAGCCACGATGACGGGATCTCACACACCGTCATCGCCCACTGGCCCACGCGCCACCCCCTCTACGCGCCGCACGCGGAGCGCTACAACCCCCTGCTCTTCTCCGAGACGATCAGACAGTCCCTCGCCCTGTTGTCCCACGTCGCCCACGAGGTCCCCCTGGACTTCCGCCTGGGGTGGGAGTCCTACGACAGTTCCATCGTCCCGGCGGCGCTGAGCGCCCGGACGCCGCCGGCCGACGTACACCTGACGATCACTCACACCAAGGTGACCCGCCGCCGACTCGGCTCCACCCACCTCGCCGCCCAGATCACCGCCATGCGCGACGAGCAGCCTCTCGGCATCGCCCGGGTCCGCTACATCGCCCATCCCCCGGCGATCTACAGCAGGCTCCGCGGAGAGTACGCGGACGCACAGGCCGCCACCGCACGTGCCCTGCCCCTGGGCCCCGCTCTCGACGAAGCCGTCCGCGGCGGCGAGACCTCGCTGGAGAACGCCGTCCTGAGCCCGCTCGGGGAGCCGTACCGCTGGCAGCTGCGGGTGGACCCCGCCAACCGCTCCTTCTTCGACCACGCCCACGACCACATACCGGGGCTGCTCCTCCTGGAGGCCGCCGCCCAGGCGGTCCGCGCCATGTCCGGCACCGCCCGGATCGCCCTCATGGAGTTCGACGCCAGCTTCGTCCGCTACGTCGAACTGGACGCCCCCTGCTGGATCGAGGCCACCCCCCTGCGCCGCAACAGGGCCGGCATGGTCAGCACGGACGTCACCGGGGAGCAGAACGGCAGACAGGTCTTCTCCATACATGTCACCGCCGAACCCACCTGAAGCCGAGGCGGATGACACCCCAGAGCCGCCTGCGAAATGAACAAAGGCCCAGGTCAGATGCAATCTGACCTGGGCCTCACCTGAGCCGCTTTCGGGATTCGAACCCGAGACCTACGCATTACGAGTGCGTTGCTCTGGCCATCTGAGCTAAAGCGGCATGTTGCGTGCACCTAGGGTGCGGTCGGCAACGTCGGTAAGTCTACACAGTCTCCGGGGGTGCTTCGTACCGGCCCCGGGCCGAGGAGATCCGGGGCCGGACGGGGGCTGGGGCCTCCCTTTCGGATCTTGTCGGGGGCACGGGGTCTGGCGCGCACTCCCCCACTGCTTCAAGGGCGTGGGGGGACTCCCCCCCAGCGCGCGGACTCACTCCTCCGCCTTGCAGCTGCACGCACCAGACCCCGCTCGGGTCAGCCGAGAGGGGCCGTTGTCCGCGGTCGGCCTGATCCGAAAGAGAGGCCCTAGGAGCAGCGTTTGCCCGGGGAGGGCGGGGTGCCGTGGAGGAGGTAGGTGTCGATGGCGGAGTCGATGCAGGTGCTGCCGCGCAGGAAGGCGGTGTGGCCGTCGCCTGCGTAGGTCAGGAGGTGGCCGGAGGAGAGCTGGTGGGCCAGGGACTGGGCCCAGCGGTAGGGGGTGGCCGGGTCCCGGGTGGTGCCGACGACCACGATCGGCGCCGCGCCCTTCGCCGTGATGCGGTGCGGCTCGCCCGTGGCCCGCACCGGCCAGTACGCGCAGTTCAGCGACTGCCAGGCCAGGCCCTCGCCGAAGACCGGTGACGCCTTCTCGAACGCGGACTGCGCCTGCCGCAGCTGGTCGACGCCGGTGAAGGCGGGCGGCAGGTCCAGGCAGTTCACGGCGTTGTTGGCCATCATCAGATTGCTGTAGTGGCCGCTGGCGTCCCGCTCGTAGTAGCTGTCGGAGAGGGCGAGCAGCGCCGCGCCGTCGCCCTTCATCGCCGAGGTCAGCGCCGCGCGCAGCTGGCTCCAGGCGCCCTCGTCGTACATCGCCGCGATCACGCCGGTGGTGGCCAGCGCCTCGCCCAGCTTGCGGCCGTCGCGGTCGCCCGTCGCCACCGGATGGCCGTCCAGCTTGCGGAAGAAGGCCCTGAGGTGGTCGGCGGCCTGCGTCGGCGTCGTACCCCTGCCCCCGAGCGGGCAGTCGGTGCGGCGCAGGCAGTCCTGGGTGAACGCCTGGAACGCCGTCTCGAAGCCCTGGGCCTGCTCCAGGTTCACCGTGCGGGAGTCCAGCGAGGGGTCCAGCGCGCCGTCCAGGACCACCCGGCCCACCCGGCTCGGGAAGAGGCCGGCGTAGGTCGCCCCGAGGAAGGTGCCGTACGACGCCCCGACATAGTTCAGCTTCGCGTCGCCCAGCGCCGCGCGCAGGATGTCCGTGTCCCGGGCCACCTCGACCGTGGAGACATGCCGCAGCAGCCGCGCCGAGTGCTCCCCGCAGGCCTGCGCGAACTTCTCGTCCGCCGCGACCGCCGCGTTCTGCTCCGCCCGGTCGTCGGGGGTCACGTCGGTCTGCGTGTACGCGTCCATCCGGCGGTCGTCGAGGCACTCGACGGGCTCGCTGCGGGCGACGCCGCGCGGGTCCATCGCCACCATGTCGTAGCGGGCGCGGACCTCGGCGGGGTAGCCCAGACCGGCGTACTGCTGGAGGTAGCCCACCGCCGAGCCGCCGGGGCCGCCCGGGTTGACCACCAGGGAGCCGAGCGGCTTGCCCTTGCCGGTGGCGGCCTTGCGGGTCACCGCGAGCCGTACGTCGCCCGCGCCCGGCCGGTCGTAGTCCAGCGGCGCCTTCAGCGTGGCGCACTGGAAGCCGGAAGCGCCGCAGTCGCGCCAGGTCAGCCGCTGTGTGTAGTACGGCGCCAGCGCGGCCGGAATCGCGCGCGGCAGCGGGGCCAGGACGGGGGCGTTCGCCGCGTCGGTCCGTGCCGACGCGGCCGCGGACGGCTTGATCGAGCTGCTGCCAGGAGAGCACGCGGACACGAGGAGCGCCGCGGTCATCAGGGCGACGGCCGTGAACCGGGCGCGGGCCGCGGGGCGTCCGTCGCGCGGCCGGGAGGGGGAGGACCTGGTCTGCATCAGGCGAGCGTAACGCTGGGCGACGCGGCGGACGCGGGGAGTTGGGATTGTCGCCCCGTACGGGGGACGGGGCGGGGCAGGGGGATCGGGAGGGGCATCGTCAGCCCGCCCGCAGCGCCATCGTCATCGCCTCCACCGCAAGGAGCGGGGCCACATTGCGGTCCAGGGCGTCGCGGCACGCGGCGATCGCCTCGATGCGGCGCAGGGTGGACTCCGGGGAGCCGGCGCGGGCCAGCCGGTCCAGGGCGTCCTGCGCGTCGGTGTTGGCGATCGCCACCCGGGAGCCGAGCTGGAGGGCGAGGACATCGCGGTAGAAGGTGGTGAGGTCGCCGAGGGCGACGTCCAGGCTGTCGCGCTGGGTACGGGTCCGGCGGCGCTTCTGCATGTCCTCCAGGTCCTTCATCACGCCCGCCGTGCCGCGCGGCAGCCGGCCGCCCTGGGCGGCGCCGAGCGCCGCCTTCATCTCCTCGGACTCCTTGCCGTCCATCTCCTCGGCGAGCTGCTTGGCGTCCTCGGCGGCCGCGTCGACCAGTTCCTGGGCGGCCCGCAGGCAGGCGCCGACCTCGTCCAGGCGCAGCGGGAGCTTCAGGACGGCGGCGCGGCGCTCGCGGGCGGCCGGGTCGGTGGCCAGGCGCCGGGCGCGGTCCACATGCCCCTGGGTGGCGCGGGCGGCGTCGGCGGCGGCCTGGGGGTCCACGCCGTCGCGTCGTACGAGCATGTCGGCGACCGCGTCCACGGACGGGGTGCGCAGGTTCAGATGGCGGCAGCGGGAGCGGATGGTCGGCAGGACGTCCTCGATGGAGGGGGCGCACAGCAGCCAGACCGTGCGGGGGGCGGGCTCCTCGACGGCCTTGAGCACGGCGTTCGCCGACTTCTCGTTCAGCCGCTCGGCGTCCTCGACCAGGATGATCTGCCAGCGGCCGTTCGCCGGCGCGGTGAACGACTTGCGGACCGTGTCCCGCATGTCCTTCACCAGGATCTCGGCGCCGACCGCGGCGACCGCGGTGACGTCCGCGTGGGTGCCGAGCAGCGCGGTGTGGCAGCCGTCGCAGAAGCCGCAGCCGGGGGCGCCGCCGAGGGCCCGGTCGGGGCTCACGCACTGGAGGGCCGCGGCGAAGGCCCGCGCCGCCTGGTCGCGGCCCGCGCCGGGCGGCCCGGTGAACAGCCATGCGTGCGTCATCCGGGACGTCTCCGGCAGCGGCTCGTCCGCCGCCGCGGCGGTGACCAGGGCGTCGGCGTCCCGGGCGGCGGCGCCCAGCACCGCGCTCACCTTCTCCTGCCCGACGAGGTCGTCCCACACGCTCATGGGTCACGCCGCCCTTCCGTCACACTCCGCGTTCCGACCTCCATTGTGCGGGTGGGGTCTGACAACCGGGACCACGCCGGGAACGCCGGACGGCGCCCGTCTCCTGCCGCAGCAGGACGCGAGCGCCGTCTCGAAGGGGTACGGGTTCAGCCCCGGCGGCCCCTGCGGGGCTCGTCCTCGTCGTCGTACGACCCCAGCAACTCGTCCGCCAGCGACGGCAGGTCGTCCAGCGGGGTCTCCTCGGCCCAGTCGGGGCGCGGGCGGCGCCGGGCGGTGCCCCCGGTGCCGGGCTGGGGCATCTCGCGGGTGCGGTCCTCGGAGCCGTCGGGGCCCGCGGTCCGCTCGTCGCGGAAGAAGCCGCGCGGCATCCGGTCGGCCGGGGCGTCGTCGCGCACGGGCGGCAGTACGGCCGTCTCGTCCACGCCCACCTGCGGCAGTACGGCGGTCTCCTCGGCGGCGCTCGCGGGCACCTGCGGCAGCACCGCCGTCTCGTCCGCGGCGCCCGGCACGGCCGGCGGCTGGGGCAGCTCGGCGGTCGTCTCGGCCTCGGAGGGCGCGGGACGGGCGTCCCGGCCTGAGGGCCGCTCGTCCTCGTCCGGCGAGACGACCGGCGTGGGCACCGTCTCCTCCGTGCCGGGGCCGGGCGACACCATCGGAGTGGCGACCGTGGCCGCGTCCGAGGTCACGCCGGGGGCCTTCGGCTGGGGGCTGCCAGGCCTGCGGGCCGCCACATCGGCGGCCGCCGCGGCCTCGGCGGCCTGGCGGCGGGCCTCCTCGGCACGGAGCAGGGCGCTCTCCGCCTTGCGCTGCGCCTCCAGGCGCCGGGCCGCCTCCTCGGCACGCTCCTTGGCCTGCCGGGCCTCCTCCTCGGCGCGGATCCGGGCCTGCCGGGCCTCCTCCTCCGCGCGCAGCCGGGCCTCTTCCTCGGCCTGCTTGCGACGGCGCTCCTCCTCGGCCTTGCGACGCGCTTCCTCCTCGGCGCGGGCCTTCTCCTCGGCGAGCAGCCGCTGCCGCTCCTCCTCGGCGCGCCGGGCCGCCTCGGCCGCCCGCTGCCGGGCCTCCTCGGCCTGCCGCTCGGCCTCGCGGCGCTGCGCCTCCTCCAGCTCGCGGCGCTTGCGCTCCTCCTCCTCGGCACGCAGCCGGGCCAGCTCCTCCTGGCGCTCACGCTCCAGGCGCTCCTCCTCGGCCTTGCGCGCGGCCTCTTCCTCGGCCTTGCGGCGGGCCTCCTCCTCGGCCTTCCTACGCGCCTCCTCCCGGGCCTCGATCTCGGCCTGGGACAGCGGCAGCACGATGTCGAGGCGGTGCCGGATCACGGTGGTGACGGCCTCGGGCTCCTGCCCGGCGTCGACCACCAGATAGCGGCCGGGGTCGGAGGCGGCCAGGGTGAGGAAACCGGAGCGCACGCGCGCGTGGAACTCCGCGGGCTCCGACTCCAGCCGGTCCGGGGCCTCGGTGAACCGCTCGCGGGCGGCCTCCGGGGCGACGTCCAGCAGCACGGTCAGGTGCGGCACCAGGCCGTCGGTCGCCCAGCGGTTGATGCGGGCGATCTCGGTCGGGGACAGATCGCGGCCGGCGCCCTGGTAGGCGACGGAGGAGTCGATGTAGCGGTCGGAGATCACCACCGCGCCGCGCTCCAGGGCGGGGCGTACGACGGTGTCGACGTGTTCGGCGCGGTCGGCGGCGTACAGCAGCGCCTCCGCGCGGTGGGACAGGCCGGCCGAGGAGACGTCCAGCAGGATCGAGCGCAGCCGCTTGCCCACCGGGGTGGCCCCCGGCTCGCGGGTGAGCACGACCTCGTGGCCCTTGCCGCGGATCCACTCGGCGAGGGCCTCGGCCTGGGTGGACTTGCCGGCGCCGTCGCCGCCCTCCAGGGCGATGAAGAAGCCGTTCACGGCCTGCGCCTCGACCGGGTCGTCGCCGCCGAGCAGCGCGTCCTTGAGGTCCTGGCGCAGCGGGATGCCGGAGCGGTCGTCGACCTTGGCGAGCACCAGCGCGGCCACCGGCAGCAGCAGCGCGCCGATCAGCATCAGCGTGAACGAGGCGCCGCCGTGTGCGAACACGAAGCGGCCGTTCTCCAGCCGGTGCCGGCCGATCAGCCCGGCGATCACCGGGGCGATCACCGCACCCAGCGCTATGAAGACGCGGACGACGGCCTGGAGGTGCTCGGTGACCCGCGCCCGGCGGTAGTCCTCGGTCTCCTGGTCGAGCAGGGCGTGCCCGGTGTTGGCGGCGACGCCCGCGCCCAGGCCCGCCAGGGTGACGATCAGCAGCACCGTGGTGACGTCCGGGACCAGCCCGGCGGCCAGCAGCGCGATGCCGGTGAAGGCGATCGCCAGGGCCAGCAGCCGGCGGCGGGACAGCGAGGGCAGCACCGCGGGGGCCGTACGGATGCCGGCCGCGACGCCACCGGTGAGGCCGAGCACCAGCAGGCCGAACAGGACCGGGCCGCCGCCCAGGTCGGTCGCGTGCAGCACGCACACGGAGACGGCGGCGGCGATGGCCCCGGCCACGGCGGCGCAGGCGAGGACGAGCAGCGGGATCGCGCCCGTGCGCCCCTTGTCGACACCGGCGCCGGTGCGCGGGCGGCGCAGGCCCTCCAGCGGGGACCGGGGGCGCGGGGTGCGCGTGCCGGGCAGCTCCAGGAAGGTCAGCAGGGAGAGGGAGGCGGCGAACAGGCCCGCCGCCACATACGACGCGAGGGCCGCGTGGTGCTGGTCGAACCAGGGCAGGCCGGTGCCCAGCAGGTTGTTGAGCAGGGCGGCGACGACCAGGGCTGCGGCGGCCAGCGGTACGGCGAGGAAGGCGGTGCGCAGCGCGAGGCGGCGCAGGGCGTCCATGTGGTCCGGCAGCGGCCTGACGGTCGCGCCCTCCGGCGGCGGGGCGGGCAGCAGGGCCGGGGCCGCGCCCTCGCGGCACACCGTCCACAGCCGCTCGGCGACGCCGGTGACGAAGGCGGTGACCAGCAGCACGGCGGGTGCGTCCGCCGGGGTCCAGTCGATCCACAGGGGGGCCACGATCAGCAGCGCGGCGCGCAGGCCGTCGGCGCCGACCATGGTCCAGCGGCGGTCGAGCGGGCCCTCCTGGGCGGTGAGGGTCGTCAGCGGTCCGAGCAGGACCGCGCCGAAGAGCAGTGCGGCGAGGCCGCGGGCCGCGAAGACCGTCGCGACCGCGAACGCCACGCCTCGGTAGCCGCCGCCGAACGATCCCTGGGTGATCGCCGCCTGGAGGACGAGGACGACCAGGACGAGGAGGGCGAGGGTGTCGCCGACACCGCTCACCAGCTGTGCGCTCCACAGGCGCCGCACTTGCGGTCGGCGCAACAGGGAACGCACGGCGCGTTCGCGGGAGTCCGCGACCAGGGCGTCGTCCGGTGCTGGAGTGTGGGCCGTTGGCTGCTCGGCTCGCGTCATGCGTTCAGCCTATCCGCAGCCACCGACACCACACCCCGCACTCCTGGCATGTGCACGCCCCGACACCAAAGTGATGCCGGGGCGTGTGCGGGGCGAAACGAGACGCCTGGGGTCTCGGCCCGGTGAGCCGAGTCGGGCTCAGTCCTGCGAACCGGAAGCCGTCGACTTGGTCGCCGTCGCCTTCTTGGCGGTCGTCTTCTTCGCCGTCGTCTTCTTCGCGGCGCTCGCCGTCGTCTTCTTGGCCGCCGTCTTCTTGGCGGCGGTCTTCTTCGCCGGGGCGGTCTTCTTGGCCGGCGCCTTCTTGGCGGTCTTCTTGGCCGGGGCCTTCGCGCGCTTCTCGGCAAGAAGTTCGAAGCCGCGCTCCGGGGTGATCTCCTCGACGCTGTCGCCGGAGCGCAGGGTCGCGTTGGTCTCGCCGTCGGTGACGTACGGCCCGAAGCGGCCGTCCTTGACCACGACCGGCTTCTTGGAGACCGGGTCCTCGCCCAGCTCCTTCAGCGGCGGCTTGGCGGCGGCCCGCCCGCGCTGCTTCGGCTGGGCGTAGATCGCCAGGGCCTCTTCCAGCGTGATGGTGAAGAGCTGGTCCTCGGACTGGAGCGAGCGCGAGTCCGTGCCCTTCTTCAGATACGGCCCGTAGCGGCCGTTCTGGGCGGTGATCTCCTGGCCCTCGGTGTCCGCGCCGACGACACGCGGCAGGGACATCAGCTTCAGCGCGTCGTCCAGCGTCACCGTGTCCAGCGTCATGGACTTGAAGAGGGAGGCGGTGCGCGGCTTGACCGCGTTCTTGCCGGTCTTCGGGGTGCCCTCGGGAAGGATCTCGGTGACGTACGGGCCGTAGCGGCCCTTCTTGGCGACGATCTGGTGGCCGCTGACCGGGTCGGTGCCCAGCTCGACATCGCCGCTGGGCTCGGCCAGCAGCTTCTCGGCCAGCTCGACGGTCAGCTCGTCCGGCGCCAGGTCGTCGGGGATGTCGGCGCGCTGGTGCTGCTCGGTGTCCTTCTCGCCGCGCTCGATGTACGGCCCGTAGCGGCCGACCCGCAGCACGATGCCGTTGTCCACCGGGAACGAGGACACCTCGCGGGCGTCGATCGCGCCCAGGTCGGTGACGAGTTCCTTGAGGCCGCCGAGGTGGTCCCCGTCGCCGTTGCCCGCGTCGGCGGCGGCGCCGCTGATGGTGCCCTCGCCGAAGTAGAAGCGCTTCAGCCACGGCACGGCCTGGGCCTCGCCGCGGGCGATGCGGTCGAGGTCGTCCTCCATCTTGGCGGTGAAGTCGTAGTCGACCAGCCGGCCGAAGTGCTTCTCCAGAAGGTTTACGACGGCGAAGGACAGGAAGGACGGCACGAGCGCCGTGCCCTTCTTGAAGACATAGCCGCGGTCGAGGATCGTGCCGATGATCGACGCATAGGTCGACGGGCGGCCGATCTCGCGCTCTTCCAGCTCCTTGACCAGGGAGGCCTCGGTGTAGCGGGCCGGGGGCTTGGTGGCGTGGCCGTCGACCGTGATCTCCTCGGCGGACAGCGCGTCGCCCTCGGCGACCTGCGGCAGCCGGCGCTCGCGGTCGTCCAGCTCGGCGTTCGGGTCGTCGGCGCCCTCGACGTACGCCTTGAGGAAGCCGTGGAAGGTGATCGTCTTGCCGGAGGCGCTGAACTCCACGTCCCGGCCGTCGGCGGCGGTGCCGCCGATCTTCACGGTCACGCTGTTGCCGGTCGCGTCCTTCATCTGGGAGGCGACGGTCCGCTTCCAGATCAGCTCGTACAGCTTGAACTGGTCGCCGGTCAGACCGGTCTCCGCGGGGGTGCGGAAACGATCACCCGAGGGACGGATCGCCTCGTGCGCCTCCTGCGCGTTCTTCACCTTCACCGCGTACGTACGCGGCTGCGGGGGCAGGTAGTCGGCGCCGTACAGCTGCGTGACCTGGGCGCGGGCGGCCGCGATGGCGGTCTCGCTCAGCGTCGTGGAGTCCGTACGCATGTACGTGATGTAGCCGTTCTCGTACAGCTTCTGGGCGATCTGCATGGTCGCCTTGGCGCCGTAGCCGAGCTTGCGGCTGGCCTCCTGCTGGAGCGTCGTCGTACGGAACGGCGCGTACGGCGAGCGGCGGTACGGCTTCGACTCCACCGAGCGCACGGCGAAGCGGGTGTTCTCCAGGGCGGCGGCCAGCGCGCGGGCGGTGGCCTCGTCCAGGTGGAGGGTGTTCGCGGTCTTCAGCTGCCCCACGGAGTCGAAGTCGCGGCCCTGCGCGACACGCCGTCCGTCGACGGACTGCAGGCGCGCGACCAGCGACGACGGGTCGGAGGAGTCGCCCGCGCGGCCGGTGCCGAAGGTGCCGGTGAGGTCCCAGTACTCGGCGGAGCGGAAGGCGATGCGCTCGCGTTCCCGCTCGACCACGAGCCGGGTGGCGACGGACTGGACACGGCCGGCCGACAGCCGGGGCATGACCTTCTTCCACAGGACCGGCGAGACCTCGTAGCCGTAGAGGCGGTCGAGGATGCGGCGGGTCTCCTGGGCGTCGACCAGCTTCTGGTTGAGCTGGCGCGGGTTGGCGACGGCCTCGCGGATCGCGTCCTTGGTGATCTCGTGGAAGACCATCCGCTTGACGGGGATCTTCGGCTTGAGGACCTCCTGGAGGTGCCAGGCGATGGCCTCGCCCTCGCGGTCCTCATCGGTGGCCAGGAAGAGTTCGTCGGACTCCTTCAGCAGGTCCTTGAGCTTCTTGACCTGTGCCTTCTTGTCCGCGTTGACCACGTAGACCGGCTGGAAGTCATGCTCGACGTCCACGCCGAGGCGGCGCACCTCGCCGGTGTACTTCTCGGGCACCTCGGCGGCGCCGTTGGGGAGGTCACGGATGTGCCCGACGCTCGCTTCGACTACGTAGCCGGGGCCGAGGTAGCCCTTGATCGTCTTCGCCTTGGCAGGCGACTCGACGATGACGAGTCGGCGGCCGCCCTGTGCGGTCTCGCTGGTCGGGGACAACTTCGCTCTTCTCTCCGGTCGACGCTGTGGCCTCCCCAGGCCTTGGTCCCGGGGTCGCGGCGTACTGCTGGCACGTGTGGCGCTGCGGAGTGTGACGGTACATCCCGCCCCCGTGTCAAACGGGAAAAGCCCACAACGGCCACTCGAACGGTAACCCGACTACCGGCATTCCTGCCGCCCGGAGTGCCGGGTACCCCGTCCGGGTCTGTCCGGAGCGTGACGCTCCTCTTACTCTCGGGGCACACCGGGAAGCGGGTGCCCGCCGACGTCAGAGGCGCGTGAGGCAGTAGCCGCCGAGGGCCAGCGCGAGGGTTCCGGCCACGCTCGCGAGGGTGGCCGATGCGACCCGGTTCACATCGAGGGCCACCGCCTCACCGCGCCGCAGCCGCACCCCGGTCCACACCAGCAGAGCCCCTCCGAACAGGACAAACACCACTCCCACGAAAGCCGCCGGCCCCCGCTCCATCCCCGACCCACCCCTTCCGACTCCACCCAGCGCGTGGACCCTGACACGCGGGGGCGACGACCGGGCGACATCGGGGTGAACAGGGGGTCGCCGGAACGACGCCCAAGGGGGCGGCGAAGCCCGAGTACGGCTCCCCCGCCCCGGGCCAGATATTTTTCCGGCCGTTTTGCAATCGACGGGGCGGCCGGGAGTGCCAGGGGCATGGTCCGGGGGTGGGGGTGGGGTGAAGGTGTCGTGTCGCGGGCGGGGCCTCGGGTGACGGCGATCCGCGTCCGCGGGCGACCGAGCCGAGGATGCGCACGGAGGCGCGACCGAGCCGGAGTGCGCGCCCCGCGTACGGCGGCGTCCTGCCGACGACGAGGCCGAGCCTTGGGGCGTCGGCCGGGCCGAGGGCGGGCGCGTGCCGGGGACGACGGTCCGCGCCCGTCCACCCAGATTCCGCGCCCACGCCCCGAGGAGTACGGCGGTGAGCCCCCGGCCCGTGTCGCCACCCCGGTGACCCTGCGCCGGGCCGCCCACCGTTCGGTCCTGGACGGGGTGCCGGAGACGGTGCTGGAGGCGGTGCTGGAGCCGGGGCAGACCGAGCGCCATCCGGGCGGCTCCCCGCAGGCGGACGCTGACGACGGCCCTCGCGGGCACCGGACGGCGCGGGCACCCGCGCGTCCGAACCCGCCGCCGATCACCAACCGCGCCGGCCCCACCGGGACACCCCCGGGCGCCCGGCCGACACGGTCCCCGGCGGCCCGCGCGGAGCCGCCCTCTCAGACCACCGGCTCCAGGAACCCCTGTTCCACCAGGAGGCGGATCTGGGCCGGGGTCTGGTCGCGGAGGCGCACGGAGTCCTCGCCCATCAGCTGGGCGATGGCGTCCAGGATGCGGCCGGCGCTCAGGGTGCCGTCGCAGACGCCCGCGAAGCCCGCGCCGACCGTGTCCACCTTGGTGGCGCGCCGCATGCCGCGGTGCTGGCGGAGCACGACGTGCTCGGGGTCCTCCGCGCCGGGCAGCCCGACCTGTTCCTGCACCACCTCGCCGACCAGCCTGAAGTGATGGGCGAGCAGCGCCGCGTCGTCGTGCTCGCGGAGGTAGTCGAGGCGTTCGAAGTGCGCCCGGACGGTGTCCCCGAGGGGCTGCTCGACCGGGTGCGGCCACTCCTCCACCGTGAGGGACGGCTCGGCCGCGTCCGTCCTGCGCAGGGTGATCCAGCCGAAGCCGATCGCCTTGACCTTGCGCGCCTCGAACTCGTCGAGCCAGGCGTCGTACCGCGCCTGGTACTCCGCCGGATCCCCGCGGTGGTCCCCGGCGTCCCGCAGCCACAACTCGGCGTACTGCGTGACGTCCTGCACCTCGCGCTGCACGATCCAGGCGTCGCACCCGCGCGGCACCCACGACCTGAGCCGGTCCTGCCAGTCCTCCCCCGCCACGTGCTGCCAGTTGGCGAGGAACTGCGCGAACCCGCCCTCGGTCAGGCGTTCTCCCGCCTGCTGGACGAGCGAGCGGCACAGGTCGTCCCCGCCCATGCCGCCGTCGCGGTAGGTGAGCCGGGCGCCGGGCGAGATCACGAACGGCGGGTTGGAGACGATCAAGTCGAACTTCTCGTCGTCACGCACCGGTTCGAACAGCGAGCCCTCGCGCAGCTCGGCGGCGGGCGCGCCGGAGAGCGCCAGCGTGAGCGCCGTGATGTGCAGCGCGCGGGGGTTGAGGTCGGTCGCCGTCACGCGCGTGGCGTGCCGGGAGGCGTGCAGCGCCTGGATGCCCGAGCCGGTGCCGAGATCCAGGGCGGCGGCGACCGGCGTGCGCACGGTGATCCCGGCGAGCGTGGTGGACGCGCCCCCGACCCCCAGCACGACGCCCTCGGCCCGCTGCCCGATACCGCCCGCGCCGCCGACCGCGCAGCCCAGGTCGGACACGATGAACCAGTCCTCGCCGCCGGGACCGCCGTACGGCCGTACATCCACCGTGGCGGCCACCTCGTCGCCGCCCACCCGCACCAGCCACCCGGTCTCGACCGCCTCCTCGACGGGGAGCACGGCGGCCACCCGCGCGCGGGGCACGGGCTGCTGCAGCAGGAAGAGCCGTACGAGGGTCTCCAGCGGCGTGTCGCCACGGGTCGCCCGCAGCGCGGGCACGGTCTCGCTGCGGGCCAGCGCCGTGTACGCGGGCGCGCCGAGCAGTTCGAGCAGCCCGTCGGCGGTGAAGGAGGCGGCCAGCAGCGCGTCCCGCAGCCGCGCGGCGGCCTCGGGACGGTCGGCGACGGGCAGGGGGGCGGGTCCGGAGTCAGTCACGGTCCCATTGTGTCCCGCGCGGACCGAGGGGGCGGCGCACACAACCGCCCCCACCCCCCAGTCGTGGATCAGCCCGCCGTGGCGGCCACGGAGGGCGAGGACGACGCCGAGGAGGCGACCTTCTTGCAGCTGGGCTGCTGGGCGATGGCGTCCTGCACCTCGCCCTGCTGGAGGGCCTTCAGCGACTCGGTGCCGCTCTGGTGCTTCTTCTCCAGCTCGGTCATCTGCGTGGCGACGTCGTGCAGCCCGGAGGCGAACTTCGCCTGGTCCTTGGTGTCCAGGTCGTCGACCTGCTTCTTCAGATCGGCGTAGGAGGTCGAGAGGCTGTTGAAGCTCTTGACGACATCGCCGAGCCGCTTGGCACCGCCGGAGACCCCGGGAGGCGCGCCGGCCTCGTTGACCGCGGTCGCGATCGCCTTGTAGCCGTCGGCCATGTCCTGGAAGGCCTTGGAGTCGGTCTTCTGGAGCGTCTCGGGCTTGGCCGTGTCGGCGGCCGTCGTGGAGATCGCCGCGTTCGCCGCCTTGATCTTCGCGTCCTGCGCGGGCACGGCGTCGCACACCGACTTGGCCCAGGAGACGAGCTTGGGGTCGGGCCCCTTGGGGGCGCTGTTGCTGCTGCATCCCGACAGCGCAGCCACCGCCAGTACCGCACCGCCGGACAGTGCGGCCGCGAGCTTCTTGTTCACCGGATTGGTCCCTTCCATGGCTCTCGGGCCCCGGACCCTACACGGCGGACGCACGCCCTCCGCACACCGATCGCTCCCTAAGTACCTTTTATTACTTTTTGCGCGAGAGAAGGCTCACGACGGGGCCGTACCCGCGCACACGAACGGGCGGGCGGCGCGTCCTTCGCACGCGCCGCCCGCCCGCCCTTTGCGCAGGCCGTCTGCCGAAACCTACGAAACCACCGCCGCGTCGGCCGAGTTGGCGACCCGTTCGGTGCTCTCCTCCTCGTCGCCGACGGCGATGCCGCGCCGCTTGGAGATGTACACGGCCGTGCCGATCACCAGCAGCGCGAGGACCGCGACCCCGATCCGTACGCCGAGGTTCTTGTCATGGCCGTAGGAGAACTTGATCACCGCGGGCGCGATGAGCAGCGAGACCAGGTTCATGACCTTCAGCAGCGGGTTGATCGCCGGCCCCGCGGTGTCCTTGAAGGGGTCGCCGACCGTGTCGCCGATCACCGTGGCGGCGTGGGCCTCGCTGCCCTTGCCGCCGTGGTGGCCGTCCTCCACCAGCTTCTTGGCGTTGTCCCAGGCGCCGCCGGAATTGGCGAGGAACACCGCCATCAGCGTGCCCGCGCCGATCGCGCCGGCGAGGTAGGAGCCGAGCGAGCCGACGCCGAGCGTGAACCCGACGAAGATCGGCGCCATCACCGCGAGCAAGCCGGGCGTGGCCAGCTCCCGCAGGGCGTCCTTGGTGCAGATGTCGACGACCTTGCCGTACTCGGGCGTCTCCGTGTAGTCCATGATCCCGGGCTTCTCACGGAACTGCCGGCGCACCTCGAACACCACCGCGCCCGCCGACCGCGACACGGCGTTGATGGCCAGCCCGGAGAAGAGGAAGACGACCGCGGCGCCCGCGATGAGGCCGACCAGGTTGTTGGGCTGCGAGATGTCCAGGGACAGGCTCAGCGGCGCGCCGGGCCCGCTGAGCTTCTCCCCGACGTCCTGCACATTGGTGGTGATCGCGTCGCGGTACGACCCGAAGAGCGCCGACGCCGCGAGCACCGCGGTGGCGATCGCGATGCCCTTGGTGATCGCCTTGGTGGTGTTGCCGACCGCGTCCAGGTTGGTGAGCACCTGCGCACCCGCGCCCTCGACGTCGCCGGACATCTCGGCGATGCCCTGGGCGTTGTCGGAGACCGGCCCGAAGGTGTCCATGGCGACGATCACACCGACCGTGGTCAGCAGGCCGGTGCCGGCCAGCGCGACCGCGAACAGCGCGAGCATGATCGACGTACCGCCGAGCAGGAACGCGCCGTACACACTGAGCGCGATGAGCAGCGCGGTGTAGACGGCGGACTCCAGGCCGAGCGAGATGCCGGACAGGACGACGGTGGCCGGTCCGGTCAGGGAGGTCTTGCCGATGTCGCGGACCGGGCGCCGGTTGGTCTCGGTGAAGTAGCCGGTCAGCTGCTGGATGACGGCCGCGAGCAGGATGCCGATGGCCACCGCGACCAGGGCGAGGACCCGGGGATCGCCGTCCTTGGCCTTGATCGCCGCGTCCGTCACTCCGCTGAGGCCGGCGTAGCTCGACGGCAGATAGACGAAGACGGCGACGGCGACCAGCGCGAGGGAGATCACCGCGGAGATGAAGAAGCCACGGTTGATCGCGGTCATGCCGCTGCGGTCGGTGCGCCGGGGGACGACCGCGAAGATGCCGATCATCGCGGTGATCACACCGATGGCCGGCACCAGCAGCGGGAAGGCGAGCCCGGAGTCGCCGAAGGCGACCTTGCCGAGGATCAGCGCGGCCACCAGGGTGACGGCGTACGACTCGAAGAGGTCGGCCGCCATGCCCGCGCAGTCGCCGACGTTGTCGCCCACGTTGTCGGCGATCGTGGCGGCGTTGCGCGGGTCGTCCTCCGGGATGCCCTGCTCGACCTTGCCGACCAGGTCGGCGCCGACGTCGGCGGCCTTGGTGAAGATGCCGCCGCCGACCCGCATGAACATGGCGATCAGGGCGGCGCCGAGGCCGAAGCCCTCCAGGACCTTCGGCGCGTCGGCGGCATAGACGAGCACCACACAGGAGGCGCCCAGCAGGCCGAGGCCCACCGTGAACATGCCGACGACACCGCCCGTGCGAAATGCGATCTTCATCGCGGTGTGCGAGACGGTGGTGAGATCTTTTTCGGGTTCGCCCTCGCCCGGGGTGGCTTCCCGGGCCGCGGCGGCGACCCGCACATTGCTTCGTACCGCGAGCCACATGCCGATATAACCGGTGGCGGCCGAGAACACCGCGCCGATCAGGAAGAACACCGATCGCCCGGCACGCTGATTCCAGTCGTCCGCGGGCAGCAGCAGAAGCAGGAAGAAGACGACGACGGCGAATACGCCGAGCGTGCGCAACTGCCGGGCGAGATACGCCTTGGCGCCTTCCTGTACCGCTTCGGCGATCTTCTTCATGCTGTCGGTGCCCTCGCCCGCGGCGAGCACCTGGCGCACCAGGATCCCCGCGACCACCAGCGCGGCGAGGGCTACCGCCGCGATGACGGCCACGATGACCCTGTTGCCGTTGGTGAGCACCGCGGCCGCGAGGTATGTGGGGTGGTCCAACTCAGAGGGGTAAGAAAGCCCCGCCATTCGTCCTCCTTGACGCTTGGGCTGAGCTCAAGATGTGGACGGATTGTAGGTACCCCTGAGTGATGTCAAAAGAGCACGGTAAACAGAATTGGCCTGCACGCTCCGGTCGGCGAACCCGAAAGAGGTAATGCCTCAAAAGCATTGACGGACACCGTCGGTCCCATTGAACCTTGATCGAATGATACGGCTATTGATCGTGAATTACTTCACGAATTCCGGAGAGCGCCCGAGAGGCAGTCGGAAATGATCTGCCCAAAATACGATCAGGGCCCTGCCGGAGCAGGGCCCTGATCGTACGTTTCGGGTCTTCGGGCGGCGCTGTCAGCCGACGGTGACCGCGGGCGGGGCGGCGGGCCAGGTCATGCGGATCAGTCCGCCGTTCTCCCCGGTGGTGACCTCGACGTCGTCCACGAGGCCGCTGATGACCGCGAGGCCCATCTCGTCCTCCTCGGCCTCCACGTCCGCGTCCGCCGCGGCGCCCCCGGACACCCGCTCGGCCGGAACCGTGTGCGGGGCTTCGTCGCCGACCTCGATGGAGAACTGCTTCTCCTCCTCGATCAGCGCCACCTTCACCGGCGCGTCGATGCCGCCGACCTGGTGGAGCCCCACGGCACGGGAGCACGCCTCGCCCACGGCGAGCCGCACCTCGTCCAGCACGGCCTCGTCCACCCCGGCCCTGCGTGCCACCGCGGCCGCCACCAGCCGGGCGGTCCTGACGTGCTCGGGCAGCGCGCTGAAGCGGAGTTCGACGGTGGCCATGCATCCCCCTCACGACTACGGGACTGCGGTCGGGCGGGCTCGCCGGGCCCGCCCCTCATGAACTTCGTTACCCGGATCCGCCCGGGCACACCCGACACGGCCCCCCATGGGGTGCGAGACGGGGTACGACGGCCGGAAACAGGCACGAGTGACCCACCGGCGACCCCACCGCGGGCAGGGGCCGGCGGCAGGGTCGGTCGGACAGGGTCAGTCGGTGGCCGCCACCGCTTCCTCGACCGAGGTGTGGATCGGGAACACCTTGGTGAGGCCGGTGATACGGAAGATCTTGAGAATGCGCTCCTGGTTGCAGACCAGGCGCAGCGAGCCCTCATGGGCACGCACTCGCTTCAGGCCGCCGACCAGCACGCCGAGTCCGGTGGAGTCGAGGAAGTCCACGCCCTCCATGTCGACGACAAGATGGAAATTGCCGTCGTTCACCAGCTCGACCAGCTGCTCGCGCAGCTTTGGCGCGGTGTATACATCGATTTCGCCACCGACCTCGACGACCGTACGATCGCCGACGGTACGGGTCGACAGGGACAGGTCCACGGATCCTCCAGCACCTTGCTATCGAGCGGTCGCCCCTCGGGCACCTCGGCTTACGGCCCTCGGGACGCAACGCCAGCCGCGATGGCATTCAATCACTTACCGGCCTGCGTGCACGACGCCTTGGCTCCATTGTCCGTCACGCCAGTGACACACTCGGTGCCGATGGCCAAGAATCACCGATCCGATCGACCCGTGCCGGACCCGGCGTCCCGCCCGTCCCCGGGCGCTGTCCTGGGCAGACTCGCCTCCGGTCCGAGCCGGGCTGCGCGCATCACTCATACGGAGCACTTGCCCCCGCGCACCGGCCGCCATGCCATCTGGCCTGACCGGATTCGGTCCGAGGTGATCGCGGCCGTCCAGGAACACGGCATCGAGCATCCCTGGGCGCACCAGGCGCTGGCCGCCGAGCACGCCCTGGACGGCGATTCGGTGGTCGTCGCCACCGGCACCGCCTCCGGCAAGTCCCTCGCCTATCTCGTCCCCGTGCTGTCCACCCTTCTGGAGGGTTCCCGGGCGCCGAACGGCCGAGGGGCCACCGCGCTGTACCTCTCCCCCACCAAGGCGCTCGCGGCGGACCAGTGCCGGTCGGTGAAGGAACTTTCACAACCGCTGGGCACCGCGGTCCGCCCGGCCGTGTACGACGGCGACACCCCGTACGAGGAACGCGAGTGGGTACGCCAGTACGCCAACTACGTCCTCACCAACCCCGACATGCTGCACCGCGGGATATTGCCCTCCCATCCGCGCTGGTCCGCCTTCCTGAAGTCGCTGCAGTACGTCGTCATCGACGAGTGCCACACCTACCGGGGCGTCTTCGGCTCGCATGTCGCCCAGGTGCTGCGCCGGCTGCGCCGCGTCTGCGCCCGCTACGGCTCCTCCCCGGTCTTCCTGCTGGCCTCCGCGACCGCCGCCGAGCCCGCCGTCGCCGCCCGGCGGCTGACCGGCCTGCCGGTGGTGGAGGTCGCCGACGACGCCTCCCCGCGCGGCGAGCTGGTCTTCGCCCTGTGGGAGCCCCCGCTCACCGAGCTGCACGGCGAGAAGGGCGCGCCCGTACGGCGCACCGCCACCGCCGAGACCGCCGATCTGCTGACCGATCTGACCGTGCAGGGCGTGCGCTCGGTCGCCTTCGTACGCTCCCGGCGCGGCGCCGAGCTGATCTCGGTGATCGCCCAGGAGAAACTGGCCGAGGTCGACCGCTCCCTGGTCCGGCGCGTCGCGGCCTATCGCGGCGGCTACCTCCCCGAGGAGCGCCGCGCCCTGGAACGCGATCTGCACTCCGGGCAGCTGCTCGGGCTCGCCGCCACCACGGCCCTGGAGCTGGGCGTGGACGTCTCCGGCCTGGACGCGGTGGTGATCTGCGGCTACCCGGGCACCAGGGCCTCCCTGTGGCAGCAGGCGGGCCGTGCGGGCCGCTCCGGGCAGGGTGCCCTCGCGGTCCTCGTCGCCCGGGACGATCCGCTGGACACCTTCCTCGTCCACCACCCGGAGGCCCTGTTCGACCGGCCGGTGGAGTCGACCGTCCTCGACCCCGACAACCCCTACGTGCTCGCCCCGCACCTGTGCGCCGCCGCCGCGGAACTCCCGCTGACCGAGGCGGACCTCGAACTGTTCGGTCCCGGCTGCGCGGACGTGCTGCCGCAGCTGGAGGCCGCGAAGCTGCTGCGCCGGCGGACCCGGGCCTGGCACTGGACCCGCCGGGAGCGGGCCGCCGACCTCACCGACATCCGCGGCGGGGGCGGGCGGCCGGTGCAGATCGTGGAGGAGGGCACGGGGCGCCTGCTCGGCACGGTCGACGAGGCCGCCGCGCACGCCACCGTCCACGAGGGCGCGGTCCACCTCCACCAGGGCCGCACCTATCTGGTGCGCTCCCTCGACCTCGCCGACTCGGTCGCCCTGGTCGAACAGGCCGACCCGCCGTACTCGACTATCGCCCGCGACACCACCACCATCTCCGTCCTGGAGACCGACACCGAGATCCCCTGGGGCGCGGGCCGCCTCTGCTACGGCTCCGTCGAGGTCACCAACCAGGTGGTCTCCTTCCTGCGCCGACGCCTGATCACCGGCGAGGTGCTGGGCGAGACCAAGCTCGACCTGCCTCCTCGTACGCTGCGCACCCGCGCGGTGTGGTGGACGGTCACCGAGGACCAGCTGGACGAGGCCCGGATCACCCCGGAGATCCTCGGCGGCTCCCTGCACGCCGCCGAGCACGCCTCCATCGGCATGCTGCCGCTCTTCGCGACCTGCGACCGCTGGGACATCGGCGGCGTCTCCGTCCCGCTGCATCCCGACACCCTCCTTCCGACGGTCTTCGTGTACGACGGCCACCCCGGCGGCGCGGGCTTCGCCGAGCGCGCCTTCCACACCGCCCGCGCCTGGCTCACCGCGACCCGCGAGGCCATCGCCTCCTGCGAGTGCGACGCCGGCTGCCCCTCCTGCATCCAGTCCCCCAAGTGCGGCAACGGCAACGACCCCCTCCACAAACGCGGCGCGGTCCGCCTCCTGACAACCCTGCTGCGCGAAGCCCCGCAACCACCGGAGGAGGGCCCCGGGGCGGACGAAGACGCGGATGCCCTGCCGGAGGAAACGACCTCGGCCCCGGACCGTGGACCGGCGGTCTGACCGACGGGGAGCGGAGGCGGGCGAGGGGTGGGGACGGGCGAGGAGCGAGGGGTGGCCCCCCGGCGGCTGTTGCGGGGCCTGCCGGTCCTCGGCTCGGCGGATCCCCCGGCCACCGGGGCCCTGGGCCTGCCCTCGGCGAGCAGGCATGCACCCGGCACCCGCGGCACCCGCGTCACCGGCCCCCGGAGCGGCGTGTGGCGACGGGCCGGGTGCCTGTACAAGGCGAGCCGTGGAGCGCTCCGCCCGGCGCCCACGCCACCGTCACCGTCACCGTCACCGGCTCCCCAGATCGGCATACGACGTGCCAGGTATCGGCGCCGCGGGAGGCGGCGGGGCGAAAGTGAGGGCCGGTAGGGAGGCCGGGCCCGCTCTGGAGGGGATCTCGGCCGTGAAGGGGCCGCTGCCCGAGGCCGCTGTCACGTCCGCGATCTCGCCCTCCACCGCACAGCGCACCAACCGAACCTCCTGGGCCGACGCCACGCGGCGGGCCAGGGCGCAGGCCGCCTCGCCGCCCTGCGCCCAGTGGTCCGCGGCCGCGAGCGCCGCCAGGTCCGCGCCGCCCGCCGCCCGGTGCCGGACGGTGACGGCGTGCCCGAGCGCCAGCACCGCGCCGAACACCACACAGAGCACCGCGATCGCCCCGAGACTCCAGACCGTGGCGGAACCCCGGTCGGAGCCGCACCGGCCCGCCGTCCGGCGAGCCGGAACCCGAGACGGAGTCCTGCCACGAGCACGAGCCGGCGCCCGGACCGAGCCGCTGACCCGCCACCGCGCGGCCCGCACACCCTGCCGCCTCACGGCCCCGCACCCTTCTCGCCGACCGTCTCCTCCGCCAACGCCACCGCCTCCTCACGGAGTTCGAACGGCAGGCCGCTGAGCACCGGCGGTCTCGCCACCACCGTGACCCGGACCTGGTCGCCCTCTCGTCCGACCGCCACCCGGGCCCCGCTCGGCGCCGCCTGACGGGTCACCGACAGCACCGTGGCGGGCGGGTCCTGGCGGGCGGCGGCCCGGGCGCCCACGCGGGCCGCGTCCACGCACCGGATCTGCGCCGCCGCCATGAGCAACGCCCACACCAGCGCCATCGTGAATGCCACCAGCACGCACAGCGCCATGGCCGCCTCCGCCGTCACGAAGCCCCCGTCCGAGCCCCGTTCACATCCGCGCACTGAGGGCCTTCTTCACGATGGACTGAAGCTCGGCCCGGACCTCGCCGCTGGTGACGACCTCGTAGAGCAGCAAGGCGAAGCCGACGGCCGTGTTCGTTATCTAGTGCTGTCAAGCGAAAGTGCAGGTACATCAGCCAGTAGCTGTTCTGGCAAGTAAGGCAAGTTCCTCGGCGACCGTCTCCTCCAGACGGGGTGCAGGCGGTAACCCTGGTCTGCGATACACGTTGGGTGTGTCGTGCCACAGACTGCGTCCAGCTCCAGCGCTGTCCTGGTCAGCGAGCCTCCGCGGCTGCCTTTCCTCTTGACTCACAGTCAAGGTGAGGCGGCGCATGCGTTGTTGAGCTACGTGGTCTCGCTGAACCTGCCCGGCCCTGACGCGCAGCTCGTGGCGGCGGTGGTGGGGCTGGATTCCCGGTCACCTGGCGGACGACGCCGACCCTGAGCACGCCAAGGTGATCAAGCTCTTCGCGACCTGGCACGTCCTGTCTGGGCTGCAGACCCGAGCCGATCGGAGCCACATCACACCCAGCATCTGCCGCTTTGCCAGTGAACAGATCAAGTACGCGACCGCCTTCTTGCAATGGCTCGACGGGCGGAACACCACCCTCGCGTCATGCGGCCAGGTCGACATTGACGCCTGGTTCGCCGAGAACACCGAGCACGCCCGCACCCGTGGTGTCCGACGTCGGGGGCGGCGCCGATGAACAGGCGGCCTGCATGCGCCCCGGGGCTGACCGAACAGGTCTGACAGGAGCGGGGGCGTTTGTACGGTGTCGGCTTCAGCGGGTGGGTCGCCCCGTGGTGGGTGTCTCGCCGAGCGCGGGTTCCGATTCCTGCGAGGTGACCATCGCCACCAGGGCGGGTCGTTGCCCGGCACGGCGAACGGCGGTAGGTACAAGTGCTCCGGTTAGAAGGAAGCCGAGGCCGGCCACCAGCCAGCCCGCCGCACCGAGTCCCGTCATCAGCAGTGTCACCGCCCCCGGGCCGACCAGCTTGGCGGCCGTCCCTCCCATCGAGAATGTCGCCTGGTACTGGCCTTGCATCTGCTCCGGAGCGAGATCGAAGGAGAGCGTCCAGGAAGCGGAGGACTGGAGGATCTCACCCGCCACGTGGAGCAGTGCCCCGATGCACAAGCAGGCGGTGGCGAACGCGGCGGCTCCTCTCGATGACAGGGCGATCAGGCCGCAGGCCGCGGCTAGGAAGGCGGAGCTCGCGAGAGCTGCCGACCCGGCCCGCGCCACGGTGTGGATCAGCTTGGAGATCCGCGCCTGAAAGATGATCACGAGCGCCGAATTGGTGATCACCAGGCCTGAGATGAGCCACAGTGGAGCGGTGGTGTAGCGCGCAATCCACAGCGGCAGGCCGATCTCCAGGATCGCGAAGTGGATCTGGAGGATCCCGTCCAGGGCGCTCACCCCCAGATACAGCGGATCGCGCAGCGAGACGAGCCCGGGTCCGCGCCCCCCGGTGGTTTTGGCGGGGACTCTCCGAGCTGCCATGGTCGGGGTTCGCAGAACGCAGCAGGCAGCGATGAGGAAAGAAGCGCCGTTCCCGACCACGACGAGCACCAGCCACCCCTTGTCCGGGGCTGCCATGACGGCCCCACCGAGGACCGCGCCCACGGCCGTGCCCATGTTGGCGGTGGTGCGCAGGCGGGCGCGCACGGCGACCCGGCGGTCTGGTGCGACCGCCAGCGCGATGAACCCGCCACGTGCCCCCCGGCTGCCGGCTGCTGCGGCTCCGGAGAGCATCACCAGTAGGACGAACGGGAGGACACTGTGCGCGCCCAGCATGGTCAGGGCGAAGATGCCTTCGGCCGTGTAGTAGGTGGTGAGGGTCTTGCGCGGGGTGAATCGATCGGCCGCGTACCCCAGAGGAGTCGCACAGAGCAGTGCGGCCACGGCGGAGGCGGTGAATCCTAGGCCGATCCATCGCGGAGAGAGCCCGACGACGCGCAGGAAGTAGACGGAACCACCGGTGAAGAAGAGTCCGTTGCCGACCGAGTCGGCGAGCATCGCCCGGCGCAGCCACTTCTCGACCATGGTGACGACCTGCCTCCGGACTATTCGGCGAGTGAGAGCTTCATAATCAGATTGTCGCCGGTGCGAAAACCCATGGACGCGTAATAACCCTCCAGGGACGGGTGAGCCACCAGTTGGATCGATCGCATCCCGAGCCGCTGGCCGGACTCGATGGCCGTTCGGACGACCAGCTTGCCCAGCCCGCCCCGGTGGGCCGAGGGGTGCACCATCACATCGACCAGGAACCCGTACAGTGTGTCGCCGACCACCCTGCCATGCGCCAGCAGGCCACTCGTTCCAACTCGGTGGGTGACGCTCACCATTGACATTCCGAGGGCTGTCGCGCAGGCTTCGCGATCGAGCTCCCGCCAGCCCACTGCGCGTCTCAGGGACAGGTATTCATCGACGGAGGGAATGTCCAGTTCGGTTGTCATCAGTCAGGGCTTCCGGGTTAGCTGGAGGAGCGGAAGCGCCATGCCGTCGGATTCCGGGCTCATGAACTTCGGCAGGTGGCAACCGCCTTTGCAGGCGTCAATCACCGCACAGCCGGCACAGGTCGAGCGAGGCGC
Organism: Streptomyces sp. NPDC093018; assembly: GCF_040684035.1. Taxonomy (NCBI): domain Bacteria; kingdom Bacillati; phylum Actinomycetota; class Actinomycetes; order Kitasatosporales; family Streptomycetaceae; genus Streptomyces; species Streptomyces sp. NPDC093018. The sequence goes on from NZ_JBFBFF010000028.1 coordinate 39,121, forward strand.
TACCGCTTCGGTGACGGCCTTCGTCATCCGCGCCCAGCCTTGGCTGAGGCCGTCCTCAGTTTCGCCGAAGTACACGTTGGAGTGTGGGCAGTTCCGTAGCTTGCCATCGAACGACACGGACCCCCAGATGATGCCGGACTCACAGTGGCCGGACAGCTGGCTGAAGCGCAGCGCGAGGGTCGGGTCCTCGGCGCTCAACGGGAGGTCGTCGTCGGAGGTGCAGAGCTTCTGGCCGCACGGCCAGGACACCGTCAAGTCGGGGCATTCGGTCCTGACGAGCTCATCGATCTCGCGCATCAGCGGTAGGTTCACCGTGACCGGAACGCCGAACTTGTCGTCATCCTTGCCGGTGGGCACGTAGCGCATGACACCCACGTTGCGTACACCGATGGAGTGGACGTCCTTCATCACGCCGAGGACGCCGGACACGTTCTCCTTCACGAGGGTCATCTCGGCCACCACGTCAATGCCAGCGTGGAGTAACAGGCGCATGGCGTTCGTGGCCCGGTCGTACGCCAGCTTGTGTCCAGCAAGACTGTTCTGGGTCTCCCGGTCGCCGTGGAGTGACACCAGTGCGCACCGCACGTTGGACCGGGCCAGGCGCTCCGCCACCGCTTCATCGATGAAGTGGCCGTTGGTGAAAAGCACTTGGTACAGACCCAGGCGGCCGCCGTACTCAAAGATCTCCAGCGCGTCGGGGTGCAGCAGGGTCTCCCCACCGGAGTACCTGACGATGTAGCAGCCCTTGGCCGCGCACTCATCGAGGATCTGCTTGACCCGGTCGAACGGTAGGTGCTTGGTGGGCAGTTCGCGGATCTTCCGCCGGACGTCTCGGTCGCTCAGGTTCGGGTCGATTTTCCACACGTTATAACAGAAGCCGCAGTTCCAGTTGCACAGCGAGGTTAGTTCGATCTCCATGCGCAGCGGGAAATCCAGGACCATCCCCCGGCCCTTGTCTATGCCACCGGTGTGGATCCGGGTGTCGGTGGACTCCAGCCGGTCCAGTGCAAGGGCGCCGAAGAACTCGACGGCGTCCGAGCGGACGATCGACTCCGCAACGCTGTAACGCTTCGACAGGATGTCAACGATCTCCTCGACCGCACTGCCCGTGGCGGCGAGATGGAATATCTCCTGGGCGGTCCTGTTCCCGAGCAGGTGGTACTGCCCGGTCCGCGAATTGAAAAGGAGGTTCAGGTCCTCCCGGTAGCGGTACCTGGATGCGATTTCCGCCGCGTCGGGCACGGGTGTTTCACTGAAGCTTCCATCCACTTTTCCGGCTCCTTCGAAAAGGATACTCCGACTGTCCGAGACGAGATTTCAACGAGCTCAGAACGGACTCTCCGAGAAGTCGATCGCAGTGTCGAATACATTCGATGGGTGCAGCGAGCTGAACAGGTCCGCAATCTGCTCCAGCGCTACTTCCCGAGGAATTCCGGAAAGCTTGCTATAGGAACTCGCGATCTCGTCCTGACCCACCCCCTGCCGGGCAAGCGAGAATATCGTCCTGGCCGACTGGTTGGAGAGTTCGTGGTACATGTCCGTCTGCCAGTTGTTGATGATCGTGGCGTTCTCGTGCACGCGATAGTGCGCGGCGATCCAGGCCGGGCTGCCAGGGGGGTGCGATGCGATCTCGCGGTAGGGCTGCCGCGCCTCGTCGAGGTGCCGGGCGACCGAAGGCCTGGTGAGAATCCGGTCGAAGTACTCGCGCACTCGCCGCGGCAGCGGCTCGGCCACCAGTTCCCATCGGGTGATCTGCTGCACGATGGGCGCCAGCATGGCGTCGGCCAGGCTGAAGTCTCCAAAGAGAAAGAGCCCGGAGGACTCTTCGAGGCACCATGCGACGTTCTCGGCGATCCACTCGGCTTGCTCGCGGGAGTGGCGTGAGGGCTCGCCTGGGAGGCGGGTGCGGAGCGATTTGGCGTACGACGCGTCGTGCAACAGGGGGCCGAGGTCCGCGTGAACGTGCAGCGCGAAGTTACGAATGTCCGTGCGGACCCTCGTCTGGCCGCCGAGGAGTCGCGGCGAATTCTGATACTCCTCCTCCAAGTACTCGGCGATTGCAATGGCGTCCGAGGCCACCGCGCCGGTGCGGTCGTCGATGAGGGTGGGCACGCGGGAGAGGCGGCCAGCCAGGCTGGCGTCCCAGCGACCGGTGTGCTCGATCCGTCGGATCCGCTCGGCGGGTGCACTACACCCGCCGCCGGCTTCGCGGTAGCTCATCGACGGCTCGTACTCCATGGGCCAGTCGAGCTCAATGACCAGTTCGTCGAAGTCCAGACACTTCTCGGCGAGGATGATTCTTCCGCGCATGGACCAGGAGGAGAAGTGCCGGTCACCTGTCAGGAGAACTAGAGACATTTCCTTGCCTCCGATGGTGCGGAATCGGGCGCCGCCGGCGGTTGATTTCCGCCGACGGCTATCCCGAAGTTACACAGATTAGTCGCACTGACTGGTGCGCAGCTTGGCGGAACGCACCGCCGGCGCCTCGTACTCGCCGGACTCGTTCTGGGTGTTCACGGTGTCAGCCATGATCGCCTCCTGAATAGATCCGTACCCGCCGCGGATCGGGCGGCTCCAGGGAACTTAGAGGACGCCCTACGGCGGGTCAATGGCACCCGCAGGTATTTCCATAGATAAAATGGTCGAGTGTTCAACTGTTACCGGAAGTGAACAGCCTTGCCGAGCAGCGCTCACGAACGACCGTTCAACCGCCACCGAACGCCTTCCCCCTCCCCGGCCACGCGCGCAACTGGCTGCTGCCTGCGCCGCCACGCTCCGAGGCTGCCGGACGGCTGGATCGAGCACACCAGCATGGCGGAGGCCAGGCCGCGTTCGCCCTGCCCGCGGCCTGAGCCTCGCGTACGCCGGGCCCGGGCAGGCCGGTGAACGGAGGGGCAAAGCCCCGCCCGGGCCCTGTGTGCGGCCGTGATGCTGGCCGCCATGACAAGCACTGTGGGCAGACGAGAACCCCAGAACTCCCCCAGATATTGGGGTGTTGCGCTTCCCCGCGGCTCCCGCTACGCAGGGAAGCCCGGATCGCGCAGATTCGCCATAGTGGGATCGGCCTTGATCTGCTTTGCGCTCCGCACCGCACCGAGCGCTGCGGCCGGCAGCTCGTCCGGCCACTCCTCGGGCTCGACCATGGTCAAGCCCGGCTCGGAACTGAAGCAGGAGTTGGAAGGCAGTGCCCGCAAGGCGCGGCTCCTGGACCAGTGCGTCCCTGCGGAGACTGTGCGGGTGGTGACGGATGGGAGGGTCGTCGTAGATATCGCCTGTGAGGTCGCGGCTGCTGCGGGCTGGCCCGGGTGGCACTCCGTGACCGGACCGTGATCGAGTCGGCAGGCCGGGTTCTCGCCTGACAGGCTCTGCAAGAACGGAACGGGCCTGGGTTATCCAGGACAGCGCGTGAGGCGCCACATCCCCGGCACGGGTGAAACTCAGCCCTGACTTGACGGCCCAACCGCGCTGATCAGCGCCGGTGAGCGTCAACGCGGCACATCTCAAAGCACCACGGAAGATCAAACGGTACGCGTCCATCTGACTACTGTGTGCGCTCGTCTTATCGGTTCAGTGAGGAATCCGTATGAGCTACACAGACCAGGACGTGCACGAAGGGCGCCGACTGATGGACGACGGCCGGGAGAACCGGCTGGTGATCGGCGACAAGCTGCTGTCCGTCACGGCGGCGGGACAGGACAGCGCCTTCGACCGGTACTGCGACGAGATCAGCCTGAACCCGCGGACCGCCCGCCAGTACCGTCACACCGCCCGCATGTGCACCCCGCCGGTGCGGCAGCTCGTGGCCGACAGCGGCGTCCACGTCAGCTACAGCGCGCTTCGCGAGGGGGCCCGCCTGGCGCCGTCCGGCAAGCCGTACGACGAGGGCTACGGCACCCTCCGCTCGCTGCTGGAGCAGGCGCGTGAGACGGGCGCGGGCCGTGTCAGCGTGCCCCAGTACCGTCGTGCCCTGGGGACGGAGCCGGCCTTGCAGGACCTGCTGGACCCCTCCAACGGCACAACCCTGGCCGACTATCTCGGCTCCCTGCCGCCCCAGGAGCGTGACCAGGCTCTTCGCGACCTGGTGGAGAAGAAGGCGGAGGTGCACGACGCCCTCAAGCGGGTCATGGACGAAAAGCGCCGCCGGGACCGCGAGACCCGCGGCCCGGGGTGCAATGGAGGCAGGCCCGACAAGGCCGCGGCCGTGGCCCGCGACCTGGTGCGGCTCAGCGACCAAGGGGCCGCCTTCATGAGCCGCTACCCACCCTCCGCCTCGCTGGCCTTCACCGAAGAACAGAAGGTCGCCTGCAAGCAAGTCCTGGGGACCCTGGACGTCCTCGCCACCTGGATCAGGGTCAGGGTCCTCGACGACGAGCCGGCCGCTGCTGACAGCCGGGCCGAGACCCGCGACCTGGTGGGTGTGTGATGGAGCCGGCCGCAGACGACGGCGAAGACCGCCTCAACGCTGACATCGAAGAGTTCGCCACCCACGACCGCAAAGGCGGCTGGGCCCGGGCACTGCTGATCGCCCGCCGCGTCAATCCACGCGAGGGACAGGGCGAACGTACGGACGAACAACCTTGGTTCGGCCGAACCAGAGTCTTCCGCCGCATCAGCGCACGGGAGTTCGCCCGACGGTCGAACACCACCCACAAACGCGTCATGGCCTTTCACGAGGCATGGAAGCGGGCGGCTGCGGACGGCGTTGTTCCGCCGGTCCACGACCTCACGCCCGGCGTCCACGTCGACCTGCCGGATGAGGATGAGGTGCCGTTCTTCGGGGAGCACGGCTACTACCGCAGCTACGAGGCCCGTATGAACAACGGCGAGCGGCGGCAGGCGATCGAGCAGGAGGCCGAACGGGCGGGCATCAAGCCGGGCTCCCCGGTCTACGTAGCTCAGCAGCCGAAGGCTCTGAAGACCGCGATCCTGGCCGATCCCACCACTCGTGCCGTCGCCCTGGAAGCGTTGGAGGAGTTCGAGCGTCGTGAGACACGAGCGGACCTCGAAGACCGTGCTGCAGCCCGCCAGGCGGCCGAGGAAAGCGACCGCGAGTTCGACGCCGCGGAAGCACACGCCGACCAGGAGGCCCGGGACCCGGAAGCCCTCGAAGTCGAGCGGGCGGTCCGCACCACATCGCGGGAACAACCCGACCCGGATGTGGCCCTGCAGGTCTTCACCGAGATGACCGAGGTCCGCCTCGCCACGCTGCGGGCACTGTCGCTGCTGCAACGCCACCAGGTGCAGTTCACCAACGACCGCAGCCGGGCCATCGCCGACCTGTGCACCGCGTCAGAGGCGGCCATCGCCTTCATCCGCGACCTGGCCGGCGGCCCGTACACAGCACTGAACGACGACGCTCTGCAGGCGTTCCTGGACGAGAGTGAGAAGAAGCTTCGGTGAGCCCCAAACGCGACAACGACACCCCCTCCCGGCTGGAGCAGGACGCCATCGACGTCCTACTGTGGCTCGGGCCCAACGCGGGCCGTGAACTGTCCTACGCGGACATCTCCCGCGGTACCGGCATTCCTGAGCGTCGCCTGCGGCGTGCGGTGCCGAAGGCCCGCGCTGCTGCCCACGAACTCGGGCACCGGCTGGAGCAGTTCATGCCGTCGCGCGACCCGCTCAAGCGCGGTGCGAGGGTGACCCGGTTCCACAAGTCCGGCCAGGGCGACGAGTTCGGCGCCCGGGATGCGTTGCTCGCCTGCCGCAAGGCGGTGGCCTACATGGGCGACATGCACCGGGCCTGCTCGTTCGAGGCCCATAACCCCAACAGCCTTGATCGTGAGGCGTTCGGGCAGATGGCGGATGCGGCCGAAGGCGGCATCCGGACCTTCAGCGGTGTGGAGAGGCTGGGCAGCAAGGTCGTCCAGAACCAGGGGACCATGCGCCGCCAGGCCGAGCGGATCGCGGACCTGGAGGCCCAGATCGCCGAGCTGACCTCGGGCCCCTCCGCCGCCTCGGCCTGACCTTCCCCGATGTGCCCGGCGGCGACAGCCGCCGGGCCGCCCCGTTTCGCGCCGGGTCAGGTGCGGTTGATCCGCTTGAACATCTCCTTGCCCGCGGTCCGTGCGGCGGCCAGATCGTCCTCGGCCTCGGTGAGCCTGCGCTTGAGCTCATCGCGTTCGGCGCGTATCTCGTCGCGTTCCAGAGCGGTCCGTTCCACGGCCGCCAGAAGCTCGTTGACCCGCGCGGTCAGTTCCTTGGTCCCGGCCTGGTCGAGCTGGGCGCCCAGCGAGCGCTGGACGGCCTTCTTGAGGCGGTCGCGTTCCTCACGCAGGGCCTTGTTCTCCTCGCGGACCAGGGCCAGGTCGGTGGCCAGGCTCGCCGCGGAGGCGTCCCGGCCGGCCTGCTTCGTGCGGCGGTCGGCCCTGGCCTGGCTCTTCATGGCGGCCTCGATGTGCTCGCGCACCCCTTCGGCGTAGACGAGCCACCTGGACACGCCGGCGGTGCGGGCGACGGCGAGGAAGGTGACCGTCTCGCCCTTGGCCTTCATCGCGTCCACCGTGGCCAGCACCGTGGCCCGCTTGGTCTTGCTGTCCTTCTTGCGGGTCTCGCGCAGCACGTCGCCGGGGGTGCGTTTCGCCTCGCTCACGCCGTGCTCCCGCCCCGCTGGCCGGGGAAGCCGGGCATGGGCAGCGACACCGTGCCGTGCCCCTGGACGGCCCGCACCTTGCGCAGGACGGCCGATGCCTGATCGACCTCGTCCCGCTCGTCCTGTCCCATGGTCTCCATCAGCTTCCGCAGCGTCTCGACGGTCCCCTTGAAGGCCGTGATCTGGTCGTCCAGGTTCCTCACCACGAACTCGTCCGCCTCCATCATGACCGCCATCTCCTTGTCGGCCTTCAGCGAGCGGATGTGGTCCTCGATGACGGGCAGATAGGACGGGTCCGGCCGGTAGAAGGGGCAGGCGGCGCACTGGAAACGGATCGGACACGCCTTTCCGCCCGCCTTGACGTTGGACGGTTCGGTACAGTTGCCGAACGGTACCGCCACCGAGCGGGCCTCGTACGCGGTCGCCGAGGCCATCGGCGCCGACTTGCCCCTGCGGTCCACGGTGTGCAGGCGCATCACGTTGACCGCCTCCCGCTTCCGCTTGTGACTGATCCGGTAGTACCGCTGAGTGGTTTGCATGGATTTGTGGTCCATCAGCTCGCGCAGCACCTCGATACGCACCCCGGCGTCCGCGTAGCGCTGGCAGAACGAGTGACGGAAGGCGTACGGGTAGATCAGCGAGCGGTCGAACGGCACCCGGTCGCCGTTGCGGTCGAACTCCTCGGACAGCAGGACGGGGACGCTGTCGGCCCACTTGCGGATCACCGCCGCGATCTGCTCGGACCCCAGGTGACGGATCTTGCCGTTCTCACCGGCCGGCGGGAACAGGAACCCTTCACTGCCCGTGGGCAGGTCGAGCGTGTCGCGCACGGCCCGCCAGGTGCGGATGGTCTCCACGGTGTCGCGCTCAAGTTCCAGGCGCCGGTTCAGGCGCCGTCCCTTGCGGTTGTCCCAGATCAACAGCCATTCACCATCGGCGTGTTCGAGGCAGTCCGTCCGCAGTTCGGCGATCTCATAGGGGCGCCGGCCGGTGTCGCGCAGCAGCTCGTAGACCGCGCGGGCCATCGCCTGGACCTGCTCGGGCGTCATCTTCCCGTGCGTCATGCCCTGGCCCAGCAGGTCCACGTGAGTGTCGAGTTGGGCGATGACCGACTCGGGCAGGGCCTTGCCGACATCGTCCTCATCGACCTCCTCGGTCTTGATGACGTGGCTGGAGTGCCGCGCGAAGCTCGCGGACATGCCGTCCAGGTGTCCCGCGGCCCGGTTGTAGTCGAGGATCTTGAAGAAGAACGACAGCAGGGCCCCGCGCTGTTTGCTCGACATGGCCCCGCCGTCCAGCTTGGGCAGCACCCGGAAGGTGTCGACCACGGCGTTCATGTCGGCGAACACCAGCTTCGCCGGGTCCATGCCGCCTCCGGGCCGGGCTTCCAGGGCCCGGGAGACCGCCGTGCACACTCGCAGCCCGCGTCTGGCCTCGGTGGTGTTCGGCTTCGTCTCGGCGATGAAGGTGACCAGGATCTGCCGCAGCCACGGCTGGCGGATGTCCGTCACGTCCAGGCCGAGCGGCCGTTGGGTGGTGCCCCCGCGCAGGCTCTTGACGCCGAGTTCGGACAGGTCCAGCACGTCCCTGCTGGTCGGGTCGACGCCCTCGAAGCGGTCGAACGCCGAGCGCAGGACGCGGTGCGTCTCCCGAACCAGCGCGTCCACGTTGGTCTGCGTCCCGCTCGGCAACCGCCCGGTCTCGGCGGTGGCGATGGAGTCGACCCGCTCCGCGAGGTGCGCGACCGCCTGGCGGACGGCCACGGGGTCGATCTTCTGGCCGCGTTCGTCGCGCTGCTGCAGCGCGTACAGCATCTCCAGGCGGGCCACCGGGTGCAGAGGGGTCAGAGAGAACTGGTGGACGTTCAGGAACGGTGCCTGGCGGTCCAGCCATGCCGAGGTCGGCGCGGACCGCCGTCCCCGGGTGGTGGCGGTGGCCTTCTTCCAGCGGTTGTGGTGTATGCCGCACAGCCCCCAGGTGGCCCGCGCGTCGTAGCGGCAGCCCGCAACACGGCAGGCGGGCGCCGGCGGGTACGGCGTCTGCCGCTCGATCCATGCCTCCAGTCCGGAGTCGGGGTCGCGCTGCAGGTCCCTGTGCCGAAGTGTGCCGTGTGCGTTGCACAGGCCCCACAGGACCGAGTCCCTCGGGCACCCCGCAACGCGGCAGTCGGCCCGTTCACCGGAGATCACCCGGTTACGGTCCGGCACGTGCGCGGCCTTGAACTCCTTCAGCCCCAGACTGCTGTCCCGGTGGGCCTTCTCGCAGGTGGCACACAGGCCCCGCCGGGTGCGGGTAAGTGCGTCGCAGGCGGCCACATCACACCGGTAGACGGCTGTGCCCGCGTGGTCGACGTCACCGGTGAACAGGCGGGCGTCATCGTCCCATTCGCCGGGCCGCCAGCCGGACTCGATCCGCTCGCGCAGCCACGCGGGCCACTCGGTAAGGACCTTCGGCGGCAGACCGTCAGCCTCCTGGTCGGCGTCCCGCCCAGGGCGGTGAAGCGGGACGACGTTGCCGGACACCGTCACTGACGGGCTTCCTTCCGCTTGGCGGCCACCAGCTTGACGGCATCGCGTTTGTCCTGGTCGGTTGCGTGGGTGTACGGGTCCATCGACTGCGGCGACTGATGTCCGGCCATGTTCTGGGCCACATCCCGCGGCACCCCCGAACGCAGCCACCGGGTGATCGCCGAGTGCCGCAGCATGTGGGGGCGGGCACGAAAGCCAGCGCGGGCCGCGAGCCGCTTGAACAGCTCATACGTGCTCGGGTACTTCATCGGCTCGCCGAGCGGGGCGCGGAACAGGTTCACGAACACCATGTCGCAGGCCTCGGCCTCCGTAACCGCGTCGCGCTCATAGCGGTAGGCGGCGTACAGCTCCACGGTGTCGGCCTCCACCGGAATCCACCGCGGATAGTGCGACTTGGCATAGGCATTGTTGCTGTTCAGGCGGCGCCGTACATGCACGTGCGGACCGGCGACCCGGCAGCCCAGCAGGGCCGAGTCGGGCAGGAAGTGCATGTCCTCGCGCCGCAGCCCCAGGCCCTCGCCGATGCGCATGCCGGTGACCGCCAGCAGGGCCACCAGGAACCGGTCGCGGGCGTGCGTCGTGCAGCCGAGGACCTTCTCGATCTGGTCATCGGACAGCCACTCGTAACCCGGCACCGCGACGCGGTACTTGATCCGTCGGGCCTGGATCGTACGGTGCTGGCCGTCCTCGCCCGGATCGAACCCGGACGGGGCATAGTGCAGGAACTTCGGCTGCACGAGCTGGCTCACCACACTCGCCGGCACCCAGCCCTGAAGCGCGGACCACGTCAGGAACTCCCCGACCGACCCCATGATCTTGTTCGCCGTGCCCTTGTCCCTGAAACGCGGCTCAGGGTTCGGACGGCGCCCCCTCGGCGGCAGCGGCTCATCGACCAACCACCGCATCATCGCCATCAGTTGAGCCAGGGAAGGGCGCGTCCAGTCGACCGCGTTCTCAGTGCAGTACGACAGATACAGGGCGATCCGACCCGCGTACGTCCGCTGCGTGTTGTAGGCCCGGTCGTTGCTCTTGAGCCCTGCCAGCCAGGCACACGCCTCGATGTGCAGCTCGAAGGCTTCGTTGACGACGACCCAGTACGTGGAACCGTCCCCCGATATGGCTCGCTCGGCTCGGTAGTGCCGGCACAGGACAGCGGACGTAACCAACTTGCCTTACACCCCTTGGATACCGTTAAGGCAAGTACAGAAGTTCCTACTTGCCTTACATGCCTGACGCTATTCAGAAACCCAAGATAACGATGATCCCCATCGCGTACTCGGAGGTCACCATTCCGGAGTCCCGACGGCATGCCCTCCGCACCCCGGCCAGCGCTTCGACGATCTTCTTCTTCATCTCAACTCCCATGACTTCTGGCTTAGTTCGCATGTCTTCCATCCTCTTTCCGCCTGCTTTTCCGTTCTTCTTTTCCGTTTTGGGCATCCGTCGCCTTTCCTCACCTCCCCGCCATCACCCCGCCCGCCAGCCCGATCACCACGGGCAGCACTCCGATCGCGACGAAGGCGGGCAGGAAGCACAGGCCCACCGGCGCGGAGATCAGTACGGCCGCCCGCCGGGCCCGTGCCGTCGCGGTGCGGCCCCATTCCGCGCGGGTGTCCGAGGCGATGCGGGCCACCGGAGCGGCGGCGGGCAGTCCCGACTCGCCGGCCCGCTCCAGCAGCCGCGCCAAGGCGCCCGCACCCGGCAGCGCGGCCAGTCCGCGCCACGCGTCCGCCGGGGTGCCCCCGAGCCGTATCTCCGCCGCGCCCCGCGCCAGCGCCTGTCCGACGGGTCCGCCCAGTGCCTCCCCCACCGCCTGTGCGGCGGCCACGGGTCCGGCACCGGCCGCGATGCAGGCCGCCAGCAGGTCGGCGGCGAGCGGCAGTTGACGCGCGGCCTCGGCGGTGTCGACGGCCGCCGCCCCGCCCGCCGCCCGGCTCACCCGCAGGCGCCAGAGCACGGCGCCGGCACCGAGCCCGAGCAGCGCCCCGACGATCCCGCCGGCCAGCACCCACACCCCACCCGCCGCGCCCACGGGCGGCAGCCATCGCCGTATCGCGCCCATGACCGCCGACGGCGCTTTCTCCGGCCCGGACTTCGGCCCCAGCAGTCCGGCCGCCCGCTGCCGCGCCCGGCGTCCCCGCCGGACCGACACCGCAAGCCGGCCGCCCCAGCCGAGCGCCACCGCCACGGCCACGGCCGTCCCCAGCCTGTGCACAACATCCCCGCTCACGTCCTCACCCCTCCGTTCATGTCCCCGCCCCCGCTCCCCGCACGATCCGCGCCGACCACCACAGCCCGGCCGTCTCGAACACCGCGCCGATCAGCAGGCAGCCCAGGCCGGGGCCGCTGTGCAGGAGGACCCGGAGCGGGTGGGCGCCCATGGCCGCGCCGAGGAGGAGACCGAGGGCGGGGAGGGCGGCGAGCAGGACGGCGGTGGCCCTCGCACCGGCCAGCTGGGCACGCAGGTCGGCGCGTTGGTCCCGTTCGGCGCGCAGGGCGCCGTCCAGCCGGTCGAGGCCGGCCGCGAGGCCCGCGCCCTGGTCGACGGCCACCCGCCAGCACGCGGCCAGCCCGAGCAGCCCCTCGGCGCCCGGCTGCCGGGCCGCCGTGGCGAGGGCGCCGGGCACATCCCCGCCGAAGCGGGCCGCCGCGACCACGGCCGCCTGTGCCTCGCCGAGCCCGCCCGAGTCCTGTGCGGCCCGCAGCAGCGCCTCGCCCGGCTGCCGTCCGGCCCGCACCTCACCGGCGAACGCCCCGCACAGGGTGATCACCTGGTCCACCCGCCGCTCCCGGGCGCGTCTCACCTCCCCGGCCTGCCGCACCCGGCGCAGCACGGGCACCCCGGCCGCCCCCGCGACGACCGGAATCACCGAGCCGCCCAGCAGCGCGAGCAGCAGCCCCGCGGCCAGGGCCCACCACTCGGCCCCCCAGCGGTCACGCAATCGCCGTAACACCGAGGCGAGTTGATCCTGGGCCGACGGCCCGGCCCCGGGCCCGCCGCCCCCGGCCAGCAGCAGCCGCGCCCGCCGCGCCCCGTGGTGCCGCTCGCACAGCAGCCACCCCAGCGCGGCCAGGCAGATCAGCGCGGCCCCCATCGACATCTCACCCATCACCTTCGCCACCTCCGAACCCACGACCACCGCCATCCCCGAACCCACCACCTCGGCCTACCTCGAACCCGCCACCTCCGCCGCCCCCGGACCCACCACCGCCGCCATCCCCGAACCCGCCACCTCCGTCACCCCCGGACCCATCACCCCGGCCGTCCCCGAACCCGTCACCTTCGTCACCGCCCCGTCCACCGGCTTCGCCACCACCACCGGTCCCGTCCGTGAACTCGCCCGGCCCACCCAGCAGTCGGGCGAGCCGCTCCCACCCCTCCTGGCGGACGAACGCCCGCTCCCCCCACCGCAGCGCGGGCACCGTCCGCACCAGGCCCATGGCGTCCCGCTCCAGGACGTGCACCTCCGCGATCCGGCGCCGGCCGGAGCGGTCCCGCACCAGGTGGAGCACCACGGACAGGGCGGCCGCCAACTGGCTGTGCAGCGCGGCGCGGTCGAGGCCCGCGGCCGTGGCCAGCGCCTCCAGGCGGGCCGGGACGTCCCCTGCGGTGTTGGCGTGGACCGTGCAGCAGCCGCCCTCATGGCCCGTGTTGAGCGCGGCGAGCAGATGGACGACCTCGGGTCCGCGCACCTCTCCGACGACCAGCCGGTCCGGCCGCATCCGCAGGGCCTGGCGCACCAGGTCCTGAAGGGTGACCAGGCCCGCGCCCTCCTGGTTCGCGGGCCGGGTCTCCAGCCGGACGACATGCGGATGGTCGGGTCTCAGCTCGGCGGAGTCCTCGGCGAGCACGATCCGCTCGGCGGCGCCGACCAGGCCCAGCAGGCCGCTGAGAAGCGTTGTCTTGCCGCTGCCGGTGCCACCGCTGACCAGGAAGGACAGCCGGGCGGCCAGCAGGGCGGCGAGGATCCGGTCGCCACCGGGCGGGACCGTGCCGGCCGCCACCAGTTCGGCGAGGGTGAAGGCCCGGGGCCGTACCACCCGCAGGGCCAGGCAGGTGCAGCCGACGGCGACCGGGGGCAGCACGGCATGCAGCCGGGTGCCGTCGGGAAGCCGGGCGTCCGCCCATGGCCGGGCGTCGTCCAGCCGGCGTCCGGCCACCGCGGCCAGCCGCTGCGCGAGGCGTCGTACCGCCGCCGCGTCGGGGAAGGTCACCGGCGTCAGCTCCAGGCCGCCGCCCCGGTCCACCCACACCCGGTCGGGCGCGGAGACCAGCACGTCGGTGACCTCGGGGTCGGCGAGCAGCGGCTCCAGGGGCCCGCTGCCGACGAGTTCGGATCTCAGCCGCTCGGCCACCCCGAGGATCTCGGCGTCCCCGAGCACCCGCCCCTGTGCGCGCAGCGCCTGCGCGACCCGTGCCGGGGTGGGTTCGGCACCGCTCTCGGCGAGCCGCCGGCGCACCCCGTCGAGCAGGGCGGCCTGGCCGGGCGTCTCGAAGCTCATCGCGCGCCCCCGGACTCCACCAGCGCCCGCTCCCAGAACCCGGTGCAGAACCGGGCCAGTGGGCCGCGCCCGCTCGCGCCCGGCGGTCTCCCGCCGCTCCTCGGCCGCAGCAGCCCGGGTTCCACCGGCACCTCCCCCGCGAGCGGCAGGCCGAGCAGGCGGGCCACCTCGCGGTCGTCGAGACCGGGTGCGTACGGACCGCGCACCGCGATCCGCAGATCGCGGACGGCCATGCCGACGGCGGCGGCGATCCGGCCGGCCGCGGCGACCGCCCGCAGCTCGGCGGGGACGACGAGGAGGGCCAGGTCGAGCTGGGCGAGGACCTCGCCGACCCCTTCGTCCAGGCGGCGGGGCAGATCGACCACGACGGTGCCGCCGCGGCGCCGGGCGGCGGCGAGCACCGCGCGCACGGCCTGGGGCGGCACGGCGACGCAGTCGCCCCGGTCCCAGCTGAGCACCCGCAGGGAGTGCAGCGCGGGCAGCGACTCCTCCAGGGCGCCGCCGCCGACCCGGCCCCGGGAGGCGGCGAAGGCCGGCCAGCGCAGGCCCTCGGCGCCCTCGCCGCCGAGCAGCACATCGAGCCCGCCGCCGAGCGGATCGGCGTCCACCAGCAGGGTGCGCAGCCCCTCGCGGGCGGCGGTGACGGCCAGCGCGCAGGCCAGGGTGGAGGCGCCGGCCCCGCCCCGGCCGCCGATCACACCGACGGTGAGGGCCGGGCGGCCGACCCCCTCGGCGACATCGGCGATCCGGTCGACCAGCCACTGCTCGCCCTCGGGGAGGATCAGGACATGGTCGGCGCCGATCTCCATGCCGCGCCGCCACACGTCCGGGTCGTCCTGGTCGCGGCCGATCAGCACCACCTGGCGCCGGCGCGCGGCCCCGAGCAGCCGATGGGCGGCGTCGTCCCCGACCAGCACGAGCGGGGCCGCCGCCCAGGTGTCCCCCTGGTCGGGAACGCCGTGGTGCACCTCGGGGGTCGCGCCCGCGGCCGCGCACAGCCGCAGCAGATCGTCCAGGAGCGCGGCGTCCTCGGTGACGATGAGCGGACTGCCGCCGCAGGCGGGTGGCGGGTCATGGGTGATGGTTCCGGACACGGTGTTCCCCCTTCGCCGCGCGGCCCCCTGGCCACGCGATTTCCCGACATCTGGAGAACCGGTGGACGGCTTCCATATGAACGGCGACATGAACGACGACATGAACGACGAGATGAAGGCCGACCGGAATCGGCCATACGCCTCCCGCGAACGGAACCGGCCGTGAACTCGCCGCGGCGGGAGTGCGTGGGAAACACGGTGCGGCGATCCGCGAAATAATGTGGATCTTGGTGGAAAACCGTGGACAACTCAGGCCCTGTGAATAACTCCGTCACCCGTACCGGTGACGCCGGTACCGACCCCTGTGCGGCATCCACAGCGCAGCCCTACGATTACCCGCAGTAACGAATCATGGGCGCGCGGAAGCGACGGTCACGACGCACAGGCGCCGGCCGCTCGGCCGTACGAGGGAAGGAAAGAGGCGGGAAAACCCGTCCGGACATGCGACGACCCCCGCCGGGGGGGAGAGCGGGGGTCGTCCCCACGGCCGACTCGGGGGGGGGAGGAGCCGGACCGGGTTAGCACGGTCGCGAACGATCCGTGACTTCCATGGTGTACCCGAGAGCCTTCTCAGGCAAACCCACGCGCCCCACCTTACGCCGAATGGTGGGCGCCTATGCTCAGGGACGTGGAAAACCACTCCTTGCCTCGCGCGGCGGCCTTCTTCGACCTGGACAAGACGGTCATTGCGAAGTCCAGCACACTCACCTTCAGCAAGTCCTTCTACCAAGGCGGGCTGATCAACCGCAGGGCCGCGTTGCGCACCGCCTATGCCCAGTTCGTGTTCCTGGCCGGCGGTCTGGACCATGACCAGATGGAGCGCATGCGCGCCTATCTCTCGGACATGGTCCGGGGCTGGAACCAGCAGCAGGTGCGGGAGATCGTCGCCGAGACCCTGCACGACCTGATCGATCCGATCATCTACGACGAGGCCGCCTCGCTCATCGAGGAGCACCACACGGCCGGCCGGGATGTGGTGATCGTGTCCACCTCGGGCGCCGAGGTGGTCGAGCCGGTCGGTGAACTCCTGGGCGCGGACCGGGTGGTGGCCACCCGCATGGTCGTCGGCGAGGACGGCTGCTTCACCGGCGAGGTGGAGTACTACGCCTACGGTCCGACCAAGGCGGAGGCGATCAGGGAACTGGCCGTCTCCGAGGGCTACGACCTCGACCGCTGCTTCGCCTACAGCGACTCGGCGACCGATCTGCCGATGCTCCAGGCGGTCGGGCACCCGCACGCCGTCAACCCGGACCGGGCGCTGCGCCGCGAGGCCGTCGCGCGCAACTGGCCGGTGCTGGAGTTCCGGCGCCCCGTCCCGCTCAAGAAGCGGCTGCCCACCCTGTCCGTACCGCCGCGCCCCGCGCTGGTCGCGGCGGCGGCCGTGGGAGCGGCCGCGGCGACGGCCGGACTCGTCTGGTACGCCAACCGCCGTCGCGGCACCGCCTGACGGGCCCCGCCCGGCGCCCGCACGCACCACCGCACGCCCGCACCACCGGACGCCCGCCACCCGCCACCAAGGCCCGTTTCACCCCCTTCGCCCCTGCTCGCGCCGGAAAGTAAAGAAGTGCGAGCAGGGGTTCCGCTTGTCCCCACCGCGCGGTACAAAGAAAGCAGCGGCCCGCGCGACCATGGACATCCGAGAGGATCCCCAGTCACTACGCATTTGGCCCACGGACCACTGCATGAACACCGGGCACCCACGCGACGTCGACCCGTCGAATACGGGCCAGCCGCACCAGGTACGGGCAAAGTCCCCGTCCTGATGGGCGAGTTATCGAGGACGCTTGGTAACCCGGTGCTCATGCCAGCGGCGGTACGAGAACTCGTACCGCCGCATCTCTGTCCGCACCCCGGTGCGAAACCTCGAAGGACCTCAGGCCGCGCCGCGCTGAAGCGCCTCGCACACCGCCGTCGACTCCCGCGCCCCGAACTCGACCGCGCGACCGCAGTGCGCGATCCACGCCGCCATGCCCTCGGGAGTGCCCGAGACATAGCCCTCCAGTGCCGCCAGGTACTCCGCGCGCCCCTGCTCCGCGTGGCCGACCTCGGCCGGGCAGACCGCCTTCGGGTCCAGGCCGCTGCCGATCAGCACAATCCGCTCGGCGGCGCGCGCGACCAGCCCGTTGTGCGAGGTGAAGGGGCGCAGCGCGAGCAGCTCGCCGTGCACCACGGCCGCCGTCACCAGGGCCGGGGCGGAGCTGCCCGCGATGATCAGGTCCGCGAGGCCGTCCAGCCGCCCGGACACCTCCCGCGCGTCCGGCAGCGGCAGCTCGATCAGCGGCTCGTCCACCGCCTCACCGGCCTGGCGCGGCCGGCCGACCCGGCTCTCGTCGCTCGCCGCGGCCACCAGGTGCAGCCGGGCCAGCACCCGCAGCGGTGACTGCCGCCAGATGGACAGCAGTTGGCCCGCCTCGGCCGTCAGCCGCAGGGCCGCGCCCATGACCCGCGCGTCGTCGTCGGTGCCGAAGTCGGTGCGCCGTCGTACCTCCTCCAGCGCCCAGTCGGCGCCGGACAGCGCCGCCGAGCCGCGGGCGGCGCGCAGGGCCGCCTCGGAGGTGACCGCGTTGCTGCGGCGGCGCATGATCCGGTGCCCGTAGACCCGGTCCACGGCCTTGCGCACGGACTCCACGGACTCGGCCACGCCGGGCAGTGCGCCCAGGGCCGCGAGCGGATCGGCTGTCGTACTCATGAGTACGACAGTACGCACCCGATCGGCAGACCCCTCGAAGGAGTGGTCTTCTTCACTCAACCATGCCACCTACAGCTATCGCACAACTACGCTTGGTGAACATGAAAATTGCTTTCGTCGGGAAGGGCGGGAGCGGCAAGACCACGCTCTCCTCCCTTTTCATCCGCCACCTCGCCGCGTCCGGGGCCGCCGCCGTCGCGATCGACGCGGACATCAACCAGCACCTCGGCCCCGCGCTCGGCCTGGACGAGGCCGAGGCCGCCGCGCTGCCCGCCATGGGCGAGCGGCTGCCGCTGATCAAGGACTATCTGCGCGGCAGCAACCCGCGCATCGCCTCCGCCGCCACCATGATCAAGACGACCCCGCCGGGGCAGGGTTCGCGGCTGGTGCGGGTGCGCGAGCCCAACCCGGTCTACGACGCCTGCGCGCGTCCGGTGGAGCTCGACGGCGGCGCCGTCCGTCTGATGGTCACCGGCCCCTTCACCGACGCCGATCTCGGTGTCGCCTGCTACCACTCCAAGACCGGAGCGGTGGAGCTGTTTCTGAACCACCTGGTCGACGGCCCCGACGAGTACGTGGTGGTCGACATGACCGCGGGCTCGGACTCCTTCGCCTCCGGCATGTTCACCCGCTTCGACATGACGTTCCTCGTCGCCGAGCCGACCCGCAAGGGGGTCTCCGTCTACCGCCAGTACAAGGAGTACGCCCGGGACTTCGGCGTCGCCCTGAAGGTCGTCGGCAACAAGATCCAGGAGCAGGACGACATCGACTTCCTGCGCGCGGAGGTCGGGGACGACCTGCTGGTCACGGTCGGGCGCTCGGACTGGGTACGGGCCATGGAGAAGGGCCGCCCGCCGCGGTTCGACCTCCTGGAGGAGGCCAACGCCCGTGCGCTCGCGACCCTTCGGGCCACCGCCGACGCCACGTACGAGCGGCGGGACCGGGAGCGCTACATGCGCCAGATGGTGCACTTCCATCTGAAGAACGCCGAGTCGTGGGGCAATGAGCGCACCGGGGCCGACCTGGCGGCGCAGATCGACCCCGGCTTCGTGCTCGGCGAGGGCGTCGAGCACGAAGCCGGGGTCGAGGCGGGCGTGTCGACGCCCGCCTGACAACTACGGCCCGACGACTCCCGCCCGGTGTCTACCCCTTGACGGCCGGCGCCCCGGGGACTCCCTTGGGCGCCGGGGCCGGGCGGCCGGAGAGGTAGGACGCCCAGCCCTGCTTGGGCGCCTCGCCCACCTTCAGGCTCCGCAGTTTCTCCAGGGTCTTGGGGTCCTGGGCGTCCAGCCAGTCGGCCAGTTGATGGAAGGAGACACAGCGCACCTCGGGCTTGCCGCAGACCTTCTTCACCACGTCCTCGACGGCGCGCATGTACGTGCCGCCGTTCCAGGACTCGAAGTGGTTGCCGATGACCAGGGGCGCGCGGTTGCCGTCGTAGACCCGGTCGAAGCCCTGGAGGAGGCTGTCGCGCACCTGGTCGCCCCAGGTGCCGAACTGGTCGGGGTCGCCCTGGGTCTTGGTGCCCGACTGGTTGATCATGTAGTTGTAATCCATGGTCAGCTCTTCGAAGTTGTGCCCGGGGAAGGGGACCAGCTGCATCGAGAGGTCCCACAGGCCGTCCTTCTTCTTCGGCCAGAGCTGGTTGTCGACTCCGCTGGAGTCATAGCGGAAGCCCAGCTGGCGGGCCGCCTGCACGAAGTTCTTCTGGCCCTCCAGGCAGGGGGTACGGCCGCCGATCAGCTCCTTGTCGTAGTCGAAGGGCAGCGGGGCCGCGTTCTTCATCCCGGAGTTCGTCTTCCAGTTCTCCACGAACTGCTTGGCCTGGCTGATCTCGCTCTTCCACTCGTCTACCGACCAGGTGCCGACCCCGCCGTCGGGCCCGCAGAAGTGGCCGTTGAAGTGGGTGCCGATCTCGTTGCCGTCCAGCCAGGCGAGCCGGGCCTGCTTGACGGTGTCGCTGATCCCCTGCTGGTCGTTGAAGCCGATGTCGGAGCTGCCCGGCGAGTGCTGCGGGGGCTTGTAGAGGTCGCGTTTGTCCTCCGGCAGCAGATAAACACCGCTGAGGAAGAACGTCATATTGGCGTTGTTCTCCTTGGCGACCTTGCGGAAGTGCGAGAACAGCTTCTGGCTGTCCTCGCCCGCGCCGTCCCAGGAGAAGACGACGAACTGCGGGGGCTTCTGACCGGGCTTCAGCCGCTCGGGCCTGGGCAGATGGGGCTGCGTACCGGTGTACGCGGTCGATCCGTCGCCGAGCAGCCGGAGCACGCTCTTGGGCGCGGGTGCCGCGGGCGCCCCCTTCTGCGGGCCGGACGTCCCCTCCCGCGCAGCATGGGTGCCGCTCCCGCACGCCGCGAGCGAGACGGCACAGGCCGCGGCGACCACGCCGACGGCGATCCTCTGGTTGGCGGCCATGTTCCGCCCACCTTCTTCCTTCTCTCAGACGAACGCTGACGAGGGTTTTTTGTGGTGATCCGCCGGGTTTGAACCGACGGCACCGCCCAAGATCACACGGGCCCGAGGAGGAATGAGGATGACAAGCCGATCAAATGACTTATTCACCACTCCGAGGGATCGACTAGGTCATTTGCCCCGAAAAGGAATGAATGATCTTTACGTGGCATTACCGATCCTTTACGAATCGTTACTCCACCCCTTCCCCTCTCGATCACATAGGTCTAAACCAATTTCTCCGACGACCCTTGTCACCGCCCCCTCACGTCTGATGAGCTGTGGCCTGGGACACATCGGACACCTTGAAAGGCGGATGTCGTGAGCAATGAGAGCCTGGCCAACCTGCTGAAGGAAGAACGCAGGTTCGCGCCCCCCGCCGACCTGGCCGCACACGCCAACGTCACGGCGGAGGCGTATGAACAGG
>NZ_JBFBFF010000029.1:0-56014 GCF_040684035.1 Streptomyces sp. NPDC093018
TCGATCGGCACCCCCTGGAAGAGGTCTTTTTGGAGCTGCCCGGCAGGGAGCTGCGCTCATGACCACCGCGTCGGCGCGCGGCCACGCTCCGCGGGCACGACGCGCCGGCCCTACGGGCCGGGAGCCTCCGAGCCGCTCCGCGGCTCCAACTTCCTTGCTCCGCAAGGAAGTTGATGCAGCATCACTCCGTGACGCTGCAGGAATTCGCTCCGCGAATTCCCAAAAACAGCGGCTACAGCAGCGGGTGGCGCTCTCAGCGCCCAAAGGTGACGCTACGTCAGTTTCTCTCATGAACAACCTTTCGAGGTTAGGATTTTTAACCACGAAATGCGTAATTGCTTTTCCTGGTTATTGATTTAACGCATGGAAAGGTTCCTTAAAAGGCCTCGGAAGAGCGGAAGATGAGTGCAATGTAAAAGGAATTTACCCTTACCCGGATTACGGAACTAGTCGAACGCCAGGCCACAGCAGCAACCTCACATTCCTCCCGGCTCTCCCCTTTTGCTCGGCTCTTACTCAAAAGCCTTCGGCTCCTCCTCGGACACCTCCCCCACACCATCGCTCGGGTTTGAATCGGCAACTCCCAGACGAATGCCGCGCGATTCAGCCACGCGGAGCACGTCGGACAGGCATTCGGCCAGGCGGACTGCAATGAACTTCAGCACATGCAGGTTCAGTTGGTCGGGGCCCTCCATCAAACGGCGTGCATGAGCCAGCACTTCATGGCCGTCCCGTACCTGCTCAGCTTCCATGACATCCGCGAGGGCAGAAATAGCACTGCCATCGCTCGCGGGTGACAACCAGCAGGCTTTGCCTTCATTCGTCCATGGCAACAGCCTCAGCGACCCCACGTTGCCGCCCTTGTCTTCGTGCACCACTTTGTTGGCCATATTTCAACGCTACGAACCGCAGATGCCCCACGTCGATGGCACTTTGATGAGGCATCAGCCAGAAGTGCCACTCACTGTCACACCGGTAGTTGCACCAAGTCGGCCAACTCCCGCATCTCATGAGTCAGCGTCCGGCGCTTACTCATGATGCGGCCCAGCACGTCTCGGGCGTACTGCTGATTCGGAAGCCACTGCGGAGAGCCGGCGCGAATCTTCTGGAAGGTGTCCATAGCTTCCGCGTATTGCCGGAGCTGTGTATGGGCGTTCGCCACGTCGAGCAGGTGGCGGTTCCGGTTGTTCGAGGTGGCCTTCAGGCTGTCTGCCAGGATGCGTGAGGCAAGGGTAAGTACCTTGTCCGACTGGCCGGCCACCATCGCGTTCTCCGTGCGCTTCAGGGCCACGGTGACTGGCCCGAAAGTTCGTAGGAAGTCACCTTCGGGGGTGCATTCACGTCCGAGGGCGACGGCGGCCGAGTGGGCGAGTCGTAGAGCATCCTCGGCCTCGCCGGGGCGGTTGTCGCGGATCGCCGCGGCCGACAGACGGAGTAGGAGCCAGCCCCATGTGCTGAGTTCGGATGGCGTGGCGCGGGAGATGCGAGGCTCGACTTCGTCGGCCCAGCGCACGGCCAGTTCTCGGGCCTGGGCGAGCTTTCCGCGGCGTAGCAGGAGCCAGCACTGGGTGTTGATGGTAGCGGCGGTTTGTACGTGGTCGGTGGCGTCGTCGAGGGCGCGTTCCAGGGCCATTTCTGCTGCGTCGAATTGCCGTGTCTGGGTCATCAGCCAGCCGGTGAGTTCCAGGAGGCGGGCGCGGAGTGGTCGGGCGCGGGGGTCGGTCTCAGTGAGGGCTTCCATGTCGCGTAGGAGGGGTGGCAGCACTGTTCTGAGGGCATCGAAGCGATCGGTTGAGAACAAGGGCGTGGCTGCTTGGAGTGCGTCTCGTACGCCGTCGTAGGTGGGTGCTTCTGGGGCGGCCCGGGTGGGGTCGGGCGTGGCTGCGAGGGCGTCGTGTACGGGTGCCCAGCGGTTCACTGTGTCGGCGCTGGCTGGTGCCTCGGTGTGTTCGGTGATGAGTCGGGTGGTGGGGACCTTCAGTGCGCTGGCGAGCTGGCGGGCGGTTTCGAGGCGGGTGTCGTTGCGTTCGCCTTGTTCCAGCTTGCGGATGAGGGAGAGAGAGACGCCCGAGCGTTCGGATAGTTCGCGCTGGCTGAGGCCGCGGCGTTTACGGGTGTCGCGGAGGCGTTCACCGAGGTTGGCGCTCATGTGTCGAGGGTACGGCGTGCGGCGTTGCGTGGGGCGCCAGTTGATCGGCTCTGCACTATGGCTGCCTAGATCGATTGCCAGCTGTTCAAGGCCGCCCGCTGATCTCGGCGGCGATCTACTTGGACCTCAATAGCGGCTTGCCTGTACGGGTACTGGCCGTACAGGCAAGGAGTCGGCATAATTCATTGGTCATTTCGCCGTGGCTGGCGCTGAGGTTTACATTTCGTTCCACAATGCTGGTGACGTGGTGGAGTTCGCCTTTGCCGGCTTCTTCAGTAGGGGGTCTCCGTAGAGGAGTTCCACGAAGTCTTTGCTGGGTGGGTAGCCTCCTGAGCGTTCTTGCACGAAGGCGCGGATCGCGGCGCGGCGCGCGGCGGCTGTGGTGGCCTGGGCCAGTACGCCTGCGTCGAGAGTCTCCTGGGCCAGGGCGGGGAGGTCGGCGGTGAAGTCGGCGTAGATTTTTTTGGAGGTCTCGGCGATGCGCAGGGTGGCCTCGTTCAGTGCGTCGTAGCCGAGTCGGCTCAGTCCGTTGTAGCGGTGTGAGCGTAGTTCGGGGAAGGAGCGCAGGGTGATGCGTTCCCTCTCTGCGCTTTTGGTTGCCTCGCGGAAGTCTGGCAGGGCATGGAGGAGGTCGGCGAGTCGGTCGACTTCTTCTGGTGTCGAGGGCGGGTCCTCGGGCTGTGCTTGTTCATCTTCCGGTAGGTATTTTTCTTCCATTTCGAGCAGCTGGTCCTCGAGTTGATCCCACCATGATGCCTCGGTGCTCCATAGGTGGACGACGCCACCGGTCACGAACCGCAGTCGAAGCTTTCGGCAGCGTCCGTGTTCCTGCTCGGCGCTATGGCGCAGGTGCGCGTAGCGTTCACGGCCGGTTTTGTCCAGGGCGCCAATGGTGTCCTCTTCCAGGGTGAATTCGTTGGCATCGAATGCATCGGCCTGCCGGTATAGGAAGGGCACCTGCGCGCGGGACGCCAGGGAGACGAAGTCCTCTGCTGTCATTTCCTTGGGACCGGCTGTGTAGGTCGGGGCTTGGCCGGTGACAGGCCCGTCGAGGAGTTCGAGTTGGTGTGCGGCTGCCCAGTCGGGCAAGGCAATGAAGATGCTGTCTAGCTCCGGCAAGCAGTCCGGTTCGTCCGGAGACGGCAAGGCGGAACCCGGTGTGGGCGTAGGCGTTGTCAAGGTCATGGGGGGCCTTTCGCTACATGGGCGCCAGGTGCCCTGGCGGTTACCTCGTCTGGTTGAGGCAACAGCCGCACGCTAGGGCGGGCCGCTGACATCCTGTCCCCCGTATGGCGTAATGCCGGAGCGGGGATGGACGAAGGATCACCTGTAGGGAGTAGCTGAGGGGATGAGCGGTGACGGCTGTCTACGTGGAGAGGGGCTGCCGAGCGCCACAGCTGTGTGCTGTCTCGTGCGGGTCGCACGCACCCGAGAGTTGGGGTTGATCTCCGGTCCGGTTCTCAAGCTGCGAATCCGACCGAGGTGACGTATTCGTATTTTCCCCATTGTGAGCCGAGGTTGACGATTTGGTCGATCCAGGCTTCGTCGAGGGCGTGGGTTTGGCCTTTGGACCAGGCGTCGATGATGGCGTCCCAGTTGCGGATGTTGAGTCTGCGGTATTCGAGGACGCGTTGGTGGGGAATGGGTACGTGGGTTTGGTCGAGGGGGTGGATTTCTACGCGTGTGCCGCCGCTTGCGTTGAGGCGTTTGAGGAGGTATCGGGCGACGTTGCGGCGGCGTAGTGCTCGGTAGGCGGTGTCGATTTTTGTGAGGTTGGTTTTGTTGGGGCGTTGTTTGTTGGCGAGCCAGGCTTTGAGGGTGCGGGGGGTGACGGTGATGCCGGCTTGGTGTATGGCTTCGTGTCCGGCGGTTGAGCGGGTGAGGTAGCGCAGGCGGGCTGACAGGCCGCGGGTGGAGGTGATGGGTGAGGTGATGCCGCCGGTGAGGGAGTCGAGTACGTGGGCTGCGGCTTCGCTTCCGCGTTGGCCGTGGGCGCCGTAGTGTCCGAAGTCGTGTGTCCTGTCGGGCATGTGGGGCTCTTACTGCCGGCTGGTTTGGGGGGTGTATACGTCTTTGATTTTTACTTGTGTCACGCCGCGTCCTTCTGTGAATACCTGTCGCCAGTTGCCGGCGATGTGGAGTTCGTCGGTTCCCATGACGCGCATGACGGTCAGTCCTGCGGTGTGTGCTTTATGGGCTTTGAGCCATAGGTTGACGAATGCTTGTGAGCGGATGATGTGCATCCAGTCCGGGCGGTAGAGTGCTCTGTTGTAGTTCGATTCTCCCATGGTGGACACGAACTTAGAATACATGGATTTTACGTATTCCAGGGTGACTTCGTCTTCTTCGGTGATGGCTTTTTCTCGGGCGTCGCGCAGGGTTTGGCGGAATTTCTCGAAGAGTTGTTCCGTGGCTCCGGAGGTGAAGGATTCGTGGATGACGGGCGGGTCGCACAGGGGGCCGTACTGCTCGGTGGCGAGGCGTTGGAGGAGGCGGAGGGTGGGTTCGGTGACCCAGACGGGGCCTGGTTCCTCGCGGTTGCCCAGTGGGTTGGGGAGGTAGGGGTGGTGGTCCCATTCGGGTGGGGTGATGAGGTGGATTCCGGCGCGGCGGCGGGAGTGGACGTTTCCGGTGGAGTATTCGAGGGTGCCGAGCGGGAGGTGGGTTTTCAGGGCGGAGAGGTAGGCGCCGTTGATGTCGAGGGCGGTTACTTCGCCGGGGGTGGGGGGTGGGTCGAGGCGTGTCCAGTGGGGGCGGGCTTCCCAGACCTCGTCGGCGCCGTGGGCGGATTTCTTGCGGAGGATGTCGGGCAGTGGGGGGTGGCCGACGATGTCGTAGCGGGCGCCGATGCGGCAGGTGTCGAGGAGGGTCATGGCGTCGGGGATCGCCCGGCGTTGTAGTTCGTTGGTTGCCGCTTGGGTGTCGCCGTGGTGGGCGGCGAGGGCTTCGTGTACGGCTCGTGCGATCAGGTCGGGGGTGCGGGGCTGGTTCTGCGGGGGGCGGCGGGGGGTGGGGGGTGCGGTGGGGGTGTGGGTTTGTTCGGGGTGGGGTGGGGTGGGGTGGGTGCAGTCTTCGGGGTTGAGGTGTTGGGGGTAGCCCTCGATCTGGTCGGTGGCGGGTGCTCCGCACAGGACGCAGGGGTGGGGGGTGGGCGGGGGGGCGTCTTTGTCCGTTGGGGGGGTGGGGTGTTCGGGGGTGGGGTCGGTCTCGGGGTGGGCTGGTGTTTTGTTCTGGGTGCGTAGTTTTTCCTGGGCGGCGGTGAGGAAGTAGGCGTATTTTTCGCGGGTTTCGCCGCTGGGGTCGCGTCCGGTTTCCCAGCCGCCGATGGTGGAGGGGCTCACTCCCAGGGTCTGGGCGACTTGGGTGCGGGTGAGGTTGAGGGCCTGGCGCAGGGCGCGGCGTTGTTCGGCGGGGGGCAGGTGGGCCGGTGTGCGGGTGTTGGCGAGGAGTGCGTCGATGGCGTGGAAGTCGGTCACTGTGGGGTTTCCTGGGTGGGGCCGGTGGGGTGGGGTGCGGGGCGTGGGGTGCGTCGGCGCAGAGGGGGCAGGGTGTCGCAGGCTTGGGTGGGGCCGGCGAGGAGGTCGAGGACGTCGATGCCGTAGTGGGCGGCGAGGGCTTCGCAGTCGGTCAGGCTCCATGCGGCGTTGCCGGACTGGCGGCGGCTGATCTGGGTCTGGCTGATGCCCAGGGCGGTGGCGAGGTCTGTCTGGGATTCTCCTGTGATGTGCATGAGGGCGGCTGTGGCTGCTCGTACGCGTTCGCCGAGCGTCATTTTCATGGGGTCATCGTAGAGACTTGGTTATGCGTTTTATGCATGGGAGTTGGTGGGAGCGTGCGCGTTGCCGCGGCGTCAGGTTGCTGTGCCGGTTGGCGGCAGCCGGCAGCGCGTGGTCTTCCGGGAGGATGCCTCCGCGGCTGTTCCCCGATGTGCGTCGTCGGCGCTGTCGTGTCGTGAGGCTGGTCAGGGTGGGCGGGGGTTGCTCCTCTTCGGTGGCGGCCGCGTGCACGGTCGCGCCCGGTACCGGCAGGCCTGTCCGGCGCATCGCGGTGCCGGTGTGTCTGGCCGGTGCGGGCCGGGATGCGTTACAAACGGACCGTGAAGTTGATCATTGAGCGGTTCGATGTGCGCGAGTGGGCCGAGGGGCAGTTGGAGGAGTTGTTCGGCGAGGGTTTCCCGGAGTTCGTCGGTGCGGACCGGCTGGTGGAGCAGTACATCGGCCGGGTCCGGGAGTGGTTCGCCGAGCTGAATCTGGTGCTGGTCGACGAGCGGGGGGTGCCGGTCGCCGCCGGTTGGGGGATACCGGTCCGCTGGGACGGGAGGGCGGAGACGCTGCCGCTCGGCTACACGGACGCGATCGTTCGGGCGGTGGAGGGCCGTGAGCTGGGTGTCGAGCCCGACACCCTGGTGATCTGCGGTGCCGTGGTGACGCCTTCCCTCAAGGGCCGGGGTCTGGC
The DNA here is from genome assembly GCF_040684035.1 of Streptomyces sp. NPDC093018. Lineage (NCBI taxonomy): Bacteria > Bacillati > Actinomycetota > Actinomycetes > Kitasatosporales > Streptomycetaceae > Streptomyces > Streptomyces sp. NPDC093018. The sequence continues at coordinate 6,605 of NZ_JBFBFF010000029.1, forward strand.
CGGACAGATGCTCACCGCGCTGCGGCGGCTCGCCGTGGAGCGGGGGTGGCCGCGGGTGATCGCGCCGGTCCGCCCGACCCTGAAGTCGCGGTATCCGCTGGCGCCGATCGAGTCGTTCATGGGGTGGACCCGGCCGGACGGCGCCTCGCTCGATCCGTGGATCCGCACCCACCAGCGTCTCGGTGCGCGCATCGTCGCCGCCGCCCCGGCCTCGCAGACGATGACCGGCACGGTCTGCGAGTGGGAGGGGTGGACGGGCATGGTCTTCCCGGAGTCGGGCGAGTACGTGATCCCGCGGGGGCTCGGTCTGCTGCGTGTCGACAAGGACAGCGGTCAGGGCGTCTATGTGGAGCCCAATGTGTGGATGCGGCACATGTGAGAACTGCTGGGATCCTGTGCGGTGACCGGCGGCGTCGGCCGGGGTGTCCGGTCTGTGGGCGTGTCCGGTGCGGTTGCCGTCCGCGGCGCTACTGTGCCGGGGTGACCGAGACCCAGGATTTTCGTGCCGTCGTCGCTCTGAGGGATGTCGCCGTCCACCGGCGTAGCAGCGGGCAGGAGATCGTCCTCGACGGGATCGACTGGACCGTTCGGCCCGGCGAGCACTGGGCGCTGCTGGGGGCGAACGGGGCCGGCAAGACCACCTTGTTGCGGCTGGTGGGGGCGGTCATGTATCCCACGCTCGGCAGTGTCGAGGTGCTCGGTGACCGGCTCGGCCGTGTCGACATGCGTGAGCTGCGGGCGCGTGTGGGTCTGGTGTCCGCCGCGCAGAAGGTGCCGTTGGACGCCACCGCCCACACGGTCGTCCTGACGGGGGCGACGGGGACGGTGCAGCCGTTGTGGCGGGAGTACGGGGGCGCGGTGCGCGAGCGTGCCCGCGTTCTGCTGGCCGAGCTGGGGTGCAAGGAGTTCGCCGACCGCCGCTTCGGTGACTGTTCGGGCGGCCAGCGGGCCCGGATCCTGATCTGCCGCGCTTTGATGGCGGATCCGGCGCTGCTGCTGCTCGACGAGCCGTTCAACGCCCTCGATCTCCCCTCCCGTGAGGATCTCGTGGACGCGCTGCAGCGCCTGGCGGCCGACCAGCCCGCCCTCGCCACTGTCACGGTCACGCACTATGTGGAGGAGCTCCCGCCCAGCACCACGCATGCCTTCCTGCTCAAGGAGGGGCGGGAGCTGGCGTCCGGGCCGGTGGACGGGGTGCTCACCCCGGACAACATGACGCTCTGCTTCGGGCGTCCCGTTCATGTGGCCCGCCACGACGGCCGGTGGTATGCGCGCTCGGGCCGCTGATGTGGTGCCCGCGGCGGGCGGCTCGCGGCGCGGCCGGCGCGGTGGTTTCCGGGCCGGTGCGGTGTGCCGGTGGGTCTACAGGTCGCGGCCGACGAGGTAGTCCAGCACTGTGAGCAGGTCTTCCACGGCGGGCGTGGCCAGGGGTGCCCGGGTCAGGAGGGTGCGGGCGGTGGCCGTGTGGGTGCGGGCTTCGGTCAGTGCCGCCGTGCGGCCGCCGGCCGCTTCGATCAGGGTGGCGGCCTCCTGTGTCCGCGCCGGTGAGTTGAGCAGGTCGGGCAGGGTGTGGGTGCCTGGGGAGGTGAGGGCGGCCAGGACCGGGTAGGTCTTCTTGCCCTCCCGCAGGTCGCCGCCCGTGGGTTTGCCGGTGACGGCGGGGTCGCCCCAGATCCCGAGGACGTCGTCGACCAGCTGGAAGGCGATGCCGAGGTGCCGTCCGGCCCGGTCGAGCGTGTCGGTGGTGTCCTCGTCGGCTCCGCCGAGCAGGGCGCCCAGGGCGCAGGCGCAGCCGAGGAGGGCGCCGGTCTTGGCCTCGGCCATCGCCTGGTACTCCTTGGTGGTGACCCTGTCGGGGCCGGTGTGGGGGCGGCCGGTGAACAGCAGGTCGTCGGCCTGTCCGCGGACCAGGTCGGTGAGGGCTGTGGACAGCAGCCGTACGGCGCGGGCGCCTTGGGGGACGGTGGCGAGGGTTTCCACCGCCAGGGCGAACAGGGCGTCGCCGGCCAGTACCGCGGGGCCGGTGCCGTATGCCTTCCATACGGCGGGGCGGCGGCGCCGGGTGGCGTCGCCGTCCATGATGTCGTCGTGCAGGAGTGAGAAGGTGTGCACCAGTTCCACGGCGACCGCGGCGGGGATCGCGGTGCGTGCGTCGGCGCCTGCCGCGCGTGCGCCGAGTACGGCCAGTGCCTGGCGTACGCCCTTGCCGCCGGGTGTGGTGGTGGGTGTGCCGCCCACCTCGCACCAGCCGAAGGAGTAGGCGGCCATCTCGGCGGTCCAGGGGTGCAGCCGGTCGACGGCCTCGCGCAGGGCGGGGCGTACCAGCGCGGTGCAGCGGGCGAGGACTTCTCGGGCTGCGGGGGGTGCGTGCAGGGCGGTCATCGTACGGCCTCCGTCTCGCGTGCGAACTCCTCCTGGGCGCGGGTCACCAGCCGTTGGACGTGTTTGAGGCCGCTGCCTTCCAACGAGCGTGCCAGTGCGGTGAGTTCGGCGGTGGTCTCGGCGCGGGTGCGGTCGAGCCGTGCCCGTGATTTGGCGAGGCCGAGGCGGGCGAGTGCCTCGCCGCGGGGTTCGCTCATGGCGCGGAACTCGGTGAGTGCCAGCTCGTACATCTGCCGTGCTTGTTCGTGGCGTCCGGCCCGGTGGAGGACGTTGCCCTGCATCTTGTGGTTGTAGGCCAGTGCGCTGGAGAGGTTCATCGCGCGGCAGCCGGTCTCCGCGCGGGAGAGGAGTTCGAGTGCTTTCTCGGTGTCCTTGTCGCGTACCGAGAGGATGTCCGCGAGGCCGCGCAGGGCCCAGGCGTGGCCGCGGGTGTCCTCGGCGCGTTCGGCTATCTCCGCGGCCTCTTCGAAGAGGGTGTAGGCGCGGTCGTAGTCGCCGGTGTTGCGGTGCATCTGGGCGATGCCTTCCAGGGCCCAGACCGTGTGGCGGGCCTCGCCGCGCCTGCGGGCCTCGGCCAGCAGTTGTTCGTGGAGGCGGCCGACGGCGGCGTAGTCGCCCTGGATGCGGCCGGTTTCGGCGAGTCCGGCCAGGGAGTAGCCGCGGCAGACGATGTCGCCTGCCTGTTCGCCGAGTTCGGCGGCGAGGCCGAGCAGTCGCCAGGCGAGCGGGAAGGCTCCGCGCTGGCGGGCGAGGGTGCCGCCGCTCCACAGGGCCCATGCCATCGCGGCGGTGTCGCCGGCCTCCCGGGCGGTGCGGTAGCTGGCCTTCCAGGCCTGGTCGGCCTCCCGTACCCTGCCGAGGCGCCGGTAGGCCTCGGCCACGGCGAGTCCGCAGCGGGCGGCCTCGGCGGGGTGCCCGGAGCGCTCGGCCTCGCGGAGTTTGTCGATGCCTTCCGTCAGCACGTCCGTCAGGGAGGAGTTCACGGACAGGGTGGTCAGGGCGCCCTGGTACTCGGGGGCGAAAGCCTTGCCGTACATGCATACCTTTCTATACACGATGTGTATACACAGCGTGTATAGGGAATCGGGGGTACGCCCCGTCCGGGAGGAGCGGGGCGTCGCGGTCTGTTGTGGATCAAGACGCGGGTACGGCGGCGGGGGTTGTCCGTGTGGTGCGGATCATGATGTGGAGGTTCTGTGCCGAGGGGGCAACGGCGTTGTCCGGAGGCGCTGTTCGGGGCGGCGGGCCCGGCGGTGCGGGCGGCCGGGGGGCGCGGGATGCCGGGGGCGCGGGGAAGCTGCGGGCCGGTGCGGGCCGGCGCTGGTGGAGGTCGAGGTACGGGACGGGCCGACCGCGGACCCGTTGTCTCCGGGGCGCGGCAACGGCCCCGCGGACAGGAGGAGCAGGGTTCCGCCGGCGGGTCCGCGGGGCCGGTGCAAGGCTCACGTGCTCTGCGGGGCGTCCGGCGGGGCCGGTCTCTCCCGGCGCTTCAGGGGGGCCTGTTCACGGCGGTGGGCCCGGCCGCGGTGGCCGGGCCCACTCGTTCGCTCGTGCGGGGTGCGCGTTCTTCGCGCGGGTGTCGTGTCTACCAGCGGTACCAGCGGCCCTTGCGGCCGCCGCCGTCCGCGGAGCGGACGACGAAGCCCAGCAGCCATACGATGAGCACGATCACCGCGATCCACCACAGTGCCTTCAGGGCGAAGCCCGCGCCGAAGAGGATCAGGGCCAGAAGAAGAACCAGAATCAGGGGAACCATCGTTATCAACCTCCTGGCCACCGGATGCCCTTACTTCACCCCTACAAGCACACAAAATATGAGTTACTTCTATGGAGTGAGGGGCATGTGCGCGCCGTGTGCCCTGGACGGTTCCCCCCTCTCCCCCGCCTCACGCACCGCGGACACGCGGCGCGCGCCGGTCGGTCATCGGCCGCGGTCGCGGTGGGCGGCGACCCGGACGCGGGTTCCGCAGCGGGTGGAGCAGTAGCGCTGCGGGGCGCGGCGGCCGGTGTCGATGAAGTAGCGGTCGCAGCCGGGTGCCGCGCAGCGGCCCCATGCGCAGGAGCCGCGTTCGCTGAGCCAGAGGGCCAGGGCGAGCGCGGCGGTGGACAGCAGCCACCGGGCCGGCTGTCCGTGGTGGGGGGTCGCGGTGTGGAGCGACCAGCGGCGTCCGGGCAGGCGGACCAGCCGGGGCCGGGCGGGGTACCGGTCGAGCAGGGTGTTGATCGCCTCGGCGGCGCTGTCCTCGTCCTCGGTGTCCAGGATGCCGGCGATGACCGCCGCGGCCTCCCGTACTTCTTCGGCGGTGGTCTCGGTGAGCCGCAGGGGCGGGCCGCCGTGCGCCTCGACCACGGCTTCGAGTCCCCGCGGTGTGGCTGCGCCGCCGTCCCGGACGGTGTTGACCAGGTCGGTCAGGAAGTACAGGCCGCGCGGGTTGTCGTCGGCGAGCCGGTGGTCCATGGGTCTCTCCCGCTTCAGGGGGCGGTGTCGCCTCGCCATGGTAACGTCTAAATCTGTTTTAGGCGTTACTGGTTGATGGTGCAGGTGGAAGAGGGGGCCCGCTGTGGCCGAGTCGCACACGTCCGTGCTGGTCGTCGGGGGCGGACCCGTAGGGCTGGTGCTGTCCTGCCTGTTGTCCGGTCAGGGCGTGGACCATGTGCTGGTCGAGTCCCGCCCCGCCGTCTCGCGTCATCCCAGGGCCCGGGGTGTCTCGGCCCGGTCCATGGAGATCTTCCGGCGCATGGGGCTGGAGAAGGCGGTCCGCGCCGCGGGGCTGCCGGCCGAACAGGTCCGCTTCTACCGGGGCCGCGACCTGGTCGACCCCGACTACGTCCGCACCGGCCCCGCCCAAGGGCCCGGCGGGGGCGGCCCCGAGCACACGCCGTCACCGGGACTCATCTGCTCCCAGGACGTCCTGGAGCCCCTGCTGCTGCGGCGCGCCGGGGAACTGGCCGGCCCCCGCGTCCGGTTCGGCACCCGGCTGCTCTCCTTCCGCGACGACGGCCTCGGCGTCCAGGCCGTCGTCGAGGAGCGGGCGACCGGCCGCCGGTACCGGCTGCGGGCCGACTGGCTCGTCGGCTGCGACGGCGCCTCCAGTACCGTGCGCGCCGGGGCCGGGATCGCGATGGAGGGCCCGACCGGTCTGGGGCGGTACCTGAGCATCCGTTTCGAGGCGCCCCTGGGGCAGGTGGTGGCCGACCGCGTCAGCGCCTCGTACTTCCTCACCGTCCCCGGGCGGGGCGGGTTCATGGCCGTCGACAACGACCGCCACTGGATCTACCAGTACCCGCTCGGCGCGGACCCGGGAACGGCGGCGGATCCGGGTGCGGCGGCAGGTCCGGGTACAGCGGCGGACGTGGGTACGGCGGCGGGTCCGGGTGCGGCAGTGGGTCCGGGTGCGGCAGTGGATGTGGCGGACCATCGGTTCCTGGCCGGGCTCGTCCGTACGGCGGCCGGTGTCCCGGACCTGGACGTGACGGTCCGCGACACGATGACCTGGCGCATGGACGCGCAACTCGCCCGCTCCTACCGCAGCTCACGGGTCCTGCTGGCGGGCGACGCCGCCCACGTCGTCCCGCCGACGGGCGGACACGGCATGAACACCGGCATCGGCGACGCCGACAACCTCGCCTGGAAACTCGCCGCCGTCACCGCCGGACACGCAGGCGAAGCCCTCCTGGACACCTACGAGGCCGAACGGCGCCCGCTCGCCCGCCAGGTCATCGACATCTCCACGGCCAACGCGGCGAACCGGACCGGCTACCACATCGACGACGAACTCCTGCTGACCGCCGCCTACCGCTCCGCCGCCGTCGTCCCCGGCCCGCAGGACGCCGATCGCCCCGGCGTCCTGGACCCGGCCGGCTGCCGTCCCGGGTGCCGGCCCGGAGAGCGCGTGCCCCACGTCCGGCTCACCACCGCGGGCGCCTCGGACGTGACCTCCACCCTCGACCTCACCGGCCCCGGCCTCACCCTGCTCACGGCCGACGACGACCCGCGATGGCAGCCGCACGCCGAGGCCGTACGGCGGGCGGGGATCCCCCTCGCACTCCGCGCCGTACGGACCGCCTCGCGGCGGGAGGCCGAGCCCGGGCAGTGGGCGCGGCTGCTCGGCGCCGAACACGCGGACACCGCGCTCCTGGTGCGCCCCGACGGGCACATCGCCTGGCGCGGCGTCCGTCCGGCGGACCCGGCAACCCTTCCGGCCCTGGTACGGCGTGTCCTCGCGGCGCCGTGAACTCCCCCGGAGACGGTTCGGTCCGAGACGGCACCGGCAGCACCGGCAGCAGGGAGCCCCGGCCGTTCACCGCGCCAGGATCTCGGCGAGTTCCTGCGGGCGGGCGGCGAACGGGCTGTGGCCGCCCATCAGCGTGCGGACGGTGAACGGCTCGCCCGGCAGGGCCCGGTCGGCCTCCGCGATCATCAGGTTCTGCACGGACACCGGCAGGGCCCGGTCCTGCGCGCAGCGCACGTACGTACGCGGGATACGGCCCCACCGCTGTGCGGTCAGGACGACGGGGGTCGCCGGGACGGCCAGCGGCAGATCGGGGCTGAGCACGGAGCGCCAGCGGTCGAAGCGGTCGGCGGGCGTGTCGTGGTAGTAGGTCTGCCGCAGCTCCTCGACGTAGGCGGGGTCCGGGGAGAGCGGGTCGATCCGCACGGCCCCCAGCGCCCCGGGGTCACCGAGGCCGAGGCCCCGCCCGCGCGCGGTGGCGTTCTCGGGCGCGTTCAGGTAGTCGAAGAACCGGGGGCGGCCGGCGGGGACGAACGCGGAGAGGTAGACGACGCGGTCGACCAGTTCGGGGGCGCGCTCGGCGGCCAGCGATGCGGGAGCGCCGCCCGCGCTGTGCGCGACGAGCACGACACGGCCGTAGCGGCGGACCCGGCGCAGCGTGTCCAGGACGGCGTCGGCGCAGTCGTCCATGGTCATGCCGGCGAGCCGCGATCTCTCGGTCAGCAGACCGGGGCGGCCGGGCAGCAGGTACCCGCTGGGCAGGGGGGCGCCGAAGCCGTGCCCGGGCAGGTCGACGGCGACGCTCGCGGCCCCGAGACCGGCGAGCGCCCGCTGCGTCGCCGCCCACTGCCACGAGCCGTGCCAGGCACCGTGAACCAGGACGAAGACGGTGTCGCTCAGCCCGGGGGCCGGATGGATCGCGGAGTGGTTCGCGGGGTTCGGGGAGGAGGTCATGGCTCCCATCTCAGGCGACCACGGCGGATCGATCCAGGTGAAGATATGGCAGGCTGGGCGGCGATACTTTGTGTGTATGAACGCGCGGGTGGAGGGGGCGGTATGGAAGCGCGGCATCTGCGGTACGCGCTCGCCCTCGCCGAGCACGCGCACTTCGGCCGGGCCGCCCGCTCGCTGGGGATCGCTCAGCCCCCGCTGTCCAAACAGATCGCCGACCTGGAACGCGAGACCGGGGCCCGGCTGTTCGACCGTACGCGCCAGGGCGTGTTCCCGACCGCCGCGGGCGAGGCGTTCCTCGTCCGGGCGCGGCGGGCGCTGGAGGAGATGGCGGCGGCCACGGCCGACGCCGGGAGGGCGGCGCGCGGTGAGACGGGCCGGCTGCGGCTGGGGTTCGTCGCCTCCGCGCTGCTCGATCCGCTCCCGGACGTCCTGGGACGGTTCGGCCGCGAACGGCCGGGCGTACGGCTGGAGTTGCACGAGATGGCGTCCGGGCGCGGCGCCGCCGCTCTGATCGCCGGAGAACTGGACGTCGCCGTCACCCTCGGACCGCCCCGGGGCGCCGGGGCCGAGCATCTGGTGTCCGTCCCGGTCGGACACGACCATCTGACCGCCGTGGTCGCCGCAGCGCACCCCTACGCGGGCCAGGCGTCGGTGAGCGTGGACCAGCTGCGGCGGCAGCCGCTGATCGTGGCCGCCGGGGAGGACGAGCCCGCCGTCGCCGCCTGCCTGCGCCTCCTGCTGGGCGAGGACGCCGCGGCGCTGGACGGTGCCACCATGGCCAGGGACGTGCACACGATCATGGGCCTGGCCGCCTGCGGGGCCGGTGTGGGGCTCGGGTCCTCCCGCATGCGGGAGGCGCCGAGAGCGGGGATCCGGTTCTGCGAGGTGACGCCGAGGACGGCGCTGCCCGATCTGGTCCTGTCCTTCGCCGACCGTGACCGCTCCCCGGCGCTGGGCGCCTTCCTCGACACCGTTCGCAGAACCTGCCCCCACGTCGGCGCCGCACTCGACGCGCGATCGGGCCGGGCATGAGCGGCGCGCCCGGTGGGTCCCTCCGGTCTCCGGCACGGCCGCGATCAGGGCACAGGTGGGGTCCCGCCCTCGCTCCGCCCCCGCGGGCCTGACCGGTGCGGGGGCGGGCGCCGGTGCGGGGGCGGGTGCCGCGGGAGCGGCCTCGTGTGCCGCACGGCCCCGGGCGGCCGCCGGGGCGCGAACCGGCGGCCCCGGCACCGGAGCAGCGGCCGGTACCGGAGCAGCGGGCGCTCGCGGGGGCGGCTCAGAGGACCGTCAGCACGATCTTGCCGGTGGTGCGGCCCCGCTCACCGATCTCGTGGGCCTTCGCGGCCTCGGCCAGCGGCACGGCGGTGTCGATCACCGGCCTCAGCGCGCCCCGCTCCACCAGGGCGGTGATCTCGCGCAGGCCCAGGTGGTCGGGTTCGACCAGGAGCCACACCGCCCGCACCCCGTCCCGGGCCGCGGGAACGTCGTCCGGGCCCGGCAGGGTGATCAGCCGGCCGCCCGCCCGCAGGACCTTCAGGGACCGCTCGGCCGTTTCCCCGCCGAGCCCGTCCAGCACCACGTCGACCTCGCTCACGACGTCCTCGAACCGCACCGCGCGGTAGTCGATCACCTCGTCCGCGCCCAGCCGGCGCACCAGGTCGTGCTTGGCCGCACCGGCCGTACCGATGACGTACGCGCCGCGGGCCTTGGCGATCTGCACGGCGAGGTGACCGACCCCGCCGGCGGCCGCGTGCACCAGCACCCGCTCGCCGGGGCGCAGACCGGCGGTGTCCACGAGGGCCTGCCAGGCGGTGAGCGCCGCGAGCGGCAGGGCCGCCGCCTCCACATGCGTCAGGGCGGCCGGCTTGGGGGCGAGATGCCGGGCCGGTGCCACCACGTACTCGGCATACGCGCCCGCCTGGCGGGGGAACGACGGCATTCCGAAGACCTCGTCACCGGGGCGGAAGATGCCCACACCGGGGCCGACGGCCTCGACCGTGCCGGACACGTCCCACCCGACCGCCGGCACCGCGCCCCACTCGATGAGGGCCCCGCTCGCACGCGTCTTCCAGTCCACCGGGTTCACCCCGGCCGCGTGCACCCGGACCAGGACCTCGCCCAGCCCCGGTTCCGGGCGCGGGATCTCGCGCTCGACCAGGTTCTCGGCCCCGCCCCACTGCTCCACGACCACCGCACGCATCGTCTTCCTCATCTTTCACTGTTCCCGGCTTCGTATCGGTCCGCGCCCAAAGTTCCCCGGCGCGCCGCAGCCCAGCATCGGCCGCCGCGGCCCGTCACGGTGTTGGCCGTACGGCCACTATGTGCCAGGATCTGGCCATGGACGGCACACGGACGGCGACGGAGAACGAGACCGGCCGCGCGGACGGCACCCCGCGACGGCACCGGATCGCCGTGCTGGCGCTGCCGGGGGTACCGCCGTTCGAGCTCGGCATCCCCTCCCGGGTCTTCGGCAGCGCGCAGGACGCCGGGGGCCGCCCGCTGTACGACGTCACCGTCTGCACCGCCGACGGCGCCCCCGTGCCCAGCGACGCGGGCTTCACCGTCCAGCCCGCGGCCGGCCCCGAGGCCCTGGCCGCGGCGGACACCGTGATCTTCCCGCCCACGCACGCCATGCCCGAACTGGGCCGCGGCGGACCCCTGCCCGACGGGATCGCCGCGGCCGTCGCCGGCATCCGGCCCGGTACCCGGCTGGTGTCCATCTGCACCGGCTCCTACGTCCTCGCCGCGGCCGGACTGCTCGACGGCCGTCCGGCCACCACCCACTGGAACCTCGCCCCGGAGTTCCGCCGGGCCTACCCCAGGGTCAAGCTCGACGAGGACGTCCTCTTCGTCGACGACGGCGACATGCTGACCTCCGCGGGCGTGGCCGCCGGCGTCGACCTGTGCCTGCACATGATCCGCCGCGACCACGGGGCCGCCGCCGCGAACCGGGCCGCCCGCATGTGTGTCGTACCGCCCTGGCGGGACGGCGGGCAGGCCCAGTACATCGACCGTCCGGTCCCCGAACCCACCGTCACCGGCACCACCGCGACCCGCGCCTGGGCCCTGGAACACCTCGGCGAGCCGCTCACCCTCGCCCGGCTCGCCGAGCACGCCCGGATGAGCCTGCGTTCCTTCACCCGCAGGTTCCGCGACGAGGTCGGCATGACCCCGGTGCAGTGGCTCACCGCACAACGCCTGGAACTCGCCAAGCAGTTGCTGGAGACGACCGACCTGCCGATCGACCTGGTCGCCCACCGGGCCGGCTTCGGCACGGCGAACTCGCTGCGCGCGCACATGAGAACGGCCTTCGGGGTGTCGCCCGCCTCCTACCGCCGTACCTTCGGCGCGAGCGAGCCCCAGTCGGCCGGCCGGCGCCGCACCGATGTGCGCACCGGGTTCAGGGCGTCCGCCGGACAGAGCGCCCGGTCCGCCGCGCGGAGCTCACTCGGCGCCTGAGGGCATCGGCGGCCGGCGGCACAGCCTCGGAAGCGGCCCGGGGTGCGCTGTGTGCCTGATCGAGGTCGGGCGCCGTCCGCGCAGATTGAGCCCCCGAGGAAAGAGAGCGTGCGATGGGGCAGCGGGCGGCGACACGGCTCCGCCCCCCTTGTTGACAACGCTCGTGGTCAACACCCCTGGGCGTCCCCGGTGGTGACACCGGCCGCCGTACAGCGGGAGACTTCTCGCCCGGCCCCGCACCGAAGGAGAGGCCCGTGGCGAAAGCACGGTTACGCACCGCACGCGATTACGCGCTCGTCGTCGGCGTGTTGATCGGCCTCCTGTGCATCGTCTGGGGAGGAGTCGCGGCCGCCACATGGGCGCTCAGCGAGATGACCGGCTGCGGCCACCACTGTGCCGCCCGCACCCCCGACACGGGCGGAGGCGGAGGTGGAGGCGGGGGGTAGCCGGCAGCTGCCGAGCCGCACCGCCCCACAACCGTCCGCCGGTCACCCGGCCTGTCCGCTCCGGCCTGCGTGCAAGTGGCCGTCACCGCCGGGTGGTTCACCGCGCCCTGACCATCACCCGTGCCCTGGTGGAAACCGGAACCCGCCCGGGCCTCGGCCGGGAGCCGGTCCCACAGGGCCTTTCCCGTGCCCGCGTCGGACCCCTCCGGTGCCACCGGCCGGGTCCGCTGTTCGGTCGGGGTGTCAACACCGTTGTGTTCAACGGGGGTTGGGTCCCGCTCAACTCGTGCTCGAACAGGTCGAGATCGTCGGTGGTGGCGGGGCGCGGCGTGAGCCGTGGGTGGCCTCGGTGATCCGGGTGGCGCCGTGGGCGGTGCCGATCTTCGCGGGGCCGCCCTCAGGCGGTGGAGGCCGCAGCCGCGCCCCCGGGGGCCCGGGGAGAGATGCGGGGCCGCCGCAGGTGCGTGGAGGGCGGCGAAGGCCGTGCACGTCAGGGGGAGGGTCGTGGCCGCGGTGGCCAGGATGCCGACGATGACGGGGGCGAGGATGCCGGCGTAGTACGCGGCGAAGAAGTTGCCCGTGGCCTGTTCGAGGAGGGATCTCACCAAAGGGCGCAGCGGCAGGGCGAGTTGGGTGGCCAGCCGGGTCACCGCGGCGCAGGGCGAGGGCGAGGACGCGGGGGGCTCCGGCGCGGGTCCGGGTCAGGGACCAGGAACGGCGCAGGGCGGCGCGGGGGCCGAGGCCGGTGACCGCGGCGGCCGGGGCGAGGGCGAACACGAGGCGCAGCAGTACGGCGACGAACAGGGCTGCAGCGGGAGAGGCCGCGACGAGGTGGCAGGGCAGCGATCCGCGTTCCAGGGGCTCGGGGGTGTCGAGCTGGTCGCCGGTGAGGCTGGTCGCCAGGTATGCGGCGAGCAGTGGGAGGGGCCATACGATCAGGCCGCGCAGCGTGTACACGGCGAGCACCGGTCGCAGCCGCGAGAGGGCCGCGGGAGGTGGCCGGTCCTCTCGCAGGGGCTGCGTCTTCGCTGCGACTGCCCGGGAGCACGCGGTCTGCAGGGCCGCGCTGCCGATGCCGAGGAGGAGCAGGTAGAGCGGGAGGGTGCCGAGGGCGACCCGGGCCAGGGCGGTGTGGTCGTGCAGGTAGGGGTCTTCCAGGTGGTGGTACCAGGCGCGGCGGTTCCGCATCCGGGTGAACAGGGGCCAGGAGAGCGCGAATATCAGGGCTGTCATCAGCAGCCCGGCCAGTGCGGACAGGCCGACGACGCGTGCCGTCGCGGCCGCCAGAGTGCCCCGGTCGTGCCGCAGGACGGCGGACACGGTGGCGGTGACGCCGCGGTGGGGGCGCTCGGTGGCCGGGGGCGGCGGGCGGTCGTGCTGCGGGGGCATGGGGCGGGCCTTCTGTGCGAGGTTCCGGGGCGGTTCCGTGTTCCGGGTCGGTTCCGTTTCCGGCGGGGACGCGGGGCGGAGCGGGCGCGGTTCTCCCGACCCCGGCGCGGTTCCCCCGACCCCGGCGCGGTTCCCCGGGGCCGGCGCGGTTCCCCGGGGCCGTTGCGGCTCTTGGCGGTACCGGACGGAAGGGGAGGCTCGGTCGCGGTCCGGCGCGCCGGCCGTCCGGGGAGAGGGGAGCATGCCGTACGCCGTGCGGATCACGGTGGCGGGAACTCCGTGCCGCGGGACGGGCGCGTCATACGTCCGCGGCCTCCTCGGCTTCCCGGCGGAGGAGGTCGCCCGGCCGGCAGTCGAGTACCTCGCAGAGTGCGGCGAGGGTCGCGAAGCGGACCGCTTTGGCGCGGCCGTTCTTGAGTACCGCCAGGTTGGCGGGGGTGATCCCCACGCGGTCCGCGAGTTCGCCCACGGACATCTTCCGCCGGGCCGGCATCACGTCGATGTCGACGGCGATCGGCATCAGATCACCTCGTCCAGCTCGGCCTGCAGCTGAGCCGCCTCGATGTCGCGTGCGACGGCCCGGGCGAGCAGCATCCGCAGGACGAGGACGAGGAGCGCGACCCCCAGGACGGCCACGCCGATCCCGCCCATGATGAGGGTGACGCCGGGGTCGTCACGCCGGCCGGGCGCGTTGACGGCCGTGACCGCGAACCAGGCGTCACCATGCCCAGGACCGTGATCAGGCGCAGGACCGTGATCAGGCGCAGCGCGGTCAGCGGGAGTGTTCCGTCCTCCGGGTCCCTCCCGCCTGCCAGGGGCCACACCATCGATGCCTGTACGAGAAGGGTGCCGGCGAACACCACGATGAGCATCGAACAACGATGGGAATCTATCGAGATTCGATAGGTGAGGCAAGGTGGTGGCGTCCGGGCGGTCTTTCATCGCGTTCACGCATTACGTGGCGCCCGGGACTTTACGGGCAGGTGTGCCCCCGCTTTGATGGGGGCTGAGGCGAACCCCCCACAGGCTGCCCCGGCTCGCACGAGACGCCCCCGCCGCCTGGTGAACGGTCCGGGCGGAGCAGCGCACTCCTGCCGGCAGGCCTCTCCCCCCTTTTTTTCTGTTCCTGTCCGCCGTCCCTCCATGTCCCCGTACCGGTAGAGGAGTTCCCGTCATTCCGCGCCCCCCAGGGGGTGGAGGCGGGCCGGACGCTGTCGCCGGACGACGCGGCTCGTGTGCAAAGGAGTACCGGGGTGAAACAACGACCCAGTGAAGAGCGTGTGGCGGTGATCGGCGCCGGCTGCCGGCTGCCGGGGGGTGCCGACTCCCCCGCGTCGTTCTGGAAGCTGCTGACCGGCGGGCGGGACGTCGTCCGCGAGGTTCCCGAGGAGCGGTGGAGCCAGGAGGAGGTCTTCGGTCTGCCCGCCGATGTCGCCGCCCGCCTGAAATGGGGGGCCTTCCTCGACGAGGACGTGTACGCCTACGATCCCGCGTTCTTCGGCATCAACGCTCATGAGGCAGCCTGGGTCGATCCCCATCACCGGCTGCTGTGCGAGACGTTCTGGGAGGCGGCCGAGCATGCCGGAGTGCCGCCGAGGTCCCTGTCCGGCAAGCCGGTCGGCACCTACTTCGGTGTCTACAACAAGGAGTATCTCCTGCGCGCCCAGCGGCCGTTGGAGGAGATCGACGCCTATGCGATGAACGCCAGCATCCATTCGATGGCCGCCGGCCGCATCGCCTACCTCCTCGATCTGCGGGGCCCGCAGATGACGCTGGAGGCAGGGTGCTCCTCCGGGCTCGTCGCCCTGCACGCCGCGTGCCAGGGGCTGCGGGACAAGGAGAGCGACCTGGCGTTCGCCGGGGCGTGCGTCCTCATCCTGGGGCCCGAGGAGTCCGTGCCGCCGGCGCGCTGGTCGTTCTTCTCGCCCACCGGCCGGTGCCGGGCCTTCGACGCCGGCGCCGACGGTTATGTGCGCGGAGAGGGCTGCGTGGTCCTCGCGCTCAAGCGCCTTCACGACGCCCTGCGCGACGGCGACCGGATCCTCGGCGTGATCCGGGGCAGCGCCCTGAACCAGAACGGGGGCCGCTCCACCCGGCTGACCGCGCCCTCCACCGACGCGCAGATCGAGGTCTGCCGCCGGGCCCTGGCCGCCGCGGGCGTCGATCCGGGGGACGTCGGCCTGGTGGAGGCCCACGGCACCGGGACCGAGGTCGGCGATCCCCTGGAGTTCCGCGCGCTCGCCGAGGTCTACGGCAGCGGGCCCGGCGTCTGCGCGCTCGGCTCGGTGAAGACGAACATCGGGCACACCGAACCGGTGGCGGGCCTGGCCGGAGTCCTCAAGGCCCTCCTGTCGGTACAGCGCGGTGAGATCCCGCCGAACCTGCACTTCCGGCACTGGAATCCCGAGATCGACGCCGGAGCGACCCGCTTCCGGGTGCCCACCAGGACCGTCGCCTGGCCCGCACGCGAGGGGCGGCGGCTGGCCGTCGTGTCCTCCCTCAGCGTCACGGGCGCCAACGTGCACGTGGTCCTCGAACAGCCCCCCGACGGGGGCGGACGCGGCCGGCGCCGTACGGCATCCCCCGGTGCGGGCGGCAAGCGGCAGGCCGACGGTGAGCCGCTGGCGTTCCCGCTCTCGGCGACGAGCCGTCCGGCGCTCGCCACCGCGGCGAGGCGTCTGGCCCACTGGCTGGAGGGGGAAGGCAGCGGCGCCGCGTTACCGGACGTCGCCCACACCCTGGCGGTGCGCCGCTCCCCGCTGCGGGAGCGGCTGGCGGTCGTCGCCGCCACCCGCGCCGAACTGATCGGCCGGCTCACCGAGGCCGCCGACGGGACGGCCACCACCGGCGTGGCGCGGGGCACGGCCAGGCCCGGGGCCGACACCGTGTTCCTGTTCTCCGGCCACGGCTCGCAGTGGGCGGGCATGTGCCGGGGCCTGCTGGACCGTGATGCCGGCTTCACCCGCGTCATCGACCGGCTCGAACCGCTGGTCGCCGAGGAGTCCGGGTTCTCCCTGCGCCAGACCCTGGCCGGTGCCCGTCTCGTGGAGGGCATGGACCGTATCCAGCCGACCGTGTTCGCCATCCAGCTGGGCCTGTGCGCCATGTGGGCCGGCTACGGGGTGCGGCCCGCCGCGGTGATCGGGCACTCCATGGGCGAGGCCGCGGCCGCCGTCGCCTCCGGCGCCCTCACCCTGGAGGAGGGGGCCCGTGTCATCTGCCGCCGCTCCCGGCTGAACGTGCGCCGGGCGGGGGCCGGCCGGATGGCCTCGATCGCGCTGCCCCGCGCCGACGTCGAGGCGAGGATCGCCGCGAGCGGGGTGCGGGGGGTGAGCGTGGCCGTGGTCACCTCACCGGAGGCGACCGTGATCGGCGGCGACAAGGACGCCGTCGACCAGCTGGTGCGCGCCTGGCAGAAGGAGGACATCGCGGCCACGTTCGTCAACGTCGACATCGCCGCGCACACCGCGCACATGGATCCCGTCCTGGACGAACTGCGCACCGCCCTCGCCGGTCTGGACCCGCGCACCCCGGACGTCCGCTTCTACAGCACCGTCCTCGACGACGCCCGCCGCGGCGTACGGCTGGACGCGGACTACTGGGCCGCCAACCAGCGGCAGCCGGTCCTGCTGGCCTCCGCCGTCCGGGCCGCCGTCGAGGACGGTTTTTGCCGGTTCGTGGAGATCAGCCCGCACCCGGTCCTCGCGCACGCGGTACATGCCACGGCCGCCGCCCTCGGGCCCGATCCCGTCGACGTCCTGGGCTCCCTGCACCGCGAGAGCGAGGAACGCACCGCGTTCCTCACCCAGGTGGCCGCCCTGCACTGCACCGGACACCCGGTCACCTGGCCCGCCACCCCCTACCGGGACGCCGCGCTCGCCGATGTGCCCACCATGAGCTGGGAACGCACCCGGCACAGCATCGCCCCCTCACCGCTGCGCACCGCCCCGCCCACCGCCGGCCGCGCCGGCCAGGGTGTCCTGACGGGCATCCATCTGGCCGACCCGGCCAGTGCCCGGCGCCACCTGTGGCAGCAGACCCTCACCCGCACCACCCTGCCCTGGCTGGACGAGCACCGGGTCAACGACGTGCCCGTCCTCCCCGGTGCCGCGATGGCGGAGATGGCCATCGCCTGCGCCACGGACGTGTTCTGCGCGCCCCCGGGCGAGGTGGAGGTCCGCGACCTCGACCTGCACCGCATACTCGCCCTCGGCGAGAGCAGGGAGGTCACGGCGGTCGCCACCACGCTCACGCCCGCCCTCGCCGACTGGACCCTGCACGCGGCCGGGCCCGACGGCGGCTTCGCCGCCCACGCGGGTGCCCGGCTCCACCACGCCCCGCAGCAGCACCCGCCCGCGCCGGTGGACATCGCCGCCCTGCTGTCGGCGCCGTGCGAGGACGTCGATGCGGCCGAGCTGTACCGGCGGCTGCGCCAGGAGCGGGGCATCACCCACGGCCCGGCGTTCCAGGGCATCACCCGCCTGCGCCTGATCCGCGGGCACGGCGACGGCGTACGGCAGCCCCCAGGCGCTGACGGGGAAGTGGGGGACGACGAGCCGTGCGCGCTGGCCGACATCGTGCTGCCCTCGGCCGGGCGCGCGGGAAGCCGGAACCTGCGGCTGCACCCCGTCCTGCTCGACATCTGCCTGCAGGCGGTGGGCAGTACCTGGCTGGCCTGCCACCCCGTGCCGCCCGGCGGGATGCTGCCGCGCCGGCTCGGCCGGGTCAGGGTCCTGGGCGACACCACCACGGCGGCGTATGCCCATGTGCGGCTCACCGACGTGGGCGACCGCTCCTGCACCGCCCGCTGCCTGCTGACCGACGCCGCCGGGACCGTCCTCGCCGAGGCGGACGCGATCGACTGCGTGAACGTTCCTTCCCAGGACGGCGAGGATCTCTTCGACCGGCGCACCCTCGACGTCACCTGGCTCGAAGCCCCCGGGACCCGGGAGATCACCGAGGCGGGCCACTGGGAGCTGTACTACGAGAGGGACCGCGGCGGCGAGGCGGCGGACCTCAGGGCGGCCCTCGAGGAACACGGCGCCACCGCCGCCCTCCGCCCCGTCACCGACCTCAGCGGCCCGCCCCGCGACGCGACGCGGGCCGTGGTCTACCTGCCCGCCCTGGACGACGCGTCCGCTCCGGCGGTCTGTGCCCGGAGCAACCTCGAGCATCTGATCCGTCTCGCCCAGTCGTTGGCCACCGACGGCCGGGGCGGGCCCCGGCTGTGGGTGCTCACCCGCGACGCGGCGCACGTCACCCCCCGGGACACGCCCGGCCTCGCCGGATCAGGACTGCGCGGCGCCCTGCGTGTCCTCGCCCTGGAGCAGGCCGCCCTGCGCCCCGCCCACCTGGACACCGACCGGCACACCACACCGGAGCGACTCGCCCGCGAGCTGCTGACCTGCCCCGACACCGAAGACGACATCGCCTACCGGGAACAGGCCCGCTATCTCGCCCGCCTCACCCACCATCCCCTGGGCCCCAAAGACCGCGTCCGCGCGAGCGTGAACTGGCGCACGCAGGGCGCCAAACTGCTCCGCGGCCCGGGCCGGACCCTCGACGATCTCCACCTGAGCGCACTGGTGCCCCAGCCGCCCGCTTCCGGGCAGATCCAGGTCCAACTGCACTCCACCAGCCTGAACTTCATCAACGTCCTCAAGGCAGTCGGCACCTACGACCAGCTGCTGTCCGGGACCGACATCGTCCCGCAGGCCGTGTTCGACGGAGCGGGTACGGTCACCGCCGTCGGCGAGGGCGTGCGCTGCGCGTCCGTCGGCGACCTCGTCGCGGTGCCGGTGTGCTGGGCCGGCGACCGCGAGACGCTGATGGCCTCCCGCGTCACCGTGCGCGCCGACTGGGCCGTCCCCCTCACCTCCCCCGAGGAACTCGACCACGCGGCCGGGCTGCCCATCGCCCACCTCACCTCCTGGTACGGGCTGTGCCGCCTGGCGCGTCTGGCAGCGGGGGAACGGGTGCTCATCCACTCCGCCTCCGGCGGTGTGGGGCTGGCCGCCGTCAACATCGCCCGGATGAAAGGGGCCGAGGTCCTGGCCACCGCCGGGACGCAGGAGAAGCGGGACTACCTGCGCTCCCTGGGCGTCCGGCACGTGATGGACTCCCGCAGCCTCACCTTCGCCCGGCAGGTGCGCGAGATCACCCGGGGCCGGGGGGTGGACGTCGTCCTCAACTCGCTGACCGGCCCGGCGCAGAGCGCCGGTCTGGATCTCCTCGCCCGCAAGGGCCGGTTCATCGAGATCGGCAAACGCGACATCTACGAGGACACCCACCTCGGGCTCCTGCCGTTCCGCCGCAACATCAGTTTCAGCAGCGTCGACATCGCCCTGCTCCTGCACGAGGAACCCGCCCTGATCGCCTCCCTCGTACAGGAGATCGGCCAGGCCTACGCGGCGGGCCTGCTGCCGCCGCTGCCGATGGTCTCCTCCCCCGTCTCCGAGGCGCCCGAGGTGTTCCGCACCATGGCGGGTGCCCGGCACACCGGCAACCTCGCGCTCGTCTGGCCGGCCGAAGGGAAGGCCACGCTGCCGGTCGCCCCTCAGGACGTACGGCCGGCCGAACCGCACGCGTCCTACCTGATCACCGGGGGGCTGGGCGGCCTCGGCCTGGACGTGGCGCAGTGGCTCGCCGCTCGCGGGGCCCGCGCCCTCGTCCTCGGCGCCCGGTCCGAACCGGGCGAGCGGGCCCGCCGTGTCATCGAGGAGCTCACCACGCGCGGCGTCGAGGTCACCGTCGCGCTCGGCGACATGGCCGACCCGGCGACGGCCCACCGTCTGGTCTCCGCGGCCGAGGCCACCGGCCGCCCTTTGCGCGGCGTCCTGCACGCCGCCGCCGTGGTCGAGGACGGCGTCCTCGAGAACGTCAACGCCGCCCAGCTGCAACGGGTGTGGGACGCCAAGGCGCTGGGCGCGTGGAACCTGCACGAGGCGACGAGGACCTGCGCCCTGGACTGGTGGATCAACTTCACCTCCGTGGCCGCCGTCATCGGCCAGCCCGGGCAGACCTGTTACGCCGCCGCGAACTCCTGGCTGGACGAGTTCACCCGCTGGCGGCGCGCCCAGCGGCTGCCCGCCACCAGCATCGTGTGGGGGCCCTGGTCCGGGCACGGCAGGGGAACGGGCATCGAAGCCCTCGGCTACGCCATGATCTCCCCCGAGGAGGGCATGGCCGCGCTGGAGAAGATCGTCACCCGCTCCGGGCGGCCCCTGACCGTCTACTCACCGCACGACCTGGACCTGCGGCTCTCCCTGCACCCCGACGCGGCCCGCCTGGCCTACTACGCGGCGATCGACCGCACCGGCGGCCCCGCCGACGACGACACCAGCACCTTCCTGGCCGACTGGAACGCCGCGGGCGACCCCGAGCGGCGCACCCGGTTCCTGCACGAGAAGATCAAGCAGCACACGGCCGCCGTACTGCGCTGCCCCCTCGACAGCGTCGAGGACCGCACGGCGTTCGCCGCGCTCGGCCTGGACTCCCTGCTCGCGATCCAGCTGCGCAACCGCATCGCCCACGAGGCCGGCGTCGAACTGCCCACCACCGCCCTGTGGACCCACCCCACCCCGGCGGACCTCGCCAAACTCCTCACCGACCGGCTCCCGAAGTGACCAAGGAGGGACCTCTGGTGGACCCTGCTTCCGTCCTCGTCGTCGGCGCGGGCCCGTGCGGGCTCACCGCCGCGTGCGAACTGACCCGCCACGGCGCCACCGTCCGCGTCATCGACGCAGGCCCGCAGGCCGCGACCGGCACCAGGTCCATCCTGCTGTGGCCGCCGCAGCTCGCCGTCCTTTCCGACTACGGTCTCCTCGACGAAGCGCTCCAACTGGGCAGACGGCCCGAAGCCTTCACCTACAGCACCGGCACCCGGCGCCTGGCCCGCTT
Source organism: Streptomyces sp. NPDC093018 (assembly GCF_040684035.1). Classification (NCBI taxonomy): domain Bacteria; kingdom Bacillati; phylum Actinomycetota; class Actinomycetes; order Kitasatosporales; family Streptomycetaceae; genus Streptomyces; species Streptomyces sp. NPDC093018. Next base: position 27,366 of record NZ_JBFBFF010000029.1, read on the forward strand.
CCGGTTCACCCCCAACACCGCCCCGCTGGTCCTGCCCCAGCACCACACCGACCGGCTGCTGGAGAAAGCCCTCACCGCGATGGGGGTCACCGTCGAACGCGGACGGCGGGCCACCGGCCTCACCCAGACACCGGGCGAGGTGCGCGTCGAGACCACCGACGGCAGCGGCCGCACCAGTACCCTCACCGCGGCATGGCTCATCGGCGCGGACGGCGCCCACTCCACCGTCCGCACCGCGCTGGGCACACCGTCCACCCGGACAAAAGCCCTGTCCCGGTTCCTGCTCGCCGAAGGCGCCCTCACCCCCGCGCCCCCCGTCACCGACATCGAGTACACCCTCACCGCGCACGGCGCACTCCTCATCGCGCCCCTCCCCCACGGCCCCTACCGGGTCGCCGGCAACGTGAGCGAGGGAGTCCGGCCCGGCGTCGAGGAGGTCCGGGCCCTCCTGCGCCGCGGCCGGCGCACCCTGGACATCGGCGACCTGACGCTTGTGACCGAGTTCGTCTCGCAGGAGTCACTCGTCCACGAGATGCGTACCGGCCGTGTGTTCCTGCTGGGCGACGCCGCCCACACGCACCACCCGGTCGGGGGGCAGGGCGCGAACCTCGGTATGCAGGACGCCCGCAACCTCGCCTGGAAACTCGCCGGCGTCATGGACCGGCGCCTGTGCGGCGCCGTTCTCGACACCTACAGCGCCGAGCGGCGGGCCGCCGCCCGGCAGGTGCTGCGGATGACCGGGCTGGTGGCCCGTATCGCCCTGGCAGGGCCGCCGGCCAGCAGTGTCCGCGATCTCGTGCTGAGGGCGGCCGCCGCCGTCCCCGCCGTCCAGAGCTGGTACACAGCGAGGCTCGCCGGGCTCAAGACCTCCTACCCCCACACCCCGCTGGGCGCGCCCGCCCCCGACCGGCCCCGGCGCATCGGACGCCTCTCGGACGCCGCGGCGGTCGGGCTGCCCTGCCCCGACTGGGCGCGGGCAGAGCAACCCACCACCGTCTACCGGCTGGTCACGCGGGGCTCAGAGCGCACGGTGCTGCGGGAGCGGGCCGCCGAACTCGTGCGCGGCCGCCCCCTCGTCACCCACCAGCACATCGACGGCCCAAGGGAGCAGTGTCTGCTCGTGCGGCCCGACGGCTACACCGCGTGCGCGGCGGACACCGCGCAACTGGACGACGTACGGCGCCTGCTGGACCGCGTGTCCGCCTGAACGTTCTCACCGAACCGGAACACGGAGGAGCAGTGAACATCTCACCCGAACACGACAAAGTTTTCCGCACCTGGGCGAACTCCCTGTGCACCAACGACCTCGAAGCCTATCTGTCGTGCTTCGCCGACGAACTGCGCCTGGAGGACATCGCGTTGGACAGCGTCGTCCAGGACAAGGCCAAGCTCCGCAAGGACGTGGCGACCTGGTTCGACGCCTTCCACGACGAACAGCTCACCCTCGACGGCTATCTCACCGGCCCGGACGGTGAGATCGGCACCAAGTGGACCCTGTCGGCCACCGTCGTCGGGCACTTCCCGCGGGTGACCGAGAACGCCGTGATGGGCCGCCGCTTCACCAAGCACGGGCTGAGCGTGTTCACCTTCTCGCCCGAGGGACGGTTCCGCACCGAGGTCTCCTACTGGAACCTCACCACCATCACCCGGCAGATCACCTGACCCGCCCCGTGTCCGGGTACGGCCGCCGCACCACCTGCCTCCACCCCCTTTTTTCGGCGGCCGTTCCCGGCCACGCGACCGAGGAACAGCCATGGCCCTCACCGTCGGATTCATCGGGCTGGGCGTGATGGGCTCCCCCATCGCGCACCGGATCCTCACCTCAGGTTTCCCGCTCACCGTCTGGAACCGCACCGCGGACAAGACCGAGCCCCTGCGCCAGGCCGGCGCGGTCGTCGCCGCCTGCCCCGCCGACCTCGCCCGCACCTGCGACGTCATCGCCCTGTGCGTCACCGACCAGGAGGCCGTCACCGGCATCGCGCTGGGAGCGGACGGCCTGCACACGGCTCCCGGCCGCGGGCAGCTCGTCATCGACCACTCCAGCATCCCCGCCGGTACGACCCGTACGGTGGCCGGACGGCTGCGCGCCGCCAACGGGATCTCCTGGCTCGACGCGCCCGTCTCCGGCGGTACCCCCGCGGCCGAAGGCGGGACCCTCACCGTCATGGCCGGCGGCAGCCAATCCGACTTCGACCGTGTCCACGGGCTCATGGCCGCCTACGCCCGGCAGATCACCCTCATGGGCCCCCTCGGCGCGGGACAGGCCACCAAACTGTGCAACCAGGTCATCGTCGCGGCGAACGTGTGGGGGGTGGCCGAAGCGGCCACCCTGGCCGAGGCCGCCGGCGTCCCGCCCGAGCGGCTGCTGGGGGGACTGGCCGGGGGGTTCGCCGACACCCCTCTTCTGCGCCACTTCCTGCCCCACATGCTCGACCCGCACGACGAAACCCTCGGCACCCTCACCGACCTCGTCAAAGACCTCGACACCGCACTGGCGACCGCCCGCACCACCGGCACCCCGCTCCCTTTGACCGCGCACCTGGCCGAACTCCTGCGCATCGCCAACCGGTGGACCCGGCCACGTGTCTCGGGCAGCTTCATCGGCCTCCTGCACGGCCCCGGGCACACAGACACACAAAACGAAGACACACGGGACGATCCGTCATGACCAGCACACTCGGCACGGCCACCGCCACTCCCACCCGCCGCCTCGTCCACGCCCCCGCCTTCTGGTGGGCCCTCACCGGCATCGTGTTCACCCTGGCCGGGGCAGCGGTCCTGATCCCCTGGGCGGCCCACGGGGTGCGCTCCCCGCACTACGGCGGCGACAGCATCTCGCCCGCACGCACCGCCGCCGTCGTCACCGTGCAGATCCTCCTCGTCCTCACCCTGATCGCCTGCGCCGTGCACCTGACCCGCACCAGCCTGCGCCGCGGACAGGTCACCCTCGACGCCGGCATCGCCGCCGGTTTCCTCATCTCCTCCTGGCAGAGCCCCCTGCTCGACTACCGCGACATCACCGTCGTGGTGAACCAGCATGTGGCGCACGTCAACTCGTGGGGCCCGTACATTCCCGGCTGGAACCCGCCCCATCCAAAGCTCCAGATCGAGGCGCCCATCGCCGTCACCGGCGTCGGGTTCGGCCTGCTCATCCTGTGGGTGTGGGCCCAGGCGCTGGCGGGCCGCAAAACAGCCGACCGGTTCCCCCGCTGGGGACCGCTGCGGCTGTGGACGGCCATCGTCGCCGCGGGCATCGTCACCGACGCCCTGATCGAAGCTGCCCTGCTCAACACCGGCATCTACTCCTACGCCCACGCCTGGAAGCCGGTCACCCTCTTCGCCGGGCACTGGTACAACATCCCCCTGTCCGCCGCGTTCACCGCGACGCTCTTCACCACCCCCTTCGTCGTCATGCGGCACCTGGAACAGACCCGCGGCGCCGTCCCGTGGATCTACCGGGGCGCCGAACTCGCCTCCACCGCCCAAAGACAGAACATCATCCGGCTCCTCGCCGGCATCGGGGCCGGGAACACCGCCACCTTCGTCTACCTGGTGCTGTGCGTCCTGTGGGGTCTGGCCGGCGGCCCCATGCCCGCCGACACCCCCTCCTACCTGTGGCCCATGAACGCGAGGTGACCCCGTTGGACACCAACCGCAACGGCAACCGCGACGGCACCGGCATCGCCGACAACCCGCTCCGTCCGGAGTTCTGGAAGAAGCCTGCCGGGGAGATCGACGCGTTCTTCGCGCGGCTGCGCGCCGAGAGGGAGCCCGTCTTCTTCCCCTACCGGCTGGCCCACCCCAACTCCGGGTCCGGCTCCGGGTTCTACGGCTTCTACGCCCTGACCCGGCACGCGCAGATCACCGAGGTCTCCCGCCGCCCCGACCTGTTCGCCTCGGCGCCGTCGAGCAGCACCCTCGAAGACCGCTCGCCCGCCTTCGGGAACAGTGCCGAAGGCTCCCTGCTGCACATGGACGCCCCCCGGCACACCGTCATGCGGCGCGTGGTGGCCCGGGCGTTCAACCCCAGCGGCCTGCGCCGCCACGACGGCATGATCGCCGCGGCGGCCCGGCGGGTCGTCGACGAGCTGCTGGAGAAGACCCCGTGCGACTTCGTCACCGAGGCCGCCGTCCAGCTGCCGCTGCGCGCCATCTGCGCCATCGTCGGTGTCCCCGCCTCGGCCTACGAGGACGTGGTGCGAGCGACCGACACGATCACCGGGATCGCGGACACCACCGACCGCGCCGGCCTGGATACGGTGGCCGAAGCGGTCACCTACTTCAGCACCCTCATGGGCGACCTCGCCCGTCTGCGCCGCGAGTGCCCCGCCGACGACGTGACGACCACCCTCGTCCGGGCCACCGTGGACGGCCGGCCCCTCACCGACGCCGAACTCGGCGCGTTCCTGCGCATCCTGCTGGTCGGCGGCAACGACACCACCCGCAGCACCCTGGCCCACATGCTGCACCTGCTGACCGACAACCCCGGCCAGAAGCAGCTGCTCCTGGCCGACCTGCCGGGACGTATGCCCGGCGCCGTCGAGGAGACCCTGCGCCATGCCACCCCGGGCACCTGGATGCGCCGCAACGTCACCCGCGACACCGTCGTGGACGGCCACCCCCTGCGCGCCGGGGACCGGATCATCCTCTACTACAACTCCGCCAACCGGGACGAGGACGTCTTCGACCGCCCCCACGCCTTCGACATCGGCCGCAGCCCCAATCCGCACCTCAGCTTCGGCGGCCCCAGCCCGCACCACTGCCTCGGCGCCCACCTCGCCCGCCGCGAGAGCGGCCTGTTCTACCGGGAACTGCTCACCCGGGCACCCGGCATCCACGCAACCGCGCCGCCCGCCCACACCTACTCCGGCCTCATCCACGGCATCAGCCGCCTGCCCTGCGCCCGCTGAAAGAGACCCCTCTGCCCGTCCGTGTGCCTCTCGGCCCACGCGAGTTCGAACGGGTGAACCACGCGCATATGCCCCTGTCCTCCGCGTCCCGGCATGCCGGGCCGCCTGTATACCTCGGAGCCATGGACGACCCGCAGATGTACCGACTGGCCGCGCTCCCGCCCCTCGAAGAGGCCGCGGAGGCGGAGCTGCCCGACGCGGCCGCCCAGGGCGGCGCCGCGGCCGGCTGCCGCCGCACACCGCCGTACGCCCCGCAGGACGCGGGCCCGCCGCCGCGTCCGCAGGGCTGAGCAGCTCACAGCAGGGGCCGGTTCTCCGTGCCGTGGGCGCGGGCCCGCTCCAGGACCGCCGCCGCCGCGGGGGTGCGCCGGTGCGGGGTGAGGCGCCCGCACAGGTGGGACAGCGCCTGGTGGGCCCGGGCCGAGTCCAGCGGGGCGATCTCGTCGAGGAACCGGTGCCCGTGGACGCAGGCCTCGTCGAGACGGCCGACGCCGAGCAGGGCGTCGGCCATCAGCGCGTGGGTGAGCGCGATGGAGCGTCTTTCACCGGGTGCGCGGTGGGCGAACGAGTGGGTGAGATGGGCGATGGCCCGCTCGTGCTCGCGCAGTTGGAGGAGCACCAGGGCCTGCTGGTATTCGAGTCCGGCCCGCGGATAGGAGGCGAACGGCCGCGGCCGGGTGCCGGACGCGTCGCCGTGCCGCTCGTGGAGCTGTGCGGCGGCATCGAGGTCGGCCAGCGCGTGGCGGCCGTCCTGGCGCAGAGCGTGGGTGTGGGCCCGCTGGGCCAGCAGGTAGGACCGGGTGCCGGGGTCGGCGAGGTCCTCGGCGGCGGCCAGCGCGTGTTCGGCGTGGGTGTGGGCTATCGCGGTGTGGCCCAGGCGGGCCGCCTGGCAGCTCATGGCCCGTAAGGTGACGGCGTACTGGACGCGGTCCCCGCCGGCCGAGGCCAGGGCCAGCGCGGTACGGAAGTACCGCTGGGCGAGTCCGCTGTGCCCGGTGTCGTCGCTCTTGAGGGCGAGCAGATGGGTCAGCTGGGCGGTGCGGGTGAGCCACACCGGTTCCAGGGGGGTGCCGAGTGTGTGCCGGCTCTGGCTGCTGATGTCGTCGGCGAGGTACTGCGCGAGGGCGCTGCGGGCGTGTCTGCCGCCGAACAGGCCGGTGCTGCGGGCGGCGACGAGGATCACGCAGTCGAGCATGGCCAGGTCGGCTTCGGCGGCCGGCGGCCGGGACGCGGGGCCGTCCGGGGCGGGGGCGGGGGGCGGTACGGGCGGCGGGGGCGGGGGCGGGGCGACGCGGAACGTCGCCGAGGTGAGCGCCGCCCGTTGGACGGGATCGCAGTCCTGGCGGCACAGGGCGATCAGCGCGCTCAGGGGACTGTGCCCGGGATCGGTGCCGGGCAGCGGATCGCGCTCGTACGCCTGGGGGAAGAAGCCGGTGTCCTCGGTGATGACGAGCCGTCCGGTGCGCTGGGTGAGGGCCGCCGCGACCAGGTCGGGCACCGGCGGTCTGGGTCTGGTGCCGGAGAGCCAGTGGGCGACGGAGGTGCGGTCGTAGCGCAGCGGGAGTCCTTCCGCCGACCCGAGGGTGTTGACCGCGTGGGCGAGTTCCCCGTTGGTCCAGCCGGCTTCCCGCAGCAGGGCGGCCAGCCGGTCGTTGGCGTGACGGTGTGCCATTCCTTGCCTCGGCTGCTATTCCGCGATGGCGGTGCTGTAGGTCCAGCGGTACAGCGGTACCTCGAGGCCGGACACGGTGCGGGTCTCCTGGGTGCGGGTGAAGTGCTGGTGGCGGCCGTAGAAGGCGACGGTCACCCGGTCGGACAGGGCGGTGGTGCCGCGGGTGAGCCGCATGAGTCCTGCGGGACCGCGGCCGGCGCCTTCGAGGAGGACGAGCTGCTGCCGGGCGTGGGCGAAGGCGATGTCCTCGGCCGGTTCGGCAAAGACGGTCATGGCGGTGTTCCTTGTCGGTGCGTGAGCAGCGGCGGCCGGTCGGCAGGCGGTGCGGCGCTGCCGGTCGCGGCCGGCAGCGCCGGCCCGGGCTGTCGCGGGTGTCGGGGTGGCGAGATGCGTTGCATGTCTGCCGGTCACATGCGGGGTCGGCCGGGGAATCGGCCGAGTTGCCGCCCAAGGCAGCCGTTGACGGGGTGCGTGGCGGTAGTGCCGGTGCTGGTCTTGGGGTGGCCGCGGGCCGCCGGGGTTCTGCCCGCAGGTGCCCGCGGGTTCTCGGGGGAAGAGCGGGTGGCCGGCCCCGGACGCGCGGGCGCGGGGTGACGGGTCCGTGCCGGGGCCAAGGCGGTGCGGATTGCTCCGGCGCGGGCGCCGGGCAGGTGTGGCGCGGCGGTCTGCTCCCCTTGTGTTGATGGGGGATGCGGGTCCGGTGGCGTTTGCGAGCTCATGAACGGCTCCTGTGCGGAACCGGCGTGCGGCGGGTGGACCGGTGCCGATGGGGACGGGGGTTCGCGGGTGGCTCAGTTCTCGGGTACGAGGTCCGGTAGGCGGGGCCGGCGCAGTCGGCGGCGGTAGGCGCGGGCGTTCCACGGCCAGACGACCGGGGTGCCGTCCGGGCCGAGGTAGTAGCTGTGGCAGCCGCTCGCCCATACGGTGCGGGGCAGCGCCGACCGGGTGTGCCGGAGGAAGGTGTCGGTCGCGTCCTCGGTCGGTTCCAGGAAGTCCGCCTGTCCGCGGTGCAGGGCGCGCAGGCACTCAGCGATGTACTTCGCCTGGATTTCGGCTGCCGCGATCGAGGACTGGTTGCCGGACGGGCTGTAAGGGCCTTGCATCATGAAGAAGTTGGGAAATGAGGGGACCATGACCGAAAGGTAGGATCGCGGCCCGGGCTTCCAGCGGTCGGCCAGTGAGATGCCTTGTCGGCCGCGGACGGTGATGGGATGCAGATAGGCCTGGGCGTCGAACCCCGTGGCCAGGACGAGGACGTCGGCGGGGTGTACGGTCCCGTTCTCGGCCTCTATCTCCTGTCTTCCCGCCGCTGCCGCCGGAGAGTCCACCAGGGTGACGTCATGCCGGGCGAGGGTGCGGTAGAAGTCGGTGCCCAGGAGTCCTCTCCTGCACAGGGGCTGGTAGTCCGGGGTGAGCTTTTGCCGGAGACCGGCGTCGTGGACGGCCGCGCGCAGGTGCCACCGGCATGCCCGGGACAGCAGTTCCCGGGTGATGCCCGGGTGAACGGTGCCTTCCAGCAAGGTCTCCCACAGCACGCGGTTGGCGTTGTAGTGCAGTTCTCGAAGGCCCGGAATCGTCCGGTACAGCAGGCGTCCCAGGCGGGAGTAGCCGATGGAGCGGAACGGGAGTATCCAGGACGGCGTGCTCTGGAACACCACGAGGGATCGCGCCACCGGTGCCAGGGCCGTCACGATCTGGATGGCGCTCGCTCCGGTTCCCACCACGGCCAACCGCTTGTCCTGGAGGGGTACTTGGTGGTTCCAGCGGGAGGTGTGGAAGACCGGTCCCTCGAACGCGTCGAGCGCCTTGATGTCCGGCATCCGCGGCACGCGCAGAAATCCTGTGGCCGCGACGACCGCGTCGAACCGTTCCGGGGGGCATCCGCGTACTTCTACGATCCATTGCCGTGCGGGCTCGTCCCATGTGAGTGTCTCCACTTCACGGCCGAAACGAATGTCGTTGTCCACACCGAGTTGCCGGACGACCTTTTCGATGTAGGTGAGGATCTCGCTTCCCGACGCGAGGCTCCTGGTCCAGTCGTGGGCCGGGCCGAAGGAGAAGCTGTAGTAGCGGGAAGGTAAGTCGCACGCCACGCCCGGGTACGTGTTGTCCCGCCAAGTTCCTCCTACGCGTTCCGCTTTCTCGAACGCCACGCAGGTCACTCCTGGAACCGTTCGGAGATGGTGGACCGCGCAGATCCCTGAAACGCCCGCTCCTATGACGGCAACACGAATTGAACGACCCACGGCAGCCACCGAGCTTCGTGAAGAGGGATACGGGAAGTGGATACCGCCGAGTCTGGGGCAGGGGTGGTGGGTCCGTCGACGGGTGGAGACCTGTAAATCCGTGAATCAGTTGAAACTTGCAGGCTTCTCATGATGTGTCTCGCCGCACGCGACGTGTCCGTTCACAGCCTTCGAGGGCGCCGGGCTTCGGCGGCGCGGGGCGCGGTCGGCGCCCGGGCAGCGGTTCACACGACGGCGCTCCGGGCCGCGGGGGCAGAGGAGTTGGCAGGTCGGACGCGGCCTGGAACAGTTGGCCGCCGGGGGCGGATGCGTCACCGTCATCAGGCGCGTGGGGGGATGTCCTGGCACGCGGGCGCATGACCGCGTTGACACGGGACACGCGTTTCTCGCACACCTATCAGACCGAATATCTGGTTTGCGATGATTTGATTCGTCAGGTCTATAAAGCCCGTGTTCTCCGAAGCGGCATCCAGGCCGTGGCGGTCGTCGTCGGCTCCGCGGGCATCCCGGTCGCGGTCTTCCGCCAGAAGCACTGTTCGCGTCCGCCGGATTTCAACAAGTTCACTTGATCAGTGGTTTCTCCTCGGTGACAGGAGGCCGTTCGGGCGGGCACAGTGTGTCGCCTCAGGGCGATCAGTCACACATATGGCAAGGAGCTTCCGTTGCGTGCGATACCCGTTGCTGTCATAGGGATCGGCTGCCGTCTCCCCGGCGGGGTGAATTCTCCCGACGTACTGTGGAAAGCCCTCCGGGACGGTGCGGACATGATCGGAGAAATTCCCGCCGACCGCTGGGACGCCGAGGAGCATTACTCACCCGAGGTGGGCGCCAGCGGCGGCTCGGTGTCCCGCTGGGGCGCGTTCCTCGAAGACATCCGGGGATTCGACGCGGCATTCTTCGGTATCGGTGACAGCGAGGCCCGGGCCATGGACCCGCAGCACCGGCTGTTACTGGAGACGGCCTGGGAAGCGGTCGAGTCCTCGGGGCTGCCGCCCTCCTCGCTCGCGGGCACCAGGACCGGCGTCTTCGTCGGGCAGTCGCACGACGACTACACCCTGCTCAGCCTTGACGCGGGAGTGCTGGACGGGCCCTACGGCTTCACCGGCAACGCGTGGAGCATGGCGTCCGGCAGGATCGCCTTCGCACTGGACCTGAAGGGCCCGGGGCTGACCGTCGACACATCGTGCTCGTCGGGGCTGATGTCCGTCCACCTGGCCTGCCGGAGCCTGGCCGAGGGCGAGTGCGAGACGGCGCTGGCCGGCGGCGGCCAGGTGCTGCTGGCCCCGGAGGTGAGCACGTCGGCCTCCGCACAGGGCATGCTGTCGCCGACCGGGCGCTGCCGTGCCTTCGATGCCTCCGCGGACGGGTTCGTGCGCTCCGAGGGGTTCGTCATGGTGTTCCTCAAACGGCTGGAGGACGCCCGGCGCGACGGCGACCGGATACTGGCCGTGATCCGGGGAACCGCGGTGAACCAGGACGGCCGTACGGGCACCATCACCAAGCCCTCGCGGCAGGCGCAGTCGGACGTCTACCGCGCCGCCCTGGCCGCCGCGGGGGTGGCGGCCGAGACCGTCGGCATGGTGGAGGCGCACGGCACCGGTACACCGGTGGGCGATCCCATCGAGTTCACCAGCCTCTCCGAGGTGTACGGGCGCGCAGGGGCACGGTGCGCGCTGGGGTCGGTGAAGTCCAACTTCGGGCACACCGAGGCCGCGGCAGGCGTACTCGGGCTGGCCAAGGCGGTTTTGGCCGTGTTCCACTCAGTGGTCCCCGCCAGTCTGCACTTCACGGCCCTCCCGGAGCAGCTTCGTACGGTGGAGAGCGGCCTGTTCGTGCCCACGAGCCCCGCCGAGTGGCCCGTGCCGAACGGTGTGCGGCGCGCGGCGGTGTCGTCCTTCGGTATGACGGGCACGAACGTCCACGCGGTGCTGGAGCAGGCACCGGATCCGGAGCCGCCGTGCCCTGCCGATTCCGCGGGCCCGCGGGAGGACATGCTGTTCCCGGTCTCCTCCTCGTCCGTCGAGGAGTTGCGGGCGACCGCGCGCCGGCTGGCGGACTGGGCGGAGGCCCGGAAGGAGGAAGGGGCGGCGCCCGTCGAGGCGCGGGAGGTGGCCTACACCCTGGCCCGCCGGCGCGGGCACCGGCCCGTACGCGCCGCGGCTCTCGCCCCGGATCTGTCCGGCCTTGCCGCTCGGCTGCGGGAGATCGCCGAGGACGACACGCTCCGTCCCTGTGTTCAGCGCGGTCACGGCGGCCCGGTGCTGGTGTTCTCGGGGCAGGGGTCCCAGTGGGGCGGGATGGGCCGGGACCTGCTCGCCCGGGAGCCGGCGTACGCGGCCGCCGTCGACGAGATCGAACCGCTCATAGCCGGTGAGGCCGGGTTCTCGGTCCGGGAGGCGATGACCTGCCCGGAGACCGTCACCGGCATCGAGCGTGTCCAGCCCGTGCTGTTCGCGATGCAGATCGGTATGGCGGCGGCCCTGCGCGCGCGTGGTGTCGTACCCGGCGGCGTGATCGGTCACTCCATGGGAGAGGCCGGCGCGGCCGTGGTGGCCGGTGCCCTCACCCTGGAGGACGGGGTCAAGGTGATCTGCCGCCGCTCCGAGCTGTGTGCGCGCATCGCCGGGGCGGGAGCGATGGCGTCCGTGGAGCTGCCCGCGTCGGAGGTAAGTGAGGAACTGGAGCGGGCGCGCGTCGAGGACGTCGTGGTGTCGGTGATCGCCTCGCCCCGGAGCACCGTCATCGGCGGCGTGGCCTCTTCCGTCCGGCGGCTGGTGCGGGCATGGGAGGAACGGGGCGTCATGGCCCGCGAGGTCGCCGTCGACGTGGCGTCGCACTCTCCCCAGGTCGACCCGATCCTCGACGACCTCGCGAAATGCCTGACGGATCTGACACCGGGTTCCCCGGCGGTGCGTTACTACAGCGCGTGCCTCGACAGTCCGTCGACGGCCCCGGGGTTCGACGCCGCCTACTGGGTGGACAACCTGCGCCGTCCGGTCCGCTTCGCGGGCGCCGTGCGCGCGGCGCTCGACGACGGACACCGTGTCTTCGTCGAGCTGGCCCCCCATCCGCTGCTCACACGCGCCGTGGAGCAGACCGCCGAGGCCCACGAGACCCCCGCCGAGGCCATCGCGTGCATGCGGCGCGGAGTGGGACTGCCCCAGGGCCTGGCGCCGGCCGTCGGCCAGGTGTTCACGGCCGGGGCGACGGTGGACTTCGCGGCCTGGTACCCCTCGGGGCGGCTGCTCGACGTTCCCCTGCCGTCGTGGACGCACCGGCACTTGTTCGTGCGGCCCGCGGACCGGGATGCCGCTGGGCCGGGGCGGGGAGGACATCCGCTGCTCACCGCGCATGTGCGCTTGCCCGAGCCGCAGGAGCGGCACGCCTGGCAGGGCGATGTGGGCACCGTCCCGCTCCCGTGGCTGGCCGATCACAAGGTGGGCGGGCTGGCCGCCCTGCCGGGTGCGGCGTACTGCGAGATGGCGCTCACCGCCGCGCGGGCGCTCTTCGGTGAAGGCGCCGTCGCCACCGACATCCGGTTCGAGGACCTGCTCACGCTCGACGCGCACACGACCGTGGTCGCCACGGGGGAGGTCCAGGAGGCGGGCACGGCCCTCTTCACGGTGCACACCAACGACGACGACACCCGGACCGTGCGGGCCACCGCCACCCTCAAGGCCGCCAACGCCGAGCCGGCGGACCCCGCGCCGCTGGATGTACCGGCCCTGCTCGCCGCGCACGCCGGCACGATCGAAGGCGAAGCGCTGCGGGACATGTTCGCCGCACGCGGTGTCCAACTGGGCCCCGCCTTCACGGCGGTGACGCGTGTGCACACCGGCGGCGGGCACCGCACCACGCTCGCCGAACTGGCCCTGCCGCCCTTCCTGCACCGGAGCCAGAGCGACTATGGCGTGCATCCCGTGCTCCTGGACGCCTGTTTCCAGTCGGTCGCCGCGCATCCGTCCCTGACCGGACCGGCCGCGCCCGAGGGGCTGCTGCTTCCCCTGGGCGCCGACAGCGTGCATGTCTTCGGCCCGCTGCGGCAGGCACGGTACTGCCGGGCGCGGCTCACCGGCCAGGACCGTCGCCAGGTGAGCGCCGACCTCGATGTCGTCGACGAGTACGGCGCGGTGCTGATGCGCGTCCGCGGCTTCCGGATGGGAGGCGGCGACTGCGGCGGTCTGGACTGCCTGCTGCCGGAACGGCTGATGGCCGTCGACTGGATCCCGCGGCCCCTGCCCCCCGCGCCGGTCCACGCCGACAAGGACCGGTGGCTTGTGGTCGCCGAGGACGAGCCGCTGGCCGCGTCGCTCACCGCCGCGCTGGAAGCCGGGGGAGCCCGGTGCACGACGGTTTCCGCGACGCCGGACTCCGCGGCTTCGCTGGGTGCCTACCGCGGAGTCGTCTTCCTCCCGCCCACCCCGGCGGCCGCGGAACCTCACGAGGAATCCGTCCGGCTGGGGCGCGAGTACGTCAAGCGCCTGGTGCGCGTCGCCCGTTGCCTGCTCGAACTGCGCGATCCTCCGCGCCTGTTCGCGGTGACACGCGCGGCCCAGCACGTCCGCGACGAGGACCTCGTCAGCCTGGACCACGCCGGGCTGCGCGGTCTGGCGCGGGTGATCGGCGTGGAACAACCGGCGCTGCGCGTCACCCACATCGACCTGGCGGCCGGCACCCGGGACGGTTCCGCCGTGGCGCAGGAACTGCTCGCGGACGAGGCCGAGGACGAGACCGCCTGGCGCGACGGCAGCCGGTACGCCGCCCGGCTGCGGATCACCCCGTTCGCTCCGCAGGAACGGTTCACCGCCACCGTCCGCAACGACAGCGCCGGAGTGCGCTGCGGCATCCGGGTGCCAGGGGACCTGGACACCCTGGAACTGAGGCAGGCGGAGCGGATCCCGCCCGGCCCGGGCGAGATCGAGGTCGCCGTCACCGCGGCCAGTGTCAACTTCGCCGATGTCCTGGCCGCTCTCGGCCGCGGCTTCGCACCGGACGCCCGCGATCCGGAGCTGGGCGTGGACTTCGCCGGCACGGTGACGGCCGTCGGCGCAGGCGTGAGCAATCACCGGGCCGGGGACCGGGTGGCCGGTGTCCCCAGCGGCGACCGCGGGACCTGGGGCACCTTCGTCACCTGTGACGCCCGCCTGGCCATGGCTGTGCCCGAGGATCTGACCGACGAGCAGGGAGCCGCGATACCGGCCGCGTACCTGACGGCGTGGTACGCGTTGCACACGCTGGGCCGCATCAGCCGCGGGGAGCGGGTGCTGATCCACTCGGCGACCGGCGGGCTGGGGCGGGCCGCGATCGCCGTGGCCCGGGCGGCCGGCGCCGAGATACACGCCACGGCGGGCAGCCCCCAACGCCGTGTGCTGCTGCGTGAGATGGGCATCGAGCACGTCTACGACTCGCGCAGCCTGGCGTTCGCCGAACAGATCCGTGCGGTGACCGGAGGCGACGGTGTCGATCTGGTGCTCAATTCCCTGACGGGCCCGGCTCAACGGGCCGGACTCGAAGTCCTCGCCCACGGCGGCCGGTTCCTGGAGGTCGGCAAGCGGGACGTGTACGAGAACACGAGGCTCGGCCTGTACCCCTTCCGCCGCAACATCTCCTTCCATCTGGTGGACCTGAACCTGCTGCGCCGGATGGACCCGGACCGGATACAGGCGCTGCTGCGCGACGTACTCCCCCGCATCGCCGACGGCACCCTGCCCAGACCCCTGGTGACGTCCTATCCCCTGCGGCGGGCCGCGGAAGCGGTACGCGAGATCAGCAACGCCCGGCACGACGGCAAACTCGTGCTCCAGGTGGACCGGACCGGCACCTCGAAGGTGACGGTCCCCCCGGAACGCGTGCCGGTGTTCCGGCCGGACGGCGCCTACCTGATCACGGGTGGCCTGGGCGGACTGGGTCTGTTCCTCGCCGAACGGCTGGCGGCGGCGGGGTGCGGGCGGATCGTCCTCACCTCCCGCTCGAAGCCCGACGACCCGACGTGGCGGAAGATCGAGGAGATCCGCGCCCGCGGTGCGGACCTCCAGGTGGAATGCGGCGACGTCGCCCAGCCGGGCACCGCCCGCAGGCTCGTGGAGGCGGCGTGCGCGACCGGGTTGCCGCTCCGGGGCGTGCTGCACGCCGCCGCCGTCGTCGAGGACGCCACCCTCGCCAACATCAGCGACGAGATCATCGACCGGGACTGGGCACCCAAGGCCTACGGCGCCTGGCATCTGCACCGGGCGAGTGCCGGACAGCCCCTGGACTGGTTCTGCTGCTTCTCCTCCGGCGCCGCCCTGCTCGGCTCCCCCGGCCAGGGTGCCTACGCGGCGGCCAACAGCTGGCTCGACGCCTTCACCCACTGGCGCCGCTCGCAGGGACTGCCCGCACACGCGATCGCATGGGGTGCCTGGACCGAGATCGGCCGGGCCAGCGCCCTCGGCTCGGACCGCGTGACAGCCGTGATCAAGGCCGAGATCACCCCTGAGGAGGGCGCTCACGCCTTCGAGACCATCCTGCGGCACACCCGTGCCTTCACCGGATACGCACGGCCCGGCAGCGCGCCCTGGCTCACCGCGCTCGCCGAACGCAGCCCCTTCGCCGCCGCCTTCCGCGGCCGATCCGACGACGGCCGTGACGCGCACACCGTCCTTCAGGAACTGCGCGGCCTGTCCGCGGAGGAACGCCCCGCCCGGCTCCGGCGTCTCCTGTGCGAGCAGGCGGGTGCCATCGCACGCACCACCGTCGACCCCGACCGGCCCTTCGACGGCTACGGGCTCGACTCCCTCGGAACGCTCGAACTGCGGGTCCGGCTCCAGGCCCGTACCGGGGTCCGGCTCACCTCACGCGATCTCGCCACTCATCGCACGGCACGCGCCCTGGCGAACCACCTTCTGTCCCTCCTGGCCTTCGACACCGAAGAAGAACGGGCATGAGCCACCCCATCGTGCTGACCGGGGCCACCGGATCGCTGGGCGGTCATCTGGCGCACGCGCTCCTGGCGGGCACGGACGCGACCCTGCACTGCCTGGTCCGTGCCCCCACGGACCAGGCCGCCGGGCAACGCCTGCGCACACATCTGCGCCGGATGGGACCCCTCGGGTCCGGTGAGCGGCTCGTGGCGGTCGCCGCGGACATCCGCGAACCGCGCCTCGGCCTTTCCGCACGACGCTACGCCGAACTGGCCGAGCAGACACGCGAGGTGCACCACTGTGCCGCCCATGTGCACATGAAGGCCCCCTACCGAGAGCTGGCGCCGGCCAATGTCGGCGGCACCCGGCGCCTGCTCGACTTCACCCACGAGGCCATCGAGCGACAGGGCACAGCAGTCGCCTTCCACCACGTCTCCTCGGCCAGCGTCTTCATGTGGGCCCGCAACACCGGTCTGGCCGCTGTCGACGAGAGGACCGAACCGACCATGGAGACCGCCGGCCCGCTCGGCTACACCCGGTCGAAAGTCGCCGCCGAACGCGAGGTCCGCGCGGCCGGGTCCCACGGTGTACCGACCGCCGTCTACCGTCCGGCCATGGTCGTGGACTGCTGCCCCGTGGCCACCGTCTCCTCATCGGACATCCTCGCGCCACTGGTCAGGGCGATCGCGGCCCTCGGCCTGGCTCCCGCAGGCGCCGGGCCGTTCCCTCTGGAGACAGCGGAAGAGGTGGCGCGGCAGATCGTGGCCCTGTCCCGCCCGGGCGGCGCTCCCCACCGAGTCCGCCATCTGTTCCGGCGCGAGCCCGTCCCTTTGAAGAGCGTCGTCGCCGCCCTTCGCGGGACAGGTACCACGGTGGCCGAAGTCCCCGTCGAGGACTGGCTCGACGCCCTCGCGAAGAACCCCGACGAGCCGGACACCCTTCCCCTTCGCGGCGTGGGCGAGGTCGGGAACTGGCTCCTGGGGGCAGGCACGGACCGACGGGCACCGGCGATGCACAGCGAGGCCACCTGGCGGGAGTTGGGACGGACCGGTTACCGGGCCGCTCCCCTCGACGGCGCCTACCTGGAACGGTACGCGCGCTCGATCACCACCTGAGGGCCGTTCGTCCCCGGCCGCATCACGGTTCGTGGTCTTGCGGGTCGCCTTCGGCCCGGACCGGGAGCGTGAGGTGACCGAGGGCGTCTCCACATGTCCTCGGGTGCGGAGCCGCCGGTCAGCAGGCGGTCAGGGGCGTGTCAGCGGGGCCTGGCACGGTAGTACTCGTGAACGGCGCTACAGCACAGGCCGGACGCGAGGAGAGGTGCCCGGAGCGGCTTATCGGGGACCAGGGCAGCAGCCCGAAGTCGGACCCTTACAGGTCCACGCAGGTTCGAATCCTGCCCTCTCCGCAGATGAGAAGCGTGTGCCGGCCCCATTTCCCCGGCGGGGCCGCTCTCTTGACACCGTGGCGGCTTTTTGGCTTTTGCGCCCCTCGGTCATAGTCGGCGCCATGGACTATGACGTAGTGGTGGCCGGGGGCGGCCCGGTCGGGCTGATGCTCGCCTGTGAACTCAGGCTCGGGGGCGCGCGGGTGGCCGTCCTGGAGCGCCGCACCGAGGTGGACTCGACGGTCAAGGGCGGGGCGATCACCACGCCCGGTGCGGAGGCGCTCTACCGCCGGGGCCTGCTGCCCGCGATGGCCGAGGTGCAGCGGCAGGCGGTGGACCGTTTCCGGGCATTCATACGCGAACACAACGGCGGGAACGGGGACGAGGGCGGGGACGAGCGCGGAGACGGGGCCGCGGGGCAGGGGCTCGGGATCGTCGGGCACTTCGCCGGGATCATGCTGCGCGCCGACCTTGTCGACCATGCGGAGCCGGGCCTCGGCGACGCCGGGCCCGCCTCAGAGATCGCTTTCGTGGCGCAGCAGGACATCGAGCGGCTGCTCGGCGAGCGGGCGGACGAACTCGGCGTCGACGTGCGCCGGGGAGTGGAGCTGACGGGCTTCGACGCGGACGAGAGGGCCGTCACCGTGCAAACCGGCCACGGGGCCGTACGCGCCGGCTGGCTCGTGGGCTGCGACGGCGGCCGCAGCACGGTCCGCAAGCTCGCGGGGTTCGCATTCCCCGGCACGGACCCGGAGATCACCTGTCACCAGGCGGTCGTGGAGATGACCGGCGCCGAGGACCTGACGGTCGGCTGGACCGCCACGGACACCGGGGTGTACGCCCACGGGCCGATGCCGGGCCGTGTCGTCACCGTGGAGTTCGACGGCCCGCCGGCCGACCGGGACGCGCCGGTCACCGCCGAGGACCTCCAGGCGCGGCTGCGGCGCGTCTGCGGGGTGGACGTCACGGTCACCGGGGTGCGGACCGCGACCCGCTTCACCGACCACGCCCGCCAGGTCACCGAGTACCGCAGGGGCCGGGTGCTGCTGGCGGGCGATGCGGCGCACGTGCACTCCGCGTTCGGGAGCCAGGGACTGAGCCTGGGTCTCGGGGACGCGATGAACCTCGGCTGGAAACTCGCCGCGGTGATCGGCGGCCGGGCACCGGAAGGGCTGCTGGACACGTACACCCGCGAGCGGCACCCGGTCGGCGCGCGGGTCCTGGACTGGACCAGGTCCCAGGTCGCGGCCATGCGCCCGGACCCGCGGTCCCGGGCCCTGCGCGCGATCGTCAGCGACCTGGCGGGGACGGTCGCGGGCACCACGTACCTCACCGCGCGGCTCAACGGCGCCGGGGTGCGGTACGCGCTCGCGGGCGGGCACCCGCTGACCGGGCGCAGCGCCCCGGACCTCGAACTCGCCGGCGCCGGCCGTCTCGCGGACCATCTCCACGCGGGCCGGGCGCTCCTGCTCGACCTCACCGGCGACCCGGAGCTGCGGGCCCTCGCCGCAAGGTATGCCGGCCGCGTCGACACGCTGACGGCCCGCTGCCCGTCCCGCCCGGAGCTGGCGGCGGTCCTCGTGCGTCCGGACGGCTTCACGGCCTGGGCGGCCGACGCGGGAGCGCCGACCCCGACGGCCGGGCTCGCGGAGGCGCTGGAGGAGTGGTTCGCGGTGCCGGAGGGCGCGGTGACGGCGGGCTGATCCGCCGCGCTGCCTGTCCGGCCCGCGCTACGGACCGAGCCCGCCCCCGCTCGCACGCCCCGGCCCCGGTGTTCCGGTGACCGGCACACACCCCGCCTTCCTCCCCCAGGCGGGATGCTCCGTACCGAGACCGAAAAATGGTCCCGCAGCCGGGATCGCGGCGGGGCGGCCGGGGACGCCCGCGCGTGTCCCTGGGGTGCGGGATCGTCCGTCAGCGGGCGGTCAGGGGCGTGTCAGCGGGGCCTGGCACGGTAGTACTCGTGAACGGCACTAGAGCACAGGCCGGACGCGAGGAGAGGTGCCCGGAGTGGTTTATCGGGGACCAGGGCAGTAGCCCGAAGTCGGATCCGTAAGGGTCCACGCAGGTTCGAATCCTGCCCTCTCCGCAACACGATCGACAGCGCCGTGTGCCGGGCGCCCCGGTCCACTTCGGGCGGGGGGCGGCAGAGCCGTCCCCACCGGCTGTCGTGACGGCGCGTACGGCTTGCCTCCCGGGCCCGTTGCCGGTGGCCGGTGCGAGGATCCCCGGACGACTGGTCGAGCAGATCGCGTGGGAACCTGAGGCATCGGCCCCTTCGACAATGACGCCGCCGCCGATTTCGCCGGCGGCCTGGACGAGGCGGCCACAGCGAGGCGCGTGCCCATGATCCGCCGGGTCCTCGAACGCGCCGCCGCCGACGTGGAGTTCCTGGAGATTCCCGACGCCGAGCGGGCGGTCGCCGCGGCGGCGCCGGTCGTCGCGCAGCATCCTGCCGGTGGGCCCTCAGGTCCGGGCTACGGCCCGTCGGAGCCGCTGCCTCCATTCCCCGCGGATCTCCGGGCGCTCGCCGTCGCGGCCCTGGACCAGGCGCTCGGCGGGCCCTGCGAACTCGCCGTGGTGTGGGATGAGGCCGTGGACGGGCCGAAATGGCGCCGGGACATCGTCCGTCTCCGTGATGTCCTCGACCCTCCGGTCCCGCCGCAGAGGGAAGTCCTCTTCGCCGTCTGACCGGTGACGCGCCGTCATGGACCGCGGAAGCCGGGCCAGGGCCCCGCTCCGGGAACCGCCGGAGCGTACGGGGGCATCACGCCGGCCGGCTGCTGCCGGGCCGTGACGATGCCTCTGCTCTTGGATCCAGAGCCCCAGGGGGCCGCCGTAGCGGGCGTGGGAGAAGAGCGGGCCGATCGGGCCGGAGGCGTCCTCGCACGTCCACCCGGCCCCGGCGGCGGGGCGATCGTGGGAAAACGCTGGGGCGCATGGCGTAACTCCGGTGCGGTCCGTGGCGCGGCCGCGGCCGGGGGCCGGGAGCATCGTGATCCCCGGGTCCGTCACCCCGGCCGCAGGACGGGCGGCACCGGGAGGCGCCGCGCCGGCGCCACCGCCTCGACGGGAAGAACCCATCATGCAGATCGATCTCTCCGGCCGCACCGCCCTGGTCACCGGCTCCACCCAGGGCATCGGCCTGGCCATCGCCACCGCACTCGCCCGCGCGGGGGCCCGCGTCGTCGTCAACGGCCGCGGTGAGGAACGCGTCGCCGGTGCCGTGCGCACCGTGCGCGCCGGCTCCGGCAGCGAGGACGTCACCGGCGCCGCGGGCGACCTCGCGACCGAGGAGGGCGCCGCCGAGGTCCTTGCGGCCGTGCCCGCGCTCGACATCCTCGTCAACAACCTCGGCATCTTCGGCAGCGCCGCCCCGCTGGAGATCGACGATGCCGAATGGCGCCGCTACTTCGAGGTCAACGTCCTGTCCGCGGTCCGCCTCATCCGCGCCTACCTGCCCGGGATGAAGGAACGTGGCTGGGGGCGGATCCTCGACCTCGCCAGCGACTCCGCCGTGGCCGTTCCCGCCGAGATGATCCACTACGGCATGACGAAGACCGCGCTGCTCGCCGTCGGCCGCGGATTCGCCAAGGACGCCGCCGGGACCGGCGTCACCGTCAACTCCGTCATCGCCGGACCCACCCACACCGGCGGGGTCGAGCAGTTCGTCCGCGAACTCGTCGGCGACGACCTGCCCTGGGACGAGGCGCAGCGCGCGTTCATGGTCAAGTACCGGCCCCAGTCCCTGATCCAGCGCCTGATCGAGCCCGAGGAGATCGCCCACATGGTCGTCTACCTCGCCTCGCCGCTGGCCTCCGCCACCACCGGCGGCGCCCTGCGCGTCGACGGCGGCTACGTCGACTCGATCCTTCCCTGAACCGCCGGCCGCACCGTCCCCGGCGAAGCCGCCGCGCCCCCTCTGGGCCGCGGTGCGGTCCGTGCCCCGTCTCACACCCGGCGCACGCCGATGCACCCACACATTGCCCGCGTTTGCATTTAAAGGCGTGCGCAATTAGTTTGGCGGGGTGTGCGGCGCCCACGCCCGGGGCCGGCGCGCGCACATGCCCCGTACCGTCCGAAGGAGCAACCGCACCATGGCACCCACCTCCGTCCCGGCCGTCACGCTCGGCAACGGCGTCGAGATCCCCCAGCTCGGCTTCGGCGTCTTCCAGGTCCCCGACGACGAGACCACCGCCGCCGTCACCACCGCGCTGGAGACCGGCTACCGCAGCATCGACACCGCCGCGATCTACGGCAACGAGAAGGGCGTCGGACGGGCGCTGGCCGCCTCCGGGCTGCCCCGCGAGGACCTGTTCGTCACCACCAAGGTGTGGAACGCCGACCAGGGCTACGACGCCACCCTGCGCGCCTTCGACACCAGCCTCGCGGCGCTCGGCCTCGACCACGTCGACCTCTACCTGATCCACTGGCCCGCCCCCGCCCGCGACCTGTACCGCGACTCCTGGCGGGCCCTGGAGCGCCTCGCCGGTGAGGGCCGTATCCGCGCCGCCGGTGTCTCCAACTTCCAGCCCGGCCACCTGCGCAGGCTGCTGGAGGACGCCGCGCTGACCCCGGCCGTCAACCAGATCGAGCTGCACCCCGGCCTCCAGCAGGCCGAGCTGCGCGCGTTCCACGCCGAGCACGCGATCGCCACCGAGGCCTGGAGCCCGCTCGCCCAGGGCGCCGTGCTCGGCGAGCCGGTCATCGCCGGCCTGGCCGTCAAGTACGGCAGGTCCCCCGCCCAGATCGTCATCCGCTGGCACCTCCAGCTGGGCAACATCGTCATCCCCAAGTCGGTCACCCCCGCCCGCATCCGCGAGAACTTCGACGTCCTCGGCTTCACGCTCACCGCCGAGGAGATGCAGGCCCTGGCCGCCCTCGACCGCGGCCTGCGCACCGGGCCCCACCCCGACGAGCTCGACTGAGCTTCGTGCACACCCGTTCCGGCGCTGCGGCCCGGGCGCGTGGCCCGGACCGCAGCCCTGAGGCTTTCAGGGCTGTTCGTGGCGGGCGGACATCCGGGCGAACGCGGCTGCCAGGTCCTCGGCCGTGATGTCGCCGGGCTCGAGCCCGAGGATTTGGCCGGATTCCCGGACGCGTTCGAACATGGCCTGCTCGTGGGCGGCGAGCGCGGCCTCCACGTCGCCGGGGCGGGCGGCGAGCGCCCGGCCGAGTTCGGCGCCGTCGAGCATGGCCAGGTTGGCGCCCTCGCCGTCGGGAGCGGCCAGGTGCGCGGCGTCGCCCAGGAGGGTCACGCCGGGGACGCGGTCCCAGCGGGTCCCGGCCGGCAGGGCGTGCAGGGGGCGCAGGACCGGTGCGGTGTCGGTGGCGGTGATCAGCGCGGTGAGTTCCGGCGCCCAGCCCTCGAACTCGGCCGCGATCCGCGCGGCGGCCGCCGCCGGGTCGGTGAAGTCGACGGCGGCGAACCAGTCCTGTGTCCTTGTCAGGCCCACGTAGGCGTGCAGGGTGTCGTCCCGCTCCCGGTGGGCGAAGATCTCCCGGTTCCGCGCGGGCACCATCATCGAGCCGCCGCCGACCGCCTTCGCGGTGGCCGGGTGGCGGGTGGCGGCGTCGTACAGGTAGGTCTCCACGACCGACCTGCCGGTGTATGCGGGTTCGGCCGCGGTGAGCAGGGGGCGGATACGTGACCAGGCGCCGTCCGCGCCGACCAGCAGGCCGGTGGCGACGCGCGTGCCGTCGGCGAAGACCACCTCGTGGCGGCCCTCACCCAGGGCGCGGGCGCCGGTGACCTTGTGGCCCCAGCGGACGGTGCCGGGCGGCAGCGAGTCGAGGAGGATCCGGCGCAGTTCGCCGCGCGGCACCTCGGGGCGCCCGCCGGTGCCGTCGTCGCTCTGCTCGAACAGGACGCTCCCGTCCGCGTCGAGGACGCGCATCGCCTGCCGGCCGACCAGGACGGCGGCCCGGAATTCCTGCGTCAAGTCGGCTGCTTCGATGGCGAGTTGGCCGTTGTAGTCGTGGATGTCGAGCAGTCCGCCCTGCGAGCGGGCGGTCGGTGAGGGTTCCGCCTCGTAGACCGTGGCCGGTATGCCGTGCAGGTGCAGGACACGGGCGAGGGTGAGGCCGCCGAGCCCGGCACCGATGATCGTGACGTCCGTGGTCATGAGAGAGGGGTCCTTCCCGTCGTCGGGGTGCTCCGAGGCCGGGACCCGGCGGGGGCCGGTGTCCGGTGGGCTCCACTGTCCGGGCGGGCGTCGACAGTTCACCGACACGGCGCCGTCGGCGCCGACAAAGAGCCGACACCGTCACCGGCCGGGCCCGGACCGGGGCGGCCGGGGCGCCCGGTCACCCGTCCGGCATCAGAAGCCAGACCTCCGAGAAGGCGAGGCCGTGCGCGCGGGTGGCCGTACCGCACGCGCAGCCCAGCGTGATCGCCTGCCAGTCGCAGACCACCGTCCAGGGGCCCGTCGTGCCGCCGCATCCGGGGCAGCCGACGGTCTCGGCCGTCCACACCCCGGGGGCGGGCCTGCCGTAGCGGCGGAAGTGGCCCTCGTGGCGGGCGTGCCAGGGCTCGGCGGCGGGGGTGAGCGGGGCGGTGCCGGGTGGGGGTGGTGCGGCCAGGGTGGTGAACAGGGCGATCAGGGCGGGCAGGAGGGCCTCGCCCGCTTCCGTCGGCGGTGTCGGTGCGCGGCCCGGGGGGTGCGGTGCGGTGGTGTGGGCGGGGGCCGCGGCGGCGGGCGGCGGGTTCGGGTGGGCGTGCCAGGGCAGGAGGGCGCGGGCGACGGCGGCGAGGAGGGCGGCGGCGGGCGGGCTGACGACGCCCGCGTCGAGGTGGTGCAGGGTGGTGCGCAGGATGCGCTGGAGGCGCCGGTCCCGGGCCACGGCCAACCGCCTTTCGGTCGGCGCGTGTTGGGCCGGGAGGGGGGCGGTGAGGCCGACGAGGACTGCTGTCGCGGCCTCCGTGTCGCGGGCGGCGGGGCGCCACCGGCCGCCGGCCAGGAGGTGCCGGGCGCGGTCGGCCTCCCGGGTGAGGGCCCGTGTCATCAGCGGGCGAGCGTGCGGGGCCGTGGTGTCGGCGTCGTACGGGCTTGCCATGGTCCTCTCCCGGGTCAGGGGCTCGGGGCGGTGTTCTCCAGGTGGCGCAGGGCGTCGTGGGAGGCGGGGTCGTCGGGGAGGTAGGTCAGCAGGTGGTGGCCGGGTTCGTCGACGGCGGCCAGTTTGACGTAGCGCAGGCGCAGTTCGCCCGCCGCCGGGTGGTGGAAGCGGCGTACGGAGGGCTGGAAGGCGGTGGTCTCGCGGTCGGCGTACCAGCGGGCCGCGTCGGGGTCGGTGAGGAGCCGGCCGAGGAGTTCGGTGAAGCGGGGGTCGTCCGGGCGGCGAGCGGCCCGGGAGCGGAACTGGCCGAGCAGGGCACGGGCTTCGCGCGGCCAGTCGGCGAGGAGGGTGCGGGCCGGCGGCCAGCAGAACACCAGCCACAGCAGGTTGCGTTCCTTGGGGTGCAGGCGCGCGGGGTCGGTCAGCAGGGCGGCGTACGAGGCGTTCCACGCCAACAGGTCCCAGTGCGGGTCCAGGACCACGGCGGGGTGGGGGGCCATGCCCTGGACGAGGGTGAGCAGGTTCCGGGAGACGTAGGTGGGAGGGTCTGCGGGGGGCCTGTCCTCGGCGGTGAACGACAGGACGTGCGCGGTCTCCGCCTCGTCCAGGCGCAGGGCCCGGGCCACGGCGCGCAGTACCTGCGGGGAGGTGCGCACCCGGCCCTGCTCCAGCCAGGTGTACCAGGAGAGGCTGATGCCGGCGCGTTCGGCGACTTCGGCTCTGCGCAGGCCCGGTGTGCGGCGGCCGGGGGCGGCGGGCAGGCCGACGGTGTGCGGGGCGAGCCGTTCGCGGCGCGAGCGCAGGAAGGCGCCCAGCTCACGGTGGGGGAACCCGTGGGGCGTCGTCGGCAGCGATCTCTCCTTCGGGCAGCGGGGTGTTCACCACCGGGGTGTGTCGTCCCCTCGATGGTGCCGTGGCCGGGTTCGCGGGCGGGCCCGGGTGGGTGTGAGCAAGGGTAATAGCCTTCCGGCCTCGCCCTGTCGGGGGCCGTGGTGGGCTGGTGGCGGGCCGGGTCCGCCGCCGGGTGGCCGGTCCTGTTTCCGTCCCCGTCCCCGTCCTCTTTTCTTTTCCGGAACAGGGAGTGTCCCTCTTGTGAGTACCAGCATCGTCGCGGCGCCGGTGGCGGCCCTGCCCGCCTCTGCGGTGCGGCTGTTGCGGGCGGCCGGGTTCGTCAGCAACTTCGACCGTTTCTGCATCGCCCCCATGCTCGTCGTCCTCGCGTCCCGGCTCGGGGCCCCGCTGCACACCGTGGCGGCGGCCGCGAGCGGCTACTACCTCGCCTACGGGCTGGCGCAGCCGGTGTGGGGGGTGGCCAGTGACCGGTGGGGGCGGGTGCGGGTGCTGCGGGTCTCCCTCGCCGGGGCGGCGCCGGCCGCGTTCGCCTCGGCTCTCGCGCCCAGCGTCCCCGTGCTGATCGGGGCCCGTGTGGTGGCCGGGGGGTTCTTCGCGGCCGCGATCGCGGTGTGTCTGACGTATGTGGGCGACACGGTGCCCGCTGCGGTACGGCAGCGGCCGCTGAGCGCCCTGATGAGCGCCTTCGCGCTGGGCACGGCGACGGCCACGCTGGTGGCCGGGCTGGTGGCGCACTGGCTCGGCTGGCGGCTGGTGTTCGCGCTGCCCGGCGTCCTCGCCGCGGTCCTGGCGGTGGCGCTGCGGCGGCTGCCCGAGCCGCCGCGGGAACGTCCCGGGGCGGCGGTGCCGCTGCGGGTGGTGCTGTGTTCGCGGTGGCAGTGGTACGTCATGGCGGTGGCGCTGCTCGAAGGGGCGGTGCTGCTGGGCTTCTTGACGTATCTGGCGCCGGCGCTGGAGGCGCGCGGGGTTCCCGTGGCCCTCGCGGGGGCGGTCGCGGCCCTGTACGGGGTCGGGTCGATGGGCGCGGCGCGGGTGGTGGGGCGGCTCGTCGGCAGGTGGAGTCCGGTACGGCTGATCGTGGCCGGCGGCGCCCAGACCATGGTGGCGTATCTGCTCGCCGGGTACAGCCAGCGGGCCGGGGTCCTCGTGGTGGTGGCACTGCTGCTGGGGGGCGGCTGGTCGTTCCTGCACTCCACGGTGCAGTCGTGGGCGACCGCCGTGTCCGCGGCGGCCCGGGCGACCGGGGTGGCCCTGTTCGGGGTCGCCCTGTACGCGGGCGGTGCGGTGGCCGGCATGCTGGCGGCTCCGGCCGCGCAGGCGCACGCGTACCGGCCGTTGTTCTGGCTGGCGGCGGGCCTGACGGTGCCGCTGACGGTGGCGGGGGCGGTGGGGCGGGCGCGGTGTCCGTGAGCGGGAGGTGAGCGGGGGTCGGCGGGCCGGCGGTGGGCCCACCGGGTCCGTGGCCGCGGGGTCATGTGAGGTGTACGGGGGCGTGCGCGGAACGCGCGCCCGTACGCGCTGTCGACGATCCGGACAGCTGCACTGCCGTGAGCACGGCTCCGCCGGGGTCGGGCCCCGTGCGCCGTCTCGCGTGCTCGCGCCGCTTCCCGAAAGTGGTGCCGCCCGGTGCCGGGGTGTCCGCGGGGCCGTGCGGGGTGCGGTGTCGTCCCGCCGGCGCCCTCCGGGAGGGCGCCGGCTGCGGGGGCACGCGGCAACGTGGTCCCGCCGGGTTCCCGGTCGTCTTGGTGGAGCCCGCAACGCTCAGGAGTCGTGTTCCGACACCGGTAGAGGTTGCCGCCCGGCCCTGAACGATCGATGAACCGCGTCGCGGCGTGATTGGGACGGCCCGCGCATCTACGCGCCCACGATGCCCTGCCCGCGGCGTGCCCGGGCGGGAACCGGCTGGTCGGGGCCCAGGCCGTGGCGGGCGGCGGGCGGACGCGGGCGTGGACGCGGGCGCATCAAAGAGCGGGAAGGGTATCCCCCCGCCCGTTCGGCGGGTGGCACCATGCAGATCCGGTCGGCGTCGGCAAACGCCGCCCGGATGAACGGACTTGGAGCCCGCAACCCCCTCGCCCGCCTCGCGCGCCGAGGGCTTCCCGATCTCAGGAGGCACCCGCATGTCTCGCACGCCCGAACCGGCCCGCTGCGCGGTCCACGGCTCGTCCTGCCGGCAACGGCCCTGTCTTCCCGACGCTCTGGTCATCGTGGTGATCACCGTGCTGGCCTGCGCGCTGTCGGTGAGCGGCTGGGACCTCACCTCGGTCCTGGCGGTGCTGGGCGGCGCCGGCGCGGTCGCGGCCGGCACGCTCACCGCGCTGCAAGGACAGGGGCCCGGCCGCCTGCTGCTGCGTACCGTACGGGCCGTCACCGCGCCCTGACGGTCACGGTGGTGGGGCGCAAGGAGAACCCGATCGTCTCGCCGAACCGGGAGCTGGTCGCGCTGGCCCAGTGGCTGCGCGACCAGCGCTCGGCGAGCGGACACTCGTACGCGCAGCTCGCGGTGCTGGCGGGATGCCATGCCACCACCCTGCAACGGGCGGCATCGGCGCGGGCCGTGCCCAGCGCGCGCAGCGTACGCGCGTACGCGCGGGCCTGCGGGGCGTCGGAGAAGAAGGCGATGCAGCTGTGGCTGAAGGCCCGCAGGCGCAACTTCCGTACACCGGGCGGCGGTTCGCCCGATCCGCTCGGCATCGACGGCGTCGAGGCTCTGCGGGCCGGGCTGCGCAGACTGTACGAGCTGGCGGGGCGGCCCCCGGTACGGGAGATGGAGGAACGGGCGGGTACGGGCCGGCTGCCGCACAGCACGGCCCACCGCATCGTCGGCGGCCGGACCGTGCCCCGTGACATCCACCAGCTGACGGGGTTCTTGACGGCGTGTTCCGTCGCGGCGGCCGAGCATCCGCTGTGGATCGACGCCTGGCGGCGCGCGCTCGGCCGGGACACGCCCTCCCCGCCCGCGCCCCGGACGGCGGGGGCGGTGGGGCCGGTGGTGCACGGGGGTATCGAGGCGGCCGTGGCGGGGGCGGGGTACGGGCCGGCCGGGAGCGTCACTCCCGGCCGGCCGGTGCCGGTGCCGCCGGGGGCGTCGGCGGGGCTGCGTTTCGCGCTGCTGGGGCCGGTGCGGGCCTGGCGCGGCGGGGAAGTCCTGGCCACGGGCTCCCCGCAGCAGCGGGCCCTGCTGGCCGCCCTGCTGCTGCGCGAGGGCCGCACCGCCACGGCGGCGGAGCTGATCGACGCGCTGTGGGGGCCCGAACCGCCCTCGCAGGCGCTGGCGGCCGTCCGCACATACGCGTCCCGGCTGCGCAAGGTCCTGGACCCCGGGGTACTGGTGAGCGAGTCCGGCGGATACGCGATCCGCGGGCTCGGCGAGGGCGCGCTGGACCTCGTACAGGCCCAGGACCTCGGCGCGGAGGCGGAGAAGGCGCGCGGCACCGGGGATCTGGCCCGGGCCCGCGCGCTGCTCAACGAGGCGCTGGACCTGTGGGACGGCGAGCCCCTGGCCGGGGTGCCCGGACCCTACGCGGAGACCCAGCGGGTGCGCCTGGAGGAATGGCGGCTCGGCCTGCTGGAGTCCCGCCTGGACATGGACCTGGAGCAGGGCTGCCACGCGGAGGCGGTGTCCGA
>NZ_JBFBFF010000030.1:0-36954 GCF_040684035.1 Streptomyces sp. NPDC093018
TCGGACACCGCCTCCGCGTGGCAGCCCTGCTCCAGGTCCATGTCCAGGCGGGACTCCAGCAGGCCGAGCCGCCATTCCTCCAGGCGCACCCGCTGCGTGTCCGCGTAGGGTCCGGGCACCCCGGCCAGGGGCTCGCCGTCCCACAGGTCCAGCGCCTCGTTGAGCAGCGCGCGGGCCCGGGCCAGATCCCCGGAGCCGCGCGCCTTCTCCGCCTCCGCGCCGAGGTCCTGGGCCTGTACGAGGTCCAGCGCGCCCTCGCCGAGCCCGCGGATCGCGTACCCGCCGGACTCGCTCACCAGCACCCCGGGGTCCAGGACCTTGCGCAGCCGGGACGCGTACGTGCGGACGGCCGCCAGCGCCTGCGAGGGCGGTTCGGGTCCCCACAGCGCGTCGATCAGCTCCGCCGCCGTGGCGGTGCGGCCCTCGCGCAGCAGCAGGGCGGCCAGCAGGGCCCGCTGCTGCGGGGAGCCCGTGGCCAGGACTTCCCCGCCGCGCCAGGCCCGCACCGGACCGAGCACGCCGAACCGCAGCGCCTCCGGTTCCGCGTTTCTCGCGGAGCCGGGACGCCGCTGCTCAGGCACTCGCGGCCGACCGTCCATGCGTTCGCCCCCTAGGCATCACAGACAACCCCGTCAGTTTGCCTTGTTCCGGGTGGTTGCGTCAGCCGTGCGAGACGCCGATCACAGACCGCCGGGCGGCAGTCCACAAACCCCACACATGCTCTTCGCACATACCGGGCCCTCCACAACAGCTGACGGTCCGTCAGATCAGCGCTACCGTGGGCGCCATGGACACCCACGCGAGCACATTTCCGCTGATCATCTCCGTGGACGACCACACCGTGGAGCCCGCGGGCGTCTGGCAGGACCGGCTGCCGGCGCGCCACCGGGACACCGGGCCCCGTATCGTGCGCGCCCCGCTCAAGGAGATGACCTTCCTCGGTGGCCGCTTCCGGCCGGTCATGGGCGAGGCGGGCGACGAGGGCCCGCTCGGCGACTGGTGGGTCTACGGGGACCTGCGCCGCCCCCTCACCCGCCTCGACACCGCCGTCGGCGTCGACCGCGACGAGGTGCGGCTGGAGGTCATCACCTACGAGCAGATGCGCCCCGGTTCGTACGACGTCCCCGCGCGCCTCGCCGACATGGACGTCAACCATGTGCAGTCCGCGCTGTGTTTCCCCACCTTCCCCCGCTTCTGCGGCCAGACCTTCACCGAGGCCCGCGACCGCGAACTCGCCCTGCTCTGTGTGCGCGCCTACAACGACTGGATGGTGGAGGAGTGGTGCGGCCCCGCCGCGCACGGCCGACTGATACCGCTCACCCTCATCCCCCTGTGGGACCCGGAGTCGGCCGCCGCCGAGGTGCGGCGGAACGCGGCGCGCGGGGTGCGGGCCGTCGCCTTCTCCGAGATCCCCCCGCACCTCGGCCTGCCCTCCGTGCACACCGATGCCTGGGACCCCTTCCTCGCCGCCTGCGACGAGACCGGCACGGTCGTGGCCATGCACATCGGCTCCAGCAGCCGGATGCCCTCCACCTCCGCCGACGCCCCGCCCGCCGTCGGCTCCGTCATCACCTTCGCCAACTGCTGCTTCTCCATGGTCGACTGGCTGATGAGCGGCAAGTTCGAACGCTTCCCGAACCTCAGAGTGATGTACGCCGAGGGCCAGATCGGCTGGATCCCGTACATCCTGGAACGCGCCGACGTGGTGTGGGAGGAGAACCGTGGCTGGGGCGGGGTCGCCGACAAGGTCACCCGGCCGCCGTCCGAGCTGTTCGCCGAGCACGTCTACGGCTGCTTCTTCGACGACGCCTTCGGCCTGCGCAACCTCGACTCGATCGGCGTCGGCAACGTCCTGTACGAGACCGACTACCCGCACTCCGACTCCACCTGGCCCAAGTCCCGCGAGGTCGGCGAGGCCCAGATGGGGCACCTCCCGGCGGACGTGGTGGAACGGATCGTACGGGGCAACGCGATCGAACTGCTGGAGCTGACTCCGGACGGCCTGTGGCAGGGGCCCGCGTGAGCCTCACCCACGGCATCCAGCTGCCCGTGCAGTCGCAGAGCACCCTGTACGCGGAGGCGTGGGAGGCCGGGGCCGGGCCCGCAGATCTGGTGGCGGTCGCCAGGGCCGCCGACCGGGCCGGCTTCGGCTATGTGGCCTGCTGCGACCATGTAGCCGTGCCGCGCCGCCTCGCCCCGGCCATGGGCACGGTCTGGTACGACCCCGTCGCCACCCTCGCCCATCTCGCCGCCGTCACCGAACGCGTCCGGCTGCTCAGCCATGTCGCCGTGGTGGGCCTGCGCCACCCCCTGCTCACCGCCAAGCAGTACGCCACCCTCGACCGGCTCTCCGGCGGCCGGCTGATCCTCGGGGTGGGCGCCGGACACGTACGGGAGGAATTCGAGGCCGTCGGCGCCGAGTTCGAGTGGCGGGGCGCGGTCCTGGACGAGACGATCGACGCGCTGCGGGCCGCGCTCGGACCCGCCGAGTACCCCGAACACCACGGGAAACGGTACGACTTCGCCGACCTCGGCCAGCTCCCCCGCCCGGCACAGCGGCACGTCCCCCTCTGGGTCGGCGGCTCGTCCCCCGCCGCCGTACGCCGGGCCGCGCTGAAGGCGGACGGCTGGCTGCCGCAGGGGGACCCGCGCGCACGGCTGCCCGGACAGCTCGCCCGGATCCGCAGACTGCGCGAAGAGGCGACTTTGGAAGGGGAGTTCACCGTCGGCGCGATCACCGAGGCGCTGTACGTGGGGGAGCCGGGCTGGGACGTCGGGCCGCGCACCCTCACCGGGCCGCCCGAGGAGATCGCCCGGTCGCTGCGGGCGTACCCGGCGATGGGCGTGGACCAGATCCAGGTGCGGTTCCGCAGCCGGAGCCGGGCCGAACTCATCGACCAGATCGGCGCGTTCGGGGCCACCGTCGCGCCGCTGCTCACCGACTGACGAGGAGCGTCATGGGCGGACTGGACGGGCGGGTCGTCGTCATCACCGGCGCGGCGCGCGGGCAGGGCGAGCAGGAGGCGCGGCTCTTCCGGGCGGAGGGCGCGCGGGTGGTCGTCACGGATGTGCTGGACGACCGGGGGCAGGCGCTGGCCGAGGAGATCGGGGCGCGCTACGTCCACCTGGACGTCCGCTCCGAGGACGGCTGGCGGGCGGCCGTCACGGCGGCCAAGGAGGCGTACGGGCGGATCGACGGGCTGGTCAACAACGCGGGCATCCTGCGCTTCAACGCCCTCGTGGACACCCCGCTGGACGAGTTCATGCAGGTGGTCCAGGTCAACCAGGTCGGCTGCTTCCTGGGCATCAAGACGGTGGCGCCGGAGCTGGCGGAGGGCGGCACGATCGTCAACACCGCCTCCTACACGGCGCTGACCGGCATGCCGGCCGTGGGCACGTACGCGGCGACCAAGCACGCCATTCTGGGCCTGACCCGGGTGGCCGCGCTGGAGCTGGCCCCCCGGCGGATACGGGTCAACGCGATCTGTCCGGGCGCCATCGACACCCCCATGTCCAACCCGGCCCGCCTGGACCCGGACGCCGACCCGGAGGAGCTGGACCGGGCGCTGGACGAGCTGTACCGCAAGCTGGTGCCGCTCGGCCGGGTGGGCCGCCCCGAGGAGGTGGCCCGCCTCGCGCTCTTCCTCACCTCGGACGACTCCTCGTACATCACCGGGCAGCCCTTTGTGATCGACGGGGGCTGGCTGGCGGGCGTCGGCTATTGACGGTCGCGGTGGCCGGTGCGACAGTCGGCCTCGATCTGACGGAGTGTCAGTTCCCATCACTTCACCCCTGGGACGGTGAACCGCCGTGGAATTCGGGCTCTTTGTACAGGGATACGTCGGCAAGCGCGCCGAGACCGACCCGCTCGCCGAGCACAAGGCGCTGATGGAGGAGACCGAGTACGTCATCCAGGCGGACCGGTCCGGCTTCAAGTACGCGTGGGCCTCCGAGCACCACTTCCTGGAGGAGTACTCCCATCTGTCCGCCAACGACGTGTTCCTGGGCTACCTGGCACACGCCACCGACCGCATCCACCTCGGCTCCGGGATCTTCAACCCGCTCGCCCCCGTCAACCACCCGGTGAAGGTCGCCGAGAAGGTCGCCATGCTCGACCATCTCACCGAGGGCCGCTTCGAGTTCGGCAGCGGGCGGGGCGCCGGCAGCCACGAGATCCTCGGCTTCCTGCCCGGCATCACCGACATGAACCACACCAAGGAGATCTGGGAGGAGACGATCGCCGAGTTCCCGAAGATGTGGCTCCAGGACGAGTACGAGGGCTTCCAGGGCAAGCACTGGCAGCTCCCGCCGCGCAAGGTCCTGCCGAAGCCGTACGGGAGGTCGCACCCGGCGATGTGGTACGCGGCCGGGTCCCCGGCGTCGTACGCCATGGCCGCGAAGAAGGGGCTCGGTGTGCTCGGCTTCAGCATCCAGAAGGTCGCCGACATGGAGTGGGTGCTGGAGCAGTACAAGACGGCGGTCGTGGACGCCGAACCGGTGGGGGAGTTCGTCAACGACAACGTGATGGTGACGACGACGGCGATCTGCGCGCCGACCCACGCGGAGGCGATCGAGATCGCGGTGAACGGCGGGCTGCACTATCTGCCCTCGCTGGTCTTCCGCTACCACGACACGTTCCCGCGGCCCGAGGGCTTCCCGGAGTGGCCGGAGACGCTGCCGCCGTACACCCCGGAGTTCGTGGAGCTGCTGATCGAGGAGGAGCTGCTGATCTGCGGCGACCCGTCGGAGGTGCGGCGGCAGTGCGGGCGCTGGGAGGAGGCGGGCGCGGACCAGCTCAGCTTCGGGCTGCCGGTGGGGGTGCCGAAGGAGGAGACGCTCCAGACGATCCGGCTGATCGGGGAGCACGTGATCCCGGAGATCGACACGGACCCGGTGCACCGGACGTCACGGTTCCGGCAGGCGGCGGTCTGAGGAGGTTCGGAGAACATGCTCGATCACCTCATCAAGGACGCCACCGTCGTCGACGGCACCGGCAACCCCGCCTACGTCGCGGACGTCGGCCTGCGCGACGGCCGGATCGCCGCACTCGGCCGGATCGACACCGAGGCCCGCACCAGCGAGGACGCCCGGGGACTCGTACTCACCCCCGGCTTCGTCGATCCGCACACCCACTACGACGCCCAGCTGTTCTGGGACCCGTACGCCACGCCCTCCCTCAATCACGGGGTGACGACCGTGGCCGCCGGGAACTGCGGGTTCACGCTCGCGCCGCTGCACCCCGGCCGCCCCGAGGACGCCGACTACACCCGGCGGATGATGTCCAAGGTGGAGGGCATGTCCCTGGTCGCGCTGGAGCAGGGGACGCCCTGGAACTGGCACACCTTCGGGGACTACCTCGACGCCCTGGAGGGGCGGACGGCGGTCAACGTCGGTTTCATGGTGGGGCATTGCGCGCTGCGCCGGTACGTCATGGGCCCGGACGCCGTCGGCGGCCAGCCGGACGAAGAGCAACTGGCGGCGATGGTAAGGCTGTTGCGCGATGCCATGGACGCCGGTGCCTGGGGACTCTCGACCACCCAGTCCCGTACGCACTCCGACGGGGACGGCCGCCCCGTCGCCTCCCGGCACGCCGGACCCGCCGAGCTGATCGCGCTGTCCCGGGCCGTCGGGGAGCACGAGGGCACCCAGATCGAGGCGATCGTGGCCGGCTGCCTCGACCAGTTCAGCGACGCCGAGATCGATCTGCTGACCGAGATGAGCGCGGCCGCCGGACGCCCCCTGAACTGGAACGTCCTCACCGTCGACGCCGCCGTGCCCGAACGCGTGCCCCGGCAGCTCGGCGCGAGCGAACGGGCCCGGAAGGCGGGCGGCCGGATCGTCGCCCTCACCATGCCGATCCTCACCCCGATGAACATGTCCCTCGGCACCTTCTGCGCCCTCAACCTCATCCCCGGCTGGGGCGAGATCCTCGGACTCCCGGTCCCCGAACGCATCGCGCGGCTGCGGGACCCCGACGTCCGGGCCGAGCTGCTGCGCCGGGCCCGCTCCAAGGAGGCGGGCGTCTTCCGGCGGCTCGCGAACTTCGGGCGCTACGTCATCGGCGACACCTACAGCGAGGCCAACCGGGGGCTCGGCGGCCGGGTCGTCCGGGACATCGCGGAGGAACGCGGACAGGACCCCTTCCACTGCCTGGTGGAGATCTGCGCCAACGACCGGCTGCGTACGGTCCTGTGGCCGATGCCCACCGACAACGACCCCGCCTCCTGGGCCCTGCGCGCCGAGACCTGGCGGCACGAGGACGTCCTGCTCGGCGGCTCCGACGCGGGCGCCCATCTGGACCGGATGTGCGGGGCGCCGTACACCACCCGCTTCCTCGGGGACTGTCTGCGCGGCCGGAAACTCGTCGGCCTCGCGCAGGCCGTGAAGATGCTGACCGACGACCCCGCGCGGCTGTTCGGGCTGCGCGAGCGCGGACAGATCCAGCGGGGCTGGCACGCGGACCTGGTCCTCCTCGACCCGGAGCGGATCGACGCGGGCCAGGCCCGGCTGGTGCACGACCTGCCGGGGGACAGCCCCCGGCTGGACTCGCGGGCGATCGGGGTGCGGGCCGTATGGGTCGGCGGGGTGGAGGCGATCCGGGACGACGTGGTGAGCGGGGCCGTACCGGGCAAGGTGCTGCGCTCGGGGCGGGACACCCGGACGGTGAGCACCCGATGAGCGAGCGGCTCCCCGCGGACCGGGGACACCCCACCGGCCAGCGGCTTTTCATCGCGGGGGAGTGGACCGATCCTGACCTCGGCCACTACCCGGTCATCGACCCCGCCACCGAGGAGACCGTCGGCCACGCCCCCGAGGCCTCGCCCGAGCAGGTCCGGGCGGCCTGCGCGGCGGCGCGCGAGGCGTTCGGGCCCTGGTCGCGGACCCGCCCCGAGGAACGGGCGGCGCTGCTCGGCCGCGCGGCCGAGATCATCCGGTCCCGCCTGGTGCCCTACGCCGACCTCGCCCGCGCCGAGACGGGGGCCACGACCGGCACCGCCCGCGCGCTCCAGGTCGGCGTCGCCGCCGCCCGCTTCCGCCGCTACGCCCGGGTGGAACCCGCCGAGTGGCCCGTTGCGCCGCAGCTCAACGAGGCCGGGCCGATGGGCGGGGCGGCCGTCATGAGCGCGCTGGTGATCCGGCAGCCCGTGGGCGTCGTCGCCTGCGTCACCTCCTACAACAACCCCTGGGCCAACCCCGCGGGCAAGATCGCCCCCGCGCTCGCCATGGGCAACACGGTCGTGGTCAAACCCGCCCCGCAGGACCCGCTGTCCGTCTACCGAATGGCCGAGGCGCTGGAAGAGGCCGGGGTGCCGCGCGGTGTGGTGAACGTCGTCTCCGGCCGTGCCACCGCGGTCGGCGAGGCCGCGGTGGCCTCGCCCGACATCGACATGGTCAGCTTCACCGGCTCCACCGCCGTCGGCCGGCGCATCGCGGAGGTGTGCGGCCGGGGCATGAAACGGCAGCTGATGGAACTGGGCGGCAAGGGAGCCGCGTTGGTGTTCGCCGACGCCGACCTCTCCGCCGCCGTCGCGGGCATCGGCACCACCTTCTCCTTCTACAGCGGCCAGATCTGCACCGCCCCCACCCGGGTCCTGGCCCAGCGCCCGGTGTACGACCGCCTGGTCGAGCAACTGGCCGCCTACGCCCACCGCCTGCCGATCGGCGACCCCCGCGACCCGGCCACGGTCGTCGGCCCGCTCATCTCCGCCGAGCACCGGGCCCGCGTCGAGTCGTACATCGAACTGGGCCGCAAGGAAGGCGCGGTGCTGCTGACAGGCGGCGAACGCCCGCCCCTGGACCGGGGTTTCTACGTCCGCCCCACCCTCCTGGCCGACTGCACCGCCGACATGCGGGTCGCGCGCGAGGAGATCTTCGGACCCGTGGTCTCCGTGATCCCCTTCGACGAAGAGGACGAGGGCGTGGCCCTCGCCGATGACTCCGACTACGGCCTGATCGACTACGTCTGGTCCGCCGACATCTCCCGCGCCTTCCGCGTCGCCCGCCGCCTGCGCTCCGGCGGCGTCGGCATCAACACCGTCGCCCGCAACATGGAGGCCCCCTTCGGCGGCTTCAAACAGAGCGGAGTGGGCCGCGACGTGGGCGTGCACGCCCTGCACGCCTACAGCGAGGTGCAGTCGATCGTGTGGCCGGGGTGACCGCCTCCGCTGGAACGACGAGATCAGGGCGGGGCGTCACGTCGCGTCATATCTGTGGACGCAGGTGTTCGTCGAGGTGTCGTAGGCGCCGCCAGGCGGTGGGGTCGGTGCCGTCGCCGAGCGGGTAGTGCAGGGCGGGGCGAGTGGTGGGGCCGAGCCGGGTGGGGGTGTGGTCCGGCAGGGCCTTGTGGGCGTGACCGACGCCGAGGGCGGCCACGGTGTCGGGGCCGAGGGTGAGGGAGACGGGGATCGGCGGCGGCTCGTAATGGGCCGGCGTGGTCAAGTCCGCCCGCCCCGCGCGCAGTTCACCGATCATGGTGGCGAGGTTGTGCCTGGCAACGAGGGATTCTGCGAGCTGGGGCAGCAGCTCTGTCGGTGCCCGTTCCTCGGCGGTGTAGCCGAGGGCGAGGGTGATGTGCTCCTCCACGCCCTGTTGTGTGTGAGCGATACGCATGGTGGCTATGGCAGGGCGGTCGACAGCTCCGACGGCGACCGCCCAGGTGGGCCGGCCCTGGCGGGCCCGGTTGCGGGCCAGTTCGGTCAGTTGCCGGGGCGACCAGGGGACGTTGACGGGTTCGGTGCCGGCCCATCCGGCCGGCGGCGATCCGGTGAGGGCCCGCCAGGCCTCCTCCACGGCACCACCGAGTACCAGGTGTTCGTGGGCGGGATGGACAGTGCGGACGGACAGCAGCAACTGCCGTCCGCCGCCGGTGCCGGGCGGGGGCTGGAAGGCGTCCGCGATCCGGGGGCCGTCGTCGGTGACCGGGGTGAAACGCCCGACGCGCCAGCGCAGTACGGCTCCGGACAGACCGTCGTAGTAGCCCTGTTCCGGGTGGCGTACGACCCAGCGCGCGGGCACGCCCTCCAGGAGGGTACGGGCGGGCAGGCTCAGCCGGGTACGGGGAGAGGTGACGACATACAGCTCCCGCCGCCCCGCTCCCGTGGTGCGCACCGCCTCGGTCAGCCAGGTCGTGGCGGCGACGACGGGACGGTCGTGGATGACGATGACGCTCTGGTCGGTGAACACGTCCGCGTCGGACAGCACACCCGGCTCGGCGGGCGGGACCGTCGCCGCGCCCGTGGCCGGGACGGTCACGACGTCGGTACGGGCGGCTTCCTCCGGCCATGTGACGCCGCCGAGCAGCGCCGTCAGCCGGCCCGCCACCGAACCGGCGAGCTGCCTGGCCTCCGGGACGGCGGTGGACGCCCGCACCTCGGTCCACCACACCGGCGCGTCCGTCCGCGCACCCGGCCCCAGCAGTCGCTCCGTCTCGCCCGGCACCTGCAGATAACGGGGCGCCTCCACGGAGACCAGAAGCTGTCCGTCCTCCGCGCACAACTGGGCGACTGCCCCACCACCCACCCGGTTCACACGCAGATCCGGCCCGCCCGCGTGCAGCGCGGCCAGCAGCGTCTTGACGTCCGGCATCCGCGGGGTGAGGGCGATGACGTCCTGGGACATGTGCTGCTTTCTGGCGGAAGGTTCAAGGAGGGGGAAGGGGGGCGGTTTGAGCCTCAACGCCGTGAATACCGGTCCGAAGGATCTTCCGAATGTTCAGAGCCGGCTGGTCAGGTCTGGTCCGAGGCCGTTCTCGTCCGGGTCCGGGTCGGCGACTCCGTCAACGGCGGACGCTCCGAAATATGTTCGTTCACCCGGTTCGGGAGGCATGCCGAACAACTCGGTGAGGTCCCGTAGTGCGGCGGCCAGCCGGGGGGCATTGTTCCGGTGGACCTCGGGGTGCGGGTGACCCGCGAAGTCGTAGCACCCCCAGATGTCGTGATGTACGGAGAGTTCGGCCGAGAGGCCGACGGGAGCCGTGGAGAGGGACAGGTCGACCAGCCGGTACTCGGTCCTGGGCTGCCCTTCCGCGTCGATCCAGATACCGCTGCCGAGCACGTCGAACTCGGCGATCTCGGCACTTGGGTGAGCGATGGGGCGGCTGCCCCGAACGCTGCCCGG
This sequence comes from Streptomyces sp. NPDC093018, assembly GCF_040684035.1. NCBI lineage: Bacteria > Bacillati > Actinomycetota > Actinomycetes > Kitasatosporales > Streptomycetaceae > Streptomyces > Streptomyces sp. NPDC093018. The sequence goes on from NZ_JBFBFF010000030.1 coordinate 10,117, forward strand.
CAGCGCCGGGTCCCCCAGGGGGGTCCTGGCGAGATCGAGCGTGCTGCTGATGCCGGTCGTTCCAGTGCCCAGGACATACCAGTCATACGTGATCCGGGTGGGGACGAGAAGCTCGATCCGGGCCAGTGCATCGCAGATTCGCGCCGCGACCGAAAGAGCCGACTCCAGCCCTGGCGGGGCGTATTCATCGAGATCCCAGAACCAGGAACCGCGTTCCTTCGGAGAGCGCATCAACCTCGACATGGTCCGTCCTTACGGGAGCGTGGGTGAATTCGGCGGGATGGTCATCGAACCGTCAGGGAACCGGAGCAAGAACGACCCTCCCATTCTCTGAGCCTGGAATTCAGCCTCTCGGAACATGCGTGGTGTCAGGTCTCTCATCGGCTGGTGGATATCCAGGATTGCCACGCGGTGGTCGACTCCTGGGAAGTTCAACTGCTTCGCCGCCTTGACGGCAGCGCTCTTGATGCCCTGGATGTTGGTGACGTCCTTGAGCTGGTATCCGTAATCGACGGAACCGTCGGCGTGCCGCGTGTAGGCGTCAAGATCGAACGTCTGGGTGTCGAGCTCCACCCCCACACGTCCGACACCGCGCTCCTGAAGCTCGGTGACAACCTTCATGGCCATGTGCACCGCTGGGACCATGCCCTTCGGATCAGCTTTGGTCGGCCCTTGTTTGCACATGTCCAGCAGCTTTCTGTACCCCTCGACTTCACGCAGGTGCCCCCGCGAAATCATTTCGGCGACGCCGGCTCCGTACGGGTCTTTGCCCAGAGCGCGAAGAACCTTCTGCTGATCGGCGTCAGACATTTTGGCACGGGACAGCTCATCAAGGACGCCGGCTTCCTGGCCGGACTCCATGCGGCCCGTGTGGGCGTGTGCGAAGTCCTCGGCGTTCTTGGTGTATTTGGCCGGGTCGATATCGGCAGGACCATCTGCGTCGCCACCATGACCATGCCCCTCGTCGGACACGACCGGACCACGATGTCCTTGCGTGTCACCGCCGCCCGGAACCCCTGGATGCCCGTCGGACAGCCCATGGTGATCTGTTCCGTGATGCTCTGCGGAGTGACCGCCACCGGGCTCGCCGGAGTGGCCACGCCCTTCCGGCACCGATCCGGCGTTCGCCCCGTGTGCACCGCCGGCATCGTGAGACGCATGAGGCGACGCATGCGAACCGGCACGCCCTCCGGCTTCGCTGTTGGATGCGCCCGCGCCGACCAGTTCACGATCGCCGTCCGGAGAGCCACCCGTTCGTACGGCGGCGGCAGGCTCGTGCGGAGCCCGGGCGAGGTCCGGCGTGCCATCGCTGTTGATCGGGATGAGGTGGCCGTCCTTGTCGACCCGGTACCGGTCACTGAGGTCGAGGGCGCCGTCGGGGAACCTGGTCCTGGGCAGCCGCAGGTGTTCGCTGACATGGGTCAGCACCTCGGAGACCTTCGGCAGGTCGGACAGGGCTCTGGCCGCCCGCGCGGCGCCGGAGACCGGATCGAGGGCATCGCCGACCTTGGCCACCGTGCCGGCGGCTTCGACGAACCTGCCTGTCCTGCCCAGCTTGGCGAGCGCCCCGCCCGCGCCCCCGACCAGGGTGAGAAGGTTGAAGCTGGTGACGGCGTGAGCCCGGGCCGGGTCCTCCTGCCACTCGTCGTAGTCGATGAACTGCTTGCCGAACTCCTTCGCGTACGCCTCGCTGCCGTGCTGCCAGTCCGACAGATGGTCCCCCAGCCCCACCGCGTCCATGCCGTAGGCGTACGCCCCGACAACCGTGCGTCTGAGACCGTCCCACGTCTGGTGCCGCGCATCGGAGCCGTTGACGCCCAGCATGTTGTCCTCGAAGGTGCCCAGGCCGACGAAGCCGCCCCAGATGCTGTCCTTGACGATGCCGTCCCACGCCCAGCTCTTGGTTTCATGGCCCCACCAGCCCAGACTCCAGCGCTCGTAGGTACGGGCCACCGGAGCGCCCCAGGGCAGGTCGGGCATGGACTCGAGTGCCTTGGCGCTCATGCCGTACGTGCCGCCCTCGTCGCCGACGGGACGGCACACGGCCGGGCTGATGGCGCCGATCGTGACCGCCGCGTCGTGCTCCGCCTTCTGGAAGCCCACGACGGCCTCCGCCACGCCGTCCATCAGCGCGTTGTGCGTGTCGACCTTGTGCTGGTCGTTCGTCCAGTCGTCGTCGCCCTCCACGCCGGCGACGAAGGCGATCGCCTGCCCTTTGAGATGCTTCAAGCGGTCCGCGTGCGGCTTCGCCTCAGTGGCGAAGGTGTCCAGGGCGTCGGCGAGGGACTCGATGTGACCGGCGAACTCGTCCGCCGTGTCCATCACCGGCTGAGTGGAAGAGAGCAGCTGATCGGCCTCCGGCGCCTGGTAGTACGCGGCCGTCGCCTGGAATCGCGAATGGACGTCCTGGCCCGCGCTACGGATGCCGACCGCGCGCTTACGCAGATCGGTGACCGCCTTGGAAAGAGCGCCGAAGTCGCCGGTGTACTGAGGGATTTGCCCGGGATCGATCGCGGCGGTCACTGGCCGCCCTCACCGTGTCCGTGCTCCGCCTGCCCGGCGACGGCCCGCAGCTCGGCCGGAGTGGGAGCCTTCGCCGCCTCACGTTGGGCACGGGCAGCCATCACCAAGTCACCGTCGACGTACGCATCGGTCGCCTTGACCGTCCCGTCCATCGTCTTCCTGATCCGGGCCGCCACGAACGTGACCGAACTCTCCGTGTCCGTGACGAAGTTCGCGACCGCAGCCCCCACCGGACCCATCGGCGGACCACCGCAGTACGGGCCGCTGATCGTGCCCGCGGACTGCGCCGCCTCCTCGACACTCGTCCCGTATCCCTTGACGTCCTTGCTCAGATCGTCGGCCGCAAGGCCCACCAACGACAGAACAGACTCCACCCCGCCGGGGCTGATGTCCCATCCCGTCACGCCAACCCCCGCCGAATCTCCTACAGATACGCCCCACCGGCGCCAACCGACATCGCGAGCAGCACCGACAGAACAGCCATTGATATCAGGACAGTTGCCGTGACCACCACGCATTTCCCGCCAAAGGTACCCATCCTCGCAAAAGATGGTTTCTACGCCTCCCCGGCCCTCCTCGTCGGCCCGGGGTGAGGCGTACCGGTCACTGGGTGAAGAAGGACGCCGGGTGCCGGGGATCCGCGGTGCAGACGAACAGGCCCCCGTGGCCGCCCCGGCCCACGGTCATACCGACCGGCTCGCGGGCCGGGTCCTCGGCCCCGTCCAGCGGCTCCCGCTCGCGTTCCTCCAGCGGCCGGAACCGGTGCGGCGCGCCGTCGGGCCCCCATGAGCCCAGCCACCATTCGGCGGTGTCGAACTGGAGGAACAGCTCCAGCGGTGCCCGGCACGCGCCGCACTCCAGGGCGGCCGGCCGGTCCGTCGTGCACCAGTTCATGAAGCCGCCGAGCTTGTGGCCTGGCGCGGTGGTGAGGTCGTCCGGCAGGTCCCGCTCCTCCAGCCAGGCCCCGAAGCGTTCGGCGAGGGCGGGCGGCAGCTCCTCGGCGCCGGGGTAGTCGGTGATCCGCTCCGGGTGCAGGACGCAGGCGCGCGGGATCATGTCCGGCCCGTGGTCCCAGTACTCCTCGGGGTCCGGTGGCTCGGCGAGCGGGTCCGTGACGGTGTCGGCCCGGCGCCAGTACAGGCGGCAGGCCTGGCCCCAGCCCGCCGGGTGCGGCTGGTCGTGCCACTCCGGGCACCACAGCAGCTGGACGAGGTCGGTGCCCTCGGGGAAGCGGAGCTCGGGGAAGTCTCCGGCCGTCAACTGGGCCACCGCGACCAGCGGCAGCGTGCAGGCCCGGCCGTTGACGTCCCGGTGCTCGGCACAGTCCGGCCACGCCTCGTCGGCCGGCCAGAGCGGGGGCCCGCCGATGTGACTGCCGTACGGCCCGGGAATGCCGCGGCGCGGATGCAGCCGGACGGCGGTGCGACCGTGCGGCAGCAACTCCGGGAAGTCCCGGGCGGGTTCGACGTCGGACGGCGCGGTGGTGAACTTCACCCGCCCAGTCTCGCCACGGCCGGTCCACCGGGTCCAGCCGGGCGGTCTTGCCGTCGCCAGTCTGTCGGATCCGCCCCGGGCAGCCTTGCCGCCGCCGGTCCGTCGGGTCCGCCCCCGGGCGGCCTTCGCGCTGTCGGTCCGCCGAGTCCACTCCGGTGGTCGGCCATCGGCCCCTCGGGTCCACCTCGGGCGGTCGGCCTACGGCCTGCCGGGCCTCCGGGCGGTCGGCTGTCAGCCTGCCGGGCCTCCGGGCGGTCGGCCAACGGCCCGTCAGGCCCCCGGACGGTCGGCTGTCGGCCAGCCGGGCCCCCGGGCGGCGGGGCCCTCAGCCCGTCAGGTCCACCCGGATGGTCAGCAGATCCGTGCCGAGGGCCCGTACCGCCGTGCTGTTGAGCCGGGGCAGGCCCCGCAGCCGGGCCCGGGGGTCGTCGTCCGGCAGGAGGTGGGCGGTGCCGTGGTGCCATCGCCCCGCGATCCGCACCCGCACCCTGGGGTCGGCCTCGATGTTGCGCACGTACTGCGACCTGCGCCCGAACTCCGACACCAGCCAGAACGCCCCGCCGACCCGCCGCCCGCCCACCGGCGTCCGCCGCGGCACCCCCGACACCCGCCCGGTCGTCTCCAGCACGGTCTGCAACGGGAGCCGCCGCAGCACCGGATTCAGGCGGCGCTGAATATTCGTCACGATGCGATGCTTGCGGTCCGCGCGGCTCGGCATCTTCCTCGGTCCCCTGTCTCCCGGCTGTGCTGCGGCGGTGATGGTGTGTCGGCTCCGTGCGGGGCGTGTGGTGCCCGGACCGGCCCTCGTCCACCACGTGTTAGCCTCCCCCGCGATCAGGGTCCGTGCAACGGGGGAGCGGGATGGGCGCGTCTTCGGACGGCTACACGGTCAGGTCCGGCATGTCCGGGCAGGCGGGCGCGCTGGACGACGCGGGCGATCACGCCGGGCACATACGCCGGGCCGTCCAGCCGGCCCTGTGCTACACGCAGGACGCCCTCGGCGGCCCCGAGTCGAGCGCGGCGTTCAGCGCCTTCGCCGCGGCCTGGCTGGACGAGGCCGCCACGCTGGAGTCGGGACTGCACGAGCTGGCCGACAAGGTGCGGCTGGCCAAGCAGGCGTACCACGGTGGTGACCATACGGCGGCGACACGCGCCGCGAGCGTGACCATCGGTGGCCCGTCAGCCCTGACGGCTTACTGAGGGCGGGCCGGTGACCGGATTCCTGGGGATCCTTCCAGACCCCTTCGGGGCGCTCGACACGCCCGGCGGCCGCCGTTCCTGGCTGGCAGACCTGGCCACGAGCATCCCCAAGGCCGGGAGCAAGAACGAACTGCTGGACCAGATCGACAGCGCCCTGCTCGCCTGCGCGCCGGTCGGCGACACGGCCACGCTCGAAGCGCTCGGCACGACCTACCGTAACCAGGTCGACAAGGCCGGTGACCTGCACGACCGTACCGACAAGGTGGCCAAGAAGGGGCTGCCCGAGGTGTGGGTCGGCGACACCAGTGTGCTGGCCTCCAGCGCGGTGGCCGCCACGGGCCGCGCCGTGACGAGGATGAGCGAGGCGTTCCAGGGCGGGGCGAAGGCGCTGCACACGCTGGCCGACACGCTCGGCGCCGCGCAGCAGCAGGATGCCGACGGCCGCGCCAAGATGCGGCAGGCCCAGCAGCGGCTCGGCCACCGGGACAGCTTCTTCGACCTCGGCGCGCTCCTGGAGAGCGAGGAGGAGCGGAAGGCCACGCGGGCCGCGATCTCGCCACGCACGGCATCGAGTCGATGCACCGCGCGGCCGTCGCCGCGGACGACGCGGTGCGGGCGGCGGCCCGCGACCTGAACAAATGGGCGGCCGAGGCCCGCGCGGGCAAGATCCACACGGGGCGGCTCACCGCGGTGGACCGGCTGATGCTCGCCGACGCGAGCGGCGCGTCCGGCCCCGCCGACCTCAACGAGATCCTCACCGCCAACGACCTGGAGCGTTCCGGCCGGGCCATGGACAAGCTCTCCGCGGCCGACCGCACCCGCCTGGACCGGCTGCTGGCCGACGCGAAGACCCCGCAGGAGAAGGCCTATCTGATGAAGGCCCTCGCGGCGGGACACGACGTGAACGACATCCAGACCTTCGACGGCAAGATCCACGGCAAGGACCCGGCGTGGCTCCAGCGGCATCTGACGCCGATCGTCACGCGGGGGGACAGCATGAAGGACAAGGGCACGGACCCGGTCAGCGGCGCCAACATGAACATGCAGATCCAGGATTTCGACGGCCAGATGTGGGTCCAGGGCGGTGATGGCACGGAGGGCACCTGTGTCGCCTCCTCCACCGTCACCGCTCGCGCCATGGTCGATCCTGTCTACGCCCTTTCGCTCACCGGTGGGCCCAGCGGCCGGGAGGACGACCCGGAGGCATTCCGGAGGCGCCTGGTGGACGAGCAGCACCGGGTGCACGAGGAGGGTCACGGCGATCCCGGCTGGGACGGCATGGACCTGAAGGGCAAGACAGAGGTCGTGAACAAGGAGATCAGCCCGGAGACCGGCAGCTCGTACGAGATGCACGAGGTCCCGGACGCGAACGCCCGACGCGAGGCGCTGCCGGACATCGAGAAGGCGGTGGCCGACGGCAAGCCCGTGCCCATCGGTGTCCAAGGTCAGGACTCGTCGGGCAACCGGGTCGGTCACGCCATGATGATCGTCGGCCAGGAGGGTGACAAGCTGGAGATCTACAACCCGTGGGGAAAGACGACCTGGGTCAGCGAGGACGACTTCGTCAACGGCGGCATGGCGAAGGCCAGCGACAACCGGCTGCCCGACGCCTACGTGGTTCACCTTCCCCAGGACTGACCGACCGATCCGGAAGCCGGCGACGAACCATGACTTCACGTGCACCTTTCCTCGGCGCGGCTGCCCTCCTCTGCCTGCTCGCCCTCACCGGCTGCGGCGAGGGCGGCGGGACCGGCACGCCTGTCCCCACCCGCACGCGCAGCCCCACGAGCACCCCCACCGCGTCGGTGGCCCCCGCCCCGGCCGGGTACGGCACCGAGCATCGGACCATCACCGTGGAGCCGGGCAAGAGGTTCTCACTCACCGTGCCGGCGGCTCCGACGCTGGGTCAGAACTGGTACGTCGCGCCGCCCGAACCGGATGCGGCCGTGCTCAAGTTCCGGGGCAGACGCGCGGATTACGGGAGCGCGGGCAAGGAAGCCGACGGCAGCACCGGCGCCACCCAGTCCTTCGACTTCACCGCCCTGGCCAAGGGCAGGACGACGGTACGACTGCTGTACTGCCCCCTGGACACCTGTACGGACCCCTCGGTCGCGAAGACGCCGCCCCCGACCCCCTACCCCACCCTCACCACCCACCCGCGTGCCCAAGCCGGCTACTACCTCTTCACCATCACCGTCCGCTGAGCCGGACCACCCGGACCGGAACCGAGGACTGTATGACCCCGCCCCCCGAAAGCCGTACCGACGACGAGGTCCTGGCCGCGACCGATGTCGCCGTGCTGCTGCGCTACGGCCTGATCCAGGACGCCTTCCGCACGGCCCTGTTCGGCGACGGCGCCATCGCTGCCGCGATCACCCTCGACCGGCTCGGCGTGGCGCCGCGCTCGCTGGCCTTCCTCGCCGAGGTGGTCCGGGCCGGCGGCCTGGCCTACGCCGCCGCGCTGCCCGAGCCGCTGCCGGATCCGGAGGCGGCCGGGGTACTGCGCGCGTGGCTGACCGACGCCGCCGGGACCGCGTCCACCTCCGAGGCCGAGACGCGGGCCGCCCGGTGGCTGGACGCGGTCGCGGAGATCATCGCGATGCGCCGGTCCGTGCGCCGCTGACCGCCCCGAGAAAGACCGGGTTGGTGAACGCCGCCAGCGCCCCCGGCACCGGCCCCGCCGCCGTCTCGTGGCGGACCTCCGCGCGGACGTACGCCGCGTACGAGGGAGTCGTACGCCATTCGACCGTGCCCGCGCCCGACACCGGCAGGGGATCGCTCGTGTACAGGGTGCCCTCGTCGGTCACCAGGTGGAGGGTGCAGCGGGGCGCGCCGGTGACGGCGAGGCGGACGGTCACCGGGGTGTCGGCGGGCAGCGGCAGCCGCTCCCCGATGCCCGCCCGCTGCCCCCGGCCGCCCGTGGCGGTGAGGGAGACGCTGATGTGCTGGGACTCGGCGACATAGGAGCGGCCCGCGCGGATGCCCTCCTGGACGGCCTGTCGGGTCAGATCGTCGGCGAGGACGACGGTCTGCGGAAGGCCGACCGCGTCCGGATCGCGGTGGGCGTCGCTGTTGCCCATCGCCGGGAGCCAGGGGCGGCCCTGCCGCACCGAGGCGACCAGGAGGTTGTCCCACTCGGCGAGGGTCACCTCGTCGTCGGGCGTGTAGGGGCCGTTCCACACCTCCACGGCGTCCGCCTCGGCGAAGCCGAACTTCCAGCCGCAGCCGACGCAGGTGGCGTGCGGATGGGCCGGTACGACCAGGCCCCCGGCGCGCCGGATGTCGCGGGCGAAGCGGGCCCAGCGGTTGTCGCGGGCACGGTAGCGCCAGTCCACGAAGGTGCCGGGCTCGGTGCCGAGCGCCACCACATGCCCGTTGCGGGTGGTGATCTCCTCGCCGAGCATGATCAGCAGATCGTCACCGGCCTCGTCCGCCCAATGGGGGTGGGACGTATGGGTGTTGTGGTCCGAGGAGTTGATGAAGTCCAGGCCCGCCGCCCGCGCGAGGGCCGCGATCTCGGCGGGGGTGCGGCGGCCGTCGGAGTACCAGGAGTGCAGATGGCAGTCCCCCCGGTACCAGGCCCGGCCCCGCCCCTTGGCCCGGGACGGCGGGTACACCGGGCGGGGGGTCTCGCCGCTCTCGCCATAGGTCAGGGTGATCGTCAGCTCGTACGACAGTCCCTGCGGCGCCACCGTGTAGGGGCCCAGCGCGATGTGCCAGGTGCCCGCGCGCACCGGTCCCGGCACATAGCCCGGGGTCGCGTCGTCGGCCCGTACGAAGAACTCCGTGCGGGCGCCGCCCGACCAGCCCCGGAAGCCCTTGCCGCCCAGCTCGGTGCCGTGCTGGTCGAAGAGGCCGATGTCGAGCGCGTTGCCCTGGGTGCCGGCCGGGACCGAGGGCCTGTCGTAGGTGTAGGAGACCTTGAACTCCCGTACTCCGGCGGGCACTTCCACCGGTACGTACACGAAGTCGGGGGCGCCGGGCGGCAGGGTGCCCCGCAGGGTCCGCGTCTCCTGGCCCTGACCTCGGCTCTGGCCGTCCGCCGCCGCGAAGTTCACGGTTCCCAACGTAAGGGCAGCGGCGGCGCCGGTCACGAACAGCGCGCGCCTGGCGATTCCCCCGGCGTGATCGTGCGTGTCGTCACACATGGCCCTCATTGTGGGGGCCGTACATGAACTCCCCCAGAAGAAAAGGAGACGGGGTCCCCAGAAAAGGAGACGGGGTCTCCGCCATCGCGGGACCGCCCCCTCGTCCCTCGTCCGTCCTGATCATCCCGTACGTATCGTGGAGCCATGACGACTCCCGCGACCCCAGGACCCGGCCGTCCCACCGAGAACTCCATGCGTCGCGCCCTCAAACGCGCCCGTGACGGTGTCGCCCTCGACGCCTCCGAGGCCGCGGTGCTGCTCCAGGCCCGGGGCGAGGACCTGACCGACCTCGCCGCCTCCGCCGCCCGGGTGCGCGACGCGGGCCTCGAACAGGCGGGCCGTCCCGGCGTCATCACCTACTCGAAGAGCGTCTTCATCCCGCTGACCCGGCTGTGCCGGGACAAGTGCCACTACTGCACCTTCGTCACCGTCCCCGGCAAGCTCCGCCGCGCCGGCCACGGCATGTTCATGTCCCCGGACGAGGTCCTCGACATCGCCCGCAAGGGCGCCGCGCTCGGCTGCAAGGAAGCCCTGATCACCCTCGGCGACAAGCCCGAGGACCGCTGGCCCGAGGCCCGCGAGTGGCTCGACGCGCACGGCTACGACGACACCATCGCCTATGTCCGCGCCATCTCCGTCCGCATCCTGGAGGAGACCGGCCTGCTGCCCCACCTCAACCCGGGCGTCATGAGCTGGACCGACTTCCAGCGCCTGAAGCCGGTCGCGCCCAGCATGGGCATGATGCTGGAGACCACGGCCACCCGCCTGTGGTCCGAGCCCGGCGGCCCGCACCACGGCTCCCCGGACAAGGAACCGGCCGTACGGCTGCGGGTCCTTGAGGACGCGGGCCGCTCCTCGGTCCCCTTCACCTCGGGCCTGCTGATCGGCATCGGCGAGACGTACGAGGAGCGCGCCGAGTCCCTGTTCGCGCTGCGCAAGGTCTCCCGCGCCTACCACGGCATCCAGGAACTGATCATCCAGAACTTCCGCGCCAAGCCGGACACCGCGATGCGCGGCATGCCGGACGCCGAACTGGACGAACTGGTCGCCACCATCGCCGTCGCCCGGCACATCATGGGCCCCGCCGCCTGCCTCCAGGCCCCGCCGAACCTGGTCGAGGGCGAGTACGAGCGGCTGATCGGCGCCGGTATCGACGACTGGGGCGGGGTGTCGCCCCTGACCATCGACCACGTCAACCCCGAACGCCCCTGGCCGCAGATCGAGGAGTTGGCACAGCGCTCCCGCACCGCCGGTTTCGAGCTGCGCGAACGCCTCTGCGTCTACCCGGAGTTCGTCCGGCGCGGCGAGCCCTGGCTGGACCCCCGGCTGCGCCCGCACGTCGCCGCCCTCGCCGACCCGGAGACCGGCCTGGCCCGCCCCGGCGTGCTCCCCACCGGCCTGCCCTGGCAGGAGCCCGAGGACACCTTCACCCCCACCGGCCGCACCGATCTGCACCGCACCATCGACACGGAGGGCCGTACGAGCGACCGCCGTGACGACTACGACGAGGTGTACGGCGACTGGGGCGCCCTGCGCGAGGCGGCCGCCCCCGGGATGGCGCCGCAGCGCATCGACACCGATGTGCGCGAGGCGCTGCGCACCGCGGCCGACGATCCCACCCGGCTGACCGACGCCGAGGCGCTCGCCCTCTTCCACGCGGACGGCCCGGCGCTGGACGCGCTGTGCCGGATCGCCGACGACGTACGCAGGTCGGTGGTGGGCGACGAGGTGACGTACATCGTCACCCGCAACATCAACTTCACCAATGTCTGCTACACCGGCTGCCGTTTCTGCGCCTTCGCCCAGCGCCGTACCGACGCCGACGCCTACACCCTCTCCCTGAGCCAGGTCGCCGACCGCGCCCAGCAGGCATGGGACGTCGGCGCGGTCGAGGTGTGCATGCAGGGCGGCATCCACCCCGACCTGCCCGGCACCGCCTACTTCGACATCGCGAAGGCGGTCAAGGAGCGCGTCCCCGGCATGCATGTGCACGCCTTCTCCCCGATGGAGGTCGTGAACGGCGCCACCCGCACCGGCATGTCCGTCCGGGAGTGGCTGACGGCCGCGAAAGAAGCGGGCCTCGACACCATCCCCGGTACGGCGGCGGAGATCCTGGACGACGAGGTCCGCTGGATCCTCACCAAGGGCAAGCTGCCCACGGCCACCTGGATCGAGGTCGTGAAGACCGCCCACGAGCTGGGCATCCGCTCCTCCTCCACGATGATGTACGGCCATGTCGACCAGCCCCGCCACTGGCTCGGCCATCTGCGCACCCTGGCCGGGATCCAGCGGGAGACCGGCGGCTTCACCGAGTTCGTCACCCTCCCCTTCATCCACACCAACGCGCCGGTCTACCTCGCCGGCATCGCCCGCCCCGGCCCGACCACCCGCGACAACCGCGCGGTGACCGCCATGGCCCGCCTCCTGCTGCACCCCTGGATCCCCAATATCCAGACAAGCTGGGTCAAACTCGGCACCGAGGGCGCGGCGGAAATGCTCCGCTCCGGCGCGAACGACCTGGGCGGCACCCTGATGGAGGAGACGATCTCCCGGATGGCGGGCTCGTCGTACGGCTCGTACAAGTCCGTCCGTGACCTGGTGGCCGTCGCGGAGGCGGCAGGCCGCCCGGCGAAACCGCGCACGACGCTCTACGGCGAGGTGCCGGACGAGCGGCGGCAGGCGGCGGCGGACTCCGACGGCCACCTTCCCGAACTGCTGCCCGTCCTCGACTGAGCACCGGATGCGTGGTGCCGGGGCGCGGTGCGGGGGCGTGGTGCGGGGGCGACCGGTACGCGGTGCGGGGGTGACTGAGTACGATGATCCGACCCCCGGACCGTGTGGGGGACCCATAGCGGAGGAGATGCGTACCCGTGGCTGCCCGACTGCCCTCCTGGGCCTGGGTCTCCGGTCTGACGGTGGGGGCGACCGTGGCCGTCGTCGCCCTCGCCGTGCAGGCGGAGCACGGGCCGCATCCCACGGCCGCGAGCGTGAAGCCGAGCACCTCGGTGTCGGCGGGCACCCATGGCTCGGCGAAGCCGAAGCCGCCGGCGGGGCCGCCCGCGCTCCCGGCGGACTCGGGGGACGGCCGCCGGATCGTGTACTCGCTCGCGGCGAAGCGGCTGTGGCTGGTCGACGCGACCGGCAAGGAGATCAGGACGTTCGAGGTGTGGCCGGGGACGGTGACTCTGCCGCCCGGCCGCTACTCGATCAGCAAGCGCACCCAGTCCATCACGGGCTCGGACGGCGTTCCGATCGAGCACGTCATGTACGTCGCGATGGTCGACGGCGTGAACGTCGCCTTCTCCAACGCCCTGGACGGCGCCTCGCCGCCCCCCGCGGAGGGCAAGAAACTGGGCGGCATCCGCATGCGCAAGCAGGACGGCGCCGCCCTGTGGGCCTTCGGTGATCAGGGCACGAACGTGACGGTGGTCAAGTAGTAGGGGCTTCCTCGCCGGAACGCGTACCGCTGCCCGGCAGGTGGTTGACGATCAACGCCACCCCGCTGAGCAGGAAGACGCGGGTGGCGGAGTCCTCGCCGTTCCACGCCTTCGCCTGCCACATCGAGAACCACTCACCGCCGATCGCGATGAACCCGGCGCCGAAGAGCAGCAGGAGCATCAGCAGCCCATAGGTGGAAACGCGCCGCGCGAACGCCTCGTCCCGGCGCGCCGCCCACAGGTACGTGCCCCAGATCAGGACGAGCGCGGCCACCGTCTCCCACGCGATGATCAGGACATAGGCGGTGTCCTGGAGCGCGGTGCTGGTGATCGCCCGCCACATCAGATCGTGGTCCTTGAAGGTGCTGTCCATCGCCAGCACATGCCGTACGAACTGCTGGTTCGTGCCGAAGTCCGTGATGTTGCCGAACGCGACGAGGGCGATGTACAGCGCGAGTATCCCGGTGAGTACACCGGCGGCCAGTGCCTGACTGGAGAGGCTGGAGAGTCTGGAGCGCCGCGTGGGGTCGGTGGTGGTCATGGCTGGATTCTCCCCGACCGACTCGGCCCGCTCCTATACGCATTGAGCCAGAGTTGCCTCAAGTGGGCCGTGGGCCCGGAGAATTCGTCACGTATCGCGGCCGGTCCGCCTTGCCGGTCGGTCCACTCGTTCCCGGCGCCGAGGCGGCCGTCGAGCTGAGTTACCCAGGTTTCGCTCCGATGGGCGAGGTTCAGCCGCTCGACCTTGTCGGTGTCCTGGGCGACGGGGGTGCGGGACCACGCTCTCGTCCACCTCGCCAGTGGTGACCCGGCGGCCGTCCCCCTGAGCCGATCGCCCCGCCTCGCCTTGTAGCGGTCGAGGCGGCTGGGAGTGCCGTCCAGGCCCGTTATGCGGAGTGAGCGGCGAATTTCACGAAGTCGGTCCAGGTTCTGCTGCTGACGGCGGGTTGGGTGCGGCCCTTGATCGCGGACAGCTTGCCGCCCGCGTAGACCGCTTCGCCGGTCGCTTTCAGGAACTCGGGCTTGGGGGCTCGCCCGGCGGCCTCGTCCTCCATGCTCAGCCTCCGCGTGTCTGTGTCGCACTCAGGTTGGAGAGGGCTTGCCACGGCGGGTGGCAGGAATCACGGCACCGCCTCCCGTCTAGCTTGCAGCCCCGACGAGTTCACTTGCGTCATCGCTTGTACATGGACGCGTTCGCGCCAAGGCGAGTCGGTCGGCCGGCCCCTCCTGGTCGCGTGACCAGGAGACATCCGGCCGAGCCGCGCAGGTGCCGCTGCTGCGATCCAGCCGGATCTCTCGCCGCGTGTTAGTTCGAACTCCTGGCGGATCAAGCTCAGCGAGGCCCCATTCACTGCTGGACCACAGGTGATTCACGATGCGCACACAGGCGCGAAGACCCGTCATAGCTCTTCTCACCATGGCTCTGCTGGCCATCACGGGCGTCGTACCGGCGTGGGCGATGCCGAGCCGGCCTATCTCCGCCTCGGTGGCGGCTCAACAGCCCAAGACTCGTACGGCCGCGGATCTTCCCAAGCCGCCGAAGGCGATGACGCGGTCCGAGCGGCGAGCACAGTTGACGAAGGAACGGCTTCGGCTGTCCTCGGCAGGTGCGTTCCTGAGTACGCCGCACCATTCCGCAAAGGACAAGCCGGTACCACGCACCGCCGAGCGCCCGGCCCACGCACCCGCGATGGCGCCGAGGGCCACAGCCGCCGTACCGGCGGATCCGGACTGGGTCAGCTCCTCGGCCGTGGCGTATCCGGGAACCGTGGACATCGGCGGCCACATGCAGTTCGCGGCCGGCACCAGCGCGGCGGACTACAGCGAGGTGCTGCTGCTGGTCCGGGATTCCTCCGGTACCACGGTGGTGGCCAGAGAGATCACCCGGGCGTCCGACGACCCGGTAGGGAAGTCCGATCCGGTCCTGGCATGGTGCTACGACTGGTGGCCGAACCAGGGCGGCTATCCGCAGTTCAAGAACCAGTGCTTCTGGGCCGCCGCGAACGACGCAAACGGACCGTTGAAAGACGGTCAGCAGTACTACGCCCAGATCTATCTGCGGGGCACCGACGGCACATGGAGCGCCAATGGCACCAACTCCCCTTGGGTTACGGCCTTCTACACGCCCGACATCCCCGGCGCCCAGGCCGGCATCTGCTCCTGCTATGCGCAGGCCCACCGCGCGGACCCTGTCAACTCCGCGACCGGCATGTTCTCCGAACAGTTCACCGACGCCCAACTGGCGGGCATCGGCACTCAGTTTTCCCTCACCCGCAGCTACCGCTCCGACTCCACCGCCGTCGGACTGCTGGGACGCGGCTGGGCCACCCCCTTCGACTCGCGACTGACGATCGCCTCCGACAAGGCCACCTATCAGGCCGATGACGGGGCGAAGTTCGTGTTCACTCAGCAGAGCGATGGCTCATACACCGCTCCAGCCGGCTCTAACGCCCAACTGGCAAAAAGTGGCAGTGCCTTCGCGTTCACGACGCGTGACCACGTCAAACGCACCTTCGACAGCAGCGGACAGCTCACATCTGTCGTCGACACCGCGGGTCAAGGGCTCAGCCTGACGTACTCCTCGGGCAAGCTGACATCCGTCAAGGACGCCGCAGGCCGTACCAGTTATTTCACGCTCAACGCCGACGGGCTGCTGACCAAAGTGAGCCTGCCGGACGGCACTTCGGTCTCCTACAGGTACACGGACGGCCTGCTGACCTCGGTCACCGACCCGGCGGGCAAGAACTCCTCCTACGCGTACGACGCCGACAAGCGCCTGTCCTCCTACACCGACCCGGCGGGCGGCAAGGTCGGCAACAGCTACGACTCCACGGGGCGCATCACCTCCCAGACGGACCAGAACGGCAGGACCACCACCTTCACCTGGGACGGCAAGAGCGAGTCGCAGACCACGGCGCCGGACGGCGGCGTGTGGACCGACGTATACGCCGGCAACGTCCTGATGGAGACGATCGACCCCTACGGCAAGAGCGTCAGCTACGACTACGACCGCTATCTGCGCCCGGTGGAGATCACCGACCAGCGCGGCAACACCACGTCGATGACGTACGACGGCGCCGGCCACATGCTCACTCGCGCCGCACCGTCTTCGCTCGGCTACACGGAGAGCTGGACGTACGACAGCGCCGGCAACGTCACCAGCCACAGCGACGGCCGCGGCAACAAGACGACCTACGCCTACAACGGTTCGAACCAGCTGACATCCAGCACGGATCCGCTCGGTGGCAAGACCTCGTACACGTACACGGCGCTCGGCGCCCTGGCGACCGTGACGACCCCCCGCGGGAAGACGACGACCTACGGGTACGACACGGCGGGCAACCGCACTTCGGTCACCACTCCGCTCGGTGAAAAGACGACCCTCACCTACGACGGCGCGGGCCGCATCACCTCGAAGACCGATCCCCGCGGCAACGTCTCCGGCGCAAATCCGGCGGCCTACACCACGAAATACACGTACGACGGCCGTGGACTGCTGAGCGCCGCCACCGATCCATTGGGTCGCACCACCAGCTACGGCTACAACGGCGCCGAACAGCTGACCTCGGCCAAGGACCCGGCGGGCGACACCACACGGTACGAGTACGACGACGCCGGGCACCTGACCAAGACCACCGACGCGGCCGGCAAGTCCGTCACGCGCACCTACGACTCCGGAGGCAACCTCGCCTCCGAGACCGATGCTCTGGGCAACAGGACGACCTATGCCTACGACACGGACGGCCGACTGCTGAGCACGGTCTCCGCGCGTGGCAACACCACCGGAGCCGACCCGGCCGCCTACACGACCACCTACACCTACGACGACGCCGGCAACCGCACCAAGGTCGTGGGACCCACCGGCGCTGCCGTCACCACCGAGTACGACGACGTGAACCGGCCCCTCAAGGTCACCGATACGCTGGGCCACACGACCGGCTACACCTACGACGCGGTCGACAACGTCACCAAGGTCACCGACGCCCTGGGCAAGACCGTCTCGTCCGTCTACGACAAGAACAACCGGCTGACGAGCACCACCAACCAGCTCGGTAAGACCACCGAATACGGCTATGACGCCGACGGCAACCTGCTCAGCAGCACCTCCCCGCTGGGCAGCAAGGAAACCTGGACGTACGACGGCGACGGCCGGCAGGCCACCACCGTCGACCCGCGCGGCAATGCCACCGGCGCCGACCCGGCCCAGTACACGACCACCAACGGTTACGACGCGGCCGGCAACCTGACCACCGTCACCGACCCGCTCGGGGGTGTGACGAGCACCGCCTACGACGCGGCCGGGAATGTCGTCAAGCGCACCGACGCGGACAAGCGCGCCACCGCCTACGACTACGACAACCTCGACCAGCTCACCAAGGTCACCGCCCCCGACGGCGGAACGACCACCTATGAGTACGACATGGTCGGGAACGTCACCAAGCGCACCGACGCCAACGACCACACCACGACGTACGCCTACGACGCGGCGCGCCGCCTGACGGCGGTCACCGATCCGCTGAACCGCGTGACCTCCTACGCGTACGACGCCGAGGACAACCTCGTCAAGAAGACCACTCCGCGCGGCTCCACCAGCTACGGCTTCGACGCACGCGGGCTGCTCACCGGCATCGACTACTCGGATTCCACGCCGGACGTGACACTCGGATACGACGCAGCCGGGCGGATGACCGCACGGGCCAACTCGAAGATCTCCGAGGACTTCGGCTACGACGCGGCCGGCAACCTCACCAAGACCCGCGGCTTCTCCTACACCTACGACGCCGCCGGGCAGATGCTCACCCGCAAGTACTCCGACGGCAACACCATCGGCTACGCCTACGACGACGACGGCCGGGCGTCATCCATGACAGCCGACGGCGCCACCACCACCTACACCTGGGACGCGGCGGACCACCTGACCCGCTCCACGCTGCCCGACACCGAGACCGAGGACCGCTCATACGACCGGGCCGGGCGCCTGACCGCGGTCACCTCCGTCAAGTCCGGCACCACCGTCACCAAGACCGCGCTCAGCCTGTCCGCCGCCGGGCTGCCCACCCACGTCGACGTCACCCGGGCCAATGTCGGCACCGGCGGCTACGACCTGACGTACGACGCGGCGGGCCGCCTCACCTCCGGCTGCTACCCGCAGCCCTGGGTCACCGGCTGCGCGGCTGCCCGCACCACCTCCTACACCTACGACAAGGCCGGCAACCGGCTGACCTCGACACTGGGCACGGCGAGCACCAGCTACGCCTACGACGCCGCCGACCAGCTGACGTCCACCACCACCGGCACCACGGCCACCGCCTACAACTACGACGGCGAGGGCAACCAGACCAAGGCCGGCGCCGACACCTACACCTACGACCTGGCCGGACAGGTCTCCGCAGCCACCATCGGCGGCAGCAACTACACCTACGACCACGACGCCAGCGGCGACCAGGTCACCGCGGCCAAGGACGGCACGGTCACCAACCGCACCCAGTGGGACCCCAACGCCCCGCTGCCCATCCTGGCCACCGAGTACGACAGCGCCTGGGCGATCAAGCAGTCCTACCGCTACGACCCGCTCGGCCAGCCCACCGCCACCAAGACCGGTTCGGGCGCGCTGTTCTACTACCACCACGACACCCAGGGCTCACCGGTCGACGTCACCGGCAGCACCGGCACCCTCTACCAGCGCTGGGCCTACGACCCGTTCGGCACCCGGGTGCTGAACACCACGACCAGCGGCGCCCCCGCCGACACCCCGTCCTACACGGGCGCCCGCTACGAGACCACCACCGGCAATCTCGACCTGCACGCCCGCCAGTACGACACGGACACCGGCCGCTTCAACCGCCCCGACCCCGCGACTCCCGACCCCGGTAGCCCCTACGTCTCGGCCTACGCCTACGCCGGCGACACGCCCACCCGCTACGCCGACCCCAGTGGCCTGTCTCCCGAGGATCCCAACAACGAGCGAGTCGACAGCCTCGGCGAAGGACTGAAGGTCTTCGGTCAGGGCTTTGTGCAGGGCCTGAAGGCTCCCTTCGAATTCCTCGGCGACGCCTACGACGCCGTCACCGGACAGAACGGTGGTGCCGGCGCCTTCGTCGACAAGTACCTGCCGGTCCGCCCCGCGTACCGCCTCTACCGCGCCGCCGCCATGCTCCGCGAGGAGGGCTGCGACCAGCTCGCCGACCAGTACGACGCCGCGGGCGACGAACTCACCCAGCAGGTTGCCGTCGTGGGGATCGGGGGGCTCACCGGATGGCGGCGGGCAGCCGTGGCTCCCCGTGCCGTCGACGAAGCGTCCGTGATGGGGACTGTGCCGCCGCCCGTGTCGTTCACATGGGCGGGGGGAAGCGTCCGCTATACGAGGACGGCGACAGCGATCGGGGACGACGCGAACACGATCCAGAACCTGCTGCGTTCGAAGGGCACTTTCGGGCACGACGTCATTGTCCACGGAAACGAGCAGGGAGAATTTATCGTTGACGGCAAGATAACGCATCCGCAGCAAATTGCGGAGCTGGTCAAAGAGAATCCCTACTACAACGGCGGCCCTATCCAGCTGGTCACCTGCCACGGAGCCTGCAAGGCTGCTGGTGAGCTCTCCAAGGCGCTTGGTGGTGTGGAGGTCAGGAACGCGAGCGGTCATCAGGTAGACATCGATCCACGGACGGGCAAGGTTCGCGAGTGGCCTGAAGGAAGCCTGGGTGATCCTAAAATGAAGTAGCCGAATAAGTTCACCGTTCAGTGAAAAAGTAGTTACAGGACGGAACTCCCGTAACGGGTGTGCCCATTACCTCCGGGCACACCCTTCAGGCAGTAGCATACTAATTATACCGTCTGCGGTTCGATCGAGAGGGGCGTCGCATGCGCCAGGTCACACCCTTGGGCTTGTTCGGTAGCATTTCCAGCCAATCCTTTTTCAGGAGTAACGCGGATCAGATCGAGGCACTCTCCGGCCACATTCCAATGCGCGAACGAGCATGTGTATCGGAATACCTGAAGACGGCTCCCGTGGTCATCGCCCTCATGGGGTACACGGTGGATGTCGTGGGCGAAAAGTTCTCTGTAATGGGCGGATCTGCTATTCATAGTGACGGTGCTTATTACTGGCGACGCGATACCGCGGAGTATGTAGAGGTTTACGGAACACTCCTTCCGGTCGAGTTCATGGAACGCGGCGCTAAGGCAGGATGGCGTACACCTTTCCTTACCGACGAGGAAATAATGGAGATTGACGCGTTTTTCATGTCTCTCCGTGAATCGGAGTGAACGGTGGGTGGAAGGGAACGGCGGCCCACGGCTGAGGAGCGCCGCGGCGGCCCCGCTGCCTATCTAGGGGTACGTGGCCGTAGTTGGCGACATGGCGTACTTCGGTTACCAGAACGGCGGCTACCTGGAGACGGGCGAGTGCAGGATGCTCGGCTCTCTTGAGGCCAAGGAGATGGATCTGTTCGACGTTGACGAGCTCGCCCGGTCCGGTCCAGGCGGTTGGCGGCTCGTCCCGCCGGAGCTGCTGTCCGCCTGGCGGACAGCCTTCGACGCGGAGCCCGCCGCTGCGCCGCCTCTCGGGGGCCTGCCCGCAGTGCGGGGCGAAGGACCTTCATCGCTGGTACCAGGTGGAGGGCCCACTGGATGACACGTTCGACGGGGTCCGCGGTCACCTATGGCTGGCTGGACTACTGGCGATCTCCGTATGACGTACCCGAGGCATATGAAGTGAAGTGCGCTCCGCGCTACATCGAGGCCACCGCCAGGCAAAGCTCCGAGCCGACTCGGCTCAGTACCACTGACCGGCGATGACGGTGCCGTGCTTCCCGCTGCGCGATCGGCGGGAAGCACGGAGCCTGGGTCATGCCGAGTGAGCCGCGAACTCCACGAACTCCGTCCAGCTGGCCTCGCCGACGGCGAGCCGGGCGCGGTCCTTGTCCTTGGAGTCGCGGACGTGGACGGTGGCGGGGGCGACGGCCACCTCGACGCAGTCGGGGCCCTCGTTGCTGCTGTAGCTGCTCTTGAACCACGTCAGAGTGTGGGTGCTCACGTCTCTTCTCCCAGTACCTTCTCGATGAACGCCAACGACTCCCGGGGCGGGAGAGCCTGCGCTCGGATGATCCCATAGCGGATCTCAAGGAGCTGGACTTCCTTGGGATCGCTGATCAGCCGACTGTAGGTCTGTCCTTCCTCGTGGGCCACCGTCTTGTCGTCCCGGAGCATCAACAGACGGAAGGACCCGCCCATACCCGCGTGGTCCTCTCGGGCGGTCGGCATCACCTGGATCTCGACGTGCCTCAACTCGGCGATCTCCAAAAGGTGTTCCAGCTGCTGTCGCAGTACTGCCCGGCCACCGATGGGGCGCCGCAGAGTCACCTCTTCTTGTACGAAAGTGATCGACGGCCTCGGCGCCCGCTCGAAGACCACCTGTCGTGCCAGGCGAGCGCCGACGAGGCTGTCGATCTCCTCCTCTGTGTACGACGGGCGCCTGATGTTGTACAGAGCCCTCGCATACTCCGGGGTCTGCAACAAGCCATGAACGTATCGGTCTGCATAGGCGCTCAGCTCGACCGACTCGTCCTCCAGCTTCTTCAGGTCCCGGACGCTCTTCGGGTACCGGGCCTTCTCCACGTCCTCCTTCATCGCGGACAACTTCCCGCCCGCGCCGACCGCTTCGTCGGTCGCGTCGAGGAACTCGGGCTTGGGAGCTCGTCGTCCGCGTTCCACGGACGAGACCATCTCCTCGCTGTACCCGATGAGCGCGCCCAACTCCCCTTGCCTCAGCCCGGCTGCCTCGCGCCACAGCTTGATCTGCCGCCCGACTGTCTTGAGTACGGCCGCGGCCTCCTCATCCTCCATGCTCACCCTCCGTGTGTCCCATGTCACGCCCAGGCTAGGGAGAGTCCGCACGCCGGATGGCTGGATCGGAGGAAATCACCTTCGGGGGGCCACCCCCATTCCACCGGGACCTCGGGCTCCGCGACCCGGTGGACAGGGCGGCGGCGGCCAGGGTTGCCTTCGGGTGCGGCTCGTACCGCGACGCGGTGCTCCATGACCCGGTGGTGCGCGATCCCAAAAGACCAAAGAACCGGGGAAAGAACCGAACCCGCCCCCGCCGCCCCCGTCACTCACTCGGCGGAGTGAATATGCCGGACGAAACTGGCACGGCGGGGCATTTGTGGTGCAGCGTCAGCGATGACAACCCGCAGACATGCATCGGCCCTCGCCGGGACTGGCATCCCAATGCGAGGGCCTGATCACAAAGGAATCGACCCTTCCCCGTGACTGACAAGCAGCGTAACGCGCCCTCGCACCCCAAGTCCCGGCATTCGTCGGGCGTCACCCATGTGAACGAGCCGCATCACGACAACTTCACCGTCGTCGGCAATCACCTGGCCCAGCACCCGGAGCTGTCGCTGACGGCGATCGGCCTGGCCACGCACATCCAGTCGTTGCCCGAGGGCACCCCGATCGGCATCAAGGCGCTGGCGGCGAAGTTCCGCGAGGGCGAGATCCGGATCGCGGCGGCGCTGCGGGAGCTGGAAGAACACGGATATCTCGCGCGTCCCAGGGAGCGTCTTCAATCGGGACAAGTGAGGACCCGGGCGATCTCGTACAACAAGCCCCGCAGCGCACTGCGAGCGGCGGCGGCACCCCTCGCCGAGCCTGAGGCCGACCCCGGGACGGTGTCCGCGCCCGCGCCCCCGCCCACCCCCGTGGCCGTGCCGGCGTCCGCGCCCGGGCCGCCCCCGGCGCCGAATCGACGCACGCCGGCGGCCGACCTCCTCGCGGGTCTGCGCGCCCACGACCCACGGCTTCTGCTGGCGGAACGCGACGTGCATCGGCTGGTTCCGGCCGTCACCGAGTGGCTGGAGCGTGGCGTGCCGCCGACGGCGGTCACCCACATGCTGACGTCCGGTCTGCCGCAGGACCCGATCAAACACCCGGCGGCCCTCCTCTCCCACCGCCTCGCCACCCAACTCCCCCCGCACCTCCCCGCCCCACCCCCTCGCGCCCCCATGGCCCCCCGCCCGGCTCCCCTCCAAACCTGCGACGGCTGCGACCGGGCCTTCCGCGCACCCGAACCGGGCCGGTGCCGCGACTGCCGCACGCCCGCGGCGGTGGCATGAGGGCGGGGGCGGGACCGGCGACGAGCGTCGCGCCACCGTCGTACCGTCGGCTCCACCGGTACCGTACGAGGACCGACCCACCCGCACCGGAGGTCACCGTGAGCGCCCAGACCGACGGCCCGTACGGACCGCTGATCCCCATGCCCGAACTGACCCCGGACGCGCTGCGGGCGGCGGTGGCGCGTATCGCCCCGAGCCGGATCCCCGCGCTCACCCAGCACCTCTTCGAGGCCACGACCAACGCTCAACAGACGCAGAGCCTGGCTCCGCTGCGTGCCTTCGTGCATTCCTGGGCCGTGTTCGTCGCCATCGAGCGGCATCCTCACCGGGCCGCCCGCCTGCGGGAGTTGGAAGCCGTCGTGGACGCGGGTGAGCAGGACCCGGCCTCCGCCATCACCGAGATCCGGGCGATCCGCGAGGCGGCCGAGGCGGAGGCCGGACTGTGACGGACTGGGCTTGGGACTACAACCCGAGCGCGGAGTACATCACCGGCGGACTGCCTCCCGGGGTGGGGGCGGAGGTGGAGCGCCTCGCGGTCGAGCTGGCGGCTCTCGGCCACGATGCCGTCAAGGTAGGGCGGCCGATTGATCGCGAGGGCGGGTTGCGTGAGTTCGACATCCTCGGCGGACGCGGTTTCATCAGTTTTCTCGCCGTGCCCCGTCACGAGTGCGTCTACATCTGCAACATCACCTGATACGGCTGATCCGGTCCCACTCCGCCGGGCTCAACCCTCCACCCCCACCCCCGTCACCACCGGCCTCACCCTCCCCACCAGCAGCTCCAGGAACACGTCCGGGCGCCGGAAGGCGGCGAAGTGGGAGGCGTCGGGGATCAGGGCGAAGTCCTTTAGGGGTGCCGTCAGTTGGTCGTGGAAGCGGCGGGCGGGTTCCGGTGGGGTCAGGACGTCCTCGGCGCCCTGGAAGAGGAAGACGGGGAGGTGGAAGGTGGTGCCCTCGGCGTATTCGTCCAAGGACATGGCCTGCGGGCCCAGTTGTTCGGAGAAGGTCATGCCCCTCAGGTAGGCGCGCAGGTCGCGCAGGGTGTGGAGGGGGGAGAACCAGAGGGAGCGGACGACGACCGTCTTCATGGTGTCGTAGGTCAGGGGGTCGGTCGTGGTCACCGTCTTCGCGTAGCAGGACCACTCCTCGGGGGACCAGGACGTGCGGTCCGGGCCCATCGCGGTCAGGCGGGACAGCTGCCGCCGCTTGCCGGCGCCCCGAAGGCGGGCCAGCAGATCGTCGTAGGCGGAGGTGTCCGTGCCGCCCGCGATGATGTTCTGGTCCGTGCCGACGTACGCCGAGTAGCGCTCGGGGTGGTCGCGGGCCAGGCGCAGGCCGGTGACGGTGCCGAAGCTGTTGGCGAGCAGGACGACCTTCGGCACGCCGAGCCGGGCGCGGACATGGTCGGTGACCTCCAGCGCGTCGGCGTAGAGGCGGTCGAGGGTCAGCTCGCCCTGTCCGGCGGGGCCGTGCGCCGCGAAGGTCCGGCCCGCGCCGCGCATGTCCCAGCGGACGATCGTGAAGTGCCGCTCCCAGGCGCGGGTGCGCGGCGTGAAGATCGAGTTCGAGGCGCCGGGACCGCCGTGGAGCTCCAGGAGCACGGGGTTCGACCGGTCCTCGCCCCGCACGGAGATCCACTGGTCGAGGCCGCCGATACGGACGTACGACGACTCGTCGATGCCGTTCGGGGCGGTGATCCGGAGGGACTTGGCGAGGGCGCGGCGTTTCAGGGCGCGGTAGGTCAGCAGCATGGTGTTCCCCCTAAACTGTTTACGCCGTCAGCAGTAGGCGGCGGTTTACGGTATATACAGTTGGTGGGGTGTCGGTCAAGGGGCGGGCGCTGCAGAGGAGTCGGGAGCGGGTCGTGGTCGAGCGGGACGGTGTACGGAGCAAGGGGCAGCAGGACGAGACGCGCGATCCCCGTGCCGTCCTCGCCCTGCTCTGGGGCGAGCAGGAGCAGCCCACCCGGGGGCCCAAGCCGAAGCTGACCCCCCGGCGCATCGCCGCGGCCGCCGCCGAACTGGCCGACCGTGAAGGGCTCGACGCCGTCTCCATGAGCAAGGTGGCCGGCGGATTCGGAGTGTCGGCGATGGCCCTGTACCGGTACGTCCCCGGCAAGACCGAGCTGGTCGAGCTGATGGTGGAGGAGGTGATGGGGGAGGGGCCCCAGATGCCGGACGGCGCGGACGGGGGCTGGCGGGCGGCCGTACGCGCGTGGACCCGGCAGTGCGCGGACGTGTACGCCGCCCACCCCTGGCTGCTCACCGCCACCGCCCTGCGCCGCCGCGTTCTCGGCCCCCGGCAGCTGCGCTGGCTGGACGCGGCGCTCGCCGCCCTCGAACCCACCGGCCTCGACGGCGCCCAGCGGCACCGCGTCTTCCTGCTGCTCATCGGGCTCGTGCGCAACGTCGCCCAGCAGCAGGCCGACCACGAGGAGGAGCAGTCGGCCGAGTGGGACCGGCTCGCCGCCGGCCTCCTCGCACGGCACGCCGAACGCTTCCCCGCACTCACCAAGGCCATCGCGGACGGCGCATTTCAACCGGACGGTATCGATCCGCTCGAATTCGGGCTGGAGCGCATTCTGGATGGTGTCGAAGCGGTCATCAGTGGACGTGAATGACCCGTGAGGGTCGCCCCGGCCCGCCGAGGGCCGTCTTCGCGGTCGATTAGAGTGCGGACCGTCGTGCGGGCGGACGGTGCCTGAGGAGGGTCTGGGTGGCGACGACGACCGGTGCCGTCTGGGGCCGTGCCGAGCAGCAGGACTTTCGCAGCAGGGTGCGCGGCACCCTGCTGGGGGCCGCCGTGGGCGACGCGCTCGGCGGGCCCGTCGACGCGCTCACCCTGGAGGAGATCCGCGCGGCCCACGGCCCCGAGGGGCTGCTCGACCTCACCGCGGGGCACGAGCGGCGCGGCACCATCACCCACCACACCCAGCTGACCCTGTTCAGCGTGGACGGGCTGATCCGCGCGCAGGTGCGCCGGGACACCGGCGCCTGGCATCCGCCGACCGATCTGCACCGGGCGTATCTGCGCTGGGCCGCCACCCAGCGGGACTGGGGGCCGGACGAGCGCCGCGCGGAGGACGGCTGGCTGGCCCGCGAGGAGTGGCTGTACGCGCGCCGCGGCCCGACCAAGTCGCTGCTCATCGGGTTCGGGGACGACAAGATGGGCACGCTGGACAAGCCCAAGAACCCGGCCGAACAGGGGCCGGAGGCGGTCGCACGCTCCGCCCCCTTCGGGCTGCTGGTCGGCTGGGAGCCCCAGCTCGTCGTGCAGCTCGCGGTGGAGTGCGCGGCGCAGACCCACGGCCACCCGGTCGGCTGTCTGTCGGCGGGCGCGTACGCCGTGATCGTGCACGGCCTCGCCCGCGGGGAGAGCCTGGACGGCGCCGTGCAGCAGGCCCTCGCCCTGCTCGCCGTCCGCCCCGGCCACCAGCCGGTCTCCGACGCCCTCCAGCACGCGCTCGGCGCGGTACGGCAGGGCATGCCGAGCCCCGCGCGGGTGGAGGAACTGACCGGCGACGGCACGGCCGACGGACTGCTCGCGGCCGCCGTCTACTGCGCCCTGGTCGGCGAGGACGTACGGCACGGCCTGTGTCTCGCCGTCAACCAGAGCGGCCCCTCGGCCGCCGCCGGCGCCCTCACCGGCGCCCTGCTGGGCGCCCTCCACGGCGAGACCGCCCTGCCCCCGGCCTGGCTCGCCGAGCTGGAGGGCCGCCCCACCATCCTCGAACTCGCCGACGACTTCGCCATGGAGATGACCCAGGGCCCCGCCCTGCACGGCCCGGCGGGCTCGGCACCGGGGTGGCTGGCCCGGTATCCGCGCTAGTACTGCAACGGTGTTTGCCGTGACTGATGGCCAGGTTGGTCGTTGGTGTGGTTATGGGTGGGGACCTTGCTGATGTCAGGTTGTGGGCGGG
>NZ_JBFBFF010000031.1:0-29377 GCF_040684035.1 Streptomyces sp. NPDC093018
AGAAGACAACGCCGCTCACCGCAAAGTCCGCGCACGCGTTGAGCACGTCTTCTCCCGGATGAAGAACTACAAGATCCTCCGCGACTGCCGGCAGCACAGCGACGGCCTCCACCACGCGGTCCAGGCCATGGCCCGCATGCACAACCCCGCCCTCGCCGCATGACCGCCAAGCTCAGCTGCCCACTTCAGGCTGCTTGACCACGGCCTTGTGCAACACCCTTTAGGCCGACCTGTCCAGCAGGCAGGGCAGCGCGCCCCGGTCCCCCGTGCCCAGCCGGGTGTACGCGCTGTACAGGTGGTTGCCGACCGTGCGCACGGACAGCGTCAGCCGCTCGGCGATCTCCCGGTTGCTCAGGCCCGCCGCCGCCAGCGCCACGACCTGCCGTTGCCGCGCGGTGAGTTCGCCGAGCACCAGACCGGCCAGTGCCGGGGTGCGGGCGCCCTGGCAGCGGCGGGCGAGGGCGAGCGCCCGGGTGCGGGAGCGGCGCCCGGCCCGGGGGTCGCGGTGGACGCGTACGGCCTGGGCGTGGGCCTCCGCCGCGAACAGCAGGAATCCGCGCTCCGCCAGGGCGGTAGCGGCCCGGTCCAGCGCGTCCCCGTCCCCGCGTGCCAGCGCCTCGGAGTGCCGGGCGAGCACACTGCCCGCGGGCAGCGCGCGGGCGGGCTCCCCGGCGCGTACGGCCCCGTAGCGCGCGTACGCGTCGCCCTCGGCGAAGCCGTGTCCCGATTCGTCCGACTCGGCCTGCGCCAGGGCGAGTTCCGCCGCGCACCCGGCGTCCCCCGGCGCCCACCGCAGTCCCTCCCGGGCCCATGCGGCGGCGTCCCGTACCGCGCCCCCCAGCCGGGCGAACCGGGCCCGCACCGCCGCGTACCCGGCCGGTACCGGCTCTCCCTCGGCCATCGCCCAGTCCCCCACCGGCGTCGCCACCGGCCGTACGTCCAGCTGGGCCAACCGCCCCTCCAGCAGCCGCTGTTCGGCGGCGAGGGCGGCACCGCGGTCCGCTCCGGACCGGCTCAGCCTCCGTGCCCGCAGCCGCCCGGTCACCGCCCGCAGCGCCGGTCCGTGCAGCGGGTCGGCGAGCGCGACCCCGCCGGCGTCGTCCACCGCGATCAGACCGGCCGCCTCCAGCCCCTCGAGGACATCGAGGTCGAGGTCGTACAGCGGAAGCCGGGACGGCTCGGCGAAGGCGAGGCGTTCCAGGGTCTCGCGCTCGCCGGGCGCACCGCGCTCCAGCACGGGCGCGAGCCGGTCGCGGACGGCCGGGGTGACGGGCAGCGGCCCGCGCCAGGCGCGCTCTCCGGTGCCGGGGACGGCGACCAGGCCCTCCCCGGCCACGAGCGCGGCCACCAGGGAGCGCAGCAGCCGCAGATCGCCCCGGCACAGCCGGTGCAGCCGCCGCACGGTGAGCGCCTCGAACCCGGCCGCGCCGAGGAGGGCGGCGGTGTCCTCCTCGGGCAGCGGGGCGAGGGCCAGCCGGGGCAGCAGCTCACCGGTCCACAGCCGGGACACCGCGCCGGGCGCCGACGCCTCGTCGCACGCGGCGACGATCAGCCGGGTGCGCCCGCCCGCGGCCAGCTGGTGGACCAGCGCGGCGGAGTCCTCGTCCAGCAGATGGGCGTCGTCCACGACGAGGAGGCGGACGCCGGACAGGGCCCGCACCGCGCCGGACAGCGAGCCGGTGACGGCCGGCAGGTGCGCGAACGCGGCGAGGGGCAGATGGCGGGCCTCGGGGGTGCCGGTCACCCTGACGTGGTCCGTGCCCCGGACCGCCTGCGTGATCAGCCGGGTCTTGCCGCGACCGGCCGGACCGGTCACCACGATGCCGCGCCGGCCCGCGGCCATCGCCCCCCGCACCAGCTCCAGTTCGTCCTCCCGGCCGGTGAACGGCCAGGGCAGTTCGAGCGTCTTCGCGTCCTGTTCGTAAGTCCTCACACCAACCAGAGCACGCGTACTCAGATTTGATACAGGGCGACTTGAGTAGCCTTCGACTCAGGCGCCGTTGGTCGCGGGGCGGGCACGCTGGCCGCATGACCCGACGCCTGTGCTCGCTCTCACGGCAGCCGGCCCCGTCCTTCGGACCGGGGCTGACCGCCGAGCGGCAGGCCGCGCTGCTCGCCGGGCGGCGCATGTGGGTCAACGGCACGGTCCTGCACTACTGCTTCCTCGACACCGACCACGACGCCTCGGTGATCCCGGTCCCCGGGACCGGGGAGCTGCGCCGGGTGGCGTGGGCGGGTGGCAAGGAGCAGCTGGACGTGGTCCGCGAGTGCTTCGCGCAGTGGGAGGCGCTCGGCATCGGGGTCGCCTTCGCGGAGGTCGGCGACCGGGGGGAGGCCGAGCTGCGGATCGGGTTCCAGGCCGGCGGGGGTTCCTGGTCGGCGGTGGGCCGCGAGGCCCTCGCCGTCGGCCGGGGCGAGCGCACCATGAATCTCGGCTGGGACGTGACCGCGCAGGGGGAGCGCGGCACGGTCCTGCACGAGATCGGGCACGCGCTGGGCCTGGTGCACGAGCACCAGAACCCCTGCGCCGGGCTGCACTGGGACGACGAGGCCGTCTACGCGGAGTTGGCGGGCC
Source organism: Streptomyces sp. NPDC093018 (assembly GCF_040684035.1). Taxonomy (NCBI): domain Bacteria; kingdom Bacillati; phylum Actinomycetota; class Actinomycetes; order Kitasatosporales; family Streptomycetaceae; genus Streptomyces; species Streptomyces sp. NPDC093018. The sequence continues at coordinate 2,576 of NZ_JBFBFF010000031.1, forward strand.
CGCCGAACCACTGGAGCCGGGAGACGGCGTACACCAACGTCCTGCGGGCGTTGGACGCCGGGGAGTCCAGGGGCGCGGTGTGGGACCCGCGTTCGGTGATGGCCCTGCCGTTCGGTCCGGGGCTCGTGCTGGAGCCGGAGCAGTACCGCGGGGGGCTGCGTCCGGCCGAGCAACCCTCGGACCGGGACCGGGAGTTCGTCCTGCGCTGGTACCCGGGTACCGCGCCCGGACCCGACCCGCTGGTGCCGTTTTGTTCGGCACCGCTGGGCCTGGGTCCGGGCGAGCAGGCGGACTTCGTCGTCGAGCCGGCGGAATCCCGCGACTACACCGTGGGGACCTTCGGCGACGCCGACACCGTGCTCGTGGTCTTCGAGGAGCGGGACGGGGAGCCGCGTTTCCTCGCCGGCCACGACGACGGCGGCACCCCGGACAACGCCCGGCTGCGGGTACGGCTCGTCCGGGGCCGCCGCTACTTCGTCCGTGTCCGCGTCTACTCCGTCTGGGGGGCGGGGCGGACGGCGGTGATGTGCTGGTGAGCACACGCGGGCGGCACGGTCCATGGTCCGGCACCGGGGGGAGCGGGCGCGTACGTCACCCACGGGGGAGGTGACGTGCGCGCCCGCGCCGGTGCCACGCCGGGGCCGTGCCGGTGGTTACGAGGCGGCCCGCTCGGCCGGGGCGGCGGCGTCGGGGTGGGCCAGGCCCAGGTGCTCGCGCAGGGTGGTGCCCTCGTAGTCGGCGCGGAAGACGCCCTGTTCCTGGAGGAGCGGGACCACCTTGTCGGCGAACGGGTCGAGGCCGCCCGGGGTGATGTGCGGGACGAGGATGAACCCGTCGGAGGCGTCCGCCTGCACGAACTCGTTGATGGTCCGGGCCACGGTGGCGGGGGCGCCCACGAAGGTCTGCCGGTTGCCGTTGTTGATCACCAGATCGCGGATGGACCATTTGTTGGCCTCGGCCAGCTCGCGCCACTCGCGCGCGATGGCGACCGGGTCCCGGTACATCCGCACCTGGGCGCGGCCCCGGGAGATGTGCTCCTCGCTCACCAGCGGATCGATGTCGGGCAGCGGGCCCTCCGGGTCGTACCCGGACAGGTCGCGGTTCCAGACGAACTCCAGGTGCTTGAGCGCGGTGGCGCCGCTGACCTGCTGGCGGCGCACCTCGCGGGCGAGTTCGGCGGCCTCGGCGTCGGTGTCGCCGAGCACGAAGGTCGCGGCGGGCAGGATGAGCAACTGGTCAGGCCTACGGCCGTACTTGGCGAGGCGGCCCTTGACGTTGGCGTAGAAGGCCCGGCCCTCCTCCAGGTGGGAGTACCTGCTGAAGATCGCGTCCGCGCCGGCGGCGGCGAACTCGCGGCCCTCCTCGGAGTCGCCCGCCTGGAAGATCACCGGGCGGCCCTGCGGGGAACGCGGCACGTTGAACCGGCCGTGGATGTCGAAGTGCTGCCCCTGGTGGACGAAGGAGCCGGCCCGCGCGTCCCGCAGGAAGGCGCCGGTGGCCCGGTCGGCGAGGATCTCGTCGCCGCTCCAGGAGTCGAACAGCTCGTGCGCGGTGGCCAGGAACTCCTTGGCGCGTGAATAGCGTTCGTCCTGCGGCAGGAAGCCGCCGCGGCGGAAGTTCTCTCCGGTGAAGGCGTCCCAGGAGGTGACCACGTTCCACGCGGAGCGGCCGCCGGAGAGGTGGTCGAGGCTGGCGAACTGGCGGGCCACCTCATAGGGCTCGTTGAACGTGGAGTTGATGGTGCCGGTCAGGCCGAGCCGGTCGGTGACGGCGGCGAGCGCGGCCAGCACGGTGAAGGTGTCGGGGCGGCCGACCACGTCCAAGTCGTATATCTGTCCTCCCTGTTCGCGCAGGCGCAGGCCCTCGGCGAGGAACAGGAAGTCGAACTTGGCGCGTTCGGCGGTGCGCGCGAAGTGCGCGAAGGAGCTGAACTCGATGTGGCTGCCGGCGTCCGGGTCGCTCCACACGGTGGTGTTGTTGACTCCGGGGAAGTGGGCGGCCAGATGGATCTGCTTCAGCGGCTTGCTCATGGTCGTACGGTCCTCCGGCTCAGACGGCGGTGGCGGCGGCAGCGGCGTAGCGGTTGGCGGGGCGGGCGAGGCCGAGCAGGCCGCGCAGGGTGTCCGCCTCGTAGGCGGTGCGGAACCGGCCCCGGCGCTGGAGTTCGGGCACCAGGTCGCGGCTGATCCGGGGCAGGTCGTGCCCGGTGACGGCGGGCCGCAGCCGGAACCCGGTCAGCCCGGCGCCCGCCAACTCCTCAAGTAGATCGGCGAGTTGTGCCGCCGTGCCGGTGAAGACCGGGGCGTCGCCGGTGTACGGCTCCCCCGCGAGCGCGTCCAGCCGTGCCCGCCGCGCCTCGGCCTCGCCCTGGCTGTCGTCCAGGAAGACCAGCAGGTCCCCGAAGACATGCAGGGTCTCCCCCGCCCGCCCGGCGCTCCGCTGCTCGGCGCGGATCTCGGCCACGATCGCGCGGGCGTGCTCCGTGTCGCGCGGGGTGACGTAGCCGACGTCGGCCCCCCGGGCCAGCAGCCGGTACGGCACGGTGTCGTGGGCGAGGGCGCTGACCAGCGGCTGCCCCTGGGGCGGGCGGGGGGTGATGGAGGGGCCCTTGACGCTGAAGAAGCGGCCCTCGAAATCGATGTAGTGCAGCTTGTCCCGGTCGACGAACCGGCCGCTCGCCCGGTCGCGGATCTCGGCGTCGTCCTCCCAGCTGTCCCAGAGCCTGCGCACGACTTCCACGTAGTCGGCGGCCTCGTCGAACAGGTCGGTGAGCAGGCCCTGGGCGTCCGGGCTGTCGTACGCCTCGATCCGGTCGATGCGGCGGCGGCCGAAGTGGCCGGCCTCGTCCGGCCGGGCGGTGATCCGCACCCGCAGGCCCGCGCGGCCGGTGCTGACGTAGTCGAGGGTGGCGATCGCCTTGGAGATGTGGAACGGCTCGGTGTGGGTGGCCACCACGGTCGGGACCAGGCCGATGTGCCGGGTGAGCGGGGCGACGCGGGAGGCGATGAGTACCGCGTCGAGCCGGCCGCGTACCTGGTCGGTGCGGTCGTCGGGCTCCAGCAGCTGGGAGGACTGGGGGCCGAGGCCGTCCTCGATGGTCACGAAGTCGAGCAGACCGCGCTCGGCCTCGGCGACCAGGTCGGACCAGTATCCGGCGGTGAACAGCGCGTCCGGGCGGGCGACGGGCTCGCGCCAGGAGGCGGGGTGCCAGCCGGTGCCGTCCAGGGCGACGGCGAGGTGGAGGCGGGAGTGGGGGTCGGGGTGGGTGGAGGGGGTGGCAGAGGACACGAGTTGGCGCCTTCCTGGGTGTCCGTACGGGGGCGCGCCGGGCCACGCCGGGGGCGGGGCACGGCGGCGGGCGGGCGCGGCGGGAGGAGAGACCGCGCGGTCGCGAGGGCGGAGGGGGAGCGTCAGGAGCGACAGAGCGCGGCGGCCACGCGCTGGAGGTCGATATGGGGCCGGGAGTGCAGCACGGCGGAGCGGGCGGTCCGCAGGACGCGCGCGCACGGAAGGCGCCTTCGGTCCTCGGTCATCTCCGCCACCTCCGTCCACCGCGCTCAGCGGGCCGCCTCTGCGGCGGCCGCGCCCATCTCGTCATGAGGCACAACGCCCCGGCCCCATTCGGTGTTCCCGGCCCCGGAAGCTGTTCGGGCCGGCTGCTCAGGAGTCGCTGAGCGGCAGTCCGGGCGGGTTGACCTGGGACTTCGCCACGGCCTCGTTGGAGAGGTTGTAGGCGGCCAGCCACTTCGCGTACTGCCCGTCCTCGATCAGGTGGTTGACGGCGTCCGCGATGGGCTTGGCGAGGCCGCTGTCCTTCTTCGTGGTGGCCGCGATCAGCCCCTGGAGGCTCGCGCCCGCACCGGAGTAGGTGCCCGCGCTGCGGGTCGGGTTCGGCGACTTCGCGGTCTGGGTGACGTGGTAGGCGACGCCGGGGTTCGCCGCGAAGTAGGCGTCGATCCGGCCGCCGGACAGCGCCAGATAGGTGGCGTTCTTGCTGGCGTAGTGCTTGACGGTGAGGGTCTTGCCCTCGGCCTTCAGCTTGCTCTGCCACTCCAGGAGGATCTTCTCCTGATTGGTGCCGTTGTCGACGGCGACCGTCTTCCCGGCGAGGTTCTCGTAGTTCCCGCCGAAATTCCAGGTGCTCTTCTTCAGCACCTCGAAGCCCACGTTGTCCTTGCGGTACGAGGCGAAGTCGTACTTCTTCTTGCGTTCCTCGGTGTCGGTGATGTTGGCGAAGCCGACATCGGCCTTGCCGCTGTCGATGCCGACGAACATGTTCTCCCAGGTGGCGTTGGCCAGTTGGGGCTTGAGGCCGAGGACCGCGGCGACCAGGCGGCCGAAGTCGGGTTCGGCGCCGGTGAGGGTCTTCTGGTCGCCACCGATGTAGGCGAGCGGCGGGAAGCCGTCGGGCAGCGCGCCCACGACGATGTTCAGGGTGCCCCGCTTGCGGACGGCGGCGGGCAGTTCGGCGTTGAGGGACTTGACCTCGGAGACCTTCAACTCGGTCTGTCTGGCGGCGCCGTTGGACACCCGGCCCACGGTCACCGTGCCGGCGGCGTCGGTCGTGGTGGCCGCGTCACTGCTGCCGCCGCAGGCGGCGAGGGCGCCGGCGAGGGAGGCGATCACGGTGGCCGCGGACAGACCGCGTATCAGGCTGCGTCGGGTGAGGTGGCTGGGCATGGCTGTCCTTGTCGTTCGATGGTGCGTCTGGGGAGGGGGAAGGGGGGCGGGTTCAGAGGACCTTGGCGAGGAAGTCCCGGGTGCGAGGGTGCTCGGGGTGGTCCAACACCTTTGCGGGCGGGCCCTGTTCGACGATCCGGCCGCCGTCGATGAAGACGATCCGGTCGGCGACCTCACGGGCGAAGCCGATCTCATGGGTGACGATGACCAGGGTGGTGCCGCTGGTGGCGAGGTCCTTGATGACGGAGAGGACCTCGCCGACGAGTTCCGGGTCGAGCGCGGAGGTCGGCTCGTCGAAGAGGATGATGCCGGGGCGCAGCGCGAGGGCGCGGGCGATGGCGACGCGCTGCTGCTGGCCGCCGGAGAGCTGGCGCGGGTAGGCGCCGGTGCGCTCGCCCAGGCCGACCCGGGTGAGCAACTCCCGGGCGAGTTCCCGTGCTTCGGCCTTGCCGAGGCGGCCGGTGGCGACGGGAGCGGCGGCCACGTTGTCGAGGACGGTGAGATGCGGGAAGAGGTTGAAGTTCTGGAAGACGAACCCGATCCGGCCGCGCTGGGCCAGGATCGCGCGTTCGCCCAGCTCCTTCAGCCGGTCGCCCGCGCGCCGGACGCCGATGAGTTCGCCGCCGACGCTGACATGGCCGATCTCGGGCTTCTCCAGGTGGTTGATGACCCGCAGCAGCGTGGACTTGCCGGAGCCCGAGGGCCCGATGACGACGGTGACCTCGCCGGGGCGCACGGTCAGGTCGATGCCGTCCAGGACGCGGTGGGTGCCGTACCACTTGTGGACGTCGTGCACCTCCAGCGCGGCCGGGGCCGGCTCCTGGGCGGTGGTGGCGGTGGCGGTCATACGGCGGCCTCCCCGCGCAGCCGGGTGCGGAACGCGGTGAGGGCGGCGCGTGCCTTCTGGAGCGGGGTCGGCGGCAGGGTGCGGGTGGCGCCCCGGGCGAAGTACCGCTCGACGTAGAACTGGACGACGGAGACGGCGCTGGTCAGGATCAGGTACCAGACGGTGGCGACCAGCAGCAGCGGCACGATGTCGCCGGGGTAGGTGCTGCCCATGGTCTGCACGGAGCCGAACAGGTCGAGCAGCGACACGTAGAACACCAGGGACGTGCTCTTGACCAGGCCGATGAGCTGATTGACGTAGTTGGGCGTGATGGAGCGCAGTGCCTGCGGGAGCACGATCCGGGTGAACTGGTAGCCCTTGGGCAGGCCGAGGGCCGCGGCCGCCTCGTGCTGGCCCTGGTCGACGGAGAGCAGCCCGCCGCGCACCACTTCGGCCGCGTACGCCGCCTCGTTGAGACCGAGTCCGATGACGGCGACCGTCATGTCGGTGGCGAGCTTCGACTCGTCGAAGGTGACGAAGGCGGGTCCGAAGGGGATGCCGAGGCTCAACGTCTTGTACAGGGCGCTGAAGTTGTAGAGGAAGATCAGGACGACGATCAGCGGCACGGAGCGGAACAGCCAGGCGTAGGTCCAGCTGACGGCGCGCAGCACCGGGCTTCCGGACTGCCGCGCGAGGGCCAGCAGGACACCCCCGATCAGCCCCAATACGGCGCTCAGCGCGGCGACTTCGAGCGTGACGAGGAGGCCGTCCAGGACCGCGGGCCGCAGGAACCAGTAGCGGAAGCGGTCCCACTGGTAGAAGGGGTTGGTGGCCAGGCCGTGCGCGATCTGCGCGACGACCACCAGGACGACGGCGGTGGCGATCCAGCGGCCTGGCCGGCGCAGCGGCTGAACACGCTGTGCGGCGAGGGGCTTTGACGGCTCTGCGGCGGGCGGCGCCTCGGCGAGCGAGACGGCGGCGCCTGGGGCTTGGCTCATGGCGGGCTCCGGCGAGGGGCGGGGCGAGACGGGGAGGAGCGGGGAGGGGCGGGGGCGCGGGGTACGACGGATCGCGCACGGGGTACGACGTACCGGGCGCGGCCCGCCGCACGGCTCGGGGCGTGCGGCGGGACGCGTCGGAACGCGCGGCAGCGGGACCGGAGTCGGTCCGGACGGCGGGAAACGGGGGTGGGCCGCCGAGGCGCCGGGCCCGAGGTCCGGGGCTACGGCCGCCGGGGCGTGAAGGTGGAGGTCAGCCCCGGCAGCCGCGGATCGCGCCCGGCGCGGTACACAGCGCGCTGCTGACCCGCAGCAGGTCGACGGCGCGGTCGGCGACCAGGGCGGTGCGCGGCGGTACGCAGCCCTGGGGGCGGCTCAGGGCCGTCCGGGGAGCTGCGTACATGGCGTCACCTGTCACTGTCACGGCCCCGGGGGCCTCGCGCTTACCGAAGTCGTCGTCCGGTCCGGTCGTCACCTGGGGCACCCCACCGCGTCGCGAGGGTTGCCGGTCAGCCAGCCAGGGCTTGGCACTGACACTCTTGACCGCATCTGAGCCGCAAGTAATCCAGCCGGCGCCCCGAATGTCAATGTCCGTCCGTCAGATGGACATCGCCGGGGCCGATCTCACCTGCGGGAAGTGTCCGGGGAGCCGCTCGCGTGGGCCGCCCAGTCCAGGATCTGGACGGCGGCTCCGGCGGCCTCCAGGCCCCGGCAGTGGCCCTGGTGGCGGCGCGCGATGCCGTCGAGGTCGAGATGGCGGCCGAAGGCGGGGTGGCCGGCGAGGCGGCGGGCGTAGGCCCACAGGGCCCGGTGCTCGGCGATGCGCTGCACGGCGGAGGCGTCGAGATGGCAGCGGTGCACCAGGTCCAACTGCACCAGGGAAACCCAGAGTTCGATGTCGGCCGCGGTGAGCCTGCCGTCGGCCAGATACTCCTCCCCCGCCAGCCGCCGCTCCAGCCGGCCCAGGGTGTCCAGCAGCGCGTCGAGCGCGGCGGCCCGCTCCGCCGGACCGGCACCGGCGCGTCCGGCGCGCTGGGCGGCCTCCTCGATGCCCTCGGCGCACATCCGCTCGACGGACTCGATCACGGACTCCAGGCCGGGCGGGAACAGGGGGTTCTTGCAGGTGCGCGGGAAGCGGTCCAGGTCGCGCAGGATGTCGCGGGCGTGGGTGCTGACGATGCGTCCGGACCAGTCGTCGCTGAGCACGGGGGCGAGCGCCGGGCCCCGGTAGTGGTGGGCGCTGGCCTCGTACAGCGGGCGCAGCTCGGCGTGGCCGCCGTCGTGGCCGCCTTGGAGGGCGGGCAGGAAGGTGACCGGACAGCTGTCGTCCAGGCCGAGCAGGGCGTGACCGACGGCGAGGCGCAGTCCGTCCGGACAGGCGGTGGACAGATGGAGGCGGTAGCGATGCGGCACGGCGTAGTGGCCGCTGCGCGCGTCCCGGCCGAGCCGGCCCCGGAAGTCGGGCGCGGTGACGCGGTGGGCGGGTGGGACGGCGGCGAGCGGAGTGATGGACATGCGTCTCCCCGGGTGGTGGGCGTGCGAGGGCGCGTCGGCGGGAGCCGTGGGACGGTGGCCGCGCGGGCCTGAGCGGTGAAGGGGCGTGGTGCGGCGCGTCAGCGCGGGTCGCCCAGGGCGCTGCAGACGCGCAGCAGATCGATGTGCCGGCGGGAGGTGAGCAGCGGGGTGCGCGTCGGCGTCCGGCCCGCTCGGCCGGTGACCGCTTCGAGGCGCGCCATGATTCCCTACCTGTTCACTAGGATTCCCTGTCAGGAAGTCTCGATCCCCCTCGGCCCGGCGTCAAGAGGGTGTCCACTGTCAGGGACACGGACCCGTGGTCACGTATCCGGGCCCGTGGTCACGTACCCGGACCCGCCGTCCCTCGCCCGGACCCGCCCTTCAGGGCTCCCGGTGCTCGGACGCCGCCCGTTCCAGCTCCGCCGCCTCCGCCCGGGCCAGCCGTGCCTCCGCCTCGACGTCGAGGGAGCGGGTCAGCCACCAGTACAGGAGGGCGGAGACGGGCAGCCCGATGAACAGGGAGATGTCCGCGCCGCCGAGCGCCTTCGCGGCGGGGCCCACGTACAGGGTGCCGACGGCGAAGAACGGGACCATGACCGCGAAGCCGACCAGATAGGAGATGATCCCGTGCCAGCCCCAACGGCCGTAGATGCCCCGGGGGTTGAAGATCTCGGCGACCGCGTAGTGGCCCCGGCGCACCACGTAGTAGTCCATGAGGTTGACCGCGGTCCACGGGATGAACAGATAGAGGACCAGCAGCAGGAAGTCGTTGAAGTCGGCGAGGAAGTGCGCGGTGGCGGCGAGCGCGCCGATCACGGAGAGCGCGGCGGTGAGGGCGAGGGTGAGCAGCCGCACGGAGAGCGTCGGCCGTACCCGTCGTACCGAGTCGATGGCGCTGATGAGGGTCAGCGAACCGCCGTACATGTTGAGCGCGGTGACGGAGATCAGGCCGAGGGCGGCGAAGAGCAGCACGATCGCGCCGAAGCCGTCGAAGATCTTGTCACCGGCCGCGTCGATGGAGGTGATGGTCTCGAAGTGCGCGCCCGCCCAGGCCGCGAGCAGGGTGCCGAGCACCATCATCCAGATGCCGCCGAGCGCGGAGCCGAAGTAGGTCCAGTAGAAGGTCTTGCGGACGGTCACGTCCGGCGGCAGATAGCGGGAGTAGTCCGAGACGTAGATGGCCCAGCTGATCTGGTAGCCGGCGACCACGCCGAACTGGGCGAGGAACGGCGTCCATTTGAAGGCGCCGAGGTCGAAGGAGCCGGCCGGGTAGTGCAGGGTGAGCAGGATGCCGACGGTGAAGATCCCGAAGACGACCAGGAAGACATAGGTCAGGATGCGTTCGGCCTTGTGGATGATGTCGTAGCCCACCAGGGCGATGACGAGCGCGACCACGGTGACCGCGAGGACCCAGGGCTTCACCCCGCCGTGCAGCGTGGTGTGCAGGGCGTCGGCGGCGAGGATGCTGTTGAAGACGTTGAACCCGGCGTACTGCACATAGGCGAAGAGCCACACGAGGAGCGCGCCGACATAGCCGAACTGCGGGCGCGACTGGATCATCTGCGGCAGGCCCAGCTGGGGCCCCTGGGCGGAGTGGAAGGCCATGAAGAAGGTGCCGAGGACGGTACCGGCGACGATGGCCAGCAGCGACCAGAGGAGATTGCCGCCGCCGGTGATGCTGATCAGCCCCACGGCCAGGGTGGCGATCTGGGCGTTGGACATGAACCACAGGGGCCCCAGGTGCCACAGTTTGCCGTGCCGCTCGTTCAGCGGGACGTAGTCGATGGACCGGACCTCGATCCCGGACGCCCTGCCCTGCGCCGACCCGCTCATGCCGCCTCCCGAGCCCGTTGCGTCACTCGGATCACATGGTGCACCGGCGCGGGCCCGGTGACGAGACCGCGGACGACGACACCCCGGGCGATCGCCGCGGGACCGTACGGCGCCGGATCGAGCGCCGGAGATATCGCGGCCGGAGGGGGTATCCGGCTCAGTTTTTCCGTGGACGGAAGGCCCGGACGAGACAAGAAACGGCGATTTTGCGACAGGTAGGGGCATCGCCGACCATGGCGGGGTCCCGGCGATCCCGGGACGTCGGCTTGATGAGAGGCGCACCACCCATGCACGTCACCGGAACCGCTCCCCTGCCGGCTCCGGCCCCCTCGGAGAGCCTTGCGGCGCCCGCCGGGGACCCCCAGGGCCCGCCCGGCAGCCGGCACGCGCGCCGGTTCGGGCTGCCCGTGGCCACCGCGCTGGTCATGGGCAACATCATCGGCGGCGGCATCTTCCTGCTGCCCGCCTCCATCGCCCCCTACGGCACGGTCAGCCTGGTCGCCTTCGGGGTGCTGACGATCGGCGCCATCGCCCTCGCGCTGACCTTCGGCAAGCTCGCCGCCCGCGATCCCCGCACCGGCGGCCCGTACGTCTACGCCCGCGGGGCGTTCGGCGACTTCGCGGGCTTCCTCGCGGCCTGGTCGTACTGGATCACCACGTGGGTGTCGAACGCCGCGCTCGCCGTGGCCGCCGTCGGCTATCTGGACGTGCTGGTCCCGGTGAGCGGACACCGCTGGACCGCGTGTCTGGCCGCGCTGGCGATCCAGTGGCTGCCCGCGCTCGCCAACTTCGCCGGTACCCGTTATGTGGGCGCCGTGCAGCTGGTCTCCACGGTGCTGAAGTTCGTGCCGCTGCTGCTCGTGGCGGTCGGCGGGCTGTTCTTCTTCGACCCGTCCCGGCTCGGCCCGTTCAACTCCAGCGGCCACGGCGCGATCGGCGCGGTCTCCGCCTCCGCCGCGCTGCTGCTCTTCTCCTACCTCGGGGTGGAGTCCGCCGCGGTCAGCGCCGGTGAGGTAAGGAACGCCCGGCGCAATGTGGGCCGCGCCACCGTGATCGGCACCGCGGGCGCCGCGCTGGTGTACCTGCTGGGCACGCTGTCCGTGTTCGGCACGGTCGACCACCACCGTCTGGTCGACTCCACCGCGCCCTTCTCGGACGCCGTGAACGCGATGTTCGGCGGCAGCTGGGGCGGCTGGGCGGTGGCGCTCGCCGCGCTGGTGTCGATGATCGGCTGCCTGAACGGCTGGACCCTGCTCAGCGCCCAGACCCCGTACGCCGCCGCCCGCGACGGGCTCTTCCCGGCCGCCTTCACCCGGCGCCGCCGGGGCGTGCCGACGGTCGGCGTCGCCGTCACCGTGGTGCTGGCGTCCCTGCTCACCGCCTACAACTACCTCTCCGGCTCCGGCAGGGTCTTCGAGGTCCTGGTCCTCGTCACCACCTTCACCGCGACCGTCCCCTATCTGCTGGCCACCGCCGCCCAGCTCTTCCACCTCGTCTCCGGCCGCGCCGACTCGGTGGACCGGGGGCGGCTGGTCCGGGACGCGGTGGTCACCTCGGTCGCCGCCGCCTTCTCGATCTGGCTGATGGCGGGCGCCGGCTACGCGGCGGTGTACCAGGGCGCGCTGTTCCTCTTCGTCGGCGTCCTCGTCTACGCGGTGATGACGGCGCGGCGGACCCGGGCGGCCGAGCAGCACACCGCCTAGCCGCACCCGGGGGCGGTCACTTCCCCCGGTCGCGGGCTGCGCGGAACCGGTCGAGGCCCTCGGACAGCTCGATCATCGGATCGGGGTAGTCCAGCGCGGCCCGCTCCGTGTCGGGCAGCTTCCACGGCTCGTGCACGAACCGGTCGGCGAGGCCCGCGAGTTCGGGCACCCAGCGGCGCACATAGCCGCCGTCGGGGTCGTAACGCCTGGCCTGGGCAATGGGGTTGAGGACCCGGTTGGGGCGAGTGTCCGTGCCGGTCCCGGCGACCCACTGCCAGTTGAGCTGGTTGTTGGCGATGTCACCGTCGACCAGCCAGCGCAGGAAGTGGTCGGCGCCGATCCGCCAGTCGACGTAGAGCGTCTTGGTCAGGAAGGACGCGGTCAGCAGCCGGGCCCGGTTGTGCATCCAGCCCTCGTGGCGCAGCTGCCGCATCGCCGCGTCGATCACCGGATAGCCGGTACGGCCCTCCCGCCAGGCCTCGATGTCGGCGCGTGCGGCCCGCCCGGTGCGCCAGCGGTCGCCCTTGGCGCGGTAGTCGGCGCGGGCGACCGCCGGGCGGGCGGCGAGCACCTGGCGGTGGAAGTCGCGCCAGGCGAGCTGTCGTACCAGCGCCTCGGCGCCCGGACCGCCGCGGCTGCGGGCCCGCTGGATCAGTTCCACCGGGGACAGGGTGCCGAAGTGCAGATGCGCGGAGAGCCGGGAGGTGGCGTCGGCGGCCAGGTCGTCGCGGGTGTCGTCGTAGGCGTCCAGACCCGTGCGCCAGTAGGCGCTCACCCGCTTGCGGCCCTCGCGCTCGCCACCGGCCGGGAGGGCGGGCGAGACACCTGTGACGTCCTCGCGGGCGGGCAGCCGTTCGCCCTTCACCCCGTCCGGCACGGGCACCCGGCGCGGGGCGGCCAGCGGCGCGCGCAGCCCGGACCGGGCCCAGCGGCGGTGGTACGGCGTGAAGACCGCGAAGTGGTCGGAGCCGGCCGGGGTCACCTCGCCCGGTGGCACGGCCACGGTCACCGCGTCGTGCACGAGCAGCCGCCGCCCGTCGGCCGCCAGCGCCCGCCGCAGCAGGTCCTCCCGGCGGGTGGCGAAGGCGCTGTGCGCGGCGGCCAGGTGCACCTCGTCGGCGCCCGCCTCCGCGGCCACCCCGCAGACCTGCGCCACCAGGTCGCCGGAGCGCACCACGAGCCGTCCGCCGCGCTCGCGCAGGGACGCGTCGAGGTCGGCCAGGCAGTCGGCGAGGAAGGCGGTGCGGTTCGGGGTGGCGAACCCGGCCGCCTCGACGGCGCGGTCGCGGACGAACAGCGGGACGATCTCATCGGCGGCGGCCAGCGCGGCGCGCAGCGGCGGATGGTCGTGCAGGCGCAGGTCGGAGGTGAACAGGACGACCGAGACGGACATGGCGGTCAGCCTATTCGGGGTGGTCGGGGGCGGTGCGGTCTGCCGACGGCGCGGCGGGACCGGATGTGGGTTCGGGTCCGGGTTCGGGTCCACTTCCGTGTCCGGATGAGGATGAGGCTGCTCGTCCTGCTTCGTTCCGGGTGCGGGTGGCGGCGCGCACGATGTTGCGGGCCATGCCGCCGAAGACGACCGCGTGGAAGGGCGAGACGCTCCACCAGTACAGATGGCCGAGCAGCCCGCGGGGATGGAACAGCGCCCGCTGCCGGTACCGGACCCCGCCGTCGCCGTCGTCCACCCGCATCTCCAGCCAGGCCAGGCCCGGCAGCCGCATCTCGGCGCGCAGCCGCAGCAGCCGGCCGCGTTCGATCTCCTCCACCCGCCAGAAGTCCAGCGAGTCGCCCACCCGCAGCCGTCGCGCGTCCCGGCGGCCCCGGCGCAGGCCCACCCCGCCGACGAGCCGGTCGAGCCAGCCCCGTACCGCCCAGGCCAGCGGGAAGGAGTACCAGCCGTTCTCCCCGCCGATGCCCTCCACCACCCGCCACAGCGCCTCGGGCGGTACGTCCGCCGCGCGCTCGCGCACATCGGTGTACAGGCTGCCGCCCGCCCAGTCCGGGTCGGTGGGCAGCGGATCGCTCGGGGCGCCCGGTACGGCGGCGGAGGACCAGCGGGTGACGACCTGCGCCTCGCGGACCCGCTGGAGCGCCAGGGCGAGGGCCCGGTCCAGGCCGAGGGGGTGGCCGGGCGGGCTCGGCACATACCGTTCGATGTCGTTCTCATGGCAGACGACCTCGTGCCGCAGCGACTCCGTCAGCGGGCGCGCGATACCGGCCGGCACCGGGGTCACCAGCCCGACCCAGTAGCTGGACAGGCCCGGGGTGAGCACCGGCACGCGCACGATCACCCGCTTGGGCAGCCCGGCGGCACTGGCGTACCGCCGCATCATGTCCAGGTAGGTGAGCACCTCGGGGCCGCCCGTGTCGAAGGCTCGGTTGACGTCCGGGGGCAGCTTGGCGCAGCCCACCAGGAGGCGCAGCACGTCCCGTACGGCGATGGGCTGGATCCGGGTGTGCACCCAGCGCGGGGTGACCATCACGGGCAGCCGTTCGGTGAGGTAGCGCAGCATCTCGAAGCTCGCGGAGCCGGAGCCGATGATGACGGCGGCGCGCAGCACGGCGGTCGGCACGCCCGAGTCCAGCAGGATGCGGCCGACCTCGGCCCGGGAGCGCAGATGCGGGGACAGCTCGCGCTCGGGCACCCCGGCCGGGGTCAGACCGCCGAGGTACACCAGGCGCTCTACCCCGGCCCGGCGGGCCTGCTCGCCGAAGACGCGGGCCGCCCGCCGGTCGGTGCGCTCGAAGTCGCGGCCCGTGCCGAGGGCGTGCACCAGGTAGTAGGCCACGTCCATGCCGGCCATCGCCCGCGCCACCGAGTCCGCGTCCGTGACATCGCCCCGGACGATCTCCACCCGGTCGGCCCAGGGATGGTCGCGCAGCTTGTGCGGGGTGCGGACCAGGCAGCGCACCCGGTATCCGGCGTCCAGCAGTTCCGGCACGAGCCGGCCGCCGATGTACCCGCTGGCGCCGGTGACCAGACAGGCGGGCGAGCCGTCCTCGTGCGCGTCGTCGTGCGCGTCGTCGGCCACTGTCTCGTCCGCCACGGATCCGCCCCGTCCACGCTCGTGTCCCGGTGCGTCGGCTCGCGCTCCCGGCTGACTCCAGGGTGGCGGCCGTGTGGGGGGACGCGCCTGGGGCGTGGGCCGATCGGGTGATGTCACGGGGATCTCGGCGGGAGCCTCGGGACGATGTACGAACGTCGCGGGCGGCCCCTCGGGTCACTCGGGTCACTCGGGTCACTCGCTGGGTTGCAGCGGGCTCTCCTCCACGACGCCCAGCCCTGCCTGCTCCTCCGCCACGCCCAGCCGTGCCTGCTCCTCCTCGACGATCCGGCGGGCCAGCTCGGTGTCCGACACGTCGACCGCGTCCGGGGTCGCCTCGGCCACGGCGCTGCGGCGCGCGTAGGCGTCGAACAGGCGGGTCTTGGCCGCGAGCATCTTCACCAGGCGTTCGTCCACGCCTCCGGTGGCGAGCAGCCGGTACACCCGTACCGGTCTGACCTGCCCCATCCGGTGGGCGCGGCCCACCGCCTGGTGTTCGATGGTCGGCTTGATCTGGGGTTCGCAGATGATGACGACGGAGGCGGCCTGCATATTGAGGCCGACGCCGGCCGCCTGGATCTGCGCCAGGAGCACCGCGGGGCCGGACGCGGCGGCGAAGTCGTCCACGAGCTGCTGGCGCCGCGCCGCCGGGACGCTTCCGGTGAGCGGCCCGAACAGGGCGGTTTCCGGGGCGAGTTCGTCCCGTACTACACCCAGTACGTCCTTGAAGTTGGAGAAGACGACGGTCTTCTGCCCGTTCTCCCCGGCCTCCCGGACGATCTCGCGGAGCCGGTCCAGCTTGGCCGATCCCTTCGGGCGCGCATAGGCGGCCCGGCGCATCGCCATGAAGTTGCCGGCGCGTACGGCCTCCCGGTACGCCTCCTCGTCGGACGCGCTGAGCTGCTCCCACTCGTCGGACTGCTGGAGGCTGGGCAGTTCGGTCAGTACGTCCACCTGGTTGCGCCGCAGATAGACCGGGGCGACGGCCTTGCGGAAGGCCACGGAGCCGGCCGGCGCGTCCCCTTCTCCCAGGGAGTCCGCTATCCCGCGGTGCAGCATCCCGACCAGGTTGCGGAACTCGACGACCCTGTTCTCCATGGGAGTTCCGGTCATGAACAGGGCGCGCTCGCAGCGCTCCGCCCATCCGGCCACGGCCTGGGACCGCTTGGCCTTCGGGTTCTTCACACAGTGCGCCTCGTCCACGACGAGCAGTCCGACCTCGCCGCCGCCCGGCTCCGGGAATCCGCGCAGCGCGTCGAACGTGGTCACCGCGACCCCGCCCCGCCCCTTCCAGTCGGCGAACGCCTCGTGCCGGTCGGGCCCGTGCAGCACCGTGACGCGCAGGGTGCTGCGGGCCTCGATCTCCCGGGTCCAGTTGACGAGGACGCTCGCCGGGCAGACGACCATGAAGTGGCTCTGCCCCTCGGCCGCGAGGTGTGCCAGTACGGCGATCGCCTGGATGGTCTTCCCGAGGCCCATCTCGTCGCCGAGGATGACCTTGCGCTGCGCGAGGACGAAGCGCGCGCCGAACGCCTGGTAGCCGCGCAGGGAGACGCGCCGATGCTCCTCGGCGAGCTGCTGGGTGCGGACCCGCTCGGCGACCTCGTCCGGCAGGAAGCCCTCGGCTGCGGCGGCGTCCGGCTGCCGGCCGGAGATCTCGGCGAGCAGGCCGTAGTACTCGGCGGAGCGCAGCTCGAAGTCCACCCAGGCGGCGATGTCGGACGAGGTGCCGCGCAGCAGGTCCACCGAGGTCTGGGCCAGCGACTCGGGCAGGCCCGCGGCTTCCGCCTCGGCGACGAGGGAGCGGATCTCGGCGAGCGCGGTCAGGGCACGGGCCCGCTTCTCCCGTCCGGCCAGCAGCATCCTGAACCGTCCGGCGGCGGGCTTCGCGTCGGTCAGCAGCGGACCGAGGCGCTGGGAGAGGGCCACGGCCGTGTCCACCGTGCGCCGGGCCGCCGGACCCGCTTCCACCAGCACGTGCAGGGCCTCGACCAGGGCGGTGGTCGCCGGTTCCGGCCGGTCGACGTCGATATGGACGGCCACCGTCTCGTGCACGGCCTCGGACAGCCGTCGGGCGGCGGCGAGCATCTGGTCGACGGTGCGCTGGCCGACGCCGGGGATCTGCCGCAGCCGGTACGGCCCCGCTTCGAGGACCCGGCCCACCGTGCGCAGACCGCTCTTGTCGACGTTGCCCAGCCGCAGCCGGCCCTCGGTGACGTCCTGCAACCGGGCGACCGGGATGGCGTCGAGCTCCCGCTTGACCAGCGCGTCATGGATCGGCTTCAGCGCCGCGCGGACCGCCTCGACCGCCCTGGCATGATCACCGGCCACCGTCTGCGCCGCCTCATTCAGCCGCGCCCCGCCCGCGAGTGCCTCCCGCCCCTCGTGCCCCACCCTTGCCGCCCCCACTCCGTTGCAACCCGACTCACACGCCCCCAGGAACATAAAAGATTCCCATACGACAGGGGGCGGGGGGGCCGGACTACGGGACGACGGGGCGACGGGTTGGTCGGGGAGTGGTAGTCGGCTGGGGGCGGGGTCGGTGAGGCCGAGGGTTGGGGGGGGCGGGGGTGCTTGGGCCATGAGCCGGTAGGGACGGGGCAGGTGAGTCCGCGACCGGGGGGCGGGCGAAGCGGGTCATGGCGGATGAGCCCGCAGCCGGCTGCCGGTCGCGGACTGTCGGCGGCCCTATGAGCCCGAGGTGCACGGCGGATACGGCAGCGGCCAGTGGCCGATGCGGCCGCGGGCGCAGGAGGGCGGGGCCAGTGACGGGGACGGCCGAGCGGAGGGATCAGGGCGAGGCCGGCGGCGGCCGAAGCGGAGAGCGGTGGCGGATGAAGCTGAGGGCAGAGATACGGGGCCCGAATCCGGTGGTCGCTGAAGCCGGGATCAACGGCGGACGCGTCCGGAGCCGGTGGCGGACGAACCCGAGGCCGACGCCCGACCGGCCCTCCCCCGGCGATGGTCAACCCCGAGGCCACCGACCGATCGGCCCGAGTCCGACGCGCGCACCACCCCGAAACCAACCCCCGGCCGGCCCGCCATCGGCGCGAGGCGACCCCGGGATCAGCCGCGCGTCACCCCGAGCCCGACGACGGACACGTACCAAAACCGGCCCCCGGGCCGGCAGCCTCACATCACCACCCGGCCCGACGGCGGACGCGTTCCGCGGTCAGCGGCGGATCAGGCCGAGGTCCGTCGCCGTGGCGACCGCCGCCGTGCGGGAGTCGACGGCCAGTTTGGTGTAGACGCGGGCGAGGTGGGACTTGACGGTTCCCTCGGTGAGGTGGAGGCGGTGGCCGATGGCCTGGTTGGAGAGGCCGTCGGCGACCAGCGCGAGCACCTCGGTCTCGCGCCGGGTCAGCGCGGTGCCCGGCATGCGCAGCCGGTTCATGAGCCGCTCGGCGACCGTGGGCGCGAGGGTGGTGCGCCCGGCCGCGGCGGTGCGCACGGCCGCGGCCAGATCCTCGGGCGGCGCGTCCTTGAGGAGGTAGCCCGTGGCCCCGGCCTCGATGGCGGGCAGGGTGTCCGCGTCGGAGTCGTACGTGGTCACGACCAGCACCCGCGGCGCCCCCGCCCTGGCCGTGATCCGCGCGGTCGCCTCCGCGCCGCCCATCCCCCTGCCGAACTGGAGGTCCATCAGCACCACGTCGACATCGCCCCCGGCGGCACGGGCCACGGCCTCCTCCGCGGTGGCGGCCTCGGCCACGACGACCAGGCCGGGCTCGGTCTCCAGCACGGCCCGCAGCCCGGCCCGGACCACGGGGTGATCGTCGGCCAGGAGCAGCCGGATGGGGGCGCTGTCGTCGGTCATGGGCGAGCCTCGGGCGTGCTGTCGGATACGGGGGTGGGCGTGCGGTCGTACATGATCCCGGACGCGCTGCCCGGCGTACCGTCGGCGGGCCCGCCGAGCGGCAGCCGGGCGGCCAGGGAGGTGCCCCTGCCCGGCGCGGACTCGATGCTCAGGGTGCCGCCGAGGGCATGCATCCGGGCCCGCATCGCCGCCAGTCCGAACCCGCCGCCCTCCGGGTCGGGGGCGGGCGGCAGGGCGGGGTCGAAGCCGGTGCCGTCGTCGGTGATGTCGAGGGCGACGCGGTCGCCGAGGTAGCCGAGGGTGATCTCGGCGTCGCCGGTACGGGCGTGCCGCACGGTGTTGGCGAGGGCGGACTGGGCGATGCGCAGCAGGGCGACCTCGTGCTCCGTGGCCAGCGGGACCGGTTCGCCGTCGAGGCGGAAGCGCACGGTGATCCGGTGGTGGTCGCCGGTGGTGGCGCACAGCCGGGCCAGCGCGTCGGCCAGCGTGGTGCCGTCCAGGGCGGGCGGAGTGAGGGCGGCGACGAAGCGGCGGGCCTCGGCGAGGTTGTCCGCCGCGGCCCGGCGGGCCGCCTCCACATGGCCGGCGGCGGCATCGGGCCGGCCGGGCAGGGCGCGTTCGGCAGCGCGCAGCAGCAACTGGATGCTGGAGAGGCCCTGGGCGAGGGTGTCGTGGATCTCGCGGGCCAGGCGTTCGCGTTCGGCCAGCACCCCCGCCGTGTGCTGGACCCGGTCCAGGTCGGCGCGGGTGGCGGTGAGTTCCTCGATCAGGCGTCTACGCTGCTCGCTCTCCCGGTACAGGGCCTGGTAGCCCCGTACGACCGCGACCGCGACCGCCGCGCCGAGCGCGGGGCCGATCGCCATGGCCGCGCCGAAGGAGCCCTGATGGGCGGCGAAACCGGCGACGGCCGCCGCCGCGGTGGCGGCCACGGCGGCGAGCCCGGACCGGCGCGGCAGCAGATGCAGCTGGAGGAAGTACAGCGGGAACGCCATCCACACGGCGTCGGCGGACAGCGCCAGCAGCACCAGCCATACGGCGCCCACCGCGGCGAGCCACAGCGCGGCGGCCCGCCGGGAGCGGCGGACGCCGGGCAGCAGCGGCCCGGCGGCGTACACCCCGGCGCAGGCCACGGCGACGGCGACGACCGGCCAGGCGGCGGGGCGGCCGGCGGCGACGGCCCGCCAGCCGGCCAGCGTGAGCAGGCCGAGGACCAGCAGGTGCAGGCACCAGGACAGGGCCCGGGTGGTCGGGGTCAGGGCGGGGGAAGCGGTGTTCACAGTGCCTCCCAGGCTACGGAAGCCGCAGGCCTTGCGGCCTCTGTCGAAAGTTGGAGTCCGCCCGCCGCCTTCCGGCCCGTGAAGTGCCGTCCTGCGCCGGACGCGCACAGGGGGGCGCGGCGGCGACGGTGAGGGCCTACTGCTTTTCCCCGCCGGAAGGACAGCCAAGGCCGTGTTCGTCGCCTGGAGAGATCTGAGGTTCGCCAAGGGGCGCTTCGCCCTGATGGGAACCGTCGTCGTACTGATCACCCTGCTGGTCGGGCTGCTGTCCGGGCTCACGGCCGGACTGGGCCGGCAGAACATCTCGGCGATCACGGGACTGCCCGCCACCGCGATCGCCTTCCAGGCCCCCGCCCGCGGCCAGGCCCTGTCGTACGCCGACTCCACCGTCACCGGGGCCCAGCGGCGGCAGTGGGCCGAGGCACCCGGCGTCAAGAGCGCCGAACCGCTCGGGATCAGCACCACCAAGGCCACCGCGGGGGACCGGAGCACCGGGGTCTCCGTCTTCGGCGTCCGGCCCGGCTCCCGTCTCGCCCCGGACGGCGGGCGGCTCGACGACCGTACGGTGGTGCTCTCCACCGGCGCCGCCGACGGCCTCGGTGTGACGGCCGGCGGCTCCCTCACCCTCGCCGGGCGACGGCTGACGGTCGCCGCGGTGCGGGGCGACGCCTTCTTCAGCCACATCCCCGTCGTCTGGTCCAGCCTCGACGTCTGGCGCGGGACCGCGCCGCCCACCGGCGACGGAAAGCGCCCGGCCGCCACCGTCCTCGCCCTGACCACCACCTCCGGGGCCGATACCGCGGCCGTCGACCGGCGGGCCGGCACCAGGACCGTCTCCCCCGCCGACTCGCTGTCCGCGATCGGGTCCTACACCTCCGAGAACGGCTCGCTCCAGCTGATGCGCGGCTTTCTGTTCGCCATCTCCGCCCTGGTCATCGGCGCCTTCTTCACCGTGTGGACCATCCAGCGCGGCCCCGACGTCGCCGTGCTGAAGGCCCTGGGCGCCTCCACCGCCCACCTCCTCAAGGACGCGCTCGGCCAGGCCGTCGTCCTGCTCATCGGCGGCACCCTGCTCGGCACCGGGATCGCCGCCGCCCTGGGCGCCCTCGTCGTGGGCGGCGCGGTGCCGTTCGTCCTCTCCCCGGGCACCGTCCTGGTCCCGGCCGCGGTGACCGTCGTCCTCGGTGCCCTCGGGGCCGCGCTGTCCGTCCGCCGCATCACCTCCGTCGACCCGCTGACCGCCCTGGGGAGCGCCCGATGAGCCTGTGCCTGAGCGACATCACCCTCACCTATCCCGACGGCGACACCCGGCTGACCGCCCTGGACCGGGTCGGCCTGGAGGTGCCCAGGGGCAGCCTGACCGCCGTGGTCGGCCCCTCCGGCTCCGGCAAGTCCAGCCTGCTGGCCGTCGCCGCCACCCTGATCACACCGGACAGCGGCACCGTCACCGTCGACGGCATCCGTACCACCGGGCTGAGCCGGGGCGAGCTGACCGAGCTGCGCCGGAGCCGGATCGGCATCGTCTTCCAGCAGCCCAATCTGCTGCCCTCCCTCACCGCCGTCGAACAGCTCCAGGTCATGGCCCATATCGACGGCCGCTCCCCCGCCGGGGCACGCGGGCGGGCCATGGCACTGCTCGACGCGGTCGGCCTCACCGAGCAGGCCGGGCGCCGCCCCCACCAGCTCTCCGGCGGCCAGCGCCAGCGCGTCAACATCGCCCGCGCCCTGATGAACGACCCCACCGTCCTCCTGGTCGACGAACCCACCAGCGCCCTGGACCACGAGCGCGGCACCGCCGTCCTCGACCTGCTCACCCGGCTCACCCGGGAACGGGACACCGCCACCGTCCTGGTCACCCACGACCGCACCCACCTCGCGGCCGCCGACCGGATCACCGAGGTACGGGACGGGCGGCTGCTGCCGGTGCCGATGCCAGGACCGGAGAGGTGAGGTGCCGCGTGAGACGGCTGTCTCGCCCGGTATCCGCAGGGCTACCTTGGCCGCCATGGCAGACATCTTCCGGCGGCCCGGTCGGCTGCGCCGGCACGCGGGCTTCGACGGGCGGGCCGGGCAGGCGGCCTTCGAGGCGCTGCACCGCGCGTCCCTCGCGGCACCGGCCCTGCGCGCCGGGCTGACCGAGACCTCGGCCGGTGCGGCCGCCCGGCATCTGCGCGAGCTGCTGGGCGCCCCCGGTCTCGCCGTCACCGACACCGAACGGATGCTGGCCTGGGACGGCACCGGCAAGCATCATGGCGCGGGCGCGGCGGAGCTGGCCGCGGAGGTGCTGGCCGGCGGCGGGAGCGCCGTACTGAAGGCGGACCGGGTGTGGTGCGGGGACCTGCGCTGCGAGCTGCGCGAGGCGGTCGCGGTGCCGCTGGTGGTGGAGGACCGGGTCGAGGGGGCGCTGCTGGTCTACGCCCCGGGTGTGTCGGCGGGCCTGGTCCGGGCCGCGGGCGAGGTGGCGCGCTGGACCTCGGGGCAACTGGAACTCGCGGAGATGCACCGTTCCCGTACCCGTCTGGTGGAGGCGGAACTGCGGGCGCTGCGCGCGCAGATATCGCCGCACTTCTCCTGCAACGCGCTGACCGCGATCGCCTCGCTGGTGCGTACCGATCCGCAGCGGGCCCGTGAACTGCTGCTGGACTTCGCCGACTTCACCCGCTACTCGTTCCGTCGGCACGGCGAATTCACCACGCTGGCCGAGGAGTTCCGCTCGATCGGCCAGTATCTGGTGCTGGAGCAGGCGCGGTTCGGCGACCGGCTGTGCATCGATGTCCAGGCGGCCGTGGAAGTGCTGCCGGTGGCCGTGCCGTTCCTGTGTGTGCAGCCACTGGTCGAGAACGCGGTGCGGCACGGTTTCGAGGGCAGCACCGGGCCGGGGCGGATCACCGTACTCGCGTGGGACGTCGGCGCCGAGGCGCACATCACGGTGGAGGACGACGGGGCCGGCATGGACCCCGAGAAGCTGCGCCGCATCCTGGTCGCGGGGGGCACGTCCGCGGCGGGCGGCGGCGGCTCGGGCGGGGTGGGCCTCGGCAATGTCGACGCCAGGCTGCGGCGGGTGTACGGCGATGCGTACGGGCTGGTGGTCGAGACCGCGCCCGGCGCGGGCACCAAGGTACGCCTGCGGGTGCCCAAGTACCGTGCGGGGGTGACGGCACCGCCGGCCGAGGCCCCCCGGGCGTGTGGCCAATCCCACACCACTTGAGAGATTGACCAACTATATGAGCAATGCTCATATTTGCGCATGCTGCACATCCTGGTGGTCGACGACGAGCCACACGCCCGCGACGAGCTGGTCTACCTGCTCGGACTGCACCAGGGCGTCGGCCCCGTCCAGTGCGCGGCGGACGGCCCCGCCGCCCTGCTGGCGCTGGACCGCGCCCTGGCCCACGGGCACCCCATGGACGCGGTCTTCCTCGACATCAGGATGCCCGGCCTGGACGGAATCGAGGTGGCCCGGGTCCTGTCCCGCTTCGCCGAGCCGCCGCCGGTCGTCTTCGTCACCGCGTACGACGACTTCGCGGTGCCCGCCTTCGAGGTGCGCGCCCTGGACTACCTGCTCAAGCCCGTCCGCGCCGAACGGCTCGCGGAGACCGTCCGGCGGATCGCCGAGCGGCAGACCCCGCCCCTCGCGCCCGCGGAACCGGTTCCCGCACCCCCGCCCGTGCCACCCGCGCCCGCCGCGGAGCCGCCCGCCGACGACGAGACGATCCCCGTGGAGATATCCGGGGTGACCCGCTTCGTGCAGCGCTCCGAGGTACGGCATGTGGAGGCGTGCGGCGACTATGTGCGCCTGCACCTCGCGTCCGGGAGCTGTCTGCTGCGGGCCCCGCTGTCCAGCCTGGAGGAGCAGTGGCAGGACGCCGGATTCGTCCGGGTGCACCGCCGCTATCTCGTCGCCACCGGCCATATCGAGGAACTGCTCGCCGACTCCGGCAGGTTGTCGGTGCGGGTGGCCGGCACCGTGCTCCCGGTCAGCCGCCGCAGCAGCCGCCGGCTGCGCGAACTGATGCTGCCCGCGTCCGGCCTCCCGCGCGGCGGACGGGCCGCCCATGGGTGATCCGTCCCGGCGCGTGAGCGTCAGCCACCCCCGCACCCGTGCCGCCCGGCCCGGACGACGGGACGCGGCGGTGCGCGACGTACATGAGCAGACCCCGCTCGGCGAGGTGTACATGAAGGCGCTGATGCGCACCCAGCTGCGGCTGGGCCTGCTGGTCTGCGCCGCGGTCTGTCTGCCGCTGGCCGCCCTGCCGCTGCTGCTCGGGCGGGTACCGGTGCCGCACTGGGCGCGGTTGTGGGGCGCCGGACTGCCCTGGCTGGTCCTGGGCCCGCCCGTCTACGCGCTGCTGGTGGCGGCCGGGATCTGCTACATCCGCCGGGCCGAACGCAACGAACGCGACTTCGACGAACACGTGCGCCGCTCATGAACACCCTCCGAGAAGCCTGTCCGCCGCTCATGAACGCCCGCCGAGAAACCTGTCCGCCACTCACGAACGCCGGCCGATGAACGCACCCGCGAACCTGACGGCCGTCCTCCTCGTCGTCGCCGTGACGGTGGGCATCGGCGGCTACGGCCTGCGGTCCCGTTCCACCCCGGACTTCTACGTCGCCTCCCGCACCGTCTCACCCCTGCGCAACGCCGCCGCCGTGAGCGGCGAATACGTCTCAGCCGCCTCCTACCTGGGCATCGCCGGGCTGCTGGCGACGTACGGCAGCACCATGCTCTGGTACGGCATCGGCTACACGGCCGGCTACCTGGTGCTGCTCGTCCTGGTGGCCGCCCCGCTGCGCCGCTCGGGGGCCTACACCGTCTCCGACTTCGCCGAGGCGCGCCTCGGCTCGATGGCGGTACGGCGGACCGCCACCGTGTTCGTCGTACTCATCGGACTGCTCTACCAGGTGCCCCAACTGGTGGGCGCGGGACTGGCGTTGCACACGGCGCTGGGCGCGCCCGCCTGGTCGGGGACCGTGCTGGTGGCCGCCGTGGTGCTGGTGAGCGTGATCACCGGCGGGATGCGCAGCGTCACGCTCGTCCAGTCCGTGCAGTACTGGCTGAAGCTGACCGCGCTCGCCGTCCCGGCGCTCGCGCTGCTGCTGGTCTGGCGCGGCGTCTGGCACCCGGCCGGGAGCCCCTCCCCCGTGCCCGTGGCGCACGCGGCGAGCGGGCTCGACGGCGGGCAGGGGCTCTACGGCGTCTACTCGCTGATGGTGGCCCTCTTCCTCGGGACGATGGGCCTGCCGCACGTCACCGCCCGGTTCTACACCAACCCCGACGGCCGCGCGGCCCGCCGTACGACGGTGGGCGTCCTCGGCCTGCTCGGCGTCTTCTATCTGCTGCCCGAGGTGTACGGCGGTCTCGGCCGGCTCTACGCCCCGGGCCTGGCCGCGGCGGACCGGGCCGCGGACACCGAGGTACTGCTGCTGCCCGGACGCCTGGTGCCGGGCGCCACGGGCGAGTTGCTGACGGCGCTGGTGGTCGCGGGCGCCTTCGCCGCGTTCCTGTCGACGTGTTCGGGGCTGGCCCTGTCCGTGGCCGCCGTACTGTCGCAGGACCTGTTCGGCGGGGACGTACGGGGATTCCGCCGGGCCGCCGCACCGGCCGTCCTGGTGCCCTGCGCGATCGCGCTGCTGCTGTCGGGGAGCGGTATGTCCGTCGCCCACGAGGTCGGTCTGATCTTCTCCGTCGCCGCCTCCACCTTCTGTCCGCTGCTGGTGCTGGGCATCTGGTGGCGGCGGCTGACCGCGGCCGGGGCCGTCGCCGGGATGCTGGTCGGCGGCGGGCTGTCCGCGGCGGCGCTGACCCTCACGCTGCTGGGGGTGGGCGGCACCGGCTGGGCGGGGGCCCTGCTCGCCGAGCCCGCCGCCTGGAGCGTGCCGGCCGCCTTCCTGACCATGGTGGGCGGCTCCCTGCTCACGCCCGGCCGGGTGCCCGCGGCGGCCTCCGTGATGCTGGCCCGGCTGCATCTGCCGGAGGCACTCGCGGCGGGCCCCGCCGACCGCTCGGCAGCGGACGGCGACCGTTCGTCCGCCGTCCCCGCCCGTTCGTCGCGCGACGGCCACCACTGATCGACAAGTCCCGTACAGGGGCTCCCCGGCGGGGCGGGTGTGCCGCACAGTAACCGACCAGAGAAAGGCACCGGCAAGGAACGGCCGGCCGCGCTCCCCGAACGGGGGCGGCAGCCGAACCCGCCCTGTCCGTCCGCGCACTCGCGCCCGGACCGAACCCGCAGCCCGACGCGCACCGCCCCCGCGGTCCGCCGTGTCTGCGTCCGTACCGCCTCGCTCCCGGACCGCTGTCCGCGCCCTCTTCCACCCAAGGACCGCACCATGAACGACACCCAGACGCCCGGCACCGACGAGCGGACCCCGGCGAGCCCCGCGGCCCGTACGCAGATCGCCGACCCCGGTCCCCTGGGCCTGGCGGCCTTCGCCCTCACCACCTTCGTGCTCTCCGTCTTCAACGCCGGTCTGATCAAGGACGGCGCGCTGGAGGCCGTGGTGCTGCCGCTCGCCCTCTGGTACGGCGGCATCGCCCAAGTGCTCGCCGGTATGTGGGAGTTCCGCAAGAACAACACCTTCGGCGCCGTGGCCTTCACCTCGTACGGCAGCTTCTGGCTCTCCTTCGCGGCCTATGTCCAGTTCGTCGCGCCGAAGCTCCCGGCGGCCCACGCCCACCAGGCCACCGGCCTGTTCCTGCTCTCCTGGGCCGTCTTCACCCTCTACATGACGATCGTCGCCACCCGGATCAACGGTGTCCTGCTCGCCGTGTTCACGGTGCTGTCGCTGACCTTCGTGCTGCTCGCCGCCGGAGCACTCGGGCAGAGCACGGGCGTCTCGCACGCCGGTGGCTGGGCGGGTCTGCTCACCGCGGTGCTGGCCTGGTACGGCTCGTTCGCCGGCGTGGCCAACGCCACCTGGAAGGACAAGTCCCTGCCGACCTGGCCGCTCGCGGGCTGAGTCCGCCACCGCCGCCCACCCGATCGACCACGACGGAGTCCTGATGAGTGACATGAGCCTGGCCAACCTGCTGAAGGAAGAACGCAGGTTCGCGCCCCCCGCCGACCTGGCCGCACACGCCAACGTCACGGCGGAGGCGTATGAACAGG
>NZ_JBFBFF010000032.1:0-28034 GCF_040684035.1 Streptomyces sp. NPDC093018
CATCCCACCCGGCACCCCCTGGGAAAACATCCCCACCACCTGGCAATGCCCCACCTGCGGCGCCACCAAAGAAGACTTCACCATGGAACAACTCTAAAAACCCACACCCGAGAGGCGCCGAGGTCGCTGGTGCCCCGGCACTGTCGCCGGGGCACCAGCGGGGCAGTCGCGGGGCCGGTCTACTCGGAGGTGCCGGTGAACTGAGGGTCCTTCTTCTGGTTGTAGATCTCCTTGCCGGCTGCGTTGTAGGCATGGACGTACGGAGTCGACATCGCATCGATGAACTTGGCGGTGGACGACCCGGTGGAGAATGACGCCGTGTAGAAGAACGCGCCACCTGCCATGACCGCCTGGTACTGCTTCGGGTCCTCGCCATAGCTGACGGTGATCTTGGCTACGGCGGTTGTGTAATGTCCGGCGCCGAGTGAGAGGTACCGCCCCTTCCCGGCCGGCCCGCCGACGGCGTCGAAGTATTCCACGATGTGGCCGGTGCCCCACAGACGGTCGTTGATGAACGTCGGCGGGACGTCCGGGCTGCTGCCCCGCTCGCCCTTGGTCTGGCATTGCACGTACTGCCCGGCCGAGTCGACGGCGATGACCGCGCCGTCCCAGTCCTTGGAGGCGGCAGGGGTACGGACCGCGATCACCGGGTGGAATCTCCCGGCATCCGATCCCAGGCAGGAGGACAGGATCCTGCCGACGGCCCCCGCCTCGATCGGGCTCGTGGAAACGCTGGTGACGGTGACCACGTTCGCCGCAGAGGCAGAAGGCGTCGAGGACGGCGTCGTACCCGCCCCGGCGCTCGACGAGCCCCGGCTCGGACCAGGTGACGCGGCGGCGCTCTTCGGACTTCCACCACTGCCGGCCTGGACCGGCTCGGCGGCCCCCTCCCCACCGAAGACGCTCACCGCCGCGACGCTCAACGTCGCGACACCGGCGGCGACACTCAACGGCAGCGCCCACCTGCGCACCAGCGAAGGCTGCTCGTCCTCTTGATCGATCTTCATCATCAGGTCCTCTCGGATCCGCCGGTGATTCGGCAGAGCACGCTCGGGGGGAGGCGCGGGCATACCTTGCGTGTCATTCATCGCGCGACCTCCTCCACGGTGACGGGATTCTTCGAACTGGACGACGTCGCAACGCCTGGCCTGTCGGCGAGATCGGCCCCCAGCCTGCGCCGTGCTCGGTGCAGTCGGGACTTCACGGTTCCCACCGCCACTCCCAGCGCCATCGCGGCCGCCTGCTGATCCAGGCCCGACCACATGCACAGCTCGACCACCTCGCGTTCATGGCGCGGGAGCCGGGCCAGCGCCCGATGGAGCTGTGACATCCGGCGCGCGTCGTCGATCTCGCGGGCGACACGGTCCGCGTGGTCACCCACCGACTCGTCATGTGAGACGAGCCGCCGCAGCAACGCCTCCGCCCGCCGCAGCCGCCGCCTGGTGTTCGACAGCAGGCGCTCCGCGATGCCCAGCAGCCACGGCAGGGCCGAATCGCGGTCCAGCGCGACCTCCGACCGCCGCCGCCAGGCATGAAGGAATACCGCCGAGGTGAGATCCTCGGCCTCCGACCAGTCGGCCGTCCGCCGGAACAGGTGGTTGTAGACCGTCTTCGCATGACGGTCGAAGATCCGGCCGAAGGCGTCCCGATCGCCGTCGACCGCCCGCGCCCACAACTCCCGGTCGGATACCCCTCCGACAGCTGCGGTGGGACCAACGTCGTTCACTTCCATGCCCTGTACGTGTCCGGCACCCGCCCGAAGGTTCCCGCTGAACCCGCTCCTTTTTCACCCGTCCCGTCGGTGCCACGGCCAGGCGGCAGGAAGCACCGGGTCCGGGCGCCGGTGGGCGGCAGCCGCCGGCGCCACGCGACCGGGCCCCCTCCAAGGAGATGATCAGGGGCTGACGTCCAGAACACGGACCTGCTCGCCCTCTCAGGTCATGCCGCGAAGTGGGAACCCGGTGCACTTGATCATCGTCACTTCATGTACAGATCACCTTATGGGCAGTCAGGTTCCGGGCCGCGTAACGGCCTTGGACCGCTGCGCCGGTGACTTCCAAGATCCGGAATCGACTAGAGAAGTCAGGTACTTACACGTGCATGAGCGCAAGCCGCATCGGCGGCTGTCACGGATTCTCGCGGCAGGAGTGCTGGCTGCCGCGGGAGTCGCGACCGCCTCACCGGCCGCCCAGGCGGTAGGGCATCGGAGCGCGGCCGACAGCCGTCAGCACGCCTTCGAGCAGGCCGCGGCGGACTACGACGTCCCGTTGCCCGTCCTCCTCGCCGTCGCGTATCACGAGTCCGCCTGGGATGCCCATGCCGGTGAACGCAGTACCGGCGGCGGCTACGGACCCATGCACCTGACCGACGTGACGACCGGGATGCTGGCCGCGGGCGACGCGGGTGCGGTCGGCCGTGCCGACCTCCCCGAACTGGCCTCCGCCCCGTCCCTGCACACCCTCCAGGCCGCCGCCCGGCTGACGGGGCTGCCCGGGAAGCGACTGCGCGCCGACGACGCCGCCAACATCCGTGGGGGTGCCGCCCTCCTCGCCTCCTACGAGAAGAGCGCGGTCGGCAGTACGCCGAAGGACTCGGGCAAGTGGTACGCCGCCATTGCCCGTTACAGCGGTTCCTCCGGGCAGGGGGCAGCAAAAGCCTTCGCCGACCGGGTGTTCGCCACCATCGAGAACGGCGCGCAGGAGACCACCAGGGACGGACAGCACATCCAACTGCCCGCCTCTCCGAGCGTCCGGCCGGCCAGCAAGCAACTTTCCGTGCTGCATCTGAGAACGACGGCCGCGACAGGCGACACCGAGTGCCCCGCCACCATCGACTGCGCCTTCCTGCCGGCCGCGGCGGCCAATGGGCAGGTGTCCGACCGCCCCGCCAACGGGATCAGGATCGACTCCATCGTCATTCATGACACGGAGTCGTCGTACGACGCCGCCCTGAACACCTTCCAGAAACCGGGCGGCGGGTCGGCGCACTACGTCATACGCTCCTCCGACGGCGCCGTGACCCAGATGGTGCCCACCAAGGACATCTCCTTCCAGGCGGGCAACTACTCGACCAACCTGCACTCGATAGGAATCGAGCACGAGGGATACGCCGCCGCGGGCGGCACCTGGTACACGCAGACCGAGTACGAGACCAGCGCGGAACTCGTCCGGTACCTGGCCGAGCGCTTCGGCATTCCGCTGGACCGGCAGCACATCATCGGGCATGACAACGTGCCCGGGCCCAGCTCGGCCCTCGTCTCCGGCATGCACTGGGACCCGGGCCCGTCCTGGGACTGGGAGCGCTTCATGCGGCTGCTGCACGCCCCGGTGGGCGGTCGGCACGGCGTGGGCCGCGTGGGCTCCGTGGTCACCATCACCCCTGGGTATGCCCGCAACCAGCAGACCGTGCGGGTCTGTCCGTCCGACGACCCCACCGGCGCCACACCCGAGTGCACCGAGCGGACCCAGCCCTCCGACTTCGTCTATCTGCGCACCGCGCCCAGCGCCACCGCGCCGCTCTTCGGCGACCAGGCCATCCATCCGGACGGCGTCGGCAGCGACAGCATCAACGACTGGGGCAGCACCGCGGCGGCCGGGCAGCAGTTCGTCGTCGCCGACCGGCAGGGCGACTGGACGGCCATCTGGTACAGCGGCATGAAAGTCTGGTTCCTCAACCCGCACGGCTGCAACACCACCCCCGCCCGCGATGTGACGGTGGTGGGCGCCGCCGGCACCTCACCGGTGGCGGTGTACGGATCGAGCTACCCGGACGCGAACGAATACCCCGCCGGGCTCTCCCCCTCCACCCAGGCCCCGCTGGCCTTCTACACCATCCCCGTCGGCCAGGCCTACGTCGCCACCGCCGCTCCCGCCCCCACCGACGACTACTTCCCCTCCACCGGCCGGGTCGTCACCGGAGGGAAGAGCATGTACACCATCCAGTACAACCACCGCACAGCCCTGGTATACGCCTCCGACGTCGCCGCACGGTAAATACCGGGCGACAGCCCGCCTCGACGGTCCGGGGACCGAGTGGCCGGCCTGCCGTAGCGCGCAGATCAAGGTAGCCGCACCAGGAAGGCGCACCAGGAAGGAGAGAACACGACCGCTGCGCCTCGGCGTAAGCAGCACCACAGGCGGCGGCGCGACATCGGCGGGGCCTTCGGCAACTCCTCGATGAGTCGCGGTCGGCTTTCCCGGTCCGTTGCCGACGTCCTGGCCCTGCGGCCCCGCCCTCACCCGGCGGGGTCCGCATCTGCGGGTCCGGAGCGGGCTCCTGTCCGGGAGCGGCCTGGCGGCCGAGGACTCCGGCACCACGAGGATCATCGACGTGCCCGCCGCCGTACTCCGGTCCCAGCGTGAGCTGATCAGCGCGAGCACGTGGACGGCGTCGTCGCCGCGGTCGGCGGGAAGAACCTGGGTCGCCCGTCCACGCCGGACGAGGTCCAGGCCGTCGGCTCCGACCCGTCGCCGAAATGCCTCGGCGCGCCCGTCGCCGCGGTCTTGCCACCGGCCGGGCCAGGACGGTGGTGTGTCCTGGCCCGTGCCGACTCGCGCGCTACCCCCTTCGGGACGCGGGACTCAGCGGGCGGCCGGATCGGGCGAAGGCTGCCATTCCCGTCTGAGCAGCCCGTAGACCCATGAGTCGGAGACGTCGCCGTTGACGACGCAGTCCTCCCGCAGCGTCCCCTCGCGTACGAAGCCGAGCTTTTCCAGTACGCGGGCGGAAGCCGTATTGCGGGTATCGGCCTCGGCCTGGACGCGGTTCAGGTCCAGCGTGTCGAACGCCCAGCCCAGCAGGGCACGCGCCGCCTCGGTCGCGTAGCCCTGACCCCAGGCTGCGTCGTCGTAGCAGTAGCCGAGCGAGGCGCTGCGGAAATCCGGATTCCAACTGTTCAGGGTGCACCAGCCGATGAACGCCCCGTCGGAGACGCGATCGACGGCCAACCGCGCCCCGGTGCCCTCCTGTTCCATCCGCCGGCAAGCAGTGATGAACTTCTCGGCGCGCGAGCGTTCGGTCCACGGCGGTGAGTCCCAGTAACGCAGGATGTGGGCGCTGCTCTGCAGTGCGAAGAGCTCGTTCACATCCGCGTCTTCGAAGGCACGCAGCCGAAGACGAGCGGTGTGCAACGAGGGGGTCGGCAGCAACGCCCTCACATTTCCCTCCCCGATCGGTGGCCGACCCATCAGACATCCGCTGCGGGTCACTCGCAACGGGATTTCCCGGCGGGCCGGCGGACCTGTTTTCCCATCAGTCGATGGCAGCGGGCGCGAGGGCCGGATCGCCGCCCGCAGGTGGCGACGAGGAACGCCTCCACGGCCGTAAAGGACTGTGCTCCCCCACCGAACCTTGCCCGCTCTTCGTGCATCTTCAGGTGTGCAGGTGCGCACTGACCTCGCGCGCCGATTCGTAGTCGAAGGGGACCGAATCTTCATGAAGCACAAGCTGACCGCCGTGGCTCTGGCAGCCGTCGTCGTCGCCGGTACGGCCGCTGCCACCGTCCCGGCCTCGGCCGCCACCGCCGCGCCGACCCGCTGCCACACCGCCGACCTGAAGGCCGGCTTCGCCACGGGGGGCGACGCCAAGCCGGAGATGGGGCAGACCAAGAAGCAGACCCAGGCGTACATCTGGTTCACCAACAAGAGCAAGCACGCCTGCACCATGGCGGGCTTCGCCGGTGTCGACATGGTCGGCGCCCAGAAGACCGACGGCACCTGGTCCCTGGTGCGCTCCGCCAAGAAGCCCCCGAAGATGACCCTCCAGCAGGGCAGCACGGTCGACTTCAGCATCACGCTGCTTCCCGTGGCCAAGTCCACGGCGCAGAAGGAGAAGTTCGTCCCGGCGAAGTTCCTCGTCACGCCGCCGAACGAGACGACGCACTTCACCCTGAAGTGGCCGTTCGGCGGTCAGATCCTCAAGCAGGACGGCGCCACCCACCCGGGCACCTACATCGACCCGGTCGGGCTGTAACCGGCAGCGGAACGCCAAGAGCCCGGGGTGCCCCGCAGCTCCTGGTATCAGCCCATAGGCTGGCGCGGTGACTGATGAGCAGGAGTATGAGCGGGTGCGGCCGTCGGGAGTGTGGGCCACGGCCGTCGGGGTGGCCAGGGTGCGGGCGCTGGAGAGCGAGCGGGAGAACGCGCTGTTCCGCGACCCGCTGGCACAGGCCTTCGCCACGGCCGGCGGCCTGGGGCCCTCCTCGCCGACGCTTCCCGGTGACGAGGCCGCACGACGCCGTCGGCTGGGCGTGGCGTTCTCCATCGTCATCAGGACGAAGTTCCTCGACGATCTGTTGCGCCATGCCTCCGCGTCCGGGATCCGGCAGGTCGTGCTGCTCGGCGCCGGCATGGACAGCCGGGCCTTCCGGTTGGACTGGCCCGCGGGCACCCGGCTGTTCGAGGTCGACACCGCCGAACCACTGGACTTCAAGGCTTCGGTGCTGCGCCAGGAGCGGGCCGTCGCACGCTGCGAGCGGATCACCGTCCCGGTGGATCTGCGTGCGGACTGGCCGGTCGCGCTGGCCGCTGCGGGGCACGACCCGGCGGTGCCGACCGTGTGGATCGCCGAAGGACTGCTGATCTATCTGCCCGAGGACGCGGTGGAACTGCTGCTGGCCCGGATCAGCGCGCAGTCGGCGGCAGGCAGCCGGATGGGACTGACGTTGGGCTCGCGCGGGGTGATCGAGCGCTTCAGCGCGGACGCCGCGCCGGGATCGGCGGCGTCCATGTGGGTCTCGGAGATGCCCGACGATCCGGTGGGCTGGCTCGCCGGACACGGATGGGCGGCCGACAGCCACACCCTGCGCGAGCGCGCCGCCGCCTACGGGCGCCCCTTCAGTACTCCGCCGCAGTACGAGGAGGGGCCGGGCGGACTGATCTCGGCGGTCCGCCGGTAGATCGTCTCCCGGTTTGCCCCTTTCCCAACGACATCAACTGCGTTTGGTGGAAGCGGCATTGAGGGCGGACCTGGTCCAGGTCGGTCGTGAAGGATGTCCTCGGGTGTCGTCGGGTGTCCGCGGCCTCGCGGCAGTTCTGCCTGAGCACTCAGCGACGAGGCGACGGTGAAGGTCGCTCCCACCGGTGCCATCGACCTCTACAACAGCGGCTCCGGCCCGGTGACCGTCAACGTCGCCGCGCTCGGCCTCCAGTCGCACGCGCAGTTCGGCCGCACCTGCCATCCGGCCGCACCGACCCGTCTGCTCGACACCCGCAGCGGCACCGGCGGCCGCACCGGGGCGGTCGCCGGCGGACACTCGGTCGCCCTGACCGTGTCGGGCACCCACGGCGTCCCGGCCGACGCGAACGCCGTGGTGCTCGATGTGGCGGCGACCACCACCAAGGGACCGGGCAGCCTCACGGTGTCCCCCGACGGCACCGTCAACTCCGGTGTCAGCGGCCCGTACTGGACCACGGGGCAGACCGCCTCCGCTCAGATCGTCGTACCCATGGTCCCGTTGATCGACGGCAAGGTCGTACTCCGCAACAACAGCAAGGCCTCGGCGCACCTCGTCGCGCACGTGGTCGGCTGGTACGGCCCCACCGCGAGCGGATCGACGTTCCAGCCGGTCGGCCCCGTACGTATCCTCAACACCCGTACGGGAACCGGCGGAAAGGCCGCCGAGCTCGGCGCCCACGCCACGCTCAGACTCAAAGTCACCGGCGCCCACGGGGTACCGGCGAGCAGGGTGAGCGCGGTCGATCTGAATCTCACGGTGCCCTCGCCGACCGGCAGCGGCTACCTCATCGCGTACGCCGACGGCACCACCCGGCCGGACGTGCACTCGGCCGACTACACCAGCGGCCGTCCCGCGGCCGGTGCCGCGCTGGTCAAGGTGGGCACGGACGGCGAGATCGACCTGTACAACGCCGGTTCCACCAGTGTCGACGTCGACACCGATCTCCTCGGCGACTACACCGTCGACACGGTGCGCCGACCGCGCGACATGGGCCGTCGAGTCATCCGCGGATGCCCCGGAGAACTCACTCCGGGGCATCCGACATCTCATGACTCCCCGTCGTACCTACTCGATCCGCCTTCCGGGCCGGGCCCGGTGGTACGGCGATGACGGGCCGTCGGCTGTGCCGCGCAGGCTCACGGCCGGGCCGTGGCGCGGCGGCGCAGTTCCTTCTTGTCGGGCTTGCCCACGTCGGTGAGGGGCAGTTCGGTGGGGAAGGTGATGCCGGCCGGCTCGTACATCGCCCCGCGTTCGGCGCGTACGAAGGCACGCAGTCCGTCCGCGTCGATGGTGGCGCCGGGGGCGAGCAGCACCGCGGCGTGGACGCGTTCCGCGCGGTCCTCGTCGCGGACACCGAAGACGGCGCTCTGCTCGACCTGCGGGTGGCTGTTGAGCAGGTCCTCCAGTTCGGTGGTGTACACATGGCCGCCGACCACCACGATCATGTCCTTCAGCCGGTCGACGACGGTCAAGTAGCCGTCGGCATCGCGGAATCCGATGTCGCCGGTGTGCAGCCAGCCGTCCTGGAGGATCTCCGCGGTGAGCCGCGGTTGCTTCCAGTAGCCCGCCATGACCATGTCCGAGCGCACCATGATCTCGCCGTGTTCACCGTCGGGGAGCACGTTGCCGTCCTCGTCCCGGATCTCGACCTCGACGCCGTCCAGGATCCGTCCCGCGCTGCGCAGCCGCTCGGGGTGGGTGTGATCGTCCGCGGACAGGATGCTGACCAGGCCCGCCTCGTTCTGCCCGTACCCCTGGACCAGTACGGGGCCGAGGCGGCGTACCGCGTCGGTCAGTCGTGCCGGGGACGCCTGGCAGCCGCCGTAGAGGACCTGGCGCAGCGTGGAGGTGTCGGTGTGCTCCATGCGCGGGTGGTCGAGCAACTGGTAGAGCAGGGGCGGCAGTAGCCACAGGTGCGTGATGCGCTCGCGCTCAATGGTCTCGAGCGCCTGCTCCGGCTCGAAGTCGTCGAGCAGGACCACGGCGCCGCCGTACTCCAGCACGGCGTCCATGAGCATGCCGGCGACGTGGGCCATCGTGGTGACGACGAGCTGGCGGTGCGTCAGGGCGGCGGCCTCGTCGAGCGGGCGGGCGGAGCGCTGCGCGTGGACCTGCTGGTAGGTGGTGCAGATGCCCTTCGGATGGCCGGTGGTGCCGCCCGTGTGCCGGATGGCGCATATGTCGTCCGGCTGCGCCTGGCTCGCGAAGGGCTCTTCGGGCTGGGTCGCGCAGAGCGCCAGCAGATCCTCGCCCGTGTCGGTCGGGCCGAGCACCAGTACCGACTTGACCGGTACCGACCGGGTGATGTCGGCGGCGCGGTCGGTCATCCGCGGATCGACGACCAGTGCGCGGCTCTCCACGTCGCGGACGATCGCGGCCTGTACGTCGGCGGCGAGCTTGCTGTACAGGTGATTGACGCGGGCGCCGATCAGATTGGCCGCATATCGCACGGCCAGGGCCTCCGGCATATTGCCGCTGAGCAGAGTCACCGTCTGGCCGCGTTCGATGCCCTGGGCCTGCATGGCCCACGCCATCCGGTGCACCAGGGTGTGGAACTCGCCTGCGGTGACCCGCTGTTCGCCGTATACCAGCGCCTCGCGGTCCGAGTTCTCCCGCAGGGCGTCGAGGATGTGCTCCACATGGTTGCGGAAGCGTGGGGCGACATCGGACATGTGTGATCCTCCTGAGCCGGAACGCAGGGGTGCGCGGACCGACCTGATGGTTGTTCAGCTGTGGGGGGTGGACAGGAGACGTGCGCCTCATGGCCTCGGTCGCGTGGGCGTCACTCCACGCGGGATGGCGACAGACCCGCAATAAAGGTTGCCTGGGCCAACCATGTGATGACTCTAGGGCGTTACACCGATCCGCACGAAATTCGGGCCGCCGGTCGGCGCGACAATCGGCCACTGCCTCGCGCGTGCCACATAGACCCTGGTCAGGGGCGGTTTTCGGTCATGTCGCGGGCATGGAGCGGGGGGCGCCGCTTGAGCGTTCGATGCCGTGTGGCGGGAGGTGACGCTGTCCGCGCTCGGGGATTTCCTGTCCGCACCCGGACCGCCGTCCGGCCTCAGAGGGTCTCCTGGAGCCAGTCGAAGACCACCTCGCAGTGGAGTTGGGGGGCCATGGGTGAGCAGTGCAGCTGGGCGCCCTCGGCGGCGGTGAGTTTCACGTAGTCCTTGGGGGAGGTCAGCTTGTCGTACAGCTCGCGGGCCTGGCCGGGATAGAACTGCTCGCCCTCGTAGTCGAGGACCAGCATCGGCGTCCTGATCCTGCTCACCACGTCCGTGATGGTGAGCGCCTGGACGGCTCGGGCCGGTGTGTAGAAGTCCGTGAACATCTTTCCCTGCCGGGCGGCGAGCATCGCCGGGACGGAGAACGGCTCGAAGCGCTTCTTCATCGTCGCCGCGTCCGCCTCGGGCAGGTTCGGGACGACCTCCTTGTTCCAGATGGCGTTGGTCTCCGCCTTGCCCGGCCGCAGGATCTCCCGGATCTCCGGGGGAAAGCCCCGCCACGGCTCCACGCAGCCGGGCATCGCGACGGCGGCGGCGAGCCGTGGCTCGAACGCGGCAGCGCGGGGTACCAGGTCTCCCGCCATGCTCAGCCCGGTGAGCGCGATCTTCCAGGTGTCCACGTCCTGCCGCCGGGACAGCCAGTCGATCAGCGGAGCGACGACCTTCTCCCAGGTGGGCGTGAACGTCACCTGGTCGACGAACAGCAGCTGCCCCTGCCCGGGGCCGTCGTAGACGAGCGCGTTCCAGCCCCGGTCCAGCGCGGCGGGCACCCCGTACGTCCACATGTCGACGTTCTGCCCGTCGCTGCCGTTGGTGAGGATGACCGTGGGCCGCCGTTCCCCGGACCCGTCGGGCCGGAAGAACCACACCGGCAGTGGGGTGTTCCCGTACGGCACGCGGTCCCTCACCGGTGGCGGTTCGCACAGCGAGCAGAATTCGTCCCAGGCGGCACGCCCCGCCTTGTACAGCCGTTCCTCGTCGCCGGGGGCGTCCGAGCCGAGGACGAAGAAGAGCGCCTGGCCGTAGTACTGCGCCGCGCGCAGGGCCCGGAAGCGCGTGGTCTGCCCGTCCGGTCTGCCGCTCCCAGGTGCCGCCATGAGCCGGTCGCCCAGCCGGCTGAACGTCGTGACGTACGACTGGGCGGACAGGCCCGCCTTGTTGATCGCGTTGACGGCGGTGAGCACCTCTCCGACCTCGGCCGCGCCCGCGCCGGACGCGCCGAGGGCGAGGAGCCCGTTGAAGTTGTACGTCGGGTCCTCGAAGAGCGTCATCGCTGCGGGCGTCAGATCCGCGCCCTGCGTGGTGCCGGAAGCCGAAGGGCCCCCCTGGCGGTCCGAGGTGGCCACCAGACGGCTGCACCCCGTGGCGAGGACGGCTCCGGCTCCGGCGGTCAGCAGGCTCCGCCTCGCGGTGCCCGTTGCCGCGCTGTTCGTTTCATGCGTCACACCAGCCGACAGTAGGAGCATCCCCACCGGTGTCCGCCGCGCCGCACCCGGGGGTTCCCTCCACGGCTGCCGACCGCCCCACGATCGGCCCAGCGGCAGGGCCGGACAAGTCCCGATGCTCCGTCATCAGTTCCGCGTCGCCACCACCCGTCGGCCCGTCGCCGGCGTCAGCCCCCCGTGGGGGGTGGGCCGACCATGGATCCGAGGGGGAACAGAACGGTGCGCGCGCACAGCATGTCGCGGTGGCCGCGGCCATCACGGCGGTCCTTGCCACCTCGGCCTGTTCTGCCGGCTCCGTTCCGCTCGCGTCGGTGCCGTGCCCTCAACTCGCGATGGAATCCTTCATGACGGCTCATGCCCGCCCCGTCGAGGACGTGGCGGTCGCCGTGGAGCAGGAGCACGTCGTCGGTGACGACCACGGCTGGTTCGGGCAGGAGTCCCTCGACCGGTACGCGCCCGGCCGGGCGGCCGCGGTCATGGCCGCCGTCCGCGGCGTCGCACAGCGCTGCACCGCCTACACCGACACGCTCGACGACGGCACCCGCACGCACAACACCGTGTCCGTGAGGCGTGCCGATGCGAGGGCGGACGACAGCGTGGTGCTTCGGGTCGCGTCGACCTTCTCCGGTGATACGGACCCGTTCATCACCGAGACGGGGTTCGTCCGCGAGGGCGATGTGATCATCATGGTGCAGAAAATGTTCGCGAGGAAGCCGAGGTCCGGTGTGGAGACCGTGCTCTCACCGGCGGTTGCGGCGTACCGCGCGGCTACAGCGGGTTGACGTACCCATGTCTACGGGGAACCGTGGCCCTGCCCCGAACGGCGTGGGTCCGACCGGGCGCAACGCACGCACAGGGCGGTCGCAGGACGGATCTCCAGCCGTTCGGGAGGTATCGTTCCGCCGCAGCCCGCGCACTTCCCGTACTGCCCACGCTCGACTCGTTCCAGCGCTTGGTCGAGTTCTTCCAGGTGCTCGCGCGCACGCGACAGCAGAGCGGCCACGTGGGCCCGCTCGAAAGCGGTGCTGCCTCCCTCGGGGTCATGTTCGTCATCGATCGCGACCAGGGCGTTCGCCGCGACGATCCCGTCGAATTCACGGCTCAGCGCGGCCGCCCGGCTGAGCGTTTCGGCACGATCGGCCGCAAGGCGCGCGTAGGCCGCCGCGACGCCGGCGGCGCCGCGCGTGTCACGCCCGTACGAGGATGGATCGTCCATACTTCGACAACGCCGATCGCCGGTCCGTGATTCCCCTCCTCCCCGGGCCCCAGGCCCCCACGCCCCGCCGCCTGAGCCGAACGCCCGCCCTTCCGGCTTTCCAGGGGTCATGGCCCGTCGCGGCCTCGTGGAACGGGCGTCGGCGCGGCCGGATCGGCGTGGGCGGTGTTGGGGAAGGCGGGGGCGGTGTTGGGGAAGGCGGGGGCGCTGTCCGGCATCGTGATGTTGTACCGGGCGCTGCGGATACAGCCGGCGCAAGACAGGCCGGGCGGTGTGAAGACAACGGCGTTGGCGCCGCGATCACTCGTCTGATCTGACGAATCGTCGGTTTGATACCGCACGGCGGGGCAGAGGGGCCTGTGAAAGGCGGTGATTTCCATGGACGAGAGGATCCGCAGGTACTTCACCCGCGCCTCGCTGATGGGACTGCTGGCCGGAGCCTTGATCGGCTTCGCGTCGGGAGAGGTCTTCGGTGCTCTGGTGGGCGCGGGAATCGGCTTCGCCCTGGCCGTCGGCAGCGTCCTGTACTGGGGTGAGCACGGCGGCGCGCGGCGCGGCAGGCCGGAAGGTGAGGTGCCGTCAGTTCGCCGGGACCAGCGCGTCGTAGGGACGGGTCGGGTGCCCGGCCAGAGGAACGGCAGCGGTCGGCCCCATCTGCGTCACTGACCTGGCGAGCGGCAGAACCGGGACGGGGAGAGCCCCCGTTCACGGTCTGCCGGCGGCCAGTCGCGCCTCGGCACGGCCCAGCAGGGTGTCCAGTACGACCGGATAGGCGCTGAGGTTCATCCGCTCCGCCAGCAGGTGCGCGGTGGCGGCGATATGCGGATGGGTCTCGGCGGGCAGCCGGGCGTATGTCGAGGTCCAGACCTCCTCGTCCGCCTCCCTGACCTCGTCCTTGATGGCGAGTGCGCCCGCGTCGAGGGCGGCGAAGGCCAGTGCCAGGTCGATGAAGGCGTGGTACACGCCGACGGCGTCCGCGTCGGCGAAGCCCGCCTCGCGCAGGATGCCGAGGATCGTCTCGTCGACCGCGATCTCGCGGGGCCGCCCGGTGACGCGGCTGGCGGTGAGCAGCGCGGCGTGGGGATTCGCGAGGTACGAGGCGTGGATGGCCAGGCCGAGGGCTCGTAGGTCGGCGCGCCACTTCCCGGTGGGCGTCCAGCTGTCCAGGGCCCTGCCCATCAGCTCCTCGCCGATGGCCCGGGTCAGTCCGTCCAGGCCGGCGAAGTAGCGGTACAGCGTGCTCGGGTCGGCGCCCAGAGCGGCGCCCAGGCGGCGGGCGGTCAGCCCGGAGGCGCCGTGTTCGTGCAGCATCCGCAGGGCCGTCCGCACGATCAGCCGCTCCGACAGGACGGTGCCCT
The DNA here is from genome assembly GCF_040684035.1 of Streptomyces sp. NPDC093018. NCBI lineage: Bacteria > Bacillati > Actinomycetota > Actinomycetes > Kitasatosporales > Streptomycetaceae > Streptomyces > Streptomyces sp. NPDC093018. The sequence continues at coordinate 13,986 of NZ_JBFBFF010000032.1, forward strand.
GCCGGGTCGGCCGCCGCCTGCGCCGCTCCGCCTCCGGAACCACCTTCTTGGGCACCGCGTCACCGCCTCGCGCTCCTTATGCCAACGCCGTAGACCTTAACAAGCCGCCTCGTGTTTCATCGGGTCACCTCCCGGGGCCCCCGCCCGGGGGACCGTCCCAATGAAGGGTGTGTGACATGCGCGTACTTCTCGTCGGTGCGGGCGGTGTCGGAACCGCCGTCACCCGTATCGCGGCCCGTCGCGGCTTCCTGACCCACATGATCGTCGCCGACTACGACCTCGCCCGTGCCGAGGCGGCCGTCGCCGCGCTCGACGACCCCGACGGCCGCTTCAGCCCGTGCCGCCTGGACGCCTCCGACACGGAAGCGGTACGGAGTCTCCTCGTCACGGAACGCTGCGATCTGCTGCTCAACGCGACGGACCCGCGCTTCGTGATGCCGCTGTTCGACGCCGCGCTCGCCGCGGGCGCCCACTATCTGGACATGGCGATGTCGCTGTCCGCGCCGCACGCGACCGCTCCGTACGAGCAGTGCGGGGTGAAACTCGGCGACGAGCAGTTCGCCCGCGCCGGGGAATGGGAGGCCGCAGGCCGCCTCGCCCTGGTCGGGATGGGAGTGGAGCCGGGCCTGTCGGACGTCTTCGCCCGGTATGCCGCCGACGAACTCTTCGACGAGATCGAGGAGCTCGGGGTCCGCGACGGCGCGAATCTCACCGTCGAGGGCTATGACTTCGCGCCGTCCTTCAGCATCTGGACGACCATCGAGGAGTGCCTCAACCCGCCCGTGGTCTACGAGAAGGACCGCGGCTGGTTCACCACGCCGCCGTTCAGCGAGCCGGAGGTCTTCGACTTTCCCGAGGGCATCGGCCCGGTGGAGTGCGTGAACGTCGAGCACGAGGAGGTGCTGCTGATGCCCCGCTGGGTGGACGCGCGCCGGGTGACGTTCAAGTACGGTCTGGGCGACGACTTCATCGCCAAGCTCAAGACCCTCCACGCGCTGGGGCTCGACTCCACGGCGAAGGTCACCGTCCCCGGCGCGGACGGACCGGTCGGGGTCTCCCCGCGCGACGTGGTCGCCGCCTGTCTGCCCGACCCGGCCACGCTCGGCGAGCGGATGACGGGCAAGACCTGCGCGGGCACCTGGGTCAAGGGCACGAAGGACGGCGCCGCGCGCGAGGTGTACCTGTACCACGTCGTCGACAACGAGTGGTCGATGCGCGAGTACGGCTCCCAGGCCGTGGTCTGGCAGACGGCCGTCAATCCGGTGATCGCCCTGGAACTGATCGCGAGCGGTGCCTGGCAGGGCAGCGGCGTCCTCGGCCCGGAGGCGCTCCCGCCCCGTCCCTTCCTCGACCTGCTGATCGAGTACGGGACTCCATGGGGGCTGCGCGAGGAGCGCTGACCCCGTCGTCGGTGTCCCGGTGACCGGACCCGCCACCCCAGTCGGCGTCGCGTCCTGGCGCGGGAATCCCTCCAGGTAAAGGGAGTTGAAGCTTCCCCGGGAGTGTTGAACGATGATTCAATTCTTGCCGTGCCGACGAGATCCCCGGCACGGCAGTCCCCACCCGGAACGCGGAGGACCCTGCGGTGACCCTGACATGGATGCTGGAGGCGTCGGCCCGCAGTTGCGGCGAGAAGCCCGCTCTCGTCTCCGATCTGGGGTCGATGACGTACACCGAGTTGCTCGCGGCCTCGAAACGGGCCGCCGCCGTGCTGCGCGAGCGCGGGGTGCGGCCGGGCGACCGGGTGGGGGTGATGACGTACAACACCCCCGCCTTCGCGGTGGCGGCGTTCGGGATCTGGCGGGCCGGGGCAGCCCTGGTGCCGGTCAATCACAAGTTGACCGCGCCCGAACTGGCGTATGTCGCGCGGCATTCGAAGCTGCGCGTCGCCGTCGTCGCGGAGGAACTGTCCGGGCGGATGCGCGAGGGCGCCCCCGAGGTCGACGTCCTCACCACGGACGACACCGGCGGCGGAGAGTTCGACAGGCTGGTCGCCGGAGCGCCGCATTGGGAGGGGGTGGAGGTCGGTCCTGAGGCCGTCGCGCAGGTGTTGTACACCTCCGGGACGACCGGCGCGCCCAAGGGCTGCCTGCACTCGCACCGCGGGCTGTCCGCCGTGCCCGCGTACACCACGGCCGGCGCGGGGCTGCGCCGCGAGGACCGGTTCCTGCTGGCCATGCCGATCTGGCACGCCTCGCCCCTGAACAACTGGTTCCTGTCGATGATCTACCTGGGCGGCACCGTCGTCCTGCTGAAGGAGTACCAGCCGCTCGCCTTCCTGGAGGCCGTGCGAAAGCACCGGGTCACCGCCTTCTTCGGTGCCCCCATCGCCTACCTCGCCCCGCTGAAGGCGCTGCCCGCGGCCGGGGTCGAGCTGTCCGGCTTCGATCTGTCGAGCGTGCGGCTGTGGGCCTACGGCGGGGCGTCGCTGGGCGCCGAGACGGTGCGGACGCTGGAGGCGGCGTACGGCCCGGACCGCTTCTGCCAGGTGTACGGGATGAGCGAGATGGGGCCGGTGGGTGCCGTGCTCCGCCCGCACGAGCAGCTCGCCAAGGCGGGGTCGATCGGGGCGGGCGGTATGCCGGGCGTGGACATCCGCGTGGTCAGGGACGACGGCCTGGACGCCGGGCCCGGCGAGACCGGGGAGCTGTGGCTGCGCTCGGGGACCCGCATGCTGGGGTATCTCGACGACCCGGAGGCGACCGAGCGCGCCTTCGCGGGCGACTGGTACAGGTCCGGGGATCTCGCGCGGGTCGACGAGGACGGTTACCTGTTCATCGTCGGACGGATCAAGGACGTCGTCATCACCGGCGGGGAGAACGTCTACGCGCCCGAGGTGGAGGAGGCGATCCTCCAGCATCCGGCGATCCGGGACGCCGCCGTCGTCGGGCGGACGCACCCGGACTGGGGCGAGACCGTCGTCGCCGTGGTCGAGACCGACTCGATGGTCACCCTCGAACAGTTGCGCGACTTCCTCTCCACCAGGCTGGCCAGGTACAAGATCCCCCGGGATCTGGTGGTGGTCCCGTCGCTGCCGCGCACGCCCTCCGGCAAGGTGCAGAAGCACATACTGCGCGAGCAGGTGCGGACCGGCCCCTGACACGCCTGGCGCCACGGGCCGGTCGGCCGCCGGCCGGCCGACCGGCCCTGTGGTGTCTCAGTCCTCTTGCTTGCCCGCCCGTACGATCGTCCCCTGGGCGACGGCGACCAGGCGCTCCTCGCCCTGCTCCGAGACGACGTAGACCGAGCACTGGCACACGGCCTGGCGCCGGGTGGTGACGGTCGCCTCGGCGCGTGCGACGACGTACTCGCCCACGGCCGGCCGCACGTAGTTGATCTTGTATTCGGCGGTGAGCGCGTCACCGCCGAGGGCGAGTCCGCCCGCGAAGGTCAGCGCGTTGTCGGCCAGGTAGCTGAGCACTCCCCCGTGCACGAAGCCGTGCTGCTGCTGGATCTCGGGCCGGTTGGTCACCCGGATCTCGGCCGAGTCGGGCCCCGCGGAGGTGAGTTCGGCGCCCAGGAACATGCTGAACGGCTGGGCCTTGAAGATGCTCTGTGCGAAACCGGCGTGGTCCATGGTCATGAGTGCCGTCCTGTTGCTCGGGGGGTGGTGGGGGTGTCCGTGTCCGGGTCGGTGAGCCGGTCGTCGATGTTCTGCTGGAACATGGCGAGCAGGCCCTCCGCGAGACCCAGGACGTGGTGGTCGCTGCCTCCGTGGGGCAGATGCCGCTGCACGTCCTCGGCGATGGCGAAGTCCTCCTGGTCGAAGACCGTGTCATTGGTGAACTCGAAGCGCTTGGCGAGCGCGCTCTGTCCCGCGGATCCGGCGAAGTCACCGTCGCGGTAGAGCATCTCGTGGGTCCAGATCGTGCGGTTCGCCGCCAGGGGCCAGAAGGTGTTGATGGAGACGTAGTCGGGATGCAGGATGAAGAAGGTGTTGGGGAAGAGCGTGTAGTACACCGAGGCGTAGTCCAGGATGCGCCACTCCTCCTGCGGCTTCAGGGCCGTCTCGACGATGTTGGTGCGCGCCGCGGACAGCCGGATGTGCGGTCCCTCCTCATCGTGTGCGATCACCCCCTTCTTGAAGGCGAAGACAAGGGTGTCCCGGTGCAGGTAGGGGACGTGGTAGCCCTCCAGATACGTCTTGATCAGCAGCTTCCAGTTGGCCTCCTTGACCACCTTGGTCTTCTTGTACCGCACCAGCGAGGCCACGTCGAAGTTCACCAGGTCCTCGTGGAACGCCCCCAGGAATCCGGGGATGTCGAGGGTCTCCCCGGGTGTGCGGCCGACCCAGATCAGGCCGCCCGACTCCGCGGCGGGCAGTTCCACCAGGCCGTAGTCGCAGGTCTTGACGCCGGGGAAGTCATGGGCCCGGGTGATGCCCTTCAGGGCGCCGTCGAGCCCGTAGACCCAGCCGTGGAAGGGGCAGATGAAGTTCTGCACCACTCCCGTCGGCTGGTCGGCGAGGCGGGCCCCGCGGTGGCGGCACTGGTTGTAGAAGGCGCGGACCCGGCCGTCCTCGCCCCTGACGACGACATAGGGGAACTGGTCCCAGTCGCTGGTGAGATAGGCCCCGGGTTCGCCGAGTGCCGAGGCGTGCCCGGCGATCAGCGGGTAGCGGGAGAAGGCCGAGGCGATCTCCCGCTCCAGGAGTGCCTCGTCGGTGTACTTGCTGACCGGAATCGTGACGACCTCGTCGAGCATCTTCTCGTCACGGCGCGTCTCGCGCAGCGCGAGAAGACGCTCGATCATCGCCACTTGTTCACTGTGCCGCATGGGGTCCCCGTCGCAGTTCAAGCTCTGAATGCTCGTTCAATTCATGTTACGAAAGGTACGGGGGGTGAGGCAATGGAACTTCCGGAGTACGGGGCGCTCAGGACGGTGCGCGGCCGAGGGCCCGCAGGCAGAAGTCGCGGATCTCGGCGACCAGTTGCTCGTCCGGCACCTCCGCCTGCTGCGCGACCTCCGGCGAGAGCCTGCCGACCAGCGCCTCGGAGATGGCGCCGATGACGGCGCCGGCCGAGACCGCCGCGTTCTGGGGGGCGAACAGCCCGGCCGCGACGCCGTCCCGGATGACACCCTCGCACAACTGGGCGTACTCCCGCCGGTACACCAGCCGTTCGCGCTCCACCACCGGCGAGACCGGTTCGAAGAGCAGGGACCACGCCAGCCGCCGGCCGCGCAGGGCACGCCCCGTGAACGTGTCGGCGAACGCCTTGAGCCGGGCCTCGGGGTGCGCGGGCGCGGCGTCCACCGCGGCGCGTACGGCGGCCAGTTCACGTCCGGCGGCGCTCCGGAAGACCCGGGCCAGCAGCTCGTCCCTGCTGCCGAAGTACGAGTAGAGCGAGCCCGCGCTCACCCCGCAGGCGCCGGCCACCGCGGCCACCTTCGCTCCGGCGAAGCCCTCCCGGGCCACCAACTCGTGAGCGGCCCGCACGAAGGCCTCTTCCTTCGTCCGGGCGTGCCGCTTCGTGCGTTCCGTGCGCCGATACACCATGGCGGGAGCTGGGCCTTCCGTGTCGCTGCGGGGACGCACCAGTGAACCAGGAAACACCCGGGGGGTGTGGGGTGGACCCCGCGTCACCCGCTGCGGCGCCCCGGAGCATCTCGTCCCGGTGCCCCCCGATTTCGATGGCCCGCACACTTATTTTCGGCCAGAGCATTGACCTTTCATTCATTCGAACACATCCTGCATGGATGCATTCAGCCGCTGGTGCATCCACGGAAGAGGGCATCCTTATGGCAGGCATGGTCGAACAACGCTCGATCGACGTGGTTCCCGACGCCGAACGGCACGGCAGCGCGTTCAGCCAGTTCACGCTCTGGCTGGGCGCCAACCTGCAGATCACCGCGGTCGTGACCGGAGCGCTGGCCGTCGTCTTCGGCGGGGGCGTCCTCTGGTCGCTCGTCGGCCTGCTGCTCGGCAATCTGCTCGGCGGTGCGGTGATGGCCCTGCACTCCGCCCAGGGACCCCGGCTCGGGCTCCCGCAGATGATCTCCAGCAGGGCTCAGTTCGGCGTCCGGGGCGCCGTCGTACCCCTGGCTCTGGTCATCGTCATGTACGTCGGCTTCTTCGCCAGCGGCAGCGTGCTGGCCGGCGAGGCCGTCGGGGAGCTCACGCACCTGGGCGACACCATGGGCATCGTGATCTTCGCCCTGGTCACAGCGGTCACCACGGTCGTCGGCTACCGGCTCATCCACACCCTGGGCCGACTGGCCGGCGTCGTGTGCGCGCTCGCCTTCGTCTACCTCGGGATCCGCCTGCTGGAGCGCGCCGACCTGAGCGCGCTCCTCGCCGACCACTCCTTCCACCTGCCGCTGTTCCTCCTCGCCATCTCCCTCTCGGCGTCCTGGCAGCTGGCCTTCGGTCCGTACGTCGCCGACTACTCGCGCTATCTGCCCCGTGACACCTCTCCCCGCGCCACCTTCTGGTGGACCCTCGGCGGCTCGGCCCTGGGCTCCCAGTGGTCCATGACCTTCGGCGTGCTCGTGGCGGCCACGGCCGGCGGCGCCTTCCTCGACAACCAGGTCGGCTACGTCGTCGGTCTGGGCGGTGCCGGCCTGATCGCCTCGTTCCTGTACTTCGTCATCGCCCTCGGCAAGCTGACGGTCAACGTGCTCAACACCTACGGCGGTTTCATGTCGCTGGTGACCGGCATCGGCGGCTTCCGCGAGCAGCGCACGATCTCCCCGCGCGTCCGCGCCGTCTACATCGCCGCGATCATGGTCGCGGGAACCGCGATCGCCCTTGTGGGCAAGGACAGCTTCCTGACCTCCTTCAAGGACTTCCTGCTCTTCCTGCTCACGGCCTTCACCCCCTGGTCCGCGATCAACCTGGTGGACTACTACCTGATCGCCAAGGAGCGTTACGACCTGCCCGCGCTGAGCGATCCGCACGGCCGCTACGGCGCCTGGCGGATCGGCGCCCTCGTCGTCTACGGCATCGGACTCCTCGCCCAACTCCCCTTCCTCGCCACCAGTTTCTACACCGGTCCGCTGGTCGCTCCGCTCGGCGGTACGGACATCTCCTGGATCGTGGGCCTGCTGGTCCCGGCCGCCCTCTACTGGCTCGTGGCCCGCCGGGACACCGGGCACGTACCGGACCGCATGATCCTCTCCGCCGAGCCGGAGACGAGGGCCGAGGCCAGCGTCCGCTGACGACGGCGCGAACGCGGGCCGCCCGTCGCCGTCGCCGGGCACGGCCGGTCAGGTCTTGCGGAGATCCGGGGCGGGCGCGCCGATGAGCAGACGGCGCACGGCGTCCCAGGCCGTGTGCGTCGCGCGGGTGACCGCGGGTGGGTCGCTGCCCAGGATCCGCGCCCACGCCCCGCAGTCGTCGGGCAGCACGCTCACCCCGAAGTCCACTCCGGTGGCCGACAGGGCATCGTGCAGGGCGTCCGCGATCTCCGTCGCGGGCGCGAGCGGGGAGACGACGTAGAGCGTGGCCATCAGGTCGTACCCGGCGAAGACCGCGGGGCCGGTCACCGAGCCCGGCTCGCCCGTGTCGAGACGGACGGTGTCCACGGCCACGAGTTCCCCGTCGCCCCGGGTGATCTCCAGGTCGCTGAAGAGCATGCGATAGGCGTGCCGTTCGCCGCGGGCCAGGCGGCCGGCGGCGATCACCTCGCCCAGCAGCACGGTGGCCGTGGGGTGGACGCTGACACGGGTGCGCTGGTAGAAGCGCGCGTCCCGGTAGGGGATCAGCGGGTCGGGCAGGTACTCGACGTAACTGCCCTCCCCCACCGTGAGGTTGACCACCTGGGTGGCGTGGTCGAACTCCATGCGGTGCAGTTTTGTCGCGGCCTGCGTCGTCAGGTGCACCGTGGTGCCGGGGCCGCAGTCGATGTCGACGCGGTTGCGGTCGGCCTGGACGATGCCGCCGCCCGTGGACATCAGATAGGTCACCGGCATGTCGGGCCGCAGCGGGTCGACGTACAGCGGACGCATGATCTGCAACGGCGACTTCTGGTAGCGGTCCACGAGTTCGGTACGGTCGCCGATCCGCGCGTAGCGCAGTTCGAGCAGGCCGACCTTGCCGGGGCGCCCGGCGGCCAGGGTGTCCGCCGTACCGGTGAGGTCGAGCAACCGGGCCGGTGTCCGCGGGGGTTCGTAGTGTGCGGGGTCGAGCCGCGCGGGCGCCGTCGTCATGCGGAAGCCGTCATCCGGCCGGTGCCCCGGGCGGCCTCGTGGGACAGCACGAAGTCGGCGATGGTCTCCAGGCCCTCTCCGGTGAGGGAGTTGGTGAGCACCACCGGCCGTCCCTGGCGGACGTGGTGGGCGTCCGCCTCCATCTGCGACAGGTCGCAGCGCACGTACCGGGCGATGTCGATCTTGTTGATGACGAGCAGTTCGCACTCGGTGATGCCCGGACCTCGCTTGCGCGGCATCTTGTCGCCCTCGGCGGTGTCCAGCACGAACAGGAAGAGGTCGACGAGTGCCGGGCTGAAGGTGAGGGTGAGATTGTCGCCGCCGCTCTCGAAGAGCAGCGTGTCCACCGCGGGGAAGCGCTCCAGGATCTCGTCGGCGGCGGCCTGGTTCATCGTCGGGTCGTCCCGGACCGCCGTGTGCGGACAGGCTCCGGTCTCCACGCCGACGATGCGGTCGGCGTCCAGGACTCCGGCGAGGGTGCGCCGTACATGGGCGGCGTCCTCGGAGGTGTAGATGTCGTTGGTGATCACCGCGGGGGTGCGGCCGCGCCCGATGAGCACCGGGACGAGTGCCTCGATCAGCGCGGTCTTGCCGGAGCCGACGGGCCCGGCGATCCCGACGCGCAGCACACCGTCGGCGGGGCGCTTCACGAACTCCTCGTGGTCGTGGTGGTGCCGGGAGCCCCGCACCTGTGTGGGGTCGTGCATGGTGTTCGTTCCTTTCCTCGTCGATGTGTGGTCGCGACGGCCGCTAGCTGGCGAAGAGCCGGGCCTCGGCGCGTTCGTGGCGGCCGGCCATGACGTCCGCGACGGGCACGCAGCCGCCCAGGTCGGGCAGTTCGCGGAGCAGGGCCGCCTCGGCGGTCTCCTCGATCACCGGGGCGGCGCCGTGCAGGACGACCTGGGCCCGGCGGTGGTCGGTGAGCCGCAGCCGCAGGGCGGCACCGACGAAGCTGGCCGCGAAGGCGAACAGCTCGCAGGTGACCGCCTGCCGGGTGGTGAGTCCGCCCGCGGCGTGGACGACCCCGGCGACGACCGGCTGGCACCCGCGTACCGCGCCCTCGCGGTACAGGGAGCGGTAGCGCTCGATCGGCCGGGCGCCGTAGACCTCACCGGCCAGGTCGAGCAGTTGCCGCCCGGTGCGGACGGCGGCCTGCCGGGCCTCGCGGCCCAGCTTGGTGGCGTACAACCGCCGTTCCACGGCGACCACGTGGTCCCAGTCGTCCGCGCCGACCGCGCGGTGGGTGAGGGCGAGGGCGGTCGCGTCGGCCGGTCCCGCGCTGTGCCGGAGCAGGTCGTGCAGGAGGGCGGGCAGCGTGCGCGGGGTGACCGCGTGGGCCTGCTGGAAGCCCTCCAGGCCGTGGGAGAGGGTGTAGTAGCCGCTGGGGAAGGCCGAGTCCGTGAGCTGGAGCCCGGTCAGCAGCGCCTGGGTCGGCATCGGGTCGTTCACGCCGGGTCTCCGTTCGTGCCGGGCGGGTCAGACGATGTAGAAGAGCTGGTTGAGCGGGAGGCGTTCGGCGGGCTCGATGGTGGCGGGCTCGCCGTCGACGGTGACCTTGTAGGTCTCCGGGTCGACCTCGATACGTGGCAGCGCGTCGTTGCGGACCATGTGCTGCTTGCCGACCGTCCGGCAGCGCCGCACCGGCTCGATCCGGCGCCCCAGGCCGAGCTCTCCGGGGACGCCCGCGGCGATGGCCGCCTGCGACATGAAGGTGACGGAGGTGCGCTGCCGGGCCCGGCCGTACGAGCCGAACATCGGCCGGTAGTAGACCGGTTGAGGGGTGGGCAGGGAGGCGTTGGGGTCGCCCATCAGCGCCCAGTTCACCATGCCGCCCTTGATGATCAGCTTGGGCTTGGCGGCGAAGGAATGGATCGGCCAGAGCACTATGTCGGCGAGCTTCCCGGGCTCCAGCGAGCCGATCACATCGGCGGCGCCCACCGCGATCGCCGGGTTGATGGTGAGCTTCGCCAGATAGCGCAGGACGCGCGCGTTGTCGTTGCGCGAGCTGTCCTCGGCCAGGGTGCCGCGCATCTCCTTGCAGTGGTGCGCGGTCTGGAAGGCGCGGGCGAAGGACTCGCCGACCCGGCCCATGGCCTGGGAGTCGGAGGAGAAGATACTGATCACGCCGAGGTCGTGCAGCACCGTCTCCGCCGCGATGGTCTCGGCCCGCACCCGGCTGTCGGCGAACGACACGTCCTCGGGGATGTCACGGGACAGGTGGTGGCAGACCATCACCATGTCCAGCAGCTCGTCCACCGAGTTGATGGTGTACGGCAGGGTCGGGTTGGTGGAGGCAGGCAGCACGTTGGGCTCGCCGGAGACCCGCATGATGTCGGGGGCGTGGCCGCCGCCCGCGCCCTCGGTGTGGAAGGTGTGGATGGTCCGGCCATCGATCGCGGACAGCGTGTCCTCGAAGAAGCCGCCCTCGTTGAGGGTGTCGGTGTGGATGGCCAGCTGGACGTCGTACTCGTCGGCGATCCGCAGCGCGTTGTCGATGGCGGCGGGGGTGGCGCCCCAGTCCTCGTGCACCTTCAGGCCCGACACACCCGCTTCGACCTGTTCGCGCAGCGCCTCGGGCAGGCTGCCGTTGCCCTTGCCGAGCAGGCCGACGTTGACCGGCAGGTCCTCGGCGGCCTCCAGCATCCGGTGGATGTTCCACGGCCCGGGGGTGCAGGTGGTGCCGTTGCTGCCGTCGGTCGGTCCGGTGCCGCCGCCGAAGAAGGTGGTGATGCCGTTGGACAGGCCCTCCTGGGCCTGCTGGGGGGAGATGAAGTGGATATGTGTGTCGACCCCGCCGGCGGTGGCGATCAGGTGTTCGCCGGAGATCACCTCGGTGCCGGGCCCGATGACCAGCTTGGGGTCAACGCCGTTCTGCGCATGGGGGTTTCCGGCCTTGCCGACGCCGACGATCAGGCCGTCGCGGACACCGATGTCGCCCTTGACGACGCCGAGCACCGGGTCGAGGACGACGACGTTGGTGATCACCAGGTCGAGTGCGCCCTCGCGGTTGAGCGCGGCGGGGTCCTGTGCCATGCCGTCGCGGATGGCCTTGCCGCCGCCGTAGACGGCCTCGTCCCCGTAGGAGCCGGCGTTGTGGTCGTACTCGACCTCGACCACCAGGTTGGTGTCGGCGAGGTGGAAGCGGTCGCCCACGGTGGGGCCGAACAGGTCGGTGTACTGCCGGCGCGGGATGATCGCCATCAGTTGTCGGTCCCCTCGTTCTCGGTGTCGAAGTCGCCGCTGGTACCGGCGAATCCCCGACGCGCGGCGCGGCGCAGCGCGGCCCGCCGGGTGTCCTCGGCGTTCAGTCCGCCGTTGACGAGTCCGGCGAAGCCGACGAGCCGCCGGGTGCCGCCGAAGGCGCACAACTCGACCTCGCGGGTGTCGCCGGGTTCGAAGCGCACGGCGGTGCCGGACGGGATGTCCAGGTGCATGCCGTACGCGGCCTCGCGGTCGAACCGCAGCGCGCGGTTGGCCTCGAAGAAGTGGTAGTGCGAGCCGATCTGTACAGCACGGTCCCCGGTGTTGGCGACGGTGAGACTGACCTTGGCCCGGCCGGGGTTGATCTCCACGGGGTCGTCCCCGTAGAGGTAGGCTCCACCCGACATCGTTGGTCCCCTCGGTGGTTCGGACGGTGTGGTTCAGGCGCTGATCGGGTCGTGGCAGGTGACCAGCTTCGTCCCGTCCACGAAGGCCGTCTCGACCTGGAGGACGGTGAGCATCTCGCGCACTCCGGGCATGACGTCGTCGGCGGTGACGACCTTGCGGCCCAGCTCCATGCACTCGGCGACGGTGTGGCCGTCCCGGGCGCCTTCGAGCACGGCCTCGGTGATCAGTGCGGCGGCTTCGCTGTAGTTGAGCCTGGTGCCTCGGTCCCTGCGGCGGCGGGCCAGGTCCGCCACCACATAGACGTGGAGCTTGTCGATCTCGCGTGGTGCGAGGTTCATCGCGTCACTTCGCTTTCTCGTACGGCATGCCGGGCCGGTCCATCGCCGGCGCGGCCGCCAGGAAGAGCCAGGTCGTCACTACGAACGGCCAGGTGAAAGGTGATCCGCCGGACGGCTGGACAACGGCGGTCCAGGCGGTGGTCAAAGGGACCGAGGCCACGGCGGCGAGTACGGCGTAGCCGGCGGTCCAGGGGGTCGGGGCCAGGAAGGTGGCCGCCAGGGCGATGGCGACGAGCACCGCGTTGTAGCCGTAGAGCCCCTCGGCGATGCGGTCGGCGGGCAGGCCTATGGCCCGGGCGGTCAGGACCGCGACGGCGCTGCCGCAGGCGGCGGCGACGGCCGCGCGCCGGGAGGAGACGAGCAGTCCGACGAGGACGATCAGGCCCGCGTACCACTTTTCGAGGAAGAAGACCTGCCCGATGTTGTCGCAGAACGCGTGGCCGAGGTCCGCCATGGACGGTCCGGTGGCCGCGGCGTGCGCGGTGGCCGACGCCGGGGTCGCCGCCGCGTTCGAGGGCGGCGCGATCGCCATGACGGCGGCGACGAGGCAGTACGGGGCGGTCAGCACGGGCAGTCCGAGGGGCCCGAGGAGGCGGACAGCCGCGGCGGTCAGGATCGAGCAGACCGCGGCGGCGAGGACGACGAGCAGCGCGGTCCGCCCGGAGGCGCCGAGCCGGACGAGCGTCGCGATGCCGACGAGGCAACCGCAGTACCCTTCGAGCCCTTGGCTCAGCCGGCCGTCCCAGTCGGTGCGCAGCGCGGCCGCCGCTCCCGTGGACACGAGTGTGCCGAGCACTCCGTAGACGCCGAGCCTCCAGTCGTCGGCGAAGAGCGCGGCGAGGAACAGCAGTCCCGTCCACGGGTTCGCGCTGAGCGCGACCTGGGCGATGCCGTGCAGGTGCGTCCGCCAGGCGGCGATCGGTCTCCGGCCCATGGTCCGTACCGCCTGACCGGCTGTAGGCATGGGTATTCTCCCTGCTTGAGGACACGGCGGAACCATCAACACCCTTGTGCACCGGGGAAGAAGAGCTCCGCTTCAACACTTTGTTGAACCCTACGCCCGGCTCGGGCCACCAAGATCGAAACCGGTTGGTGACCAGCTGGACACCAACCGGAATCACCGCAGGCCGCGCGGCCGGGCCGAGGGCCGACGGTGGCGCATCTTGACCTTGATCCAGCCAGTCGTTGAATGTCTCTTGGAATGATCGAGGCCAAGAGCTGACCGGCAGTCAGGGGCCGCGGCGAACGTCACCGCGGCTCCGCGGGGACACCGGGCCCGGCGGTCCGCGTCCCTCTTGTGAGCGAACGCGAACCGGACAGGATTCGCCGATCGGGAGCAAAGCGTTGACTGTGCGTCACTGGATGGAAATCCTGGTAAACGCACCAGAATCACCTTCCATGCACATGGGGGAAAGATGGTCCGGAAAAGTCACGCCCGGCGGATTGTCTGTGTGGCCTCCGCCGCCGCACTCATGGGACTCGGGCTTGTCGGTACGGCCGCGGCGAGCGAGTCCCGTCCCGCGCACCAGGCCGCGACCCACTGGTACATGACGCCCAACCACGGCAATGACTGCGCTCTCAACATCCGTGACTCCGCGAGCGCCGGCGGCAAGATCGTCGGTCACCTGTCCAACTGCAGCAAGGGTGCCTGGTGCTGGTACCAGAAGTCGGACTGCGGTGCGTCGGTCAAGGGCGGTACCTACACCTGCAAATACGCCGACGGAAGCGGCGGGTTGCGCAGCGACGAATGGGCACGCGTGGCCGACAAGAACGGCAAGCTCGCCTACGTGGCCAGGTGGTGCGGTTTCGCTCAGCGGCTGTAGGGGCCCGCCGTAGAGCTGAGTGAACCGGTCGGCCTAAGAACTCCTAACGAAATGATCTTCGGGGTGGTTGGATCACTGCGGGACTGGTGATCTGGGGGTGTGGGGTGGCTCGGCCGAAGCCGTGGGAAGTC
>NZ_JBFBFF010000033.1:0-24943 GCF_040684035.1 Streptomyces sp. NPDC093018
GGCAGACCACTCGCCCGCACCCGCGTCTCACCCTTCGCAGCACTCCGCCCCACCGGATCAGATCCAGCGGGGCGGAATTAACCAACAGCATCCGGACACGGGAGGGGCCCTGTGCCGTACGACGGTCAGCCGGGCTCGACCACCCGTACCGGCAGCATCCGCATCGCCTCCCGCAGCGCCCCCGCCAGCTCCTCGTACTCGGCACCGCGTGCCGCGCCCGCCCGCATCGCGAGGGCGACCCGGCGGCTCGGGGCCGGGTCGGCGAAGTAGCCGGTGAGCAACTGGCTGCTGCGGGTGGTCTCCAGCTTGAGCGCGGTGCGCGGCAGCAGGGTGCAGCCGAGGCCGCCCGCGACCAGCTGGACCAGCGTGGACAGCCCGGCGGCCGTCGTCGTGACCGGAGCGTCCGCGCGGCCCGCCTCCCGGCAGATGTCCAGGGCCTGGTCGCGCAGGCAGTGGCCCTCGTCCAGCAGCAGCAGGTTCAGTTCCTTCAGCGCCTCGCGCGGGATGCCCTCGCGGCCGCCGAGCCAGTGGTCGAGCGGGGTGACCAGCACGAAGTCCTCGTCGAACAGCGGGAGTTCGGCGATGCCGGGGACACCGAGCGGGACGGCGAGCAGCAGCAGGTCCAGGCGTCCGGTGGCCAGCCCCTCGATCAGGCTGGAGGTCTGCTCCTCGTGCACCTGGAGATCGAGGTCCGGATAGCGCTCATGGACGAGCCGCAGCACGGTCGGCAGCAGATACGGCGCCACGGTGGGGATCACCCCGAGCCGCAGCGCCCCGGTGAACGGCGCGCGGACCGCCTCCGCCTCCTCCAGCAGCTCGCCGACCGCGTCCAGCACCGCCTTGGCCCGCACCGCGAGCCGCTCCCCCGCGGGCGAGAGCAGTACCTTACGCGTCGTACGCTCAAGGAGGGTCACTCCGAGTGTGTCCTCCAGCGCCGAGACCGCGCCGGACAGGGCGGGCTGGCTCATGCCGATGGCCGCCGCCGCATCCCTGAAGTGCAGGTGCTCGGCCACGGCGGCGAAGGCGCGCAGCTGCGCGAGGCTCGGCTGCCTCCGCTTGCCGTTACTGATAGCCACTGATAGTTACCTCCGATCAACACGACCGAGTGTAGCTATTTCCCTAATCAATGCACCCTGTGCCAACATCGACTAAGTCCAACCCATGGGAATCATCCTCAAAAGGGGTGATTCTTCGCTGCAAGGAGAGCCTGTGCTCACTGTCGGTGACAAGTTCCCCGAGTTCGACCTGACCGCTTGCGTCTCGCTGGAGAAGGGCAAGGAGTTCGAGCAGCTCAACCACAAGTCCTACGAGGGCAAGTGGCTGGTCGTGTTCGCCTGGCCGAAGGACTTCACCTTCGTCTGCCCGACCGAGATCGCCGCGTTCGGCAAGCTGAACGACGAGTTCGCCGACCGCGACGCCCAGATCCTCGGCTTCTCCGGTGACTCCGAGTTCGTGCACCACGCCTGGCGCAAGGACCACCCGGACCTGACCGAGCTGCCCTTCCCGATGCTGGCCGACTCCAAGCACGAGCTCATGCGTGACCTGGGCATCGAGGGCGAGGACGGCTTCGCGCAGCGCGCCGTGTTCATCGTGGACCCGAACCACGAGATCCAGTTCACGATGGTGACCGCCGGTTCCGTGGGCCGTAACCCCAAGGAGGTCCTGCGGGTCCTGGACGCCCTCCAGACCGACGAGCTGTGCCCGTGCAACTGGAGCAAGGGCGACGAGACCCTCGACCCGGTCGCGCTGCTGGCTGGTGAGTGACCCATGTCGCTCGACTCGCTGAAGTCCCGGGTCCCGGACTACGCCAAGGACCTCAAGCTCAACCTGGGCTCGGTCATCGGCAACTCCGACCTGCCGGCCCAGCAGCTGTGGGGCACGGTGCTCGCGACCGCGATCGCCTCCCGCTCCCCGATCGTGCTGCGTGAGCTGGAGCCGGAGGCCAAGGCGAACCTCTCGCCGGAGGCGTACACCGCGGCCAAGTCCGCGGCCGCCGTCATGGCGATGAACAACGTCTTCTACCGCACCCGGCACCTGCTGTCCGACCACGAGTACGGCACCCTGCGCGCCGGCCTGCGGATGAACGTCATCGGCAACCCGGGCGTGGAGAAGGTCGACTTCGAGCTGTGGTCGTTCGCGGTCTCCGCGATCAACGGCTGCGGCATGTGCCTGGACTCGCACGAGCAGGTGCTGCGCAAGGCCGGTATGGAGCGCGACACCATCCAGGAGGCCTTCAAGATCGCTGCCGTTGTGCAGGCGGTCGGCGCCACCCTGGAGGCCGAGGCCGTGCTGGCCGAGTAAGGCCGACACCGCGTCAGCCGAGGACCCCGCTCACCCCTGGTGGGCGGGGTCTTCCGCGTTCCCCGCGGCCGTCTCCTCCAGGGCCGGGGAAGCGATGGACGGCTGCTGCGACTCCTCGGAGTACTGCCGCAGATAGCCCACCACCGTGTTCGCCACCGCCACCAGCGGTACGGCGACCACCGCGCCGCCGATGCCGGCCACCATGCCGCCGGCCGCCACGGTCAGCACCACCGCGAGGGGGTGCACCCGCACCGCGCGGCCCAGGATGAAGGGCTGGAGCACATGCCCCTCGATCTGCTGCACGGCGAGCACCACGACCAGGGTCATCACCGCGGTGAACACGCCCTGGGTCACCAGGGCCACGATCACCGCGAGCGCGCCCGAGGCGACCGCGCCGACCAGCGGGATGAAGGAGAACAGGAAGATGAAGACGGCCAGCGGGACCGCCATCGGCACATCGAGGAAGTAGATCCCGATGCCGATGAAGGTCGCGTCGATCAGGGCGACCAGCACGGTGCCGCGGACGTACGCGGTCAGGGTGCGCCAGGCACGCGGTCCGGCGCCGGCCACGCCCTCCCGGGCGGCGGCGGGCACCAGCTTCAGGACCCAGCTCCAGATGCGCTTGCCGTCGTAGAGCAGGAAGAGCGTGGAGAAGAACACCAGCAGGATGCCGGTCAGGGCCTCCACTATGACCTGGACGCCCTCCAGGCCCGCCGACGTTATCTGGTCGGCGTTGGCGCCGATGGCCTCGCGCAGGTTCTTGGCGATCTGGTTGATCTGCTTGTCGGTGACATGGAAGGGGCTCTTCAGCAGCCAGTTGCGCAGATCGTCGATGCCGGACTGGATCTGGTTGGAGAGCGTGTCGATGTTCTCCATGACCTGCCAGGTCACGAACCAGCCCATCAGGCCGATCACCACGAAGCCGCTGATCGCGGTGAGCGCCGTGGCCGGGCCGCGCGGCACCCCGCGGCGGGTGAGCCGGGCGACCGTCGGCTGCAGCAGCGCGGTGATCAGCAGGGCGATGACGAAGGCGAACACCACCAGCTGGACGGCGCTGATGACCCGCATCAGCACCCAGACGGTGCCCGCGAGCACCAGCAGCCGCCAGCCGGCCTCGGCCGCGACCCGTACCCCCCAGGGCACGGCCTGGGCGGGATCGGGACGCGGGACGGGCGGGGCCGAGGCGGGGGGACGGCGGGCGTGCGGCACCGCGTCGGCGACGGTGTCGGGCGCGGTGGAGGGCGCGGTGGCGGACACGGCGTCGGTCGCGGCCGAGGACACGGCATCGGCCGCGACCGGCTCCCGGCGTGCCGGTTCGGGCGCGGGCGCGGTGTCCTCCTCGGACACCTCCGCCTGGCGGGCGTCCAGCCGTTCGCTCATCTCGGTGAGACTCGCGCCCAGCTTGCCGAGCCACCCTGGCACTCGCGACATCATCCGTCCTCTTCCCCCGCGTGGAGTCGTGCGGTTACGACCGTACAGTGCGAAAGCCCCTTCCCAGAGGACGGGAAGGGGCTGCGCGGGGTTGAGCGTGGCGTGGCCGGAACTAGTAGTTGCCGTTGGCCTGCCAGTAGGTCCAGGCGTCACAGGGGCTGCCGTAACGCTGGTTCATGTAGTTGAGGCCCCACTTGATCTGCGTGGCCGGGTTGGTCTGCCAGTCGGCACCCGCGGAGGCCATCTTGCCGCCGGGCAGGGCCTGGACGAGGCCGTAGGCACCCGAGGAGGCGTTGACCGCACGGTAGTTCCAGCTGGACTCGTGGTTCACGATGTTGCTGAAACACTGGTACTGGCCGGACGGCACGATCTGCCGCGCCATCGCCTGGATCTGGGCGACCGTGTACGAGGTCTGCACGGGGAAGCTGGCATTGGCGTCGCCACGGCTGGCGGCGGCCTTGGTCTCCGCGCGCTGCTTGGCCTCCTCGGCCGCCTTCTCGGCGGCCGCCTTCTTCGCGATCGCGGTCTCGGCGGCGGCCTTGCGGGCTGCTGCCTCGGCGTCCTTCTTGGCGCTCGCGTCCGCGGCGATGGCCTGGGAGTCGGCCTGCTGCGTCAGGGTCGCGGACTGGACCTGGGCCTGCTGACCCGTCGGTATGTCCGCGAGGAGCGTGGTGTCGGCTGCTGCCGTCGGCTCGGCGTCGTTGTTCTGCGCGACGCTGCCCGAGGCAACTCCGACGACGCTTCCGACGGCGGTGACCGCGGTGGCCGAGGCCACTGCGAATCCCCGGACCGAAATCCGGCTCACACGGTTTCCTTCCAGCATCGCCCGCTTCGGTGACCCTGGCGGACGCAATCGTGCCCCTGAACACTGGCCTCCCAACTGCGGGGTCACGGGAGGCACGGGCCCGGTGGGCAACTCCCCCTGCGGGAAGCGCCGCGTGGTGCGCGGGCGGCATACGACGAACGCTATGGAGTTGGTGCGATTCCTGGTGTTCCACACCGCTGGGGGTGCAGCTGTGTCGTATGCGGGGCCTGACAGGACTGAGACTCTGCCGTAACCGGACGCCGGGAGGCAATTCCGAGTTGAGTGTGAAAGCTCACATCCCGTTTGGCCCAAGGGATTTCCGGAAACCTGCACACGCGAAGGCGCCGCCCGGCTAGGCTCTGATGCCTTTGCCGGGCGGCGCCAACTGGGCTGGATCGGCTCAGATATGGCCGTCTTCGAGCATTTCGGTCACAAGGGCGGCGATCTGGGACCTCTCGGACCGGGTCAGGGTGACATGCGCGAACAGCGGATGCCCCTTCAGCTTCTCCACCACGGCGACCACGCCGTCGTACCGCCCGACCCGCAGATTGTCCCGCTGCGCCACGTCATGGGTCAGTACGACCCGGGAGTTGGCGCCGATCCGGGACAGCACCGTCAGCAGCACATTGCGCTCCAGCGACTGCGCCTCGTCCACGATGACGAACGCGTCGTGCAGCGAGCGGCCGCGGATATGGGTGAGCGGCAGGACCTCCAGCATGCCGCGCGCGGTGACCTCCTCGATGACCTCCCGGCTGGTGACCGCCGACAGCGTGTCGAACACGGCCTGCGCCCAGGGGCTCATCTTCTCGGCCTCGGAGCCCGGCAGATAGCCCAACTCCTGCCCGCCGACCGCGTACAGCGGCCGGAACACCATGACCTTCTGGTGCTGGCGGCGTTCCAGGACCGCCTCCAGGCCCGCGCACAGCGCCAGCGCCGACTTGCCGGTGCCGGCCCGGCCGCCCATCGAGACGATCCCGACGTCCGGGTCGAGCAGCAGATCGAGGGCGATGCGCTGCTCGGCGCTGCGGCCCTTGATGCCGAACGCCTCCCGGTCGCCGCGCACCAGCCGGACATTGCCCTCCGCGGTGATCCGGCCGAGCGCCTTGCCGCGCTCCGACTGGATGGTCAGACCGGTGTGCACCGGGAGTTCGGACGCCTCCGGCACATAGAGGTGTCCGGCCTCGAAGAGGACGTCCACCTGCTCGCCGGGGAGGGTCAGTTCGGTCATCCCGGTCCAGCCGGAGTTCTCCGTGATGGCCAGCTCCGCCCGGTACTCCTCGGCGAGGAGCCCGACGGACGAGGCCTTGATGCGCAGCGGCAGGTCCTTCGACACGACGGTGACGTCGAACCCCTCGGCCTGAAGGTTCCGGGCCACCGCGAGGATGCGGGAGTCGTTGTCCCCCAGGCGGTAGCCGGTGGGCAGCACGCTGGGGTCCGAGTGGTTGAGCTCGACACGCATGGTCCCGCCCAGCTCCCCGATCGGGATGGGGGAGTCGAGACGGCCGTACCGCACCCGGTAGTCGTCCAGCAGGCGCAGGGCCTGGCGGGCGAAGTACCCGAGTTCGGGATGGTGCCGCTTGGCCTCCAGTTCCGTGACCACCACGATGGGGAGCACCACCTCGTGCTCCTCGAAGCGGGTCAGGGCGTTCGGGTCGGCCAGCAGGACGCTGGTGTCGAGAACATAGGTGCGCCGGTCGGGCTTGTGGCGCTTTGTGCTGGTCACCACGGAAGGACGTACCCCCTCGGATGAGGTCGGGGAGCGACGAAGTGGAAGCCGGGCCGGGAGGACGGGACGGACCGGGCCGGCCGGCGGCCCCTGCACACGGCGGGCCGGGGGCCGGACCTCCGCGGCGCTGTCGCACGGTCGTGCTGGTGCAAAGGACCTCCCGGGCGGACGGCCCCTGCCGCCCGCTGAGATCCGACGCCCGGGGTTCGGGCGTCGACCTGCTTGCCTTATGCCCTCGAACGAGCGCCGCCATGCAAAAGCGGCCATCGCAGCGCCGGTGAACTCCTGGTGACGACAGTTCGAACGGGGATGCGCGAGGGCCCCGCCGGTGATTCCACCGACGGGGCCCTCGGGCGTGTCTCAGCCGCCGAAGCGCCGATGACGTGCGGCGTAGTCGCGCAGCGCGCGCAGGAAGTCGACCTTGCGGAAGGCCGGCCAGTAGACGTCGCAGAAGTAGTACTCGGAGTGGGCGGTCTGCCACAGCATGAATCCGGACAGCCGCTGCTCACCGCTGGTGCGGATGACGAGGTCCGGGTCGGGCTGGTCGCTCGTGTAGAGGTGACGGCCGATCATGTCGATGTCGACGGACTCGGCGAGGTCCGTCATCGCGACGCCCTTGTCCTGGGCCTCGTACAGCATGGAGCGCACGGCGTCGGCGATCTCCTGCCGGCCGCCGTACCCGATGGCCACGTTGACCACTATGCCCTTGGTGTGGGCGGTGGCCTCCTCGGCCTCCTTGAGGGTGGCCTGCATGCCCGCGGGGAGCAGGTCCATGGCGCCCACGTGGTGCACCCGCCAGCGGCCGTCGGCGGCGAGGGTGCGTACGACGTCCTCGATGATGCCGAGCAGGGGGGCCAGTTCCGCCTGCGCGCGGTCGAAGTTGTCGGTGGACAGCAGCCACAGGGTGACGACCTCGACATCGGTCTCGCTGCACCAGCCGAGGAACTCCTCGATCTTGTCCGCGCCGGCCCGGTGGCCGTGGACGGTGGTGGATCCGGACGCCTTCGCCCAGCGGCGGTTGCCGTCCACGATGACGCCGATGTGCTTGGGCACCTGGGCGTGGTCGAGGTGGCCCTCCACCCGGCGTGCGTAGAGCCTGACCAGCAGGCCGCGCAGTTTGTCGCGCAGGTTCACGTGGCCCTCCGGGGGTTGGCGCGGGATACGTTGCCGGGCCCGTCGAGCCTACCGCTGCCCGGGCACTGGTCCGGCCCTGCTGCGGCGGGGGCGAGGGGGCGGGGCGGGATCGGGACTCCGGTCCTCGCTGTAGGGACGCGCGCCGGGTGGTGACCGGTTCCCGGTCGGGACCTCTCGCGCGGCCAAGAAAAAACGGGCCGGTCCGTGGGGGGGAGACGGACCGGCCCGAGGGGGGGTTTCCACCATAACCCTTCGTAAGGGCGGATGGGGGCATCGGCGTGCCACAACTACTCTCCGAAGTCGCCCGGGAACGCCCTGATGGATGCGGAACGATGGATTCAGGGGGTCTTTCCGGTCGATTCACCAGGGAATCCCAGGCAAACCTGGTCGGAGGCACTCAAAACCGAAGGAATCTGGAGACTTGCCGCCATCCGGGGTCGCGTCGGCGTGTTGCCCCCGGATCCCTCGGACGGACCACCCGTACGGCGAACGGTGACGCGCCCGCCTCCGCGCGCCCCCACGGGGCGATCCCCCCGTTTCACGGCACCGCGCAGCCCCCTCCGCTGCGCGGTACCACCCGCGCCGCTTTGCTGGCGCGAATTGCGTTGGTCTGAACCTACGTGACGGGTGGGGCTGGTGTGAACCGTGTCCGATAACGATGTGGACACCACGGACCATCCGAGGGGTCTAGCGGGGCCTGCGGGCGTCGAAGAGGTGCCGCGCGCTGTGGGCGACGAACGGCCCCTCCCGCTCGATCCGCTCGTGCAGCGACCTGAGTTGGGGCTCGTACGCCTCGACGGTGAAGCCGGGCACCATCCAGACGACCTTGCGCAGGAAGTGGACAACGGCGGCGATGTCCTGGAACTCCATCCGCAGCCGCTCCGCGGGCAGGGCGGTGATCTCCAGGCCCGCCGCCTCGGCCGCGGCCCGCTCCCGCAGCGGATCCCGGGCGCCGCGCACGGCCTCCGGCTGCGGCCCGAGGAAGTGCTCGACCAGCTCGAAGGCGCTGGCGGGCCCGACATGCTGGGCGAAGTACGTACCGCCCGGCCGCAGCACCCGCGCGATCTCGTCCCAGTGCGGCGCCACCGGATGCCGGCTGAGCACCAGGTCGAAGGCCCCGTCGGCGAACGGCAGCGGCGCGTCGTCCGGGGCGGCCACGACCACCACGCCGTGCGGCCGCAGCAGCTCGGTGGCCCTGGCCGTGTTCGGCGCCCAGCCCTCGGTGGCGGCGACCAGCCGGGGCCGGGCCGGGGCGGCCGCGCCGAGGCTGAAGGCCAGCACCTCCCCGCCCCCGGTCTGGATGTCCAGCGCGGCCTCGGCACCGGCCAGCCGCTCCCCCGCCGAGCGCGCGTACCCCCAGGAGGGCCGCGCCTCGGTGGCCCGGCCCTCGAACCAGGAGAAGTCCCACCCTTCGGTGGGCACGGCGGCCCCCTCGGCGACGAGTTCGGCGAAGGACCGGCGGGCTGGAGTCATGCCCTCCATGATGACGAGCACCGACGCCCCGGTCCTCCCCTTTTTCCCCCGCCGCCGGGCCGCTACCGCCGGACCAGCGGCCCGACCTGTTCCGCCGCGAACCGCACGAACCCCTCCGGGTCGGGCTCGCCGGACGTCGGTTGCAGTACGACGGCGGCGGCGCCGGCCAGCCGCCGTACGGCTTCGGCGACGGCGGCCGCGTCCCCGGCGACGCCCGCGCCGGACCCCGCGCGCTCGGCGACGAGATCGGCCAGGACCCGTTCGGCGGCGCCCGCGCCGGTGGCGGCCGGCAGATACACGATCACCCGGTGCGGCTCCGTGCGCCCGGCCTGCGCCCGGCCCTCCTCGATGAGCCGGCGGGCCTCGCGCACACCGTCCGGGGAGGTGGCGGAGGTGAGCAGCGTGCCGTCAGCCTTGGCGCCGGACAGGCGCAGGGTACGGGGGCCGGTGGCACCGGCGAACACGGGGACCGGCTGCCGCGGCGGCCGGTCGAGGGCGACGCCGTCGAGGGTGACGTACCGTCTCCCTGGACGGTGAGCCTCTCGCCGCGCGACAGGGCGCGCAGGGCGTCGAGATGCCCGCCGAGGAGGGTGAGCGGCGAGGCGGCGCGGGCGCCGACCTGCCCCATCCGGTCCTGCACCCCGTGCCCGACAACCACGCTCGCGCGGCCGGGGAGCATCCGGTGCAGGGCGTCGGTCTCCATGGCGGTCACGGCGACGTTCCGCAGCGGCACGGGCAGCAGTCCGATGCCGACCCGCAGCCGCTCGGGAGGGAGCTGGGGCCGGAACACAACGCCGAGTGAAGTCATGAGGTCGTTCCTGGCGGGGGATGGGGAAATGGACAAACGCTTTACGGGGCAGGCCCGTTGACGGTGGAGGAACGATGGCGCGACGACGGTGGCGGGACGGCCCGGGAGTGCTGCGGATCCCCGGGGAGCTTGGGGCGGTGGAGGTCCCCCTGGAGATCGCGGCCTCCTACCGGGCCCGCACCCGGGGGCTGCTCGGCCGGACCGGTGTCGACGGCGCGCTGCTGCTGTCCCCGGCCAACAGCATCCACACCTTCGGGATGCGCATGCCCATCGACGTGGCGTACCTGGACCGGCGGCTGACGGTCCGCGCCGTCCGCACCATGCGGCCGGGCCGCCTGGGCCTGCCCCGCCCGCGGGCCCGGCATGTGCTGGAGGCGGAGGCGGGGGCGATGGCGGGGTGGGGGCTGCGGGCCGGGGTGCGGGTGGAGGTGGAAGGGGGTGGGGGCGAGGGAGGGTGAGGCTCCCCGCCGTCAGTCCGCGGTGCGCGGGAAGGACACCTCCACCCGGCGGTTCTTCTTGCGGCCCTCCTCCGTGGAGTTGTCGGCGATGGGGTACTGCTCGCCGTAGCCGCGGACCTCGAAGGTGATGTCGGGGCTGTCGAGGTCCTGGCCGAGGACCGCCTGGACGGCGTTGGCGCGCTGCCGGGAGAGGAGGACGCCGTGGCCGGCGGAGCCGAGGTCGTCGGTGAAGCCGAAGACGCGGATCTGGGTGGCGCGCTGCTTCCTGATCTCGTCGGCGATCGCGGCGATGCGTGCCTTGGCGTCGGCGCCGAGTTTCGCGCTGTCCTTGCCGAAGAGGACCTCGGCCTGGAGGGCGAAGGTGACGTCCGCGTTGGTGTCCTCGCGGCGCTCGTCCCCGCTCTGGTCCTCCACGACCGACTTGATGTCCAGCACCTTGGGCTGGGCGAGCGTGGCACCCTCGGGCAGCTTGAGGTCCGGGTCCTTGGGGTCGATCTGCACGGGCGCGGCGGCGGACGGCGCGGTGTCGGGGGGCTCGGCGGGGTCCGTGCCGTCGGCGTGCGCGGAGGTGAGGGTCGCGGCCAGCAGGAACGCGGCGGAGGCGAGGGTGAGCGCGAGACGGGGTCGGGTGGTCACGGGTGCCTCAGCCGGAGATGGGGAGGGTGGCGGAGGAGAAGGTGGGCAGCTGGAACTCCACCTGGTTCGCGGGAGGTGCCGGGAACTGCATGAAGACCGCGAGGGTGTCACCGGCCCGCAGGGTCGAGAAGCCCGTCGTGGTCAGCGGCCGGCCCTCGGTGTCCCGCAGCACGTAGTACCGCTTCTTGCCCTTCGGGTCGACCAGTGTGGCCCCGCCCAGGGACCTGCCGTTCTTGATGATCTCGGTCTCGTTGCCGCTGAGCGCGGAGGGGATGACGACGCTCTGGGCGCCGTCGTTCTTCAGGGTGCCGTTGACGGTCACGAATCCGCCGGAGTCCCGCTGCGCGGAGGTGATCTGGAGGCTCAGGCCGTCGGAGCCGCGCAGTTCGGCCAGCGGTTTGTCCGACTGCCCCTCCTGGGCGCTGGGCCCGGCCCCGGCCGTCCTGGAAGCGGATGCCGTGTGCTCCGGCCGCTTGCCGTCGTCGCCGCCGGAGCCGCACCCGGCCGCGCCCGCGGCCAGTCCGGCCGCGACGGCCAGGGCGACCATCCCTCTGCGGGTCTTCGCGGTGAACCGCATGGTCATAGTCCGCTTCCTTCGTCACTCATCGTTCGCCAGTCGGTCGTTCGTCAGTCGGCCAGATGCACATCGAAGAGGTCCTCGGGTCCGGGCAGCCCCGACGGGTCGTCCGGGTCCAGGTCCCACACCTTGTCCTTGCAGGTGAGCCGGGGCAGATCCGCCTTCGCCGCGCCGTGCCCGGCACCGTCCCCGGCACCCTTCGGCGGCAGCTCGAAGGTGCACAGGGGCTCGATCTCGGCGGTGGCGGAGGCCGTGGAGCGGAACTTCTCCGTGCCGGGTACGACGGAGTGGCCGACGGACTTGTCGGTCCGCACCTCGGCCCGGTACTTCAGCGGTCCGGCCGGGGCGCATCCGGTGAGCCGGGCGTCGTTCTGCCCGGCCAGTTCCCCGGCCCGTCCGCAGGGGTCGTCGTCGAGGGGCGTGTCACCGTCGAGGACGGCCTGCCACTGGGCCGGGTCGAGCAGCACCTTCAGCCACTGGCCGGTGAGTTGGTCCCGCACGTCCTGGGCCGCCGCGAGCGCCGCGGCGTCGGCGGCCGTCTGGGCGCCGCCCCGGTTCACCGCCGCCTGGCCGACCGCGAGATAGGCGAGCGCGAGAAAGAGCAGGCCCGCCACCACCGTGAGATAGATGGGGAAGGCCTGCCCTGCGTCGGTGACCGGACGGGTCAGCCGCCGGTGACCTCGGAGATCTTCGAGGTGATCGCGTCGTAGATCGTCTGCCCGATGCTCGTCCCGGTGATCGCCAGTACGATCGCCACCACCACCGCGATGATGCCGAGGTACTCCACCGCGGTCTGCCCCCGGTCGTTCCGCGCGGCGCGGGTCATCAGATACGTCACGGTGGTGTTGAACCATTTGCTCACGGTTGTCCCCTCCAGCTGCGCGTCCGATCGGGGCACCGTACGAGGTGGCCACCCGCTCGGCCGAGGGTCCCAGGGCCCAACCCCGGGCCCATTTCACGGCGTCGGCGCCGGTGCGGTCCGGCATCTCACGCCACCCCCAGCCATTTCGCCGCGGCCTGGGACCTGGTGGCGGTCTGGAGCTTGGCGAAGATCCGGTTGATGTGGTTCTTGACCGTCTTCTCGCTGATGAAGCAGGCGGCGGCGATCTGCTGATTGGTCATGCCGGACGCGATGAGGTCCATGATCTCCGCCTCCCTGACACTCAGCCGGAACCGCGAGCGGATCGACTGTCCCATAGAGGATTGCAGTTGTGAAGGAGGAGGGGAGGTATTTTGGCCTTCTGTGGCGGCGAGTTGAGAGTCCATGTGTGCAGCTGCACTCTCCCGCAGTCCGTCCACCAACGCCCGTGTCGCCCCGGGCGTCACATGCGGCCGGCCCTCGTGGACGTCCCGTACGGCCCGCACCAGCTGCTCGGCGGTGAACTCGCCGTGCACCAGGTATCCCCCCGCCCCCAGCCGCAGCGCCTCCCGCACCGTCTCGGCCTCATGGCTGTAGGTGAGCATCATGACGGGCGCGAGGCGCGCCAGGTGGGGCAATGCCGAGATGCCGTCGACGCCGGGCATCCGGACGTCGAGGAGGACGACGTCCGGATGGTGCCGCAGCGCGGCCTCGTACGCCTCGCGGCCGTCCGCGGCCTGCGCCACCACGGTGGTGTCCGCGCGGTCCGTGAGCAGCGCGGTCAGACCGGCGCGCACCACGGGGTTGTCGTCGGCCACCAGCAACCTCAATCGGGCGGGCGGCTGGAAGGCCGGTATGCCGGGGTCGTTCGGGTGCTGCCGCATGGGTGTGCCGTGCCTCCTTTCAGGATTCCGGGGTGCGCAGGGGGAGTTCGACCCGCACCTCGGTGCCGCGGGGGTGGGTGCCGCGGCCGATACGGATGCGGGCGCCCGCCTGTGCGGCCCTCTCGACCATGCCGAGCAGGCCGAAGTGACCGCGGGCGCGCAGCTGTTCGAGGGTGGTGCCGGGGGGCAGGCCGCGGCCGTCGTCGTGGATCGTCAGCCGCAGCAGGGTGCCGTCGACGCGGAGCCGTACGTCCACCCGGGTCGCGTCCGCGTGCCGGTGGGCGTTCTCCAGTGCCTCCGTGGCGACGGCGAGGAGGGCGCGGGCCGGGGCGGCGGGCAGCGGCGGGAGGGTGGCCGGGGGGTGCGGGCAGGCGCAGGTGACGTGGAGCGTCGTACGTCCCGCGAAGTCCCGTACACAGTCCGCGAGTTCGGACCAGAACGGCTTGGACGGCCTGATCGGCGCGGTCCGCTCGGGCTGTTCGCGTCGTAGGTCCATGAGCAGTTCCCGGGATTCCGTCGCCGCGCGGCGGGCCGAGCGGGAGACCAGTTCGGCCTGTTCGCGGATGCGGGCAGGGTCGGGGGCGGGCGCCGAGGCGGTGGCCGCGAGGCCGTCGGCGGCGAGGGCGACGCCGTACAGGGTCTTGGCGACGGAGTCGTGCATCTCCCGTGCCAGCCGGGCGCGTTCGGCACTCACGGCCTCCGCCGCGGCGAGCCGTGCCCGGACGGCCGTCAGCGCCTCGGTGGCGGCCCCGAAGCGGAGCATCAGACCGCGCAGGGTCGAGCCCATGGCCCCGGCGACGACGCACAGACCGGGCAGCAGCAGCGCCTCGGCCACGGGGGCGGACCGGTCGGCCTTCAGGGTGAGGTGGACGATGAACAGGATCAGCGCCTGGAGCGACGCGAAACAGGCCGCCCCGCGCCAGCTGTAGAGCAGCCCGGCGAGCAGCGGGGTGCAGACGCCGGCATAGGCGAGCGTGGTGTCCGGCCCGGCCGAGACCAGCAGGAGCGAACCGATGAGGGTGTCGGCGGCGAGCAGCGCGGGGTGCCGCAACAGCAACGGCCCGAACCGCTCCCAGTCCCGCAACAGGACGTACGACACCATGACCGTGACGACGACCGCCACCCCGACCAGCCGCACCCCGACCCCGGGCGCGGCGTTCAACAACGCCGCGGGCGCCGCCACGACGATCATGGCCAACCGAAACCCGAAGACTTGCCGGCACATGGCCTGGAGCGCACGAATCTGGAGCTGCTCGGAGGGGGGTTCAGGGGGTTCGAGGGGTTCGGGGGGATATGCAGGGAGGACAGCGGGGGGTGGTGCGGGGAGCGGGGAGGGGGGTGTGGGGAGGGGCTGGGAGGGGGGTTGGGCAGAAGGTGTGGGGAGGGGCTCGGCGGAGGACCGGGATGGGGACGGGGACCAGGCAGGGGGCCCGGCGAGAGGCTGGACGGGGGGCGCCGCATGGGCCATCGCGGGGTCGGCAGGCGCCGTCGCGGGGTCGGCGGGCGCCGTCGCGGGGTCGGCGGGCGCCGTCGTACCTTCCGGCACCGGTTCGGCAGGAGCCGTCGGATCGCCCGGCACCGGATCCACAAAGCGCGCCTCATCGCCCGCCCCGCGCTCGGCAGCAGCCGCGGCGCCGGCCACCACAGGCTCAGCGGAGGCATGGACGACAGTTCCGGCGAGGGCCGTCATACCGTCCGGCACCGGATCGCCAGGAGCCACCGCACCACCCGGCACCGGATCCACAAAGCGCGCCTCATAGCCCGCCCCGCGCTCGGCAGCAGCCGCGGCGCCGGCCGCCACAGGCTCAGCGGAGGCATGGACGACAGTTCCGGCGAGGGCCGTCAGATCGTCCGGCACCGGATCGGCAGGAGCCGTCGGATCGTCCGGCACCCGTTCGACGGGGGCCGTCGCGCCGCCGTGCGGGGATCCGCCCACCCCGGCGCCACCGTCCCGCGCCCCCAGCGCTCCTCGCGCCCCCTGCGAAGTCACCCCCCTCACGCTCCTCACTTCCCCGTGAGGGAACCGAAGTCCACGCCCGAGCCCAGGATCAGGCCCGCGCCGAGGAGGAGCATCGTCGCCGGGACCATGAAGGTGGTGATCATCAGCGTGGCCTTGGGTACCGCGCGAGCGGCCTTGCGGCGGGCGTTCTGGGCGTCCGTGCGGCGCATGTCCTTGGCCAGGGAGACCAGGGTGTCGACGATCGGCGCACCCAGTTCCTCGCCCTGCTGGAGCGCCGTGACGAACATGGCGACCTGTTCGGAGTCATTGCGTCGGCGCAGCTCCGCGAAGGCCTGGCGGCGGCTCATGCCGAGGTCCATCTGGCGCAGGGTGATGCGGAGTTCGTCGGCCCAGGGCCCCTCGTAGCGGGACGCCACCCGGTCCAGGGCCTGCCGGAAGCCGAGCCCGGCGCTGACCACGACCGCCAGCACGTCCAGGAAGTCCGGCAGGGTCCGCTCGATCACGTCCCGGCGGACCCGGATCGCCGACCAGATCCCGACCTCCGTCCAGAACGCCCCGAACAGCAGCAGCAGAACCGCCACGAACCACTGGCCGCGCAGCAGGAACACCAGGAAGCCGACGCCGCCCAGCGCGCCGTACACCGCGCGGCGGGCGGCGTACCGGTCGATGGTCAGACCCCCGGGGTTGCCCGCGAGGTCGATCCGGCGCCGGTACCGGGCGACCAGCCGGGGCCCCATCAGCCGGAGCACCAGCGGCGCGTACCGCATGCCCATACGGTCGATCACGGAGCCCACCGCGCCGGTGCGGGTGGCGCCGACCTCCAGGGCGACGGCGAGGTCGACGGGGAGCTTGGCGTCGGCGCGGTACATGCGCACACCGGTGAAGATCCCCCACACGGCGACGCCCATCAGCAGGGCCAGCAGCAAGGCCATCGGATCCTCCTTCCCTCACACGTCGATGCGGCTGAGCCGCCGGATGAGGACGAAACCGACCGCGTACAGCCCGAACGCGACGAGCACGCAGCCCTGGCCCACCGGGGAGCCGGTCATCCGGGCCAGGGCGCCGTCCCTGACGCCGTTCATCAGGAACAACGCGCCGACCCCGAGAACGGGCACGGCGTACGACGTCATGGTCACCTGGGAGAGCTGGGTGCGGATCTCGCGCCGGGTCTCCTTGCGCTCCTCCAGCGTCTCGGTGAGATTGCGCAGCGCGGAGACGACCTGGCCGCCGGCCCGGTTGGACAGCACCAGCGTCGTCACCAGCACGACCAGTTCCCGCGACGGAAGCCGGTCGGCGAGTTCGCCGAGGGCGTCGTCCAGGGAATGGCCGATCGCCAACTGGTCGGACACCTTGACCAGTTCCTCCCCGGCCGGGGCCTCCAGCTCCTCCGCTGCCATGCCGATCGCGGTACGCAGGGCAAGCCCCGCCTGCGTGGCGTTGGCCAGGATGCGGGCCAGTTCCGGGAGTTGGCCGATGAACCGCTCGATGCGCCTGCGCCGCTGCCAGTTGAGGAACTGCACCGCCGCCCAGATGCCCAGCAGCCCGGCGATCGGCCCGAAGAACGGCGCGAGCGCGGCCTGTCCGATCAGCCAGAGCGCGGCGACCGTACCGAGCATGGCGACGAAGAACTCCCCCGGCGTGATGTCCAACCCGGTGGTGGCCAGGCGCCGTTCGAGCCAGCGGCCGAGGCGGGTACGGCGCAGCCGCCGGTCGAGATCGCGGAAGTGCCGCCTGCGCCCGGTGCCGGACTCCGGTGGCCCGGTGTGCGTGAGGCGGTCCACCAGCTCGGCCCGCCGGGCCCGGCCCCGCGCGTAGCTGTGCACGCCGATCACCGCGAGCACGCAGGTCAGCAGCGCCGCTGCGAGGGTGAGCTGGACGAGGGTGTGGAGTTCCATGCGGGGGCCTACCTGGCTTCTCGGGTGGCGAGCTGGTCGGCGCTGCGGGCCACGCCGAAGGCGCCCGGCACGGGCTGGCTCGCCATGTGCAGGCGGTCGGCGGTGCGGCGCGGCAGCGGGAAGTAGCCGAAGGCGCCGGGTACCCGGCCGTCCGCCGTCATCGGCTCCGCCTCGAAGCGGGCGACGCTGGCCAGCCGGTACGGCTCCCCGCCATGGCTGTCCAGCAGCGCGATCTCGGTGATCCGGCGGGCGCCGTCGGCGAACCGGGTGAGCTGGACGATGACGTCGACCGCGCTGTTGATCTGGTCGTGCAGCGCGACGAACGGCACCTCCACATCGGACATGGAGGCGAGCGTCTGGAGCCGGGTGAGGGCGTCCTCGGCGCTGTTGGCGTGCACGGTCGCGAGGGAGCCGTCATGGCCGGTGGACATCGCCTGGAGCATGTCGAGGGACTCGCCGCCGCGGACCTCGCCGACCACGATCCGGTCGGGCCGCATCCGCAGCGAGTTGCGCACCAGGTCGCGGATGGTGACCTGGCCCTTGCCCTCGACGTTCGGCGGCCGCGACTCCAGCCGGACCACATGGCTCTGCTGGAGCTGGAGTTCGGCGGAGTCCTCGATGGTAATGATGCGCTCGTGCGGCGGGATGAGCCCGGACAGCGCGTTGAGCAGGGTCGTCTTGCCGGTGCCGGTGGCGCCCGAGACGATGATGTTGAACTTCGCCTGTACCAGCCCCGCCAGCAGGTACACCATGGGCTCGTCGAGCGAGCCGAGCCCGATCAGCTCCTGGAGGGTGAAGGAGCGCGGGAAGCGGCGGATGGTGAGGATGGGCCCGGTCAGCGACAGCGGCGGGATGATGACGTTCACGCGTTCGCCGGACGGCAGCCGGGCGTCCACCATCGGATTCGACTCGTCCACCCGGCGGTTGACGGTCGACACGATCCGTTCGATGGTCTGCATCAGCTGGTCCGCGGAGGCGAAGCGCAGCGGCAACTGCTCGACGCGGCCCCCGCGTTCGACGAAGATCGCGTCCGCCCCGTTCACCATGATCTCGGTGATCGAGGTGTCCTCCAGGAGGGGTTCGAGGATGCCGAGGCCCAGTGCCTCGTCCACCACCCGCCGGATCAGCTGGGCGCGCTCCACCGTGGAGAGCACCGGGCCCTCCCGGCTGATGATGTGCCCGAGGACCCGTTCGAGCCGGCTGCGGCGCTCCGCGGCGGCCAGCGCGCCCATCTCCGCGAGGTCGATCTCCTCCAGCAGCTTGGCCCGGTAGGCGGCGACCAGATGCCCGTCCTCGCCCCGGCTGCCGTGTTCCTCCGGAGTGCTGATGCGTGCCCGCAGGCTCATGGTCACCGGCTCCTCAATGGTCGAGCGGCATGGTCGCCGACTTGGTGGCGTCCCCGAAGCTCCACACGATCTTCGGGATGCGGACGGTCGCCGTCACGGTCACGGAGCCGCCCCCGCCGCCCTCCGCACAGCTCACCCGCATCCCCCCGCCGACCGCCGCCGCGCACGCCTGCTGCGCGTCCTGCCGCAGCGAGGCGGCCCGTGCCCCCGCACGGGCCGCCGTACCGGCCTGCTCGGCGGCGTACGCGACGGCGCCGAGCTGGATGCCGGCGAGGGCGACGATCAGCAGTACGGGCAGGAACCCCAGGTATTCGATGGCGACTTGGCCGCGCTCACGGCTCTCACGGCGATCACGACGGTCATAACGCCCGCTCAGATACCGCATCTCAGTCCTTCGCCTCCTCCACCGCGCCGGCGTGTCCGTGCACCCGCGCCGGGAAGGCGATCAGGCCGGGGAAGAGCACCGGGACCTTCAGGGAGACATCGGCCGTGACATAGCCGGACCCGCCGCAGCTCACCGTCGCGTCCCCCCGCCACGCCGCCGACAGGTCCTTGCGCCCCGCCGCCGAGCAGGCCGCCTGCCGCGCACCGCCCGGCGACGCCGCCGTACCGGCCCGTACCGCCTCGTCGGCGGCGTTCCCGGCGAGCGTGAAGGTGTACCCCACGAGTACGGCCTGCCACACCAGCACCAGGGTGAGCAGGATCAGCGGCGTCATGCCGAGGAACTCGATGCTCACCTGGCCCGAATCCGCGCCCTTTTTCCGCACCGGCTCACTCCTTCCGCCGCCGAAGACCCCCGGCACGCGCCCCGTCGCGCCCGCCGCCGCGCACTCCGCCCCGCGACCCGCCCCGCGCTCCGCCCCGGTGCGCGCCCTCCGCCGCCCGCGCGAGCCCCAGCTCCCCCGCGAGCGCCCACAGCGCCTGCTTCACCGTGCTGCGCGCGTCCAGCTCATGGACCCGCCCCGCGTCCACCACCGCCTGGAGTTCCTTGAAGTTGGCGGGTACGGCGGTGCGCGCCAGCGCCGTACCAGTGATCCGCTGCACCAGCGCGGGCTGGATCTCGGTGTGCCGGCTCTGCCGGTTGACGACGACCGTGGTCTCCTCCGCCTTGCGGATCTGGAGCCGGTCCCACATCCGCACGGTCCGCTTGGCGGCGCGTACGGCGATCACGTCCGGCGTCGTCACCAGCAGCGCCGTGTCGGCCGTCTCGATCGCGGCCGCGCCCGCCCCGCCGAGCTGCGCGCCGCAGTCGATGACGACCACCTCGTAGCGCGAGCGCAGGGCGCGCACGATCTGCCGGGCGGCACGGTCGGTGACCTCCTCGCCGCGCTCCCCCTCGCCGGGCGCGAGCAGCAGGGCGAGCCCGGTGTCATGGCGGAAGAGGGCGTCGGCGAGGACGCGCGGCGAGATGTCGCTGATGGCGGCGAGATCGGCGACCGAGCGCCGGAACTGGATGTCCAGGAAGGAGGCGACGTCCCCGCACTGCAGGTCGAGGTCGACCAGCGCGGTGGACCGCCCGGAGGCCTGTGCGGCGAGCGCGAGCTGTACGGCCGTGAGCGTCGCGCCGACACCCCCCTTGGCGCCGCTGACCGTGACGACCGTACCGCCGGAGCCGCCCGGCGCCTCGCCGCCCTGGCCGAGGTGGCGCCGTACCTCCGTGGACCACTGGGCGACCGCCTGCACCCGGCCGGCCAGTTCGTCGTACGACAGCGGGAGCGCGACCAGGCCCCGGGCGCCGGAGTCCATGGCCGCGGCGAACAGGCCGGGGCTCGCGTCGCTGGTGACGAGGATGACGCCGACCGCGGGGAAGCGCAGGGCGATCTCGCGGATCAGCTCCAACGCCGGTGCGGGGCCGATGCGTTCATGGACGACGAGCACCTCGGGCAGTTCGTCCACGGCCTCGGCGGCGAGCCGGGCGAGGGCGTCCACCAGCTGGGTGGAGTCGGTGACCGGCGGCTGCGGTTCGGCGTCGGGCAGCTGGCTGAGCAGGGTGACGAGGGAGCGGACGGCGTCCGGGTCGGCGCCCGCCGGGAGGATCCTGGTCGGCATGCGGGCCGCCTCTCACTTGTCCGTCGCGAGTTCGTAGGTGCGGTCCTTGTCCGGGACGCTCGTGTCGCCGCCGGGGCCCACCAGCGCGAGCCGGACGCGCTGGGCGAAGGACTCGGCGTAGGTGATGCGCTGGGCGTCGAGGGTGGACAGCGCGAAGGTGATCGGGACGGCCTCGCTCGGCTGCTGCTGGTTGTTCTTGGTGGCGTCCGGGTCCAGCGCGGTGATCCGGCCGACGTCGAGGACACGGGCGTCGGTGACGATGATCTTCGACTGGTCGGGGTCGCCCTCCTTCTTGCCCGCGAAGGTGGCGTACACATTGACCCGGGACCCCGGGGTGATCTTCCCCGCCACACCCGTCGCCGCGTCGATCATGATGGCGACCTCCTGCTGTCCGGGCTGGAGGGCGGGCTGGTCCACGATCATGTCGCTCTGGAGCAGGGACCCGGCGCGCAGCGTGGTGACGGCGATCTTGCCCTGGAGCGCGCGCAGATCGGTGACCGCGGTCCCGGACAGCCACCGCTTGGGCATCCTGACCTTCTCGAACTGGCCCGCGTCCAGGGTGGTGTACGGCTTGACGTCGGAGCGGACCCGGTAGGCGGTGACCTCGGGGCCGACCTTGGAGTCGACGTCATGGACGACAGAGAGCACACCGGCGAACGCGAGCAGAGCGCACAGGACGGACAGAAGCAGGAGTATCACGCCGCGGCGCTGACGGGAGTTCATGAACCGTGCAACCTCATTGGGGGAATCGGTCGTTCGGGATATGGACGGACAGCTCGTGGGCGTGTTCCCGGGCTCAGGCGGGCGTGCGGGGTTCCAGGGCCCGTGGGGCGGGCGGTTCATGGACGGGCGGGACGGCGGAGCAGAAGACGCAGCGGTCGCCGATGACGTCGAGCCCGCACCAGTGGCAGCTGGACTGCCGTACGGACGCGACCAGTTGGTACAGCACCGACAGATCGTCGAGGTGGGCGCAGAACTCGACCATGCGGCCGGTCCCCCACCAGGCGCGGGACTCGGCGGGCAGCGCGGTCTCCCGCACCCCCTGCGCCCCCCACGCGGTCCCGAGTCCGGCCGCCCAGTCGCCGGGCAGCTGCCCCTTCGCGAGCAGCAGCCAGGTGGGGAACTCGGGTCCCTTGAGAGTGACTTCGGGAGCGACCTTGACAAGCTGCGGCTCGGGGTGGGCGAGCACGGCGAACTGGCTGCCCGGCACCCAGGACCTGGCGTGCGCCGTCAGCCCGACCGGCACCCGGTCCAGGCGCGCGACGGACCCGAGCACGGCGCCCGCGTGGATGTAGTGGGCGAGCAGCCGCCCGGCTGAGGCCAGCACCCCGGGACTGAGGTCACAGGAGGCGAGCTGCCGTAACTGGCGCCCCAGTACGGCCACTCCGAGGGGCGGCAGCTCGGGCCGGAGCAACGCGATCCGGTCGCTCTCCAGCAGCGAGCGCAGCGTGTACAGGCGCCGTACGACCGGCTCCGGGGTGGCCGCCGAGCACAGCACGACGACATGGCCGTAACTCTCGATGAGGTCGCTGAGTTCGGTGAGGGCGTGATCGAGCGGATGCCGGTCGAGTCCGGCCAGCACGACGGCGGGCATGGTGCGTTCGTCCTGTGGCGGCAGCGCCAGGTCGGCGCTGGTCACGGCAATGGCAGTTGGCACGCCCCGCTCCCCGGTGACTTCACTGCGTGACTACCTGAGCACTGTATCCACGCGTGCCGGGCGGGAGAACAGCGTTTGTGAAGCCCATGTGGAACTTGCTGGGGGCAAGTCCCCGCAAACCGGGGCAGGTTGCGAAACCCATCGACCCCCGCTTTGGTCTGGACCTCTTGACAGCCGGATTGGTCTGGACCAACTTGTCTGTGCACCGGTGGCCACCGGCTCCACCCCCACGCATTCCACCTCCGGATTCCACCCGGCGGATTCCACCCCCTTGGAATCCCCCCTTGGAATCCCCCCGTTGGGATCCACCCGCTGGACCCCTGTCCCACTCCGACTCCCCCGGAGGTCCCCGTGGACCGAGCACCAGGCACTCCCAGACCACCCCGACGCCGGCTCGCGGCATGGTCCGCCGCCGTCACCCTCGCCCTCGCCGCCGCCGGCCTCGCCGCGACCGCCGCACCGGCGTCCGCGGCCGATGTCAACAACGTCGTCAACGCCGGTTTCGAATCGGGCCTGTCCGACTGGACCTGCTCGGCGGGCAGCGGCACGACCGTCTCCACCCCGGTGCACTCCGGAACCAGCGCGCTCAAGGCGACCCCCGCGGGGCAGGACAACGCCCAGTGCACCCAGACGGTCGCGGTCGAGCCCAACTCCTCGTACACGCTGAGTTCCTGGGTCCAGGGCGGCTACACCTACCTGGGCGTGACGGGCACGGGCACCACGGACGTCTCCACCTGGACGCCGGACACCACGGCCTGGAAGCAGCTGTCGACGTCGTTCACCACGGGCGCGAACACCACGTCGGTCACGGTCTACACCCACGGCTGGTACGGCCAGGCCGCCTACTACGCCGATGACGTCTCCCTCTACGGCCCGGACGGCGGCGGCACGGGCGGCGGCACCACGCCCCCCGCCGTCCCGGCCGCCCCCACCGGCCTCGCGGTCTCCGCCACGACCTCGTCCTCCGCCTCGCTCACCTGGTCCACGTCCTCGGGCGCGACCGGCTACAACGTGTACGAGAACGGCGCGAAGGTCTCCTCGACGACCGGCACCTCGGCCACTCTCACGGGCCTGTCCGCCGCCACCTCGTACTCCTTCCAGGTGACGGCGACGAACGCGGCGGGCGAGTCGCAGAGGTCGGCGGCGGTGACGGCGACCACCGACTCGACCGGCACCGGCGGCAACACCGGGGGCTCGCTCCCGAAGCACGCGGTGACGGGCTACTGGCAGAACTTCAACAACGGCGCCAAGGTCCAGAAGATCTCCGACGTGCCCGCCGCCTACGACATCATCGCGGTGGCCTTCGCGGACGCGTCCACCACGCCGGGCGCGGTGACCTTCACCCTGGACTCGGCCGACCTCGGCGGCTACACGGCCGACCAGTTCAAGGCCGACATCAAGGCCAAGCAGGCGGCCGGCAAGAAGGTCATCGTCTCGATCGGCGGCCAGAACGGCACGATCTCGGTGAGCGACTCGGCCTCGGCCACGAACTTCGCGAACTCCGTCTACTCCCTGATGCAGACGTACGGCTTTGACGGCGTCGACATCGACCTGGAGAACGGTCTGAACGCGACGTACATGACCCAGGCCCTGCGCGCCCTGTCCGCGAAGGCGGGCCCGTCCCTGATCATCACGATGGCCCCGCAGACGATCGACATGCAGTCGACGTCCGCGTCCTACTTCCAGACGGCCCTGAACGTGAAGGACATCCTCACGGTCGTCAACACCCAGTACTACAACAGCGGCTCCATGCTGGGCTGCGACGGCAAGGTCTACAGCCAGGGCACAGTCGACTTCCTCACCGCCCTCGCCTGCATCCAGCTCCAGGGCGGCCTCTCCCCCTCCCAGATCGGCCTCGGCCTCCCCGCCTCCACCAGCGCGGCCGGCAGCGGCTACGTCTCCCCCTCGGTCGTGAACAACGCCCTCGACTGCCTCACCGCCGCCACCAACTGCGGCACCTTCAAGCCCTCGAAGACCTACCCCGACCTGCGCGGCGCCATGACCTGGTCCACCAACTGGGACGCCTCGAACGGCAACGCCTGGTCCGGCACGGTGGGCTCGCACGTCCACGCGATGCCCTGACCCGACCACCCCTGACCCCCACCACCCGGCGCCCGGCCTCCTCCTCGGAGTCCGGGCGCCTCGTGCGTTTCCGGCCGGCCCCGCCCGATTCGCGTTGCGAGCGGCAATACGCCGATGTGATGCTCCCTGACATGGCCTCAGGGGACGGAATGAACTCGAAGGCGGGAACGCGCAGATCACGCCTCACCGAATACGCGGAAACAGCGGTACCCGCCGAACGGGAGCAGACGGAAACCCACCGTCCGGCCGAGAACATTCCTTCGCCGCCGAACAAGAACGCCTTCACCTATTCACCCGCCGCCGAGTCGGCGCACGCACGCCGTGAACTGGCCGTTCGCGTGGGCGAGTTCCGCCGTACGGCCGTTCTCGTACCCGTGGACGAACATGACGTCCCGCTGACGGGCGACTACGGCGGCGTCCGCTGGATCTACGCCTTCTCCGACGAGACCTCCCTGGCCCGCTACGCGCTGGCCCGGGGCGCGGGCGACCGGGAGTGGGCGTACCAGCGCTGGCTGGGCGCCCGGCTGCTGGACGCCGCGGTGCCCGCCGTGGGGGTGCCGTGCGGGGTCGCACTGGACGCGGGCGGGCCGGGCACGCTGTTCCCGCCGGTCGCGGGGATCGTGCCGGACCGGGTGGCGGTGGACGTGAACGCGGAGCGGGGGAACGCGAAATGAGCGGCGACGGCAAGGACTTGAAGACCGAGGGCCTGGCCCTGATCGCCAAGGGGCTGAACGACGCCCTTGAACGCAGAAAACCCCCGCACCAATGGTGCGGGGGTTTCCCTAAAAATTGTTCGGCGGCGTCCTACTCTCCCACAGGGTCCCCCCTGCAGTACCATCGGCGCTGAAAGGCTTAGCTTCCG
>NZ_JBFBFF010000034.1:0-14469 GCF_040684035.1 Streptomyces sp. NPDC093018
CGGACCGACAAACTCGCCATCGCCTACCAGGCCGCACTCCACCTCGCCGCCATCCTCATCTGGACCCGACGCTGACCAAAGAGACAGAACCTAGGCCTGGTGAGCACCACCGGACATACCGCGGACATGCCCCGCAACGAGAACACGCCCTTCGGCTTCACCATCGACGCCACCGCGCTGGAGCAGGCCGAACCGGGAAGCATCGAAGCCGCCTTCGCCGACGCCGAACTCGGGCTCAGCATCGCCGATCTCCACCAGGCACGCCGGCACGAGGCAGATGGAAACACCGACCTTGCCCCGGGCCCCGACCGCATCCGGATCCAAAGCGCCTATCTCCACACCCCCATCCTTGAGGCGTTCGACGCCATCCTCCACACCCCAACCTCCACCGTTGCCGACGACCTCAAAAACATGTGACAAGGGCCAATGACCCGGCGGTGAGGCCGAACCAATACACCCGCACCCAGCGCCGAAACCGTCCCTCACCGTCCCGGATGCCGAGTCCGCCGCCGTCTGGTTGGCAGTCCTGGGGGTGCCCGGCCATGTGCTCACCGTGACCGGCCCCCCGGTGACCGCCGCGCGGATTCGTTCATCTGGGGATCGGTGAGGTCGGCGAGTCGAGGTCGTACAGGCTGATGCGGGGGACCGGGCAGGTAGGGTCACAGCTTCGCTCGCGGGGCACAAGATCTAAGCAGACCTCGGCCCGAGTATCAGCTTGGGAAGCTTGGGTTTCTCGGCGGCGGTTTGCTGGGTCCGCCCGCAGGATCTGGCACGCGTCTGGCACGTCCGACCAGTCCGGGCTGAGAGTCTGAGCCCATGACTGATGACGAGGTTGTCGAGGCGTTGCGTATCTCAGCTCGGGCCGAGACTTTTCCCCCGCCCGCAACACCGGAGGCTGCCGCCGCGGCGGAAGAAGTCATCGGGTTCCCGTTGCCTCCTCTCCTGCGGCGCTTGTACGTCGAGGTTGCCAACGGCGGATTCGGCCCGAACGAAGGCATCCTGGGGGTGCGCGGTGGGGCCGCGCAGGGCAATTTTGCGGACATCGCCGAGCTGTACCAGGACGGCCCGGACCCATCCGGCCGTATCCCGTCCGGCCTGGTGCTGATCTACGACTGGGGCTGCACTATCTGGTCGCTGGTCGACTTCCGCGATCCTGCGGGCGTCATGTGGGTCAACCACGAAGGCGAGTGCTGGTCCCAGGGCGTGAACCTCGCGGAATGGCTGACGGGCACGCTGACAGGAACTCTGACGGCAGAGACACTGCTGGAGAGCCAGCCCACTTCGTAGACCGGCTGCCCCACTGCCCTGAGCCGATACTTCTCCTTCGCTGTTACGGGACTTGAACCCAGGACCTCTTTGTCCCGAAGCAACTGGGATGAGGGTGCTGCCTTGGGCTGCTGCCCGCCTCACCTGCACTGATTGCCCGCAGACGTTCGTGCTCGTCCGCCGATGTTCGTCGGCGTTGTCACGCAGTTAGACACTCACCCCATCTGTACCTCTGCGCGTGCATCGCCAGTGTGGAGACGCTGAACTCTGGCCTACAACCATTCTTCCTGCTTCGGCCGGATGTACAGCGCCAGCCTGTCGTGGAGGGGGCTGGCCCGTTCGAGCTGGGCAGGTGGGCTGACATCTGCCGAGGGCCCCCAAGTGGGCCAGCGCCGACTGTGCTCCTGTAGTCGGAATCTCAGCGCTAGTCAGAGCCGAGGGGTTCCGGACTCGCCCTGAGGGGTCTCTTGCGCTGTGGAACCAGGCCTGTGAGACGCCCCATTCCGCCTGACGGCCGCCGCCACGATGATGTCTGCTCATGAAGGAACTTGTTCTCGCTCTGGTGGCTGCGGTGTTCGGACAGTGTTGGATCGCCTCATCCGTCTCAGCAGAACGGCTGGAACTCCGCGAAGCCGGGCGTCGGGTGGGGGTCGAGCAGCCCGTAGGCACCAGTCCGCGGCCGTCCGCTGGCCGGTCGGTGGTCCCGTCAGCCAGCGCGCGAGATCGTGCGTCCTGGCGGCATCGCGCTGCTCGACGATGTCTGGTGGTCATCGGTCAGCGCCGCCGTGGCGTACTTCGAGACCAATCTGGGGCGGCGTCCGATACCGGGCGTCGCAGCGCAGGCCCCGCCCTCTTGGGCGGTCTCGGCGAGGGCCGCCGTCATCTGAATGTGAAGTTGACGTATTGACGATGGGGCGCACGCCCCTGACGGCACGCATCGTCACCTGTATCCCATGGCCGCCGCCGACAGCAGGCGGCGATGACGGCGGAGGCTGGCTCAGAGGTTGTTCAGCAGCCAACCGCAGAGACCGAGGAAGAAGGCGACACAGAACAGCCGCAGAGCAATGGTCTGCATGCGCTCCACCGTGCGCTTGTCGGCTTCTCGCTGTGCCAGTCCCACGTCGGCCGCACGCTTCAGTTCGTGTTCGTCCATGGCTTCCCCCCTGATCAACCAGCCCCTGCAGAATGCTAGAACGACGGCTGCCCGGGCCACCCGGTGCTGTAGCCCCAGCGCTGTCTGCCGGTCCGCGGCGGTAAGCGGTGCAGGCATGGGCGCCTCTCGTGGCTCAGGTGATGCCCGGTTTTGGGTCCGGGGCACTGCGCGACCTCGCGTCCTGCTTGTGCCGTGCTGCGCGCGCCGCCATGGCCCCCTGTGCCGACCGGGAAGCACCCAGTGCGCGAGAACGTCCAGTACGGGCACCGTTGCAATGCCGCGCTGCTGACCTAGGAGACCCCGGGCACTGACAGCGGGCCCGGAGTCTTATGGCGCTGGGGGAGCGGGCAGAGGTTGTCCCGGTACCTCTCCCGCTCGGAGGGCGGCCCGAACCTGTCGATGGACCAGCAGGCCCCAGTTCCCACCCTTGTATAACCCCTTGTCACCCTCCTCGTGGTGCTCCAGCGCCGCATGCGGGAGACGCCGACGTCACGGGTTGCGGGACGGGCGGCTCCGGCAGCCGGTGCCGGGCCTGCTCGCTCCAGTCCGAGGTCGCCGAGAGCGGCGGTTGGTGCATCCTCCAGTGCCTGGATGGGGTCGGGCGCGGGTGTGCATGCCCGTGGATCCGGTAAGGGGAGCGGTGGTTCGTGCGCGTGCGCACCGCGCGTCGACGTCATGTTCCGTGATCCCGGCGCCCCGTCGGTTCCCGGAGGCGTCTGCCGCGCCGGATGGATCTCGTCAATGGCCACGCCGGCACGGCCGAGAGGCTCGCTGAACAGAGCCCCCGGTACCAGCGGTGCGGACCGGCGCTGGCATCTGTCCGGCTGGTCCCTGCGTGCGGGCGGCAGGAGCGGCGGGGGGATCGGCTCTGCGACCGGTGCGAGGGTTACCGGGTGCACGGCTCAGAACCCGATGGCTGAATTGAGTTGCTCATACTGTGAGTCCTCTGTGTGATCAGCGCCACACCTGGTTGACCATGCATGATCACGCATCGTTTACTTTCCGAGATCTTTACAAGATGCATACACAGGGGGGATTTCGTGGAGTCTCGGCGGGCTGGCCTGATGCCAGTGCGGAGGGCGCGAAGAACACGCGCCTGCCTTCTGGGCGGCGCCGTGGCGTCGCTCGTACTTGCGGTATTGCCCGGCTCGCCCGCTGCGGCTGCCTCTCCCATGTCGAGCGCTCCAGGCTCAGGTCCGGTGGACGAGACCGCTGCCGCTGCACGGGCCGCGACGTCAGGGGAACCGGTGGAGGTGACGGCAGAGCGCACCGAGTACTCCACGACGAAGGCGAACCCGGACGGCTCGTTCACCCTGACGCAGTCCACCACGCCCCAGCGGGTGAAGGAACGGGACGGTGACTGGGGTGCGGTCGATCCGGCCTTGGAGCGCGGCGCGGACGGCCGGATAGCGCCCAAGGGCGCGGTGGTTGACCTGTCCTTCTCCGGCGGCGGCTCGGGGTCGGACATGATCCGTCTGGGCAAGGACGGGCGATCGGTCACCTTGGGCTGGACCGGCGATCTGCCCAAGCCGACTCTGAACGGTGCCACGGCCACCTATGCCGACGTCTTCGACGGCGTGGACCTCCAGTTGACGGCCACGGCCGAGAGCTACCGCGAGGTCCTCGTCGTCAAGACGCCCCAGGCCGCGCAGAACCCGGCGCTGGAACAGGTCAGACTCACCGCGTCCGGAGACGGACTTTCCGTGGTCCCGGGCGTCGGCGGCGGTCTGCGGGCCGTCGACGAGGACGGCAACGCCGTCTTCCGCGGCCCGGCCGGCCAGATGTGGGATTCGGCCGGCGACAGCGCGTCAGGCCCGCAGACGCAGCTCATGCGCACTGATGTCGCGGGACCCGAAGACGGCCAGGCGCACGAGGATCCCTCACAGCCTGGGGACGGGGATGCCACCGCGGTACTGCCGGTGAAGGTCGACGACGGCACGGTCGCCGTGCACCCGGACCTGGACCTGCTGCGCGGCAAGAACACCGTCTACCCCGTCTACATCGACCCCTCGGTCGGGCTGGGCGTCTCCGAGCGCACCAAGATCTCCTCGGACGGCGACAAGTTCTGGATGTTCGACGGGAGCAAGGGCGTCGGCAAGTGCGGCACCGCCGACGGCTACTACTGCGGCGGCGGCTACGTCGACCGCATGTACTTCGAGTTCGCCCCCACCAAGCTGGCCGGCAAGCAGGTGCTGGATGCCACCTTCCGGGCCCACGAGACGTGGTCGTTCAACTGCGACCCCCACTGGGTGGACCTGGAACGCACCGACAACATCTCCGAAGGCACCCGGTGGCCCGGCCCCAAACAACTGGACCTGATGGTCGACCGCTATGTATCGGCCGGCCGCGGGAGTCTGTGCAGTCCCGATCAGCCGGATGCCTGGATCGAGTTCCACGACAACCCGGACGAATCGAACGAGAACCTCACGAGCACCGCACGTTCCTTCGCCGACGGCAAGATCAGCCGGCTGACCCTCATGCTCAAGGCCCACGACGAAGACGACCCGCGGGCCTGGAAGCGCTTCGACGACAGCGCAGAACTGCAGGTCACCTTCGCCTACAAGCCCGGCACACCCACGGACGTCGGCCTGATCCCCGGCGACGGCAAGACCGCCTACTGCAACAAGTCCTCCTCCGACCCGTTGATCGTCACCCGTAAGGACCCGATGGTCCAGGCCCGTGTCCAGACCCAGGTCGAAGCACACAAGGGCGATGAGGAGGGCTCACTCCAGGCCGAGTACGTGGTCGAGCGCGGCGACGACGCAGCCTGGCACCAGGTGTGGACCGGGCACATGCCCGACAC
Organism: Streptomyces sp. NPDC093018; assembly: GCF_040684035.1. Lineage (NCBI taxonomy): Bacteria > Bacillati > Actinomycetota > Actinomycetes > Kitasatosporales > Streptomycetaceae > Streptomyces > Streptomyces sp. NPDC093018. The sequence continues at coordinate 5,223 of NZ_JBFBFF010000034.1, forward strand.
GGGCTGGCACCCGGACGAGACACTGGAGAAAATGCGCACCGGCGACCGCGCCGACGGGGGCCTGTACCGGTACAAGGCACGCACCCAGTCACACTGGTCGTACAGCGGCAAGAGCGGGGACCTGTGGTCGCCCTACAGCTCCTGGTGCTACTTCAAGATCGACTCGTCCGCGCCCAAGGCCCCCCGAATCGCGGCAGGTTCCCCCTACACCGAATGCGGTGCCGACGTCTGCGCCGGAATGGGAGGACCGGGTGTGCCGGGCTCCTTCACCTTCCAGCCCAACACCGCCGACATCACAAGCGGCAAGACCGATGTCACCGCCTACGAGTGGAAGCTGCTGTCCACGCCGGCCCGTCAGGTCACCGGCGGACTCAAAGCCGACGTCAAGGACGTGACACCACCACTGTCCGGGACGCAAGTGCTCTCCGTACGGGCGAAGGACGTCCACAACCGGTGGGGCACGCCCGCGGAGTTCACCTTCAAGGTGGCCCCGGCCCCCGGAGCCGTCGGTCGCTGGCACTTCGACGACGCGGCCCCGAACTCCGGTGTGACGGTGGCCAAGGACAGCGCCACAGAGGGCACCCGGCACGACGCCACGCTCTACACCTCACACACTGGCTGGTCGACCCTCGGACGCCGCGGAGAGTCCGACTACTCCCTGTACCTCAACGACAGCAGCACCGACAACACGCGCGACGGCTACGCGGCAACCGCGGCACCCGCGGTGAACACCAAGGACTCCTTCACCGTCTCGGCGTGGGTCTACCTGACCGACGCCTCACAGAACCGCGTGGTGCTGTCGGCACCGGGCACGAACGCCTCTGCCTTCACCCTGTACTACTCGTCGACCTACAAGAAGTGGGTCTTCAACCGCACTGCCGCCGACGTCAAGGACAACCCGGTCTTCCTCCGCTCGATCGCCGACACCGGGCCACCGCCGCTGAACGTGTGGACACACCTGGCAGCCGTCTTCGATGCCAACGGTGACACCGACAAGACGAACGACACCATCCAGCTGTTCGTCAACGGCCGCCCGCAGGGCAAGCCGGTGGTGCTCAACGACCTGTCCACCGCGTACCAGCCGTGGACGTCTTCCGCCGGCCTTCAGTTCGGCCGTTCCCTGAACGGCGGCACGTGGGTCGACAACTTCCGCGGCCGCCTGGACGAGGTCTCGGTGTGGCAGTACGCCCTCAGCCCCGAGCAGATCGCCCAGGAAGCCGAACTCACCCAGGACGGCGTGGCGGCCAACGAACTCGTGGCGGACTGGGACGCCACGTCCTCAACCGGCGCACAGGTCAAGGAACTCACCCCCTACCCCGCACCGGCGCTGGCACTGTCGTCAGCCGGCGCGATGCTGGACGAGGACAACAACGCCCTCGTCCTGGACGGAACCTCGGGCTACGCATCAGCGGCCGGCCCGGTGACCGACGAGACCGGCTCGTTCACCGTCTCCGCCCACGTAAGGCTGGATGCCGACAAACTGGCGGCCAAACCGGTCGGATACCAGGCCCAAGTGGCGGGGCAGGCAGCCGGCGGCGAGTCCTCGTGGGCGCTGTGGGTGGTCAAACCCGCAGACGGCACCTACCAGTGGAAGTTCACCCGCACCGCCGTCGGCTCGGACGGCAAGATCTCCCAGAGCGCCGAGGTGGCAGCCGGCGACCTCGCCGAAGTGGACACCGGAGTGGACGTCACCGGCGTGTTCGACGCGCAGGAGCCGTGGCAGTGGACCGACCCCGCGGACTCGTCCAAGACCGAGAACCGCATGGGCCGACTGCACCTGTACGTAGGTGGCCTCGAGCAGCCCGGCGAGGACAACCCCGGGTTCTCCGCCGCACAGCAGGGCAGCGGCGCGCTGTCCGCAGGCAGGGGAACGGCCGGCGGATCCACCGGCTACTACCTGCCGGGCTCCCTGGAGTCACTGCGCGTGTGGACCGGGGCACTGAGCGCCGATCAGATCCGCTCGCAGGTACTGGCCACCCCCGACAGCGCCTGACGCACACCGGTTCACCCGCAAAGCGGCCCGCTCTTGGAGCGGGCCGCCCGGCACCGGTGTGCCCGGACACCCCCGCTCACCTTTCATCTCCTCCTCAACGGCATGCGCCCGGCACGACACAGCCTGGCGCCGCGTAGGAAGAACCGCCTTGAAAACCTTTGGCATACCCAGGCAGACACCAGGCCGCAGGAGTAGCAGAGGCAGATCCCGCTGGACTCGCCGCATCGCGGCGACCACGGGCCTGGCGCTTTTGCCCGGCCTCCTCACACCCGTCGCCCTCGCCGCGGACACCGGCCCGCTGGGACGTCCGCACCTCACGCCACCACAGGCCACCAAGGTCAGCCCGTTCACGGCCAAGGTGAACAAGACCGCAGCCGCCACGGTGCGCAAGGCCGCCGACGCCGACCGGACGGCGGCCGACCGCGCCCGGCACGACCAGCAGCGCAAGATCACCTGGCCGAAAGCCGGCAAAGCCTCCCTCACCGTCCCGCACACGGGCACCGCCAAGGCCACTCCCGGCTCCCTGCCCGTGACAGTGACTGCTCCGGGCGAGGGCAAGACGGCCAAGTCCCTCACGGTCGAGGTCCTCGACCAGAAGACCGCCGCCACACTCGGCGTCAAGGGCGTCGTCCTCAAGCTCACCGGCCCCCAGGCCGGCGGGAAGGTCCGTCTCGGCATCGGCTACGCGGCCTTCGCCGCAGCCTACGGCGGTGACTGGGCCGGCCGGCTGCAACTGACACGCCTGACTGACTGCACCGCGAAGGAAGCGGCAACCGCGAAGTGCCACAAGCGCGTGGCCCTCGACTCCGTCAACCACCGCTCCAGGGACAGCATTTCCGCACCGGTCACACTCGCCTCCGGTCGCCAGTCCACGCTGCTGGCCGTCGCAGCGGGCACCAAGTCCGGCGCCGGCGACTACAAGGCGACGCCGCTGTCCGCCTCCTCCACATGGGAAGCGGGCGGCTCCTCCGGCTCGTTCACCTGGTCCTACCCCCTGCGCGTTCCCCCGGCCGCCGCCGGCCCCCAGCCGGACCTGACGATCTCCTACGACTCAGGCAGCATCGACGGCCAGACAGCGAACACCAACAACCAGGGCAGCCAGATCGGCACCGGTTTCGACCTCACCTCCTCCTACGTCGAGCGCAAGTACGGCTCCTGCGACGACGACGGCCAGGACGGCAAGTACGACCTGTGCTGGAAGTACGACAACGCCTCCCTCGTCCTCAACGGCAAGGCCACCGAACTGGTAAAGGACGACACCAGCGGAAAGTGGCGGCTCGCGGACGACGACGCCTCCACCGTCATCCACTCCACCGGAGCCGACAACGGCGACGACGACGGCGAGTACTGGACCGTCATCACCGGCGACGGCACCAAGTACGTGTTCGGCCTGAACAAACTCGACGGCGCCGGCTCGGACGACCGCACCCAGTCGGTATGGACGGTCCCCGTCTTCGGCGACGACGAAGGCGAGCCCGGCTACAGCAGCGGCGACTCCTTCTCCGGCCGGCACAAGACACAGGCATGGCGGTGGAACCTCGACTACGCCGAGGACACCCACGGCAACGCCATGACCTACTGGTACACCGCCGAGCACAACAACTACGACATGCTCGGCGACGACAACACCGGCACCGACTACATCCGCGGCGGCTACCTCAAGGAGATCCGCTATGGCCAGCACGCAGGCACCCTGTTCTCCGCCTCCCCGGCCGCCTCGGACAAGGTGGTCTTCACCTACGACGAACGCTGCCTCGCCTCAGGCAACGGCTGCGACTCGCTGACCAAGGACACCCGCGACAACTGGCCGGACGTCCCGTTCGACGCGGTCTGCAAGGACGGCGACAAGTGCACCGGCAACGTCAGCCCTGCCTTCTTCACCCGCAAACGCATGACGGCGATCACCACGTACGCATGGAACGCGGCAGCTGCCACCCCCGCCTTCGAAGCGGTGGACACATGGTCCCTCAAGCAGCTGTACCTCGACCCCGGTGACACTGGCGACTCCACCGACCAGTCCCTGTGGCTGGACGAGATCAAGCACACCGGCAAGCGCGGCACCGATCTCTCCCTGGACCCGGTCAAGTTCAACCACGTGATGATGCCGAACCGGGTCGACGGCGCCAGCGACGACATCCTGCCGCTGAACAGGCCCCGCCTGAAGACGGTCACCTCCGAGACCGGCGCGCAGACCATCGTCACCTACATGGACGCCGACTGCACAGCAGGAGGCAGCAAACCCAAGGTGGACGAGAACACCAGGCGCTGCTACCCGGTGTACTGGTCACCCAACGGCGAGAAGACCCCGATCCTCGACTGGTTCCAGAAATATCCGGTCCAGGCCGTCTCCACCACCGACCCCCAGGGCGGCTCGGAAGCCGTACAGCACACCTACCAGTACACAGGCGGCGGCGCCTGGCACTACGACGAAGACCCGCTGACCCCCGCAAAGGAACGCACCTGGTCCATCTGGCGCGGCTACCAGCAGGTCACCCACCTCACCGGTATCTCCGGACACACGCAGAGCAAAGAGACCACGGTCTACCTGCGCGGCATGAACGGTGACCGAGTACTCGGCCCGGACGGCAAAACCCCGGACGACAACAAACGCAAAACCGCGACGGTCACGGGCATCAAAGCCTCCGAGATCACCGACTCCGACCAGTACGCCGGCTTCACCCGCGAGACCGTCACCTACAACGGCGACGCCGAAGTCGGCGGCACCGTCAACGACCCCTGGTCGAAGCGGACAGCAACCCAGCACAAGTCCTACGCGGACACCGAGGCCTACTACGTCCGCACCGCCGCCACCCACACACGCACGAACATCACCAGCAAACTCACCCCGTTCGACCGGGTGGACACGGTGAAGACCACCTACGACGACTACGGCATGACCGAGACCGTCGACAACCAGGGCGACGACGCCACCACCGGTGACGAGAAGTGCACCCGCACCTGGTACGCCCGCAACGACGCCAAGGGCATCACCTCCCTCGTCTCCCGGACCCGCACGGTCGCCGCGTCCTGCACGGTCGCGGACTCCGCACTCGATCTGCCCGCCGACTCCAAGCGCGCCGGCGACGTCGTCTCCGATACCGCCACGGTCTACGACGACACCTCGGCCACTGCCTGGTCGCCGTCGCAGAAGCCCACCAAGGGCGATCCCACCTGGACGGGACGCGCCAAGGGATACGCCAGCGACGACAGCCCCCTGTGGCAGAAGGCGGCCACGACGACATACGACACTCTCGGACGTCCCAAGGTCGTCACGGACGCCCACGATACGCCGGTGTCCTCGACCACCTACCTCCCCGAGAGCGCGGGCCCGTTGACGTCGACCGTCGTCCTGGACGCCAAGCTCAACAAGACAACCACCGTCCTGGACTTCGCCACCGGGGCGGCGCTGAAGGTCACCGACCCCAACAACAAGGTCACCGAGAGCGAATATGACAGCCTCGGCCGCATCGTCAAACTCTGGTTGCCCAACCGTTCCAAACTCCTCGGCAAAACCCCCAACTACGTCTACGACTACCACGTCACAAGCGACGAATCGACCATGTCGTGGGTGTCGACCGGCACCCTGAAGAACGACGGTTCCGGCTACAACACCACCTACGAGTTCTACGACTCCCTCCTGCGCTCGCGCCAAACTCAGGCGCCGACGCCACAGGGCGGCCGGCTCATCACCCTGACGCTCTACGACGCCCGCGGTCTCGCGGTCAGCCAGCAGTCCGACATCTGGGACAGCACCTCACCGCCCAGCTCGAAGGCCGTGGAGACCTCCGGGGGCCAGGCGCCCATCCAGACCGACACCACCTACGACGGCGCGGCTCGGCCGGAAAAGGCGGAGACGAAGGTCCACGGAGTCACCCGCTGGACGATCAATACCGCCTACTCGGGCGACACCGTCAGCACCAGCGCTCCGACCGGCGGACAAGCGACCGCGGTGGTCACCGACGCACTCGGCCAGACCACCCAACGTCGCGAGTACGCGGGGTCCACCGCGACCGGCACGGATTTCACGACAACCGACTTCACCTACACTCCGGCCGGCCAGCAGAAGTCGGTCACCGGCCCCGACCAGACCGAATGGGCGTATACCTACGACCTCTTCGGCCGCCAGGTCACAGCGTCCGACCCCGACAAGGGCAAGACCGAGACGGAGTACAACGACCTCGACCAGGTCGTCAGCACCACCCCGAACAAGGACGACTCGAAGAAGCTCATCTACGACTACGACCTGCTCGGCCGCAAGACGGGGATGTGGCAGGCCGACAAGACCGACGCCAGCAAGCTCGCGGCCTGGGGCTTCGACAACGTGGCCAAGGGACAGCAGGACACTGCCACCCGTTACGACGGCGGCGTGAGCGGCAAGGCGTACACCGAGAAGGTCACGGCCTTCGATGCGATGTATCACCCAACCGGCAGCCAGCTGAACCTGCCGGACACAGACCCTCTGGTCACCGGCGGCTACGTACCCAACAAGCTCACCTTCACCACCGGTTACAACCTCGACGGGTCCATCAGCCAGTACTCAGCTCCTGCCGCGGGTGGTCTGGCCGCCGAGACGGTGTCCTACACCTACGACGCCACCGGCCATCAGCTGACCGCCAAGGGCACCACCGGCTACCTCCAGGGCGCCGCCTTCTCCCCGCAGGGCGACCTGCGCCAGCTCACCCTGGGCATGGACGGCTCGGCCTCGGCGAAGAAGGCATACCTCGGCTGGGACTACGAGGAGGGCACCCGACGTCTCACGCGCTCCTACGTCACCGATGACGTCCACGGCTACATGCCGCAGGAGCTGAAGTTCACCCAGGACGACGCCGGCAACGTCACTTCCATCTTCGACGCCGCCACCCAGGCAGGCACGACCAAGGCCGACTACCAGTGCTTCTCCTACGACGGCAACCGCCGCCTGAGTGAGGCATGGACCCCGAAGACGGCCAACTGCTCCGCCTCCGGCCGGACGGTGGCAAACCTCGACGGGGCGGCGCCGTACTGGACGTCGTACACGTACAACAACGCAGGCCAGCGCAAGACCGAGACGCAGCACACCACGTCGGGCGACAAGTCCACGGCCTACACCTACGACGACACCACGGACAACAAACCCCACACGCTCGACAAGACCACGGGCACCCGCGCGGCCACCTACTCCTACGACAGCAGCGGCAACACCACCTCCCGCCCCGGCCCGACGGCCCAGCAAAACCTCGTGTGGAACAGCGAGGACAACCTGGCCAAGCTCACCGAAGGCACGAAGGAGACGACCTACCTCTACGACGCGGGCGGCGAGCTGCTGATCCGCCGGGCCAAGACGGACGGCGAAACCGTCCTGTACCTGGGCGCCGGCACGGAGTTGCACGTCACCACCAAAAGCACGACGAAAACCGTCTCCGGCACGCGTTCCTACACCGCCGACGGCCAGACCATCGCCGTCCGCACCGCAACGTCCGGCGTCTCGGGCACCAAGCTCAGCTTCCTGGCCGCCGACCAGCACGGCACCTCCAGCATCACCCTCGACTCGGGGACATACGCGGTCACCAAGCGCTACAGCACCCCCTTCGGCGCCCCGAGGGGCACCAAACCGACTGCCTGGCCCGACGACAAGGGATTCCTCGGTAAGACGGCCGACGACGCAACGGGACTCACTCATGTGGGCGCCCGCGAATACGACCCCGCCATCGGCCAGTTCCTCAGCGTCGACCCACTCCTGACCCTGGACCAGCACCAGTCACTCAACGGCTACACCTACGCCAACAACACCCCGGTCACCTCCAGCGACCCCACGGGTGAAGCCGTATGCATGCAGGACGGGATCTGCGGCGGCACGAAGTCCGTTGAGGAGTGGGAAAAGAAGCACGGGCGTGAATATGGAGACGGGCGACTGAGCGGAGGAAGCAGTGGCCAGGGCGGCACGGCTTCCACGAACAGCTCCGGAAACGTGATCGTATTCGCCGAAGTGCCGCAACTCGGTGAGGTCCGCCCGCACTACATCTACGAGACGCCGAACGGCGTGTGTATCTGGGCGATGGCCAGCAGTTGTGCAACCGTTCCCCAGTCGACAGGTACAAATGAAATCGAAGATCTACCGTGCCCCTCAGGCGATCCTAAGTGGGTCTGCAGTGCCCGCAACTCGCTTTACAAATTTGGTATCATGACAGGAATGACTGGCGGATCCCTGGGACTATTCGGTATGAGGCCAGGAACTCGCTGGAATCAGATGGTTCGTCTTCCAGAAGGTGTGACCAGATCGCAGTTCTCGGACATCGGAAATGTGTTCCGCAAGGGCCTCGACCTCGAAGCGAACGTCGTGGTTCAAGGGAGTCGCGTGACAGGCAACATAACAGGAGCATCCGACCTGGACATCGCCGTGCGTGTGACACCGGAGACGTTCGACGCCATGGTTGCCAAGCGCTGGTCGAACGTGAAGCCTGATTCCGCCAGGGCGCGTACCAGGGATTGGGCGGTCGAGACCGGTAAGATCACAGCGGGGGACTCGGTGCCAAAGCTCAGCGGGTTGCGCAGTCAGATCCAGGACATTCTGGGCGACGAAGTGGGCCACGTTGACGTATCGATCATCAAGATGGGAGGAGCTTTCGACAATGGACCGTTCATCGGCATCAAGTGACGGCTTTTCTGATTCGAGCCTGGATTGCTCCATCTACGTCGACTCGGAAAACAGAGAAGCGATCTTTCGTTGCGTCGAGCAGAGTCTCGGAGGCGGCGTTGAGAGGTACAGAAAGATCGAAACTTCAGCGCTTGAGCTGTACGTCGCACACAACGACTACGAGATCGACTTAGTGCGCAGCTCCGATTTCATCTGCTGGCCATCCGTCCTTGAGTGCACGCAGCCTTCAGGGAGCAGTGCAGCAGAATTCATGGACGCTATCGGCAGGTGCTTGGATGCTCTGTGGAAGGCTCCTTTTCGGGCTGTCGCGGCATGCGATTTCGAGGATCGTCTTCCGTATTCCGGAGGTATCGACGTAATCCGTTGATTCGCAGTGGCGGCCTATTCTTTTGAGTAGGCCGTCCTTTCGCCGCTCGCGCCGGCTGTATCCACGCTCGGCAGTCCGAAGGATGTCAGCGGGCTGACCGGCAACGATGAGGAGGACGAAGCTCGGCAAAGGCTGGGCGGGCGTTCGTCGCCTACATCCTTAGAACTCCTAACGCAATGACTTCAGGCGTCGCCAGCAGATGAGTGCGCATCCCAGGGTGAGGAAGGCTTCGTGGATGTCGTCGCGTATCTCC
>NZ_JBFBFF010000035.1:0-14467 GCF_040684035.1 Streptomyces sp. NPDC093018
CCGGCGCTGCGATCAACCTCGCCCGCCTCGACGCATGGCTCACCGGCAGACCACTCGCCCGCACCCGCGTCTCACCCTTCGCAGCACTCCGCCCCGCCGGATCAGATCCAGCGGGGCGGAATTAACCAACAGCATCCGGAGATCCGGACGGGGCCCTCGGGGCACGGCTGCGGCGCGGTCAGTCCTCGTACGCGTCCAGCGGCGGGCAGGAGCAGACCAGGTTGCGGTCGCCGAAGGCCTGGTCGATGCGGCGCACCGGCGGCCAGTACTTGTCGGCCACCGAGACCCCGGCCGGGAAGACGGCCTCCTCGCGGCTGTAGGCGTGCGACCACTCGCCGCCGAGCGCGCCCGCGGTGTGCGGGGCGTTGTGCAGCGGGTTGTCCTCGGCGGGCCACTCGCCGGAGCCGACCTTCTCGATCTCCGCGCGAATCGCGATCATCGCCTCGCAGAACCGGTCCAGCTCGATGATGTCCTCCGACTCGGTCGGCTCGATCATCAGCGTGCCGGCCACCGGGAACGACATGGTCGGGGCGTGGAAGCCGTAGTCGATCAGGCGCTTGGCCACATCGTCCACGCTCACACCGGTCGCCTTGGTCAGCGGGCGCAGGTCGATGATGCACTCGTGGGCGACCAGGCCACCGGGGCCGGTGTAGAGCACCGGGAAGTGCGGCTCCAGGCGCTTGGCGATGTAGTTCGCGGAGAGCACCGCCACCTGGGTGGCCCGCTTGAGGCCCTCGCCGCCCATCAGCCGGACGTACGCCCACGAGATCGGCAGGATGCCCGCCGAGCCCCACGGCGCCGCCGAGACCGGGCCGACGCCCGTCTCCGGACCGGCCGCCGGCTGCAGCGGGTGGTTGGGCAGGTACGGCGCGAGGTGCGAGCGGACCGCGACCGGGCCGACGCCGGGGCCGCCGCCGCCGTGCGGGATGCAGAAGGTCTTGTGCAGGTTCAGGTGCGAGACGTCGCCGCCGAAGTGGCCCGGCTTGGCGAGACCGACCAGGGCGTTCAGGTTGGCGCCGTCGACGTACACCTGGCCGCCGGCCTCGTGCACCCGGGCGCAGATGTCGGCGACGTGCTCCTCGAACACACCGTGCGTGGACGGGTAGGTGATCATCAGCACGGCCAGCTGCTCGCGGTGCTGCTCGATCTTGGCCCGCAGGTCCTCGACGTCGATCTCGCCGTCCTCGGACGTCTTGACGACGACGACCTTCATGCCGGCCATCACGGCGCTGGCCGCGTTGGTGCCGTGCGCGGAGGACGGGATGAGGCAGACGGTGCGCTGCTCGTCGCCGTTGGCACGGTGGTAGCCGCGGACGGCCAGCAGACCGGCCAGCTCGCCCTGGGAGCCGGCGTTCGGCTGCAGGGAGACCTTGTCGTAGCCGGTGACCTCGGCGAGGCGGTCCTCCAGCTCATGGATGAGCGTGAGGAAGCCTTCGGCCTGCTCGGCGGGCGCGAAGGGGTGCAGCGCGCCGAACTCGGGCCAGGTGATGGGCTCCATCTCGGTGGTCGCGTTGAGCTTCATGGTGCAGGAGCCCAGCGGGATCATGCCGCGGTCGAGCGCGTAGTCGCGGTCGGACAGCTTGCGCAGGTAGCGCAGCATCGCGGTCTCGGAGCGGTGCTCGTGGAAGACCGGGTGGGCGAGGAAGTCGTCGCCGCGCAGCAGCGCCTCCGGCAGCGCGTCCTCGGTGGCCGCGTCCAGCGCCGCCAGGTCGGCCTCGACGCCGAAGGCGGCCCAGACGCTCTCCAGCTGCGCCCGCGTGGTGGTCTCGTCGCAGGCCAGGGAGACGTGGTCGGCGTCGGCCAGGTGCAGGTTGACGCCCTTGTCCCGGGCGGCGGCGACGATCTCGGCGGCCTTGCCGGGCACGCGCGTGGTGATGGTGTCGAAGAAGGCGCCGTGCGTGATCTCGATGCCGCCGGCCTTCAGGCCCTCGGCGAGGAGCGTCGCGTAGCGGTGGGTGCGCCGGGCGATGGTCCGCAGGCCCTCGGGGCCGTGGTAGACGGCGTACATGCCGGCCATGACGGCGAGCAGCACCTGCGCGGTACAGATGTTGCTGGTGGCCTTCTCGCGGCGGATGTGCTGCTCACGGGTCTGGAGGGCCAGCCGGTACGCCTTGTTGCCGTCGGCGTCGACGGACACGCCGACCAGGCGGCCGGGCAGGCTGCGGGCGAACTTCTCGTGCACCGCCATGTAGCCGGCGTGCGGGCCGCCGAAGCCCATCGGGACGCCGAAGCGCTGGGTGGTACCGATGGCGATGTCGGCGCCCAGCTCACCCGGGGAGGTCAGCAGGGTGAGGGCGAGGAGATCGGCGGCGACGGTGACGAGCGCGCCCAGCTCGTGCGCCTTCTCGATCACCGGCTTGATGTCGCGTACGGCACCGGAGGCGCCGGGGTACTGGACCAGCACGCCGTTGATGTCACGGGCGGCGATCTCGGCCGGGATGCCCGCGCTCAGGTCGGCGACGACGACCTCGACGCCGGTCGGCTCGGCGCGCGTCTGTATGACGGCGATGGTCTGCGGCAGCGCGTCCGCGTCGACCAGGAAGAGGCCCTTCTTGTTCTTGCCCATGCGCCGGGACAGCGCCATCGCCTCGGCGGCGGCCGTGCCCTCGTCCAGGAGGGAGGCGCCGGAGGTGGGCAGACCGGTGAGGTCGGCGACCATGGTCTGGAAGTTCAGCAGGGCTTCCAGGCGGCCCTGGGAGATCTCCGGCTGGTAGGGCGTGTAGGCCGTGTACCAGGCCGGGTTCTCCAGGACGTTGCGCAGGATGACAGGCGGGGTGAAGGTGCCGTGGTAACCCAGGCCGATCATGGAGCCGAGGACCTGGTTGCGGTCGGCGAGCGAGCGCAGCTCGGCCAGCACCTCGGCCTCGGTCCGGGCGCCCGGCAGGTCGAGGGCGTCGGCGTTCTTGATCACATCCGGGACCGCGGCGGCGGTCAGCTCGTCCAGGGAGCCGTAGCCGACCTGTGCGAGCATCTTGGCCCGCGCCTCCTGGTCGGGCCCGATGTGACGCTGTTCGAAGGGGATGCCCGCTTCGAGCTCGGAGAGCGGAATGCGATGGGCGGTCATGGCGGAGGCCTCCTGGTCTGACGACCTTCGAAGGGCACCACGGCGCGGGTGCCCGGACGGCCTCCCCCTCTGTCATCTCAACCTGAGAGCTTCACCGGCACCTTGCGGCGCCGGCTTTCACCGTCGGTGAGAGCGGAAGCCGTCGACATCCGCCCTGCTTTCCAGAGTGACCTCGTCCATGCGGTACGTGAGCCTGAGAGATTCCGGGGAGGATTTGCTCCTTCGGCGCCTCCGAGGTGGGTCGGAGGACTCTCCCGCATGGGGTCAGCAGCCGCAATCAGCCTACCAGCGAGGTCAACGGCCGAATTCTCAAGTGGCCGCCGCAGTGAATGTGCTCTTTCGTAGTGCTTACGGATGAGTTGCGACCAGTTGGAGGGAGAGGGACCGTGCAGACCGACATCGATCCGCGCAACCTGATCGGCCGCAAGGCGTTCGACCGCAAGGGCACCAAGATCGGCACGATCGACGAGGTGTACCTGGACGACGCCACCGGTGTCCCCGAGTGGGCGGCCATACGCACCGGCCTCTTCTCCCGCGACGCGTTCGTCCCCCTGGAACCGAGCGAGCTCGTCGAGGGCACCCTCCATGTCCCCTTCGACCGCTCCCTGATCAAGGACGCCCCCGACTTCGGCGTGGGCCGCCACCTCTCCCCCGAACAGGAACTCCAGCTCTACCACCACTACGGCCTCGACGTGACCCCGGACGCCGCCCCCGAGCACAACTTCGGCAAGCTGGCGGGCTCGGAGGAGACATAGCCCCGGACGCCAGAGGGCTTCGCCGATGAGGGCGATGCCGTCGAGCAGCGGTCACGGCAGTGGCCCGGCCGACAGATCGGGGGCGGCCGAGGGCGCGGGTGCCGCGGCGACCAGCGGCAGCGGGTCCGCCGGCTCCAGCGCCGGGTCCGTGACCAGGAAGGTGCGTATCCGTCCCGGCGGCGACTGCGGGGTCTCGAAGCGCACCGTGACCCGGCCCACCCCGCTCCCCTGCACCCATCCGTGCCCGTGCTCGGCGTGCCGCACGTCCTGGCCGGCCCGCCAGTGCGGCAGCACCGGCTCCCGGGGCACCGCGACCGGCTCGGCCACGGCCTCCTCGGGCGCCGGGTCCGCCCGCGAGGACGCCTGGGCGAACAGGTCCTCCTGGGTGTAGTCGGCGAGCCCGGAGACGCCGACACCGAGCAGTCGTACCCCGCCCGTCGTGTCCACGGACTCCAGCAGCCGCTCGGCGGCCTCCCGTACGACCGCCGGATCGTCCGTGGGGCCCCGCAGCGTCTCGGAGCGGGTCAGCGTCGAGAAGTCGTACCGCCGCACCTTCAGTACGATCGTCCGCCCGGACAGCCCCGCCTCGCGCAGCCGCCGCACACACCGGTCCGCCAGCCGCCGCACCTCGAACCCGATCCGCGGCCGGTCATGGATGTCCACGTCGTACGTGTCCTCGACCGACACGGACTTGGCCTCCCGCTCGGCCACCACCGGCCGCTCGTCCCGCGCCAGCGCCATCGCGTACAGCGCCTGTCCATGGGCCTTGCCGAGCAGCCGCACGAGTTCGTCCTCGCCCGCCTCGGCCAGTTCCTCGACCGTCGTGATCCCGGCGCGCCGCAGATGGTCCCCGGTGGCCGGACCCACCCCGGGCAGGGTCCGGACCGGCAGCGGACCCAGCAGCGCCCGCTCGGTGCCCGGCTCGATGAGCACCAGGCCGTCCGGCTTGGCCTGCTCGGAGGCGATCTTCGCGAGCATCTTGGACGCGGCGAGCCCCACCGACCCGGTCAGCCCCGTGACCGTACGGATGTCCGCGCGCAGTCGCAGGCCCGTGCGCCGCGCCGATTCCGTGTCCTCCGCCGCGCCCGAGGCCGCCAGGTCCACGAAGGCCTCGTCCAGGCTCAGCGGCTCCACCAGCGGCGACAGCTCCCGCAGCAGCGTCATCACCTGCTCGCTGACCGCTCGGTACAGACTGAAGCGCGGCACCAGATACGCCGCGTTGGGCGCCAGCCGCCGCGCCTGGGCCACGGGCATCGCCGAGTGCACCCCGAAGGCCCGCGCCTCGTACGACGCCGTGGCCACCACTCCGCGCGGTCCGAGCCCGCCCACCACGACCGCTTTTCCGCGCAGGCTCGGCTTGGATGCCTGCTCCACCGAGGCGTAGAAGGCATCCATGTCGAGATGCAGGATCGTGGGCGCGTTTCTCACATCTCCGATGCTGCACCACGGCACTGACAATCCGACGACGCCCGGCGGCCCGTCGGGTCAGGGCCGGTTCAGACCGCCCGGTTGCGGCGCCGCGCCAGCTCGTCCGCCGGGTTGTGCCCGACCAGCGTCTCGCCGGTGTCGACGCGCTCGCCGTGCAGCTGGGACAGGGCGTTCTCGACGTCCCGCCACACCACGCCGACCGCGATCCCGAAGATGCCCTGGCCGCCCTGGAGAAGCGCGTGCACCTCGTCGGGCGAGGTGCACTCGTAGACGGTCGCGCCGTCGCTCATGAGCGTCATGCGCTCCAGATCGCAGAAACCGCGCTCCCGGAGGTGCTGCACGGCCGAGCGGATGTTCTGCAGCGAGACCCCGGTGTCCAGGAACCTCTTGACGATCTTCAGGACGACGACGTCCCGGAAGCTGTACAACCGCTGGGTGCCCGATCCGTACGCGGGCCGCACACTCGGCTCGACCAGGCCCGTACGCGCCCAGTAGTCGAGCTGTCGATAGGTGATGCCGGCCGCCGCGCAGGCCGTGGGCCCCCGGTAGCCGATCTCCTCGGACGTCATGGACGCCGCCCCTTCGCCGCCCGGTACCGCCGTCGGCCGCTGCGGAGCGTGATCCACCGCGCTGCTGTGAACCGGGTACGGACCGCTCTCCCCGAAACCGCGCACGGGAGCACCCCCAGCCGTACCGTCGCCGCTGGTTCTCACGCCGACCTCCGTCCTTGACCTGCCTTCTCGACGGTAGGCAGTCACCAGGGGTGCGTCAACGATCGCCACACTCGGCACGCCGAGTGATAATCACCCAAGGAGTGGTTTCCCGTGTCCCACCGCGGGGAAAGGCTAGCCGAATGCCCTCGCGGAGACCCGTAGGACGCTCTCAATCGCCGGTGGCAATTGCCCCGGGAACCGGCCGCGAGAAGCCCAGGACCGACCCCCGAAAGCCCCGGCCGCGCAGGCCAGGGCCCCTATGAGCCGCTCGCGGGCGCCGGCCGCCTCACTGGCTGCTGGTGCCGAAGTCCTCGGGCGAGATCTGGTCGAGGAACTCGCGGAACTTCTCCACCTCGTCCTCCTGCTCGTCCGGGATGGCGATCCCCGCGTCGTCCAGCACCGTGTCGCTGCCGTAGATCGGCGTGCCGGTGCGCAGGGCCAGCGCTATGGCGTCGGAGGGACGGGCGCTGACCTCGACCCCGCTGGCGAACACCAGCTCCGCGTAGAAGACGCCTTCCCGCAGGTCGGTGATGCGTACTTCGGTCAGCTCCTGGCCGACGGCCTCCAGCACGTCCTTGAACAGGTCGTGGGTCAGCGGCCTGGCCGGGGCCATGCCCTGCTGGGCGAAGGCGATCGCCGTCGCCTCCCCCGGCCCGATCCAGATGGGGAGGTAACGGTCGCCTCCCACTTCGCGCAGGAGCACGATCGGCTGGTTGTTGGGCATTTCGACCCGGACACCTACGACATCGAGCTCGTTCACACAGCAACCCTAGGCCGTGCCCGGGACGTTTGGGTAGTCGGGGCCCCGAGCGGCCGCCCGATCCGGCCCCCGCCGGCCTGCCCCCGGATCAGGGAAGACGCACTCCGAGGGCGGTCTTCAGGAGGGCCGCGTGCAGCTTCGTGGTGAGCGCCGCCAGCTCTTTCGTACGGGCCTCGGCGAGCGCTCTGGTCTGCGGGTTGCGGTGGCGCTTGAGCGGGGCCACCACCTGCTCGACCAGCCCGGCCTCCCGGTCGGCGGCCGCCTTCATCACCCTCAGATGGCGGGGCTCGATCCCGAAGTGCCCCAGCTCGGCGACGAGGGCGGCCACGGTGACCGCGTCCGCGTCGTACGTCCCGTCGGCCAGCGGCACCAGGAGTCCGTACGACTCCCACTCCTCCAGCTCGGCCTCGCCGATGTCCGCGGCGGCCAGCAGCTCGGACCGGCCGACGCGGGCCACGGTGGGCCCCTCCTGCACCTCCAGCACCTCGCCCCCGGTGCGCTGGCGCCCGACCACGGGCAGCGGGACGGCCTCGCCGCGCTCCACGGCGTCCAGATGCTCGCGGATCACCTTGAGCGGCAGATAGTGGTCCCGCTGCATTCTCAGGACGTGTCCGAGCCGCTCCAGGTCACCGGGACTGAACTTGCGGTACCCCGAAGGGGTCCGCTGCGGCTCGATGAGCCCCTCCGCCTCCAGGAAACGGATCTTGGAGATGGTGACTTCGGGGAACTCCTCGCGCAGCGCGTTCAGCACCGCCCCGATGCTCATCAACCCGCTGTCCCTGGCGGCGGTACCGCTTCCGGCACCGCCGCTCGGTGTGTGAAGCATGGACCTTCCCTGGGTTACCCCCGGAACGCGTCCGGGGGCGGGTCAGATGCCCTGCCGGCTCGGGTAGAACACCAGCCGGTACTTGCCGATCTGCACCTCGTCACCGCTGTGCAGGGCGACCTGGTCGATCGGCTCACGGTTGACGTACGTGCCGTTCAGGCTGCCGACGTCGGCGACGGTGAACGAACCGTCCGGCGAGCGGCGGAACTCCACATGGCGACGCGAGACGGTCACGTCGTCGAGGAAGATGTCGCTCTGCGGATGACGGCCGGCCGTGGTCAGATCGCCGTCGAGCAGGAAGCGGCTGCCCGAGTTCGGGCCCCGGCGCACCACCAGCAGGGCCGAGCCCGCCGGAAGCGCGTCCACCGCGGCCTGCGCCTCGGGCGACAGCAGCGGCATCGGCGTCTGGCCGGTCACCTCCGCGTCGTAGGCCTCGAGACCGGAGATCGAGATCGTGGACGTCGTCTCGGAGGCGCGCTCGGGCACGGCTCCGGGACGCAGCGGCGCACCGCAGTTGGAACAGAAGCGGGCGTTCTCCGCGTTGCGGTTACCGCACCTCGTACACACCAGGACCGACATGGACGGATCCTCCTGCCGCGGCTGCCCCGCCGGGGCATTGGACGCGTACGGGCCGGGAGCGAACTCTCCACCCGTACTTGAGGTTGACGGTTGCCCGAAACCTATGCCGCGGGACTGGGCAGGGTCAACTGACGGCGCGCCCTGGCCTCCCGAAATGTCACCGCCCGGACCAGCCATCTGGTCCCGGAACAGCGGTCGCTGACCTTGTGCGTCAGGCTGTGCGCGATGACGAGCGGTCGCGTTGTCGCCGCCCTCTCGCGCGCTCTTGCCGAACCACTTCGCAAACAACTTCACGGGCGATTCCCCTTGACCGAAACAGACCCGCCCGTGGGGCAGGACGAACCCTGATTGCCGACACCGGCCGACCCGGACACCCTCACAACGTCCGTGCCCACCAGACAGTTTCCACCACGCGTCACCTCGTCGGTGCGCCGACCCCCCGCAACCTCATGCCCCTGCCGGACCGCCCCCATGCACCGCCGGTTCACTGGGAGGACGACCGAGCGTAGTCAGGCTGCTTCGCCTGTCGCAAGGCGTCCACGACGATCTTGCCCGACTGTGCGACGGAGACCGTGGCCTGCTCCTTCTCCAGAGTCTGCACCACGCCTCCCGGGATGTTCAGTGCCGGCTCCAGATCCTGCGGTTTGCCGATGACCTTGAAACGATAGGGGGCGGTGATCTTGTTCCCGTCCACGCTCACGCTCTTGCCCGCGTCCGCGAAGTAGGTGTTGGCCACCACGCGCACGCCGTTGACCTGGATCGCCTCCGCGCCGGCCGCGCGCAGCTCCTGGATGGTGTCGAGCAGCATGTCCGACTGGACCGTCCCCTTCGTGTCCTCGATCGTCATGGTGATGCCGGGACCCTGAGCCGCCACGGTGCCCGCCAGGATGCCGAGTTGCCGTTCCTTCTCGGCGGTCTGCTTGCGTGCCTCCGCGGCCTGGTCCGAACTGCTCTGGAGCTCCGACCGCTGCTTTTCGAGTCCCTGTCTCTCGTCCTCAAGACGCTGAGTACGCGAATCCAGTTCATCCAGGATGCGAACAAGATCTTCTTGACGTGCGCCGCGCAGCGCACTGTCGGTGTCGCTGTTGGACGCCACCTGGACGGCCAGGCCGAAACCGAGGCCGAACAGGAGCAGCGCGACGATGAGTTGGGGCCGGGTCAGACGCGGCGGCCAGAGCCCCTTGACGAGCCGCTGACGGCCGCTCAGCGACTCGTCGGGGCGCGGCACGGGCCGCTGCCCCGCTCCGGGCGCCGGGGCGGGCACCTCGGCCGGCAGCTCCTTGCGCAGCCGGTTTCCCGGCCGGGCCGCGTGCTCACCGTGCGCGTGACCGTGATGGCCGTCGCGCTCATCGCGCTCGCCGTCGTCGTGCTGGTTGTCGCTCATCGCCTCACGCCCGGAAGACGTGCCGCCGGATCGCGGCGGCGTTGGAGAAGATGCGGATACCGAGGACGACCACGACGCCCGTGGACAGCTGCGCGCCCACGCCCAACTTGTCGCCCAGGAACACGATCAGGGCCGCCACGACCACGTTCGACAGGAACGACACCACGAAGACCTTGTCGTCGAAAATGCCGTCCAGCATGGCCCGCAGACCGCCGAAGACGGCGTCCAGCGCCGCCACGACGGCGATCGGCAGATAAGGCTCCACGACCGCCGGAACCTCGGGCCGGACCAACAGGCCGGCCACGACTCCCACGACGAGGCCCAGTACGGCGATCACGATGTGCCCTTCTCCGTCTTCTCGGTGTTCTTGCTGTTCTTGCTGTTCTTGGCGCTCTTGTTGTTCTTGGCGTCGGCGCTGTCGGGGACCGGCTGCGCCGTACGGACGATCACACTCGGCGCGGCGGGCAGCCGGACGTCGTGCTCGGTGGAGATGGTGGCGCGGATGCCGTAGTTCTGCTCCAGGGCGTGCAGATACAGTCCGTCGCCGCTGTTCTGGAAGTCGCTGCTCAGCCGGGGTCCGTTCCCCACCGCCAGCACGGTGTACGGCGGCACGAGCGGCCTGTTGTCGACCAGGATCGCGTCTCCGGCGGCCCTGATCGCCGACAGGGCGGTCAGCCGCTGCCCGTTGACGGAGACGGCCTCGGCGCCGGACGCCCACAGCCCGTTGACCACGCGCTGAAGATCACGGTCGCGCACCCGGCCGGTGTCGGAGAACCCCGCGGTCTCCCGCGGGTTGGTGCCGTCACCGCCGGTGCTGGCCTCCTTGGCGTCGTTCACCACCAGCTTGACGCCGGGGCCGTGCACCTCGGTGGCACCCGACAGCATGCCCACCAGGTCCGCCTCGGCGCTGCCGCCGCTCGACCTCAGCGCGGCCCGCTGGCGCGCGCTGACGTCGTCACGCAGCTTGTCGACGCCGCTCTGGAGCTTGTCCGCGTCGGCGGTCTCCTTGTCGACGCGGTCGATCAGCTCCTGGTGCTCCTTGGCCACCACGGGCGCCGCCACCCGTGCCTGTGCCGCCCCCACGGTCACGACCAGCGCCGCGAGGACGAGGCCGCCCGCGAGGCCCAGCTTCGCCCTGAGGGTCTTCGGCAGACCGCCCTCGCCCCAGGACTTCTTCCGGGCGGCGGCCTCGGCGTACCCGTCGTCGAGGCTGTGGTCCATGACGTTGGTGATCAACGACATGGAGGCGTCCGGGCGGCGCGGCCGCGCGGCGCTGCTCCGAACGGGGGGTTGCTGCGGCATGCCGCACATCGTCGCATGTCGCGCGCGATACTCCGAATGGCCCCACCGACGTGCCGGACAGACCCCCTTGGGGGGCACTTGTCCGGCACCCACGCGCGCGGCGGCGCCACCGCCCTGACCAGCAGGGGGCGCGACCGCCCCGGGGCACCAGGAAGATCCGCGGCGGGCCCGGGAGGCCCTTCAGCGGCCTTCGAGGCGGCTCCGGAGCGGCCTTGGCGAAGCCGTCGTACGACCTACCGGCCGGCGCTGTCCACGACGCCCGACCACTCGTCCAGCAGGGCCTGCGCGGAGGCGTCGTCCGGGCCCTCGGCCCACAGATGGGTGACCGCCTCGGCCGGGTCGGGCAGCACCATCACCCAGCGCCCGTCGCTCTCCACGACCCGTACGCCGTCGGTGGTGTCGACCGAGCGGTCCCCTGCCGCCTCCACCACCCGGCGCATCACGAGCCCCTTGACGGCCCACGGTGTCGCCAGGTCCCGCTTGAGGACGTGCGCCCGCGGGATCCGCGCGTCGATCTGGCTCAGGGTGAGCTGGGTGCGCGCCACGAGCCCGATCAGCCGGACGAACGCCGCCGTGCCGTCGAACACGCTGCCGAACTCGGGGACGATGAATCCGCCCTTGCCGTCACCGCCGAAGATGGTGCCCTCCTCACCACCCACACGAGTGAGGTCGTCCGGGGAGGTCGTCGTCCACTCGACCTGGGTGCCGTGGTAGGCGGCCACCTGTTCGGCGATGCGGGTCGTGGTGACCGGCAGCGCCACCCGGCCGCTGCGCCGCTCCGCGGCCACCAGGTCCAGCATCACCAGCAGCGCCCGGTCGTCCTCGATGATCCGGCCCTTCTCGTCCACGAGCGACAGCCGCTCGCCGACGGGGTCGAAGCGCACACCGAACGCGGCACCAGAGGAGGCGACGATCTCGCCGAGGCGCACCAGACCGCTGCGCCGCATCTCGGCGGTCTCCGTGGGCCTGGACTCGTCGAGACCCGGGTTGATGGTCAGGGAGTCCACCCCGAGCTTGCCCAGCAGGCTGGGCAGCACCAGTCCCGCGCTGCCGTTGGAGGCGTCCACGACGACCTTCATTCCGGAGTCGGGGATCCCGCTGATGTCGACATTGCGCAGCAGCGACCCGGTGTACGAGTCGAAGACGCTGGCGGGGAAGTACAGGTCGCCGATCTCGCCGGGGAACGCCCGCCGGTACTCCTGGCGCGCGAACACCCGGTCCAGCTTGCGCTGACCGCCCTGGGACAGGTCGGCGCCCTGTCCGTCGAAGAACATGATGTCGACGGAGTCCGGGACGCCGGGCGTGGTACGGATCATGATGCCGCCGGCGCTGCCCCGCGCGGTCTGCTGCCGGGCCACGGGCAGCGGCACGTTCTCCAGGTCGCGTACGTCGATGGCGCTCGCCTGCAACGCCGAGATGACCGCGCGCTTGAGCGCTCGGGCGCCTCGGGAGTGGTCGCGGGCCGTGGTGACCGTGGAGCCCTTCTTGAGGGTGGTCGCGTACGCGCCGGCGAGGCGGACGGCCAGTTCGGGTGTGATCTCCACGTTCAGGATGCCGGAGACCCCGCGGGCGCCGAAGAGTTGCGCCTGCCCCCTGGACTCCCAGATGACCGAGGTGTTGACGAAGGCGCCGGCCTCGATGGTCTTGAAGGGGTAGACCCGCACATTGCCCTGGACGATCGATTCCTCGCCGATGAGGCATTCGTCGCCGATGACCGCGCCGTCCTCGATCCGGGCGGCCCGCATGATGTCGGTGTTCTTGCCGACGACGCAGCCGCGCAGATTGCTGTGCTGGCCGACATAGACGTTGTCGTGGACGACCGCCTTGTGCAGGAAGGCGCCGCTCTTGACGACGACGTTCGAGCCGATGACGGAGTCCTCGCGTATCTCGGCGCCGGCCTCGACCTTGGCGTAGTCGCCGATGTAGAGCGGTCCGCGCAGTACGGCGTCGGGGTGCACCTCGGCGCCCTCGGCCACCCATACGCCCGGGGAGATCTCAAATCCGTCGATGTCGACGTTGACCTTGCGCTCCAGGACGTCGGCCTGGGCCTTGACGTAGCTCTCGTGCGTGCCGACGTCCTCCCAGTAGCCCTCGGCGACAAAGCCGTAGATCGGCTTGCCCTCCTTCATCAGCTGCGGGAAGACATCGCCGGACCAGTCGACCGGAACATCGGGTTCTACGTAGTTGAAGACCTCGGGCTCCATCACGTAGATGCCCGTATTGACGGTGTCGGAGAAGACCTGTCCCCAGGTCGGCTTCTCCAGGAAGCGCTCGACCTTGCCTTCCTCGTCCACGATGGTGATGCCGAATTCCAGGGGGTTGGGCACACGGGTCAGACAGACCGTGACGAGCGCGCCCTTCTCCTTGTGGAAATTGATCAGCTCCGTGAGGTCGAAGTCGGTCAGGGCATCACCGGAGATGACGAGGAAGGCATCGTCCTTCAATGCCTCTTCGGCGTTCTTGACGCTTCCGGCGGTACCGAGTGGCTTCTCCTCATTGGCGTAGGTGAGCTCCATACCGAGCTCTTCGCCGTCACCGAAGTAGTTCTTGACGAGCGAGGCAAGGAACTGCACGGTGACAACGGTCTCGGTGAGCCCGTGCCTTTTGAGCAGCCGTAGCACATGCTCCATGATCGGGCGGTTCACCACGGGCAGGAGCGGCTTGGGCATGCTTGAGGTCATGGGGCGAAGGCGGGTGCCTTCGCCTCCAGCCATCACGACGGCCTTCATGTCGGAAGCGTCCTCCTCTGAGAGACGACGGTCTAGCCGACTTCACCCGTCCAGATTGTCCCGCACTTTTGTGCCGCGGGCCATCGAGGCGTCAGGTCAGGACAATCGCCGAGCTCAATCGGCCATGGCGTCCGCGCGGACCAATCGGCGGACCTGTACCACGTAGAGCACTCCTGCCCACCAATAGAGCGTTGTACCCCATCCGGCGAACGCCCATCCGAAAACTGCGGCCAGTGACGCGATCCAACCACTGCCGTCACTGAGGAGCAGGAGCGGGAAGGCGTACATGAGGTTGAACGTGGCTGCCTTCCCGAGGAAGTTGACCTGGGGCGGCGGATAGCCGTGCCGGCGGAGGATGCCCACCATCACCAGGAGCATCAGCTCCCGGGCGAGCAGCAGGGCCGTCAGCCAGACCGGGAGGATCTCCCGCCAGGTGAGGCCGAGCAGCGTGGAGAGTACGTAGAGCCGGTCGGCGGCCGGGTCGAGGAGCCGGCCCAGGCTGCTGATCTGGTTCCAGCGCCGGGCGAGCTTGCCGTCCAGGTAGTCGCTGACTCCGCTGAAGGCCAGCACGAGCAGTGCCCAGCCGTCGCTCTTGGGTCCCCCGAACTCCGGCCTGAGGATCAACCACAGGAACACGGGCACGCCGACGAGCCGCGCCATGCTGAGGATATTGGGGATGGTGAGGACCCGGTCTGTCTGGACACGGGTCTCCTGGACCTCCACCCGGGGGCCTCCTGTGGGAAAACGAGCCAACGATGCTCCCTGACTTTACCCCAACGCAAAAAAGCTCCGGCTCTCGGGCTGATGCCCAAGAGCCGGAGCTGTAAAAGGAGTTCGGCGGCGTCCTACTCTCCCACAGGGTCCCCCCTGCAGTACCATCGGCGCTGAAAGGCTTAGCTTCCGGGTTCGGAATGTAACCGGGCGTTT
>NZ_JBFBFF010000036.1:0-13745 GCF_040684035.1 Streptomyces sp. NPDC093018
GAGATCCTCTGCGGCCTGTTCGCCGACATACTCGGCATCAGCGACGCCGGAATCGACGACAACTTCTTCGACCTCGGCGGCCACTCACTGCTCGCAATGCGGCTGATCAGCCGCATCCGCGCCGTACTCGGCGCCGAACTGAGCATCCGCAACCTGTTCCAGGCCCCCACCATCGCAGGCATCACCGACAACCTCCACACCGGCCGGACCCGGCCGGAACTCGGATCACAGCCCCGCCCCACCCGACTGCCGCTGTCCGCCTCACAACGCAGGCTGTGGTTCCTGGCCCAGATGGAGGGGCCCTCCTACAACTCTCCGTGGGCCTTGCGTCTGTCGGGGCGGGTGAACCTTCCGGCGCTGCGAGCGGCGCTGTCCGATGTGGTGGACCGGCACGAGGCCCTGCGCACCGTGTTTCCCGAACAGGACGGTGAACCCTTCCAGCAGGTGCTCCCCGCCGCCGAGGCGGTGCCGGAGCTGGAGGTCACCGCTGCCGACGAGCAAGGTCTGGCCCGGGCCATGGAGGCGGCGGCCGGCCACCACTTCGACCTGGCCACCGATCTGTTGGTGCGGGCGTGGCTGTTCACCCTGGCCGAGGACGAGTCCGTGTTGCTGCTCTTGAAGCACCACATGGTCAGTGACGGCTGGTCGAACGGGCTGCTGATGCGAGACCTGTCGACGGCTTATGCCGCCCGCTGCCAGGACCAGGTGCCCATGTGGGAGCAACTCCCGGTCCACTACGCCGATTACGCGCTGTGGCAGCGTGAGCTCCTCGGCGCGGAGGACGACCCGGACAGCGTGTTGCATCAGCAGTCCGCATTCTGGCGCCAAGCCCTGGCCGGGGCACCGGAACTGCTGGAACTGCCCACCGACCGGCCCCGCCCGGCGGTGTCCGGCCATGGCGGTGCCTCCGTCCCCTTCACCATCGATGCCGGACTGCACAGCCGGCTGATGGAGGTGGCCAGGGCCCGCGGCTGCACCCTGTACATGGTCTTGCAGGCCGCGTTCGCCGCGCTCCTGACCCGTCTCGGCGCCGGCACGGACATTCCGATCGGATCAGCGGTGGCCGGGCGCGGGGACGACGTCCTCAACGACCTGGTCGGCTTCTTCGTCAACACCCTCGTCCTGCGCACGGACACCTCCGGGGATCCCACCTTCGCCGAGCTCCTGGACCGGGTCCGCGAGAGCGACCTGGCCGCCTACGCCCACCAGGACCTCCCCTTCGAACGACTCGTCGAAATCCTCAACCCGCCCCGGAGCCTGTCCCACCACCCCCTTTTCCAGGTCATGCTCGTTCTCCAGAACAACGACCATCACGCCACCCTCCTCCACGACCTGGAGGTCCACGAGTGGCCGATCGCCCAGTCCGGCGCCAAGATCGATCTCGCGCTGACCGTGGGAGAGACAAGGGATGGCGGACTGTCCGGGGCGCTGGAGTACGCCACTGAACTGTTCGACCAGGCCACCGCGGAGAGCATGTGTCAGTGGCTGACCCGCATGCTCACCGCCCTCGCCCACGACCCCGAGGGCCGCGTCAGCGCGGCCGACATCCTCACCCCGCAGGAGCGGCGGCGGATGCTGGTGGAGTGGAACGGAACCGGCCGTGAGGTTCCTGCGGCCACATTGCCCGAGCTCTTCGAGGCCAGGGCGGCTGCGGTACCGGACAGCGTGGCGGTGGTCCACAAGGACACCGAGCTGACCTATGCCGGACTGAACGCCTGGGCCAACCGCCTCGCCCACCACCTGATCAGCCGCGGCATCGGCCCCGAGGACGTGGTCGGGCTGGCGATGCCGCGGTCGGCGCGGATGATCGTGGCGTTGCTGGCAGTGCTCAAGGCGGGCGCGGCGTACCTGCCGATCGACACCGAGTATCCGCCCGAGCGGATCTCGTTCATGCTCGATGACGCCGCCCCCGTGTGTGTGATCACCGCCGCCGGCACGGCACCCGGCTTGCCCGCCGGCACCAAGGTGCTGGCACTGGACGATCCCGCTGTCGAGACGGTCCTCGCCGCCCAGCCGGACACCGATCCCGTCGACCGGGACCGTCGCGCACCGCTGTCCCTGGCTCATCCCGCCTACGTCATCTACACCTCGGGCTCCACCGGACGTCCCAAGGGCGTCACGGTCACCCACCAGGGGATCGCGAGCCTCGCCGCCAACCACGCCGACCGCTACGACATCGACCCCGACAGCAGAGTCCTCCAGTTCGCCTCCCTCAGCTTCGACGTGACCGTTTCCGAATACTGCCTTTCACTGCTGTCCGGGGCACGGCTGCTCCTTCCTCCGGCGACGATGTACGGAGATTCCCTCAGCGACTTCATGCGCGAGAACGAAGTCACTCACGCTCATATCCCTCCCGCAGTGCTGAGCAGCCTTCCCCACACGCGGTTGCCGGACCTGAGGGTGCTGATCACGGGCAGCGAGGCGTTGTCCGCCGAGTTGGTGGCGCGCTGGGCGCCGGGCCGGAGGATGGTCAACGCATACGGCCCTACGGAAGCGACCGTCGACGTGGCGTCCTGGATCTTCGAGGGACTCACCGAGGGTGAGCACGTGGACGACATTCCCATCGGCCGACCGGTGTGCAACACGCGGGTGTTCGTGCTGGACGAGAGGTTGCGGCCGGTTCCGGTGGGAGTCGCGGGCGAGTTGTACGTCGCGGGTGCGGGGCTGGCTCGTGGGTACCTGAACCGACCGGGGTTGACCGCGGGCCGGTTCGTGGCGAATCCGTTCGGTCCGGCGGGGTCGCGGATGTACCGCACCGGCGATCTGGTGCGGTGGCACGCGCAGGGGTATCTGGCGTTCCTGGGGCGGGTGGACGACCAGGTGAAGGTGCGCGGGTTCCGCATCGAGCTGGGTGAGATCGAGTCGGTGCTGCTGAAGGACGCGGAGGTCGGCCAGTCGGTCGTGGTGGTGCGGGAGGACCGCCCCGGTGACCAGCGGATCGTCGCGTACGTGGTCGCGGCCGCCGGCACGGCGGTGGATCCGGCCGCGGTACGCGAGCGTGCCGCGGCGATGCTGCCGGAGTACATGGTGCCCTCGGCGGTGGTGGTACTGGAGGCGCTGCCGCTGACCGCGAACAGGAAGCTCGACCGCCGGCGGTTGCCCGCGCCGGACTACTCCACCGCCCACAGGCGGGCTCCGCGCACGGAACACGAGAAGGTGCTGTGCGCGCTGTTCGCCGAGGTTCTCGGTCTTGACAAGGTGTCCGTCGACGACGGGTTCTTCGACCTGGGCGGGCACTCACTGCTCGCGACCCGATTGCTCAGCCGCATCCGCGCGGTGCTGAACACCGAGATCTCCGTGCGCACGCTCTTCCAGGCTCCCACCGTGGCCGCCCTGAGCCGACAGCTGCACCTCCCTGCCTCGGATGACGCGCTCAGCCCTGTTCTTCCTCTCCGCTCCACCGGAAGACGCCGCCCGATCTTCTGCGTGCACCCGGTCGGTGGTACCAGCTGGTGTTATTCCGGATTGCTCCAGCACTTCGGACCGGATTATCCGCTGTACGGAATCCAGGCCCGCGGGCTGAACGAGGACGGCCCGCTGCCTCAGTCCATCGAGGAAATGACTCGCAACTATGTTGACGAAATCCTGGCGATTCAGAAGGATGGTCCGTACCGCCTGGTCGGCTGGTCCCTCGGAGGAACCACGGCCCATGCCATGGCGGTAGAACTTCAGAATCGCGGCCATGACGTCGAGTTTCTCGCCATGCTTGACTCCTCTCCGCATCCTGCTCCTCTGCAAGGGGAATCCGACCACCCTGAAGTTGTTCTCAAGGTGATCATGGAGGCCTTTGGAGCGGAGGCCGGGAGCCTGCGTGAATCCCCCAGCATGGACCAGGCCGTCGCGGTCATGCAGAAAAAGATGAGCACGCTGGGGTCTTTGGCACAGGAACAGGTGCATAGAGTTCTCGAGGTAGCCCTTAACTCGGCTCGGATCGGCAGCCTTCCTCGTTCGGTCGGCCGCATGTCCGGGGACCTTCACCTTTATTCTGCCGTCGGCGACAATGAACGCGGTTCAGCAGACGCCGCAGCACTGTGGGCGCGATATTGCACCGGACAGGTGCACGTACAGAGAATCGACTGCACACACGGGGAAATGATGTCTCCCGAGCCGCTGTCGGTCATCGCCAAAACTTTGGTGGCCAGATTGTGTGAACTGGAGGGAAACCGGCATGAAGAATCCGTTTGAGCGAGACGATGTCGAATACTACGCTCTCGTCAATTCGGAGGGTCAATACTCGCTGTGGCCCACCACGATCGAGGTTCCCGCGGGATGGACCGTGACGCGCGGTCCATCGGACAGGCAATCGGTCGTGAACTTCATCGAAGAGACATGGACGGACATGCGACCCAAGAGTCTGGTCGACGCCATGGACAACCCGCCCCAGTAGCCGAAAGCCGAAGTCAGCCGTTCGTCTCGAATTCCAAGGAGCATTCCATGGGAAATCTGTCACCGCTGTCGAATCCTGAAATCATCCCGAACCCCTACCCGGTCTATGCGGACCTTGCGGAGCGCGAGCCGGTCCACTGGTGTGAGGGTTTGAACGCATGGGCCGTATTGAGGCACGAGGACTGCGCGAGCGTACTGCAGGACTCCCGGTTCAAGGCCGAACGCATGGAAGAGATTCTCAGCGGCAAGTTCGACGGTCGCGCACTGCCGGCCGACAACATCTATCACCGGTTCACCAGCAATGTCATGATGTACACGGACGCTCCGCGTCACGGCGCGCTGAGGAAGTCCACGCTCACCGGCTTCACGCGGGCAGCCCACGAGTACTACAGCCAGGTCATCAAGCGTGTCGCCGACGATCTGATAGCCGACGTTCCGGACGATGCGAAGGTCATCGACGCCGTCACCGAGCTGGCCGAAAAGCTCCCCGTGAACGCCGCTGTACACGCCTTCGGAGTTCCCGAAGAGGACCTCGACACCGTGGTGCCGAGCGTGAACAAGGTGATGACCTACTGGTCAGGGCCGAAGGAGCAGCCGGTAGAGCTCGACGACCTGCTCGAACACCTCACGGACCTGCACACCTACGCGCTCGAACTCGTTCAGGGGAAGCGGGGCAAGGTCGTCGCGGACACGGTCATCGCCCGTCTCGCGGCAGGTCTCGCGGACCAGACCGAGGTCACGCCGGAGCAGACCGTGCATCAGCTGGTCCTCCTGCTGATCGCGCTGTTCGCACCCACGACGCCGGGATCCCTCGGCAGCGGCACGCTCGCGTTCGCGACGAACCCCGAGCAGATCGCGCGTTTCCTGGAGAGCCCCGCGTGCGTCGACAACGTGGCGAACGAGGTGGTGCGTTATAACGCGTCGAACCAGTTCACCTGGCGTGTCGCGGGGACGGACGTGGAACTGCGTGATGTCCGCATCAAGGCGGGACAGCGGGTCGCCCTGTTCCTGGGGGCGGCGAACCGGGATCCGAGCGTTTTCGAGAACCCGGACACGTTCGACCTCGACCGGAAGAACAGCGGTAAGAACCTGTCGTTCGGCTACGGGCCGCACGCATGTCTCGGCCGCCAGATCGCCAGCCTCGAAATCAAGTGGTTCTTCGTTTCCCTGTTCGAGCGTTTCCCGATGATCCGGCCGGCGGGCAAGCCCGACTGGAACAGCAACCTCGAGTTCCGGTCGCTGCGGTCCCTTCCCTTGAACCTGGGCTGACGAGCCCCGAGGAAGCCCATGGATACCGAACCGCTCCTGGCCGGCAGTCCTGACCGGTACACGTCGTCCGTCGCGAGCAGCAGTACCGCCGACTTCGGCGAAGCGGAGGAGTTCCTACGCCAGTTCCACGCTGAGCAGCCTCGGCGACCTGTCCCGTTCACAGAGCGTCTGGGGCAGGTCGTCGCCGAGATCGATGCCACGGGCACCTACCGGCACACCTCCGAGGAGCTGGCCTTCGGCGCCCGGGTGGCCTGGCGCAACTCCAGCCGCTGTATCGGCCGGGCCTACTGGAACAGCCTTCGTGTGGTGGACCGGCGGGACGTGACAACGCCCGAGGAGATTCACCGGCACCTCTGTGACCACCTGCGTCAAGCAACGAACGCCGGACGCATCCGCCCGGTCATCTCGATCTTCGCCCCCGACACCCCGGGGCGGCCTGCCGCCAGAGTGTGGAACGCCCAGCTCATCCAGTACGCCGGCTACCGTCAGCAGGACGGGACCGTTCTCGGTGACGCGGCGAGCCTCGACTTCACCGACGTCGTCCGCAAGCTGGGCTGGCAGGCCCCTCAAGGCCCCTTCGACGTGTTGCCGTTGGTCATCGAGGCCGCCGGCGACAAGCCGCAGATTTTCGAGCTGCCGTCCGATCTGATCCGCCAGGTGCCCATCACCCACCCGGACCATCCGCAGATCGCGGATCTCGCGTTGCGCTGGTACGCCGTGCCGGCGATTTCGAACATGCGCCTGCGCATCGGAGGAATCGACTATCCCCTGGCCCCGTTCAACGGCTGGTACATGGGCACGGAGATCGGCGCGCGCAACCTGGTCGACGAGGACCGGTTCAACCTCTTGCCGACCATCGCCGACTGCCTCGGCCTGGACACCAGCAGTGAAACCACCTTGTGGCGTGACCGCGCGCTGGTCGAGCTCAACGTCGCCGTATTGCATTCCTTCACCGCTGCCGGTGTCACGATCAGCGACCATCACACCGAATCCCGCCTCTTCCTCAGCCACTTGGCCCGGGAAGAACGCAACGGCCGCACTGTGTCAGCGGACTGGAGCTGGATCGTTCCCCCGATATCCGGCGGCATCACACCTGTATTCCATCGCTACTACGACCAAATCGAGCAACGCCCCAATTTCTACCTCGACGACGAGGCCCGGGCTCGCAGTCGGGGGCAATGCCCGCACGCACACTGACCACCACAGCAATCAGGAGAACAGCAATGATCGACGCGGAGCAGGCCCGCTCGTGGAAGACAGCGGCGCAGCTCTACAATTCCGCCGTCGCCGCATCGGCCATCGCAGCCGCTTGGGAGTTGGGCGCGCTGGACGAGCTGCACGACAAGGGGGTGCTGGACGCCCACGAGTTCGCGGCCCGCAACGACCTGGACCCGGCGTCGACCCTCGCGATGTTCAGGGCGCTGGCCGCGGTGAAGATCGTGGAAAGGGACGGCACGAGGGTGACCCCCACGGCGGACTTCGCCGAAATCCAGCAAACACGATCGTTCTTTCACTGGCTCACCAGGGGAAGTGGGGAGTTGTTCCGCCGGATGCCGCTGGTTCTCCAGAACCAGCACCGCAGCGGCGAGCTCGATCCACGAGATCCAGCGGCAGTCACCTACGCGTGCCGCGAGATCAACGCGCTCACCTACGATCCCTGGTTCTGGTCGGCCGTCGACGGGATCGACTTCGATTTCACCATGGTCGCCGACCTCGGATGCGGCAACGGCGATCGGCTCATCAAGATCCTTCAACGCCATCCGAAGGCCAACGGGATCGGCATCGACATCGCCGCCGACTCGCTGAAGGTAGCCGAGACGGACGCCGTCGGTGCCGGGCTCTCCGACCGGCTGACGTTCGTCACCGCCGATGTGCGAACAATGGATCGGCGTCCCGAGTTCACCGAGGTCGAATTGCTGACGTGCTTCATGATGGGACACGATTTCTGGCCGCGGGAACGTTGCGTCGCCACCCTCGCCCGCATTCGTGACATGTTCCCCGACGTCAAGCGGTTCCTGCTCGGCGACGCGACGAGGACAGTCGGCACCCCCGACGACGAGTTGCCCGTTTTCACTCTCGGCTTCGAGGTGGCTCACGACATGATGGGCACCTTCCTCCCCACCGTCGCCGACTGGGAGTCCGCATTCGCGGAAAGCGGTTGGAGGATACGGCACAAGCACGTGATCGACATGACGGTCGGAGAGGTCATTTTCGAACTCGAACCCGCGTGACCTGACTCCCGCAGCCAGTTCGACGCACGCCCCACACCGTCAGACAACCACGCTCCGAGAAGGTGGCAAGATGCCAGATCCGCACGACGCAAGTCTCCCGCCGGTGACGGCTGCCCAAGAGGGTCTGTTGTTCCATGCGGAAGGCGAGCGGAATCTGCGTGGCCTCGGCACCACGCAGGTCGTGCTCACGGTGGACGGTCACCTCGACCTGGAGGAGCTCAGCACCCGCGCCGGCCGGATCGCCCGTGCGCGTCCCGAACTGCTCGCCCGCTCCGACCGCGACGCCATGGGCGGCCCGGTGCGTGTCGCCCGCCTTGAGGCCCGCCTGCCCTTGGTTCAGCGACACGTCTCGGTGGGCGCCGAGGGCGACGCGACGGTCCAGCGGGTGGCAGACGAGGAATGGGAACGCGGTGTCGACCCCACGGGTGACGAACCTCTGCTGCGCCTGGTCGTCATGACGACCGGGCAGGGCTCGCGTCACCACCTCGTCCTCACCGGCGATCGCGCGGTGCTCACCCTCCGAGCCGCCTACGACACCCTCGCCACCCTGCTCGGCGGTGACCCGCGGGAGTGGGCGCACGGAACGTCGCCGGAGGCCGACACACACCCCGCCAGGCGGGAAGCGCTGCGCGACCTCGGCGAACCCTGCCTGCTCGGCCACTCGGCCGCGACCGTCTCGATTCGAGAGCCGCGGCCCCGATCCGAGTCGCTGTCCGTGCCCGTCCCGACCGATCTCGGCTCGCTTCCCGGCCGTCTCGGCGTTGCACCCGAAGCGCTCTACCAGACCGTCTGGGCTGTGGTGTGCATGAAGCTGAAGAACCGCTGGGAAGCAGTTCTCGGCGACGCCGACGACCTTCCCGTCCGGATCGCGGCCGAGCCGCACGACGCGTTCGCCGACGTTGTCCGGCGCACCGACGCGCGCAACGCGCTCCTGGCCGCCCACCACCATGCGACTGCCACGACGCTCAAGGAGAGGTCGGGGCTCGCGGGCTCCGTCTTCGACACCGCGGTCATCGTCGACACCCGTCGTTGGGATCCCGCTGCGCTCGGTCTCGGCGAGACGGGGGACGGCGAGCCCGCCGGCCCGGCCGTGATCGGCGTACGGCTGCGCGACACCACGCACCACGCCGCCACCCTCGTCGTGCGGACCGCCCCCGAAGGCGCGCCGCCCAGCGTCGAACTGGTCCACCGGGCCGACCGGCTGGCAGCCGGAACGGCTCGAACCGCCGCGGATCTGCTCACCCGCGCCCTGGCCGTGGTGGCCACCGACCCGGAGGTGCGAGTCGGCGCCATCGACTGGCTCGGCGCATCGCTGCGCCACCGCCTGCTCGTCGACTACAACGACACCACCGAGCCGCTTCCGCGGGCGCCGCTGCACCACCTGTTCACCGAGCAGAGAGCCCGGACGCCCGACGCGGTCGCCGTCGTCTGCGAGGGACGTACGCTCACCTACGCCGGCCTGGACGCGGCAGCCAACCGGCTCGCCCGCCTCATCATCGGCCTCGGAGTGCGGCCAGGTGACAACGTGGCCCTCTATCTGGGCCGCTCCGCCGAGCTGATCATCGCCGAGCTGGCCGTGCTCAAGGCAGGCGCGGCATATGTGCCGCTCGACCCGCGCCAGCCCGCCCAGCGACTCGCCTGGATCCTCACGGACGCCGGAGCGACACTGTTGCTCACGGACCGACAACCGGCCGAACTGCCTTTCACCTGCGACATCCCACTGGCTCGCGTTGCGGCGGGCGAAGCCGCGGCCGTCGCGGGAGACCCCGGCGCACCGCATGTCGACGTGCACCCGGATCAGTTGGCGTACGTGATGTACACCTCGGGCTCCACCGGTACGCCCAAGGGTGTCGCCAACACGCACCGCAACGTGGCCGAGCTCGCCCTCGATCCCTGCTGGGACGCGGCACGGCACCACCGGGTGCTCGCGTATTCGCCGCCCGCTTTCGACTCCTCGACCTACGAGATGTGGGTACCGCTGCTGCACGGGGGTGGTCTGACGGTCCTGACCGGCGACAAGATCGACCTCGGCGATCTGGCGGGAGCCGTGGCGGAGCACGACATCACCGCCCTCTATCTGACCACCGCCCTGTTCGACGCCATGGCACAGGAGCACGTCGAGGCCCTCGCCGCGGTGAGTGAGATCTGGACCGGCGGCGACGTGCTGTCGACCGCGGCGCTTCGCCGCGTCCTCGACGCCTGCCCGGACACCACCGTCGTCCACGTCTACGGTCCGACGGAGACGACGGTCTTCTGCAGCTACCAGACCTTCGAACCTCGGGCACGCCCGGTCGCGGCACTCCACCTGGGCCGTCCCATGGCCAACACCGCGCTCTACGTCCTCGACGAGTCCCTCGCCCCCGCTGCCCCTGGCATCGTGGGTGAGCTGTATGTGGCCGGGTCGCATCTGGCGAGGGGGTATGTGGGCCGTGCGGGTCTGACGGCCGAGCGGTTTGTCGCGGACCCCTTCGGTGCGGCGGGCCGACGCATGTACCGGACGGGCGACCTGGCACGGTGGAACCACGACGGACGGGTCGAGTTCATCGGCCGGGCCGACACGCAGGTAAAACTGCGCGGCTTCCGGATCGAGCCCGCCGAGGTCGAGGCGGTGATACTGCGTGAGAAGGCGGTCGCCCAGGCCGTGGTCGCGGTACGCGAAGACCGCCCCGGAGACAAGCGGCTGGTGGCCTACCTCGTACCGGGTGAGAACACCGACATCGACCTGGACGCGCTTCGCCACTCGCTTGCCACGGTACTGCCGGAGTTCATGGTGCCGTCCGCATTCGTCGTACTCGACGCCCTGCCACTCACGGTCAACGGCAAGGTCGACCGCGCGGCATTGCCCGCACCGGAACTCGGCGGCGGAACCGGCCGCGCCCCACGCAATCCCGTGGAGGAAATCCTGTGCGGCCTCTTCGCAGACGTACTGGACCTCGAACGCGTCGGCATCGACGACAACTTCTTCGAACTCGGCGGCCACTCACTGTCCGCGACCCGACTGGTCAGCCGGATACGGGCGGCGTTCGACGTCGATGTGACGGTGCGGGAGGTCTTCAGTCGCCCCTCAGTCGCCCGCATGGCGGCTCTGGTCGCGGTGGGCGAGTCGGCCCTACGGCCGGTCCTGGAGCCGGTGGTACCTCGTCCGGATCCCCTGCCGTTGTCGTTCGCGCAGCAGCGGTTGTGGTTCCTGGCGCAGCTGGAGGGCGGCTCGACGTACAACATTCCGTTGGCGATCCGTTTGCGCGGGGAATTGGACCGGACGGCGCTGGCGGCCGCACTGGTCGATGTGGTGGGGCGCCACGAGAGTCTGCGGACGGTGTTTCCCGTGGGTGAAAGCGGGCCGGTCCAGCGGGTGCTGGCGCCTGCCGAGGTGGAGCTGGATCTGCGTGTCGTGGTGACTTCCGAGGCCGAGTCGGGGGCGGTGCTGCGGGATTCGGCGCGGCACGTGTTCGACCTGGCGCGGGAGGTGCCGGTGCGGGCCACGTTGGTGGAAACGGGTCCGGATGAGTGTGTGTTGTCGTTGGTGGTGCATCACATAGCCTCTGACGGGTGGTCGAACACGCCGTTGCTGCGGGATCTGGCGGCGGCGTACGCGGCACGGGTGGCAGGGCGGGCGCCGGGGTGGGCGCCGTTGCCGGTGCAGTACGCCGACTACGCGTCGTGGCAACGGGACCTGCTCGGCGACGCCGGAGACCCCGGCAGTCCGGTGTCACGTCAGATCGGCTTCTGGCGGGACGCGCTGACCGATCTGCCGCTGGAGGCGACACTGCCGGCCGACCGACCCCGGCCTCCGGTGGCGACCTATCGGGGCGGCCGCGTCGAGCTGCACATCGATGCCGCCGTGCACGAGCGGCTGGTGCGGTTGTGCCGCACCTGCGACGCCTCGCTGTTCATGGCCGTCCAAGCGGCCACCGCCGCGGTGCTCACCCTCAGCGGCGCTGGAAACGACATCCCACTCGGCTCACCGGTCGCCGGCCGGCACGACGTCGCCCTGCACGAGCTGGTCGGGTTCTTCGTGAACACCCTGGTGCTGCGCACCGACACCAGCGGTGACCCCGGCTTCAGGCAGCTGCTGGCCCGGGTCCGGGAAGCCGACCTGGCTGCCTGGGCCCATCAGGACCTGCCGTTCGAACGCCTCGTCGAAGAACTGAGCCCCGAACGCTCCGCCTCCCGCCATCCCCTCTTCCAGACGATGCTCACCCTCGCTGACGCGGTCATCCCCGGGCCGGCGATGCCAGGCCTGACCTCGGACGCGGAGGAGACCCCCGCCGGCGTGGCCCGGTTCGATCTGACCGTCAACTTCCGGGAGCACCGGCTGGAGGCGGCCCGGCCCGGTGGTCTGGATCTGAGCATCGACTACGCCACCGACATCTTCGACGAATCCACCGTTCGCGCGTTCGGTGAACGGATCGTGCGGTTCGTGGCCGGTGTGGTGGAGACGCCGGATCAGTCGATCGGCGACATCGATGTGCTCACACCCGGCGAGCGACAGTGGCTGTCGGGAGCGGGCCACGGTGAGCTGCCGGCCCGGACGGCGTCTTTGCCGGAGGTCGTTCGGGCGCACGCCGTTGATCGGCCGTACGCGCCCGCCGTCGTGTGCGGTGAGCGTACGGTGACGTTCGCGGAGTTCGAGGAGCAGGCGAATCGTCTGGCCCGGCGGCTCGTCGCGGCGGGGATCGGTCCCGAGACCCGGGTCGCCTTGTGGCAGGACCGAAGTGTCGAGGCGCTGGTGTCGATGCTGGCGGTGCTGAAGGCCGGTGGGGCCTACGTCCCCCTGGACACCCGGTATCCCAAGGCCCGGATCGAGGACATCCTGCGGCAGGCATCTGCGGCGATGGTGCTGACCGATCGTGATGTGCCCGGCTCCCAGTTGCCGGACTGGGTGCCGGTGTTGCAGGTGCCACCGCTGGAACGGTGGCGGCCGGGTGACTCCGTGACGCCACCGCCGGACGTGCGGGTGCATCCCGATCAGCTCGCCTATGTGATGTTCACGTCCGGGTCGACGGGAGTGCCGAAGGGATCGGGCAACACGCACCGCAACATCGCGGAGCTGGTGCGTGACGAGGTGTTCGCCCACGGCGTGGCCGAGCGCATGCTCCAGTACTCGTCGCCGGCCTTCGACGCGTCGACCATAGAGATATGGGGTCCGCTGTTGCAGGGCGGATGCGTGGAGGTGGCGCCACCCGGGATGCTGGATTCGTCCGCGCTGGGCCGGTTGCTGACCGATCGCAAGGTGCCGGCGCTGTTCTTGACCGCGGGTCTGTTCCATGTGCTCGCCGAGGAGAACCCGCAGGGATTCCGCGAGGTTCGGGAGGTGTGGGCGGGTGGGGACGTCGTTTCTCCGGAGGCGGTGCGCCGGGTACTCGCGCACTGCCCGGACATCGCTGTCCACAATGGTTACGGTCCGACGGAGACCACTGTCTTCGCCATGGTGCACCGAGTGGACAGGACGGTGGGTCGTCCGCGGGCGCTGCCCATCGGAACCCCGCTGGCCAATACCGGTGTCTACATCCTGGACGAGGCTCTGCGCCTCGTCCCGCCGGGTGCCGTCGGTGAGCTGTATGTGACCGGGTCGCATCTGGCGAGGGGGTATGTGGGCCGTGCGGGACTGACGGCCGAGCGGTTTGTCGCGGACCCCTTCGGTGCGGCGGGCCGACGCATGTACCGGACGGGCGACCTGGCACGGTGGAACCACGACGGACGGGTCGAGTTCATCGGCCGGGCCGACACGCAGGTAAAACTGCGCGGCTTCCGGATCGAGCCCGCCGAGGTCGAGGCGGTGATACTGCGTGAGAAGGCGGTCGCCCAGGCCGTGGTCGCGGTACGCGAAGACCGCCCCGGAGACAAGCGGCTGGTGGC
>NZ_JBFBFF010000037.1:0-10318 GCF_040684035.1 Streptomyces sp. NPDC093018
GCACGCATGGCGATGACATCGACCGTCCAGGGCCCAAAACCGGGCAGCGCGAGCAGCCGGGCACGGGCCCCGGCCCAGTCGGACTCCACCCCCAAGTGGAGCGTACCGTCGGCGAGTTGACCCACCAGGGTGGTGAAGGTGGTGCGCCGGGTGCGGGGCATCGCCAGGGTCTCCGGGTCGACCTCGGCCAGCGCCTGGGGCGAGGGGAAGAGATGGGTGAGGCCGCCCTCGGGATCGTCCACGGGTGTGCCGTGCGCGGTGACCAGGCGGGCGGCGTGGGTGCGGGCGGCGGCCGTGGACACCTGCTGCCCCAGTACGGCCCGCACCGCGAACTCGGCCTCGTCCACCGTGCGCGGCACCCGGCGCCCGGGAGCCTTGTCGACCAGGGGGGCCAGCAGCGGATCGGTGCGCAGCCGGTCGTCGACCGCGACCGGGTCCGCGTCCAGGTCCAGCATCCGGCGGCAGCGGCTGATCGCCACCGCCAGATCCCGCAGATCGCTGAGCGTGAGACGGCAGGCGATGTGGTCCGGGCGCGGGGCCAGGGCGACGATCCCGTGCCCGTAGGGCAGCCGGAGCGTGCGGCGGTACGCGCCCTCGAGCCACTCCTCGACGCCGGGTACGGCGGTGGCGGCGAGGTGGCCGAAGAGGTTGTCCGGGTTGAGCGGGGCACGGAACGGCAACCGCAGGGACAGTGTGCCCGGGGTGGTGTCGCCCGCCGCCCGCCCGGCCGGCACTCGCCGACGCAGCTCGCTCGGGGAGAGGGCGAAGACCTCGCGGACGGTGTCGTTGAAGGCGCGGATGGAGGAGAAACCGGCCGCGAAGGCGATCTCCGCCATCGGCAGCGCGGTGGTCTCGATGAGCAGCCGCGCGGTCTGGGCGCGCTGGGCGCGGGCGAGCGCGAGGGGTCCGGCACCCAGCTCGGCGAGCAGCTGCCGCTCGACCTGGCGGGTGCTGTAGCCGAGCCGGGCGGCCAGACCCGGCACCCCCTCACGGTCCACGACCCCGTCCGTGATCAGGCGCATCGCGCGGGCCACCAGATCAGCGCGCTGGTTCCACTCCGGGGAACCGGGACTCGTGTCCGGACGGCAGCGCTTGCACGCACGGAACCCGGCCTGCTGACACGCCGCCGCACTCGGGTAGAACGTCATGTTCCCGGGCTTGGGCGGAACCACGGGGCAGCTGGGCCGGCAGTAGATCCGGGTGGTCAGCACGGCCGTGTAGAACCATCCGTCGAACCGCGCGTCCTTCGACTGCACGGCACGCACACAATGCTCCCGGTCGAAGTGCGTCGCTGTCTCCATGACTCCAGGATGACCAGGACCGAAGCGGCACGCTGGCGGAAATCCGACATCAGCGTGGGCCCCCGGACAGCGCGTCCTGCCCGGCCCAGGACGCCTGGCAACGACGTCTTGTCACACCTTCTCGTCCACCGGACGGTAGACGCTCAGCTCCCGTGCGGTCATCTCGTCGAGGACGCGCTGCCATTCAAGGACATTCTGCTCCAGCCATTCCTGTTGCATGGACAGCTCGACGCAGTAAGCCGGCACGCTTTTATCACACCTGCGCCGCGCCTCTTCTCTCCGCGCCTCGACTTCCTCGCGGCTGAGCCCCGCGGCCCGCTCCCGCACTTTCCTGCGTACCGTCTCATCGGACTCGAACACGCTTCTTCTCCATTCAGTGGCGAGCCTCACCAGGGGCACCCAGAGAAACAGCGGGAGGGGTCCCTGTCTAGCGGGTTCGCGACATCAACCATCGAGATACGAGGAAGCCTCTCTCCGGTGCGGACAGATGTGCGACTCGGCTAAGTCGTCGCGGACCGAAGAGGCTCCACGGCGCTCCACGGCCCCCAGGACACCCCATCTGACCTGCCGGTATGCGACGCAGGGCGACCGCACGGACGCGCCTCTGCCACGTTCGGGTGACGGCGGGGCGGTTGTTGATGTCGAGAACCTGCCAGAGGATGACGCCTGTTCCTGCTGGACTGGTGGACACACTCCGCATGTGAAGCCCAACTCAGGACGGAATTCATGTCCACAACAACCACCCCTTCTGTCCAATCCCCCGCACCATCAGGCCGCTCGCCCCTGATTTCCTGGCTGGCTGTCATTTCCGTGATGCTGGGGATCTTCGCCATCGTCACCACCGAAATCCTGCCGATCGGCTTGCTCACCTCGATCGGATCGAGCTTCACCATCTCGGACGGAATGGCTGGTCTCATGATGACCATGCCCGGGTTCCTGGCCGCGATTTCGGCTCCGCTGGTCACGGTGACCACGGGGCGGATCGACCGACGGGTCATGCTGGGTGTGTTCATCCTCCTGTTGGCGCTGGCCAATTTCCTCGCCGCCGTCGCGCCGAACTATTGGCTGGTCCTGGTCTCCCGCGTCATGGTGGGGGTTACCATCGGCGGCTTCTGGTCCATCGGAGCCGGTCTGGCCGGGCAGCTGGTGCCGGCCAAGTCCGTGGGCCGCGCGACCTCGGTGATCTTCTCCGCGGTGCCGCTCGGCTCGGTGCTCGGGGTACCGCTGGGCACGTTCATCGGTGATGTCGCGGGCTGGCGGATCGCGTTCCTCGCCATGGGCGGCTTCACGCTGGCCGTCCTCGCCCTGCTGCTGGTGGTGGTCCCGCCGCTCCCCGCCGACCAGGCGACCCGCCTCGACGTCCTCGGCGGCATGCTCCGCAGTGTCAACACCCGCTTCGCCCTGGTCATGACCTTCCTCGTCGTGCTCGCCCACTTCGGCACGTACACCTACGTCACACCGTTCCTTGAGCAGGTGACCCACGCGGGCTCGGGGCTCATCACGGTCTACCTGCTCATCTACGGAGCCGCCGGCATCGCCGGCAACTTCTTCGGCGGATCCACGGTGGGGCGCTATCCGCGGGCCACCTTCGCCGCGGCCGCCGCGCTGATCGCCGCCGCGACCCTGCTCCTGCCCGTCCTCGGCACGTCGGACGCGGGAGCGGTGGCACTGCTGATCGTCTGGGGCGCCGCCTACGGAGCCGTGCCGGTCTGCTCCCAGACCTGGTTCTCCAAGGCCGCGCCCGACTCCCCCGAGGCGTCCTCCGTCCTGTTCACCGCCTCCTTCCAGGCCACCATCTCCATCGGAGCCCTGGTCGGAGGGGCTGTCCTCGACCGCTCCTCACCCTCGACCGTCATGACGCTCGGCGGCCTGGCCGCCGTCCTGATGGTGCTCGTGGCCTGGGCCCACCGGGCAGGGAAGTACACGTGGCCCAAGGCCTCGTAGCCGCATCGCGCCGAGTCCGGCCGGCCTGCCCGGCATCCGCCCCACAGCGTTCAACCGCTCGTCCGGTCGCCCCGCCCCGGCGGCCGGGCGGGCGGCGCCTCCCCGTCCCACTCTCGGACCACCTCGATGAGCCAGGTGCTCACCACCGCCTATCTAAGGAGACCGTCGCTTATGTGCGGCATTGCGGGCTGGATAGATTACGGGCGCGACCTCACCCAGGAGCGCGCCATCGTCGACGCCATGACGCAGACGATGGCGTGCCGCGGTCCTGACGCCGAGGGTGTGTGGATCGACCGGCACGCCGCCATCGGGCATCGCCGGCTCTCCGTCATCGACCTGGAGGGCGGGCGTCAGCCGATGGTCGCCGAGCAGGACGGGCGCACGTTGGCGGTGCTGACCTTCAGCGGCGAGATCTACAACTACCGCGAGCTGAGGGCCGATCTGATCTCCCGCGGACACCGCTTCCGCACCGAGAGCGACACCGAGGTGGTCCTCCAGGGGTACCTGGAGTGGGGCGAGGGCCTCGTCGACAAGCTCAACGGCATGTTCGCCTTCGGCATCTGGGACGTCCGGACCCAGGAACTGCTCCTGGTGCGTGACCGGATGGGCGTCAAGCCGCTGTACTACTTCCCCACCGCGGACGGCGTCCTGTTCGGCTCGGAGCCCAAGGTCATCCTCGCCAACCCGGAGATCCCGCGCCGGGTGAACACGAACGGCCTGCGCGAACTGCTCGACATGGTGAAGACCCCCGAGCACGCCATCTTCACCGGCATGCACGAGATCCGGCCGGGACACACCGTCCGCGTCCGCCGCCAGGGGCTCGTCAAGCGCCGCTACTGGGCACTTGAGGCCAAGGAACACACGGATTCCCTCGAAACGACCATCGACACGGTCCGGGGGCTCCTCGAAGACACCGTCAGCCGGCAGCTCATCTCCGACGTACCGCTGTGCAGCCTGCTGTCCGGCGGCCTCGACTCCTCCGCCGTCACCGCGCTGGCGGCCAAGGCGCTGGCCGCCGAGGGCGCCGGACCGGTGCGGTCGTTCTCGGTCGACTTCGTCGGGGCCGCGGAGAACTTCGTCCCGGACCCGCTGCGGAGCACCCCGGACGCCCCGTTCGTCCGCGACCTGGCCCAGCACGTGGCGGCGGAGCACAAGGAGATCCTGCTCAACAGCGACAACCTGAGCGACCCCGACGTCCGGGCCGCGGTCCTGGCCGCCACCGACCTGCCGCCCATGTGGTACGGCGACCTGTGGCCCTCCCTGTACCTCCTCTTCAAGGCGGTACGGGAACGGTCCACCGTGGCCCTGTCCGGCGAATCGGCCGACGAACTCTTCGGCGGATACAGCTGGTTCCACGACCCCGAGGTCCTCACGGCCGAGACGTTCCCCTGGCTGACCACGACACCGGGGCCCTTCTACGACGGGACACCGCTGTTCGACGGGGGGCTGCTGAGCACGCTCGACATCCCCGGCTACCGGCGGTCGAGCTACGGCGACGCCATCGCCGAAGTGCCGGTCCTGCCGGGCGAGACGGGCCTGGAGAAGCGGATGCGGGAGATCAGCTACCTCAACCTGACGCGCTTCCTCAACACCCTCCTCGACCGCAAGGACCGTATGAGCATGGCGGTCGGTCTTGAGGTCCGCGTACCGTTCTGCGACCACCGGCTCGTGGAGTACGTGTTCAACGCCCCGTGGGCCATGAAGACCTTCGACGGGCGGGAGAAGAGCCTGCTGCGTGCGGCCACCCGCGACGTGCTGCCCGAGTCGATCGTGCAGCGCGTGAAGGCGCCGTACCCGAGCACACAGGACTCCGGGTACGAGAAGAAGCTCCGCGACCGGCTCGCGGAGGTGCTCGGCGGCGGCGACGCCCCCATCCTGCCGCTCCTCGACAAGGAGCGGGTCCGCGGCCGCCTCGACGGCAGCATCAGCACCGCCAGCACCCAGATCACCCGGATCGACCTGGAGGTTCCGCTCTGGCTCAACGCCTGGCTGGAAACCTACGGCGTCACGGTCGACCTGTGAGCGCGGATTCCGCATAGCCCTGCGGTCAGCCGACCGCACGGCACCCACTCTCCCGGTGGCCTCTGAATCCCCCGTCGGGGCCACCGGGTCTCTTCACCTGAGCGAACACGCGGTATCCGGCTCCGATCACCCGGAAGGCATTCCACGATGGCCGCTGCGAGACCGTACCCTCCGTCCGCGCGATCGGCTCCGCCGCCGGACGACCGGCCCGGCGAAGTGGCCGAACTGGCCGCCCACCTGGGCCGTCTCATCGGCGGGTTGCGGGTCCTGGATCTGGGCGGCATCGCCCCGGCCCCCGTCTTCCGGGCCCCGGCCGGCCCCGCTCCCACCACCCCGGGGCCCCTCGATGCAGCCCTTTGAACTCACCGTCGAGGACGCGGCGGCGGCCATCGCGGCACGCCTCCTGTCCCCCGTCGAACTCGTCGACTCCGTGCTGGACCGGTGCGAGGCGGTCGAGCAGCGGCTGCACGCGTACGTCACCGTCGTGGCGGACCGCGCGCGACAGGACGCGCGGCGGGCGGAGAAGGAGATCCGCGACGGCCTCCACCGCGGGTCGCTGCACGGCATCCCGTACGGCCTCAAGGATCTGTTCGACGTCTCCGGGATCCCCACCACGGCCAGCTCCCGCGTCTGGG
The DNA here is from genome assembly GCF_040684035.1 of Streptomyces sp. NPDC093018. NCBI lineage: Bacteria > Bacillati > Actinomycetota > Actinomycetes > Kitasatosporales > Streptomycetaceae > Streptomyces > Streptomyces sp. NPDC093018. The sequence continues at coordinate 5,903 of NZ_JBFBFF010000037.1, forward strand.
CGGACCGTGTGCCCGACGGGGACAGCACGGTGGCCACGCGGCTCACGGACGCCGGCGCGATCCTGATCGGCAAGACCCACACCCACGAGTTCGCCTACGGACTGCTCACTCCGCAGACGGCCAATCCTTGGCATGCGGATGCCATCGCCGGTGGGTCGAGCGGCGGTTCGGCGGTCGCGGTGGCGGCCGGGTCGGCGCTGTTCGCGCTGGGTACCGACACCGGAGGCTCGATCCGCATCCCGGCGGCGCTCAACGGCATGGTCGGGCTGAAGCCCACGTACGGCCTGGTCTCCCGGCACGGGGTGGCGCCCCTGGCGTGGTCCCTTGACCACGTCGGCCCCATCGCCAGGACCGTCCGGGACACCGCCACCGTCCTGAGCGCGCTGGCCGGCCACGACCCGTCCGACCCCGCCAGCGCCGCCGCTCCGGCCCACTCACCCGCGGCGTACCCGGCGGGCCCGCGGGGGCTGCGGGGGCTGCGCGTCGGCGTGCCCGACACCTACTACTTCGACCGTGTCGATCCGCAGGTGGAGGCAGCCGTCCGGGAAACGGTCGAGCTGCTGCGGGAGCTCGGTGCCGCGGTGATGCCCGTGAAGCTGCCGCTGGTCGAGCACATGGAGGCCACCCAGTGGGGCCTGATGGCCCCCGAGGCGTCGGCGGTCCACGAGGAGACCCTGCGCGCGGCGCCCCACCTCTACGGCCCGGACATCCGGCTGCTGCTGGAGGCGGGAAGCCAGGTGTCCGCCCTGGACTATCTGCGCGCCCAGCGCACCCGGTCCCTCATCAGCGAGGCCTGGATCCGGCTCTTCGGCGGCGTCGACGTGCTGATCGCCCCCACCTCCCCCATCACGGCGGCACGGCGCGGTCAGGAGACCGTGCGCTGGCCGGACGGCGTGACCGAGACGGTCACCGACGCCTACGTCAGGCTCTCCTCCCCCGCCAACATCACCGGATTCCCCGCGCTCTCCCTGCCGGTCGGCACCGACTCCGCCGGGCTCCCCATCGGTGCCCAGTTGATCGCCGCGCCCTTCTCGGAGTCCGTCCTGTTCCGGGTGGGAACAGTCATCGAGGAACAGCGCACGGACACCGGCGGCCCGGCCGACGTGCCCCGGACGGTCGCCATCCACGATTCCTCAGACTCCTGAGGCAGGACCCGGAGGCTTACTCGTGAACCCTGAGTTCGTTCCGTCCCCCGAGGTGCTCCCCGAGGCCTTCTACCACGAGCTCGGGGGCGGCCGGTACGAGAGCACCCCGGCCACCGCGGGCCCGTGGAGCGCGAAGTCCCAGCACGCCGGGCCCCCTTCGGCCCTGGTGGGGCATGCGATGGAGCGGCACGTCCCGCGGCCGGGCATGCGGATCGCCCGCATGACCGTGGAGCTGTTGCGGCCGGTGCCGGTCGGGGACCTGACGGTCACGGTGCGCACGGTCAGGTCCGGCGGCAGTGTCGAGGTGCTTGAGGGAGAGATCACGGCGGCCGGCGAGACGGTGCTGCTGGCCCGGGCCTGGAGGCTGGTCGCCAGCCCGCCGTACACGCCGTCGCTGGGGCCCGTCCCGCCCGCCCCGGCCCTGCCAGGACCGCAGCCGCCGCACACCATGGCGGACGCCCATCTGGACGGTTACATCGCGGCGATGGAGTGGCGGTTCGAGGACGGCCGGGGCTTCGACTCGCTCGGTCCTGGCACCGCCTGGGCCCGCCAGCGGATCCCCTTGGTGGCCGGTGCCCCGGACTCCCCGCTGACCAGGGCGCTCACGGTGGCCGACAGCAGCTGGGCCGTCGGCTTCGAGCTGGACCACCACACGAATCTCGTCATCAACACCGATGTGACCCTCGCCCTGCACCGCGATCCCGTCGGGGAATGGCTGTGCCTGCGCTCGCACACCGAGGCCGGCCCCGGCGGTTCGGGGCTGGCCCTCGGGCAGCTCGACGACGAACTGGGGGGCTGCGGGCGGGTGTTGCAGACCTTGCTGGTCACCGAACGGCGCGACCGGCCGTGACCGGCCGCGCCGGGGGGCCGCCCCACGGCGGAGCGCGGCGCGCGCCCCGCCGGGTGCCGGCCGGGCCCGAGGGGTCAGCCGGGCCATTCGACGAGCAGGCTCCGCGGGCCCCGGAAGGAGACGTTGGCGGGGAAGTCGAAGTCCTGGTCCTGCGTCAGCCGCATGTCCGGCGCCCGCTGCGCCAGCAGATCGAGGGCGATCCGGGCCTCCATCCGCGCCAGCGGCGCCCCGATGCAGTAGTGGATGCCCTTGCCGAAGGCGAGATGGCGACGGGAGTCGCCCCGACGGATGTCGAAGGTCTCCGGGTCCTCGAAGTGCTTCGGGTCCCGGTTGGCCGCGCCGAGCAGGATGAGGACCTTGGCCTCGGCGGGGATCTCGACCCCGCCGACGTCCACCGCCCGGGTGGTGACGCGCCGCCAGGCCGGGATGCTGCTGTCGTAGCGCAGCAGCTCCTCGACCGCCTTGGAGATGAGTCCCCGGTCGGAGCAGATCGCGGCCCACTGCTCGGGGTTGGCCAGCAGCTGGCGGATCGCGTTGCCGGTGAAGCTGGTCGTGGTCTCATGGCCGGCGAAGCTGAGCCCGTAGGCGACGTTGGTGATGTCTTCGAGCGACAGCGCGTCGGGGTTCTCCTCGCGGATCCGGATCAGGTCGCTGGTGAAGTCGTCCACCGGACGCGCGGCCCGCTCGGCCACGAAGTTCTCGCAGTACTCCCAGTAGTGCGTCATGTTCGTGGCGATCTCGCGCTGCTCGTCGCCGCTCGGACGGCCCCAGCTGAACGCGATGCGGTTGCCGCACCAGCTCTTCAGCATGTCCATGTCCTCATCCGGGAATCCGATGAACGTGAAGATCATGTACGCGGGCAGCGGGTAGGTCAGCGCGCTCACCAGGTCCACCTGGCCGGGCTTGATGGCGTCCACGAGTTCCGTGGCCTTGGCCCAGACTTTCGGCTCCAGCGCGGCGATCCGCCGCGGTGAGAAGCCCGTCATGTTGTGCTTTCGAATGCGGGTGTGCCGGGGCGGGTCGCAGTCCGACATCACCGGATAGGCGCGGAACCCTTTCCTCAGAATATCCTGCGCCTCCTCCGACATGGGGAAGACCGGCTTCTGTCCGACCGCCGCGGAAAACGTTCCCGGGTCCTTGAGAACAGCCTCGATGTCGTCGTAGCGGGTTATCACCCACATATCGATGGCCGCCGCATAGAACGCCGGAGCCTCCTCCCTCACCGCGGTATGGATCGGATACGGGTCGGCTATGTATTCGTCGCCAAGCGGGTCGAAACCGTGATGCACCGGGCATCCCGCAGTCGCATCCATCGGCGTCATTGCACAACCTCCTCGACTTGGTTCCACAATTCTCCGCCATGACCGTCGAATTGAAAAAGGAAGAATCATGAAGCGTGTTATGGGATTCCCTAATGACTGAACGGATCAGTCTGCGCCGGCTGCACGCCTTCGTGGCCTGTGCCGAGGCCGGAACCATGACGGGAGCGGCGCGGCAACTGTTCGTGTCGCAAGGGGCGGTGTCGGTGGCGATCGCCCAGCTGGAACGCCAGATCGGTGTGCAGCTCCTCCTTCGTTCCAAGGCGAAGGGGCTCACGCTCACCGACGCCGGCCGCCGCCTCCTGCCGGACGCCCGGGCACTGCTGGCCCGGGCCGACGAACTTCAGGCGGGGATGCGGGACTTGGGCCACGCCCCGTCGGGCCGCCTGGTGATCGGCTGCTTCACCACCATCGCCCCGTTCCTGCTGCCCCGGGTCCTGGAGGAGTTCCAGGCCAGCCACCCCCGGGTGACCCTGGACTTCCTGGAAGGCTCCCTCACCGATCTCCAGCAGCGCCTGCTGGAAGGGGAATGCGAGGTGGCCGTTCTCTACGGCGTCGACATACAGGCCGGCATCGACTACGACACGCTCTACCCGACCACGCCGTACGTCCTGCTGCCGGCCGCTCATCCACTGGCGGCGAAGGGGGAGATCCGGCTGGCCGACCTCGCCGACCACGACATGATCGCGCTCGATGTCCCGCCCAGCCTGCGCTACTTCAATGAAGTGCTGAGCTCCGCCGGGGTGTCCCCCCGCATCCGGCACCGCACGGAGAGCTTCGAAATGGTGCGGAGCCTCGTCGCCCGGGGTGTCGGCTACTCACTGCTCATCCAGCGCCCCATCGCGGACGTCAGCTACGAGGGGCGCGGCCTGGTGATTCGCCGGATCCAGGACGACGTACGACCGCTGGATGTCGTGCTGGCCCGGCCGGCGGGTGCCCGGCTGACGGGCCGGGCCGCCGCCTTCACCGCGTTCTGCCACGCCTCGGCGGCACGCCGGTAGCGAAGTGCCGGGCCGCGGGCGCCGCGCGGCGCCCGCGGCCCGCCGGGCCAAGCCTAAAACCCCCCGCCGGGTGCGGGGGGGGGGAGGGCGGGGGCGACGGG
>NZ_JBFBFF010000038.1:0-8264 GCF_040684035.1 Streptomyces sp. NPDC093018
TGCCTGGCCGACTTCTTCCGCCCGGAGGAGTCCGGCGAGCGGGATGTCGTCGGCTTCCAGGTCGTCACCGTCGGCTCCCGCATCGGCGAGGAGACGGCCAAGCTGTTCGAGGCCGACGCCTACCGCGACTACCTCGAACTCCACGGCCTGTCCGTCCAGTTGGCCGAAGCCCTCGCCGAGTACTGGCACGCACGCGTCCGCACCGAACTCGGCTTCGGCGGCGAGGACCCCGCCGACATCGAGGAGATGTTCGCCCTGAAGTACCGCGGCGCCCGCTTCTCCCTCGGCTACGGCGCCTGCCCGGACCTGGAGGACCGCGGCAAGATCGCGGCCCTGCTGGAGCCCGAACGGATCGGCGTCCACCTCTCCGAGGAGTTCCAGCTGCACCCCGAGCAGTCCACGGACGCCATCGTGATCCACCACCCGGAGGCGAAGTACTTCAACGCCCGCTGAGGACGCCGAGGCATATGCCCTGGGCATGACGAAGCGGCCTCCGGGCCCCGGCGGGGTGCTTTTCGGCATACCCCGGGCCACCGGTGATAAACGAAGCGTTTCGCCGTGTGGAGTCGTACACTGGTCGGTCCACCGCAGGCCGGTTCCCCGCAGGGGAACCGGCCTGAACGTCCCTCAAGGAGGTGCGCCGGATGACCAGCACGGTCCCCGCGCTCGGAACCCGTTCGGCCGAAGGATCCGCCCTGCAAGCGGTCCTCCTCGACATGGACGGCACCCTGGTGGACACCGAGGGCTTCTGGTGGGACGTCGAGGTGGAGGTCTTCGCCGCCCTCGGCCACACCCTGGACGACTCCTGGAAGCACGTCGTGGTCGGCGGCCCGATGACCCGCAGCGCCGGCTTCCTCATCGAGGCCACCGGCGCCGACATCACCCTCGCCGAACTCAGCGTCCTGCTCAACGACGGCTTCGAGACCCGCATCAGCACCGGCCTGCCCCTCAAGCCCGGCGCCGCCCGGCTGCTCGCCGAACTGCACCGGCACCGCGTCCCCACCGCCCTCGTCTCCGCCTCCCACCGGCGCATCATCGACCGCGTCCTCGCCGTCCTCGGCCCGCACCACTTCGCCCTGTCCATCGCCGGCGACGAGGTCGCCCGCACCAAGCCCTTCCCCGACCCCTACCTCCTCGCCGCCGACGGACTCGGCGCCCACCCGGCCAGATGCGCCGTCGTCGAGGACACCTCCACCGGCGTCGCCGCCGCCGAGGCCGCCGGCTGCCGCGTCGTCGCCGTACCCTCCCTCGCCCCCATCGGCCCGGCCGAACGACGCACCGTCGTCCCCTCCCTGGAACACGTCGACCTCGCATTTCTGCAGGGCCTGATGACGGAAATGCCCTAGCCGTTCACCCAGCGTGCAAAGGCCATTGGGCGCGGCCCTCAAATATCCACGGAAGTACATCCAAGGGAATTCACGGCAAGTCGGCACGGCCGAATTCGACCGCCATCCCACACAGTTGGATATGTGACGTTCGCCACCCCGAGGGCCCTCGACAAGACCTGACGAGTATGCAGACAGGCCCGGTTCGACCGGGAGCGGCATGCCCTTGTGTCCCGATTGATGAGACGCTGCACTAATCCTGCCACTGTCGGGTTTTCGGTGTGTCCGCACCCGGTTTCACAGCGTGATGGAGAGTCAACTCACGCGGCTGTGAACGCCCCACGGGGCGCGGACTAATCTCGTCGCGAGAACATCACCGAAGAAACCCCCGTGCTCCGCCGCGCGCCACCCATGCACGCCGGAAACACGGACCCGAACAGCTCTGGAGAAACCCCCGCATGAACCGCAAGACTCTGGTGCTGCCGGCGGTGGCCGGCCTGCTCACCCCGGTCCTCGCCGCGTGCGGCGGATCGGGCAGCGGGAGCAAGGGCGGCGACGCCATCGTCGTCGGCACCACGGACCGGTTCACCGTCACCAAGGACGCCCCCGCTCCGGTCGACCCGGCCTACGCCTACGACGTCGGCAGCTGGAACCTGCTGCGCCAGACCGTCCAGACCCTGATGGCCGAGCCCAAGGGCGAGGGCGACCCGGTCCCGGACGCGGCCGAAAGCTGCGGCTTCACCGACAGCGGCAGCGAGCGCTACGCCTGCAAGCTGCGCGAGGGCCTCACGTTCGCCAACGGCGACCCGGTGACCGCCCAGGACGTCAAGTTCTCCATCGAACGCGCCCTGCACATCAAGGCCGACAGCGGTGTCGCCTCACTGCTGAACACCATCGACACCATCGAGACGCAGGGCGACCGCGAGATCGTCTTCCACCTCAAGACGGCCGACGCCACCTTCCCCTACAAGCTGTCCACCCCGGTCGCGGGCATCCTCGACCCCAAGGACTACCCCAAGGGCTCCCTGCGCGACGGCTTCCACCTGGACGGCTCCGGCCCGTACACCTTCCAGGCCGAGGTCAAGGACAACGCGATCGTCAGCGTCACCTTCACCAAGAACCCCCATTACAAGGGGGCCCAGACGGTGAACAACAACAAGGTCGTGGTCCGCTCCTTCGCCGATGCCGACGCCATGGGCGCCGCCATCGACAAGGGTGACATCGACGTCATGACCCGCACCATGTCGCCCGCCCAGATCCAGAAGCTGGACTCCGGCAGCGACGACAACGTCGACCTCGTCGACATGCCGGGCCTCGAGATCCGCTACCTCGCCTTCAACACCAACGCCCCCACGGTGAAGTCCAAGGCCGTACGCCAGGCCATGGCCCAGGTCATCAACCGCGGCGAACTGGTCTCCAAGGTCTACGGCACCGAGGCCGAGCCGCTGTACTCGCTGGTCCCCGCCACCGTCACCGGGCACTCCAACTCGTTCTTCAACAAGTACGGCAACCCCAGCGCCGCCAAGGCCAAGAACCTGCTCACCAAGGCCGGCATCACCACCCCGGTGAAGCTGACCATGCACTACACGACCGACCACTACGGCACGGCCACCAAGCAGGAGTTCGAGGTCCTGCAGAAGCAGCTCAACGACAGCGGCCTGTTCGACGTCACCATCCAGGGCCACCCCTGGGAAACCTTCCGCCCCGCCGAGGAGAAGGGCCAGTACGACGTCTACGGCATGGGCTGGTTCCCCGACTTCCCCGACGCCGACAACTTCCTCGCGCCGTTCCTCGACAAGGACAACTTCCTCGGCTCGCCGTACTCCAACAGCGACATCCAGCGGAACCTGATCCCGCAGTCCCGCCGCGACGCCAACCGCCTCTCCGCCGCGGACAGCCTGACCAAGATCCAGGACATCGTCGCCGACGACGTCCCGGTCCTCCCGCTGTGGCAGGGCAAGCAGTACATCGCCGCCCGCGACGACATCACGGGCGTCGCCTACGCCGTCAACTCCTCCTCCACGCTCCAGCTCTGGGAGCTCGGCCGGGGTGTCAGCGGCTGACCCGCCGACCACAGCGAAGGGCGCCCCTCTCCCGGTGAGGAGAGGGGCGCCCTTCGCCGTCGTACGGAACAGGCCCTCGACGACCGGCCGTCGAGAGCCCGCGCCGCCTACTGCGCGCCGGGACGCACCAGACCGCTCTCGTACGCGTACACCGCCGCCTGCACCCGGTCCCGCAGACCCAGCTTGGTCAGCACATGCCCGACATGCGTCTTGACGGTCGTCTCGCTGACGAACAGATCGGCCGCGATCTCCGCGTTGGACAGCCCCCGCGCCACCAGCTTCAGCACCTCCACCTCACGGTCCGTGAGCGTGTGCAGGGTGTCCGGAACCGGCTCCTCGCCCGAGGGCAGATGCGTCGCGTACTTGTCCAGCAACCGGCGCGTGATGCTCGGCGCCAGCATCGCCTCACCGCCCGCCACCACCCGGATCGCCTGCACCAGCTCGTCCGCGGGCGCGTCCTTCAGCAGAAAACCGCTGGCACCGGCACGCAGCGCCTCCACCACGTACTCGTCCAGGTCGAAGGTCGTCAGCACCAGCACCTTCGCCGGGCCGTTCCGCTCCGGACCACTGATCTGCCGGGTCGCCTCCACCCCGTCCATCCGCGGCATACGGATGTCCATCAGCACGACGTCCGGCTGGAGAGCCCGCACCTGATCGAGAGCCTGGAGGCCGTCACCGGCCTCGCCGACGACCGCGAGATCCTGCTCGGCCTCCAGGATCATCCGGAAACCCGTACGCAGCAGGGGCTGGTCGTCGACCAGTAGGACGCGGATGGCCACGTGACACTCCTTCGCTAGTCCGCGCCCATTCTGCCCTGCGGCACACCGCCCGCCTCCCGCGCCCTCACCGGCAGCGGATACGGCGGGGGAGTGCCCCCGAACTCCGGGCAGTGCGCCTGATGATCGCACCAGCCGCACAGCTTCGTCGGCCGCGGCCGCCACTCCCCGCTCTCCGTGGCCTCCCGGATCGCGTCCCACAGCGCGCGCAGCCTGCGCTCCACCCGCTCCAGATCGGCGAGCACCGGATCGTACGTCCGCACCTCGCCACTGCCGAGATACACCAGCTGGAGCCGGCGCGGCACGACGCCCTTGAGCCGCCACACCACCAGCGCGTAGAACTTCATCTGGAACAGCGCGCCCTCGGCGTACTCCGGCCGCGGCGCCTTGCCCGTCTTGTAGTCGACGATCCGCACCTCGCCGGTCGGCGCCACGTCCACCCGGTCGATGATGCCGCGCAGCCGGGGCCCCGACTCCAGCTCGGCCTCCACGAACAGCTCCCGCTCGGCGGGCTCCAGACGGGTCGGATCCTCCAGCGTGAACCAGCGCTCCACCAGCCGCTCGGCCTCGCCCAGCCAGCGCGCCAGCCGCTGCCCGTCCGGATCGTCCGCGAACAGCTCCGCCAGCTCCGGGCGGCTCTCGCGCAGCCGGTCCCACTGACCCGGCACCAGCGCCCTGGCCCGCGGCGCGGTCCGCTCCCCGGCGGGCGCGTCGAACAACCGCTCAAGCACCGCGTGCACCAGCGTGCCCCGCGTCGCCGCCTCGCTCGGCTTCTCCGGCAACCGGTCGATCACCCGGAACCGGTACAGCAGCGGACACTGCATGAAGTCACCGGCGCGGGAGGGGGAGAGCGAGGTGGGCGCGGCGGCGGGGCGGGGGACGGGGGCCGCGGCGGGGGCGGGCGCGGGCGCGGCTTCGGCGGGGGCACCGGCAGCGGCGGCTGCGGCGGACCCCGCGGATCCGGTGGTTTCGCCGGTCCCGGTGGCCTCAGCAGCCCCGATGCCGATCTCGCTGGTCTCGGTGGCTTCGGTGGCTTCGGTGGCTTCGGTGGCTTCGGTGGCCGCGGGGCTCGGCGCGGGCACGGCGCCCGGTGCGGGCACGGCGTCCGGCGCGGTCGAGGGGCTCGGGACGGCCGCGGGCGCCTCCGTCGGCACAGCGCTCGCCGCCACGGCGTCCGCGGCCACGGTGTCCGTCGCCACGGCGCCGGCCGTCGCGTCCGCCGCGGGCGGGTCCGTCGGCTCGGGACCGCTCGCCGCGGCTCCCGCCTCCTCGAAGCTGGTGTCCATGTCCACAGACCATACGGCCCACCACTGACAGCGACCCCGTCACGGGCCGGACCGGGCGCCCGACCACCGGGCGAACACAAGGGGTGCCGGGGCGAAACGTGCCACCACGGCCGCATACCATCGATCAGAGACCCTTCCGCCCCAAGAGGCGCGGAAGACGCTTCGAACGAGGGGACACCGTGGACGTGAGCGGCGCGAGCGGGCAGCCGCGGTCCGGCGACGATCAGCCGACCGACCACCCCGCAGTCCCAACGCCCCCGCCGCCGGCCTCCGAGGCCCCGGCACCGACACAAGACGGCCCCGACACGGACACCGCCGCCACCGGCACCCCCGACTCGAACACTCCCGGCTCGAACGCCCCCGGCCCCGAAGCCGCCCGCTCCGAGGAGCCCGAGGGCAAGACGCCCGACACCAGCGGGACGGCCGCGCCGGAGACCGAGACGCACCAGGCCGACGGGGACGAGGCCGGGGCGGACAGGACCGGGACGGACAAGGCCGACACCGACGGGGCCAAGATCCCCGAGGGCGCCCGTGGCACCGCCCCCGGCACCCACGAAACCCACCGCACGCTCGCCCACACCGAAGCCCCCGCCGAACCCCCCACAGGCCCCACCCCCGGCATGGCCAAGGGCCGGCCACCCAAGCCCCCCAAGGAACCCGGCGGCGGCATCCTCATGGGGCGGCCCTTCGGCGTGCCCGTGTACGTCGCGCCGAGCTGGTTCCTCGTCGCCGCCCTGATCACCTGGGTGTTCGGCGGACAGCTCGACCGGGTACTGCCGGAACTGGGCGCCGCCCGATACCTCGTGTCGCTGTTCTTCGCGGTCGCCTTCTACGCCTCCGTACTCGTCCACGAACTCGCCCACACCGTCGCCGCGATCCGCTTCAAACTCCCCGTCCGCCGCATCCAGCTCCAGTTCTTCGGCGGCGTCTCCGAGATCGAGAAGGAAGCCGAGACACCGGGCCGGGAATTCGTGCTGGCCTTCGTCGGCCCGCTGCTCTCCCTCGTCCTCGCCGGACTCTTCTACCTCGCCATGAAGCCCGTGCAGCCCGGCACCGTCCCCGGCGTCCTCCTCGCCGGCCTGATGGTCTCCAACCTCATCGTGGCCGCCTTCAACCTGCTCCCCGGGCTCCCCCTCGACGGCGGCCGGATGCTCCGCGCCGTCGTCTGGAAGATCACCGGCAAACCCATGAGCGGCACCGTCGCCGCCGCCTGGGTCGGCCGCGCCCTCGCCGTCGCCGTCCTCGTCGGACTGCCCCTGCTCAACTCCTCCGGCGGCCTCGGCGGCGGCACCGAGGAAACCGGCGGCATGGACACCGTCACCGACGCCCTGCTCGCCGCCATCCTCGCCGCGATCATCTGGACCGGCGCCGGCAACAGCCTGCGCATGGCCAGGCTCCGCGAACACCTCCCCGAACTGCGCGCCCGCACCCTCACCCGCCGCGCCGTACCCGTCGAGACCGACACCCCCCTCTCCGAGGCCCTGCGCCGCGCCAACACCGCCGGCGCCCGCGCCCTCGTCGTCGTCGACGCCGACGGCCACCCCCTCTCCCTGGTCCGCGAGTCCGCCATCGTCGGCGTACCCGAACACCGCCGCCCCTGGGTCCCCGTCAGCAGCCTCGCCCAGGACCTCACCGACGACATGCGCGTCTCCGCCGAGCTGTCCGGCGAAGAACTCCTCGACGCCCTGCGCGCCGCCCCCGCCACCGAATACCTCGTGGTCGAGAACACCGGCGAGATCTACGGCGTCCTCTCCGCCGCCGACGTGGAACGCGCCTTCGTCAAGGCCATGGCCCGCCCCAGCTAGTGGTCGGCGGCCCGCCCCGCTGCCGGTAGTCTGGTCACATGTCCGAACCGACCGGTGCCGCCCGCAGGCGCGGGCCCTTCAAGGTCGGGGACCAGGTACAGCTGACCGACCCCAAGGGCCGCCACTACACGTTCACGCTCGAAGCCGGAAAGAACTTCCACACCCACAAGGGTTCCTTCCCGCACGACGAACTGATCGGTGCTCCCGAGGGCAGCGTTGTCCGCACCACCGGCAACGTGGCCTACCTCGCGCTGCGCCCCCTGCTCCCCGACTACGTCCTGTCCATGCCCCGCGGGGCAGCCGTCGTCTACCCGAAGGACGCGGGGCAGATCCTCGCCTTCGCCGACATCTTCCCCGGCGCCCGCGTCGTGGAGGCCGGCGTCGGCTCCGGCTCCCTCAGCAGCTTCCTGCTGCGAGCCATCGGCGACCAGGGCATGCTGCACTCCTACGAGCGCCGCGACGACTTCGCCGACATCGCACGGCAGAACGTCGAGCGCTACTTCGGCGGCCCCCACCCCGCCTGGCAGCTCACCGTCGGCGACCTCCAGGACAACCTGTCCGACACCGACGTCGACCGCGTCATCCTCGACATGCTCGCCCCCTGGGAATGCCTGGAGGCCGTCTCCAAGGCACTCGTCCCCGGCGGCATCGTGTGCTGCTACGTGGCCACCACCACCCAGCTCGCGCGCACCGTGGAATCCATCCGCGAGATCGGCTGCTTCAACGAGCCGACCGCCTGGGAGACCATGATCCGCAACTGGCACATCGAGGGCCTCGCCGTCCGCCCCGACCACCGCATGATCGGCCACACCGGCTTCCTGCTCACCGCCCGCCGCCTCGCCGACGGCGTCGAGCCGCCCATGCGCCGCCGCCGCCCCGCCAAGGGCGCCTACGGCGAGGACTACGCGGGACCCAACGCCGACGGCGGCACCGGCCGCTGAGCCACCCGCATCCGGCACAACATCAGGGCGCCGTGCCCGAGTTCCCCGACCGACCGGGGAACTCGGGC
>NZ_JBFBFF010000039.1:0-5361 GCF_040684035.1 Streptomyces sp. NPDC093018
AGCGGCGCGATCCGGTCCCACATCACATCAGTGATCACTAATCGGACAGACACATCCGATCAACTGATGAGCCCACCAAAGAGACACGGCCTAGGGCGAAGTAGTCATCGCCGAGCGTGCGGTGCAGGTGCTGTCCCATGGGGAGTCCCGTGAGGTGACCGTTGAAGGCCACCGGTGTCTTCTGGATGTGGGCGTTGTGAGCCGCCAGCACGACGCGGGTCCCGGGTTCGAAGCGTCCCAGGTGCCACAGGACCGACTCGGCCATGTAGACGTCGCGGGCTGAGGTGTCGGCGGTCAGCCCTTTGCCGGCGAAGAGGTCGGCCATGGCGCGGAAGGTGTAGTCGGCGTGGCAGGCGCCTTCGAGTCGGCGTACGGCGGTGTCGTAGCTGGGCTGGTCGCCGCGGGAGACATACAGCGGTTCGACGGAGCGGAACCGGATGAGCAGGCGCGTCAGGGTGGCGCTGAGGGCGTCTTGTTCGGCGGTGGCCAGGCGTCCCCACGCGGGCGCGGCGACGGCCGCAGAGCCACCGGCGAACGATTCGGCGATCCGTATCGCCTCCTGGACGACCGGCAGGGTTTCGGGATCGATCCGGCGCAGGTAGTCGGCAACCGGGGCCAGGGCGGGAAGCAAGGACCCACCGGCCGCCGGGATGTCGATGCCTGTGAAGCGCACCGGCGTTGAGGTGGTTCGGTTGTGTCGGCGTATCCAGCGCAGCGGCTCGTCGACTCCCACGGGGATTGTCCCGGCGAGGTGCGCCGACAGGTCGTCGTCCGGCCCCTCGCCCTGGGCCCACGCGTCAAGGGGGAAGCCTTCGCTGAAGCCGTACTCGAAGGCCAGGACGGTGAATCCGCAGCGCTCGGCCAGGAACCGCAGGATGCGCTCGCGCATGGATGCGAACTCGTTGACGAAGTGGGAACTTTCGCCGATCGCGACGACACGTGCGTCGCCGATGATGGCGCGCAGCGGCTCCAGATCGTCGAGTGGTGCCTCGGGATCGAGGTGGTCGAGGGGGACGGCGTGGGTGCGAAGCCAGTTGGCGAACGGGTTGTAGTGGAGCGAAGCAGGCATGCTGACAGCTCGATTCTCGGTGCTGGAATGGTGGATCGCGGATAGGGGGCGGGTTACCGCGCAGGTCGTCCTGGGCCGGGTTCGTTCAACGGTCCGTGGCGCTGGGGGTTGGTGGGTCCAGATGTTCCGTTTCCGCGTGCCCGGGTGCCGCGTTCTCCAGGTCGTCGATGCTGCCGGACATGATCGTGCGGATGTGTTCGGTGATGTGCTGGAGCGGCCAGTCCCACCAGGCCAGGGCGAGGAGGCGGTTGATGTCGGTTTCGCTGTAGCGGCGGCGGATGAGGCGGGCGGGGTTGCCGCCGACGATGCCGTAGTCGGGGACGTCGTCGACGACGACGGAGCCGGAGGCGATGATCGCTCCGTGGCCGATGCGGACGCCGGGCATCACCGTGGCCCGGTAGCCGAACCAGACGTCATGGCCCACCGCGGTGTCGCCTCGTCCGGGCAGGCCGGTGATGAGGTCGAAGTGTTCGGCCCAGGAACCGCCCATGATCGGGAATGGGAACGTGGAGGGGCCGTCCATGCGGTGGTTGGCGCCGTTCATGATGAACCGCACGCCCTCGCCCAGTGCGCAGAACTTGCCGATGACCAGCTTTTCCGGCCCGTAGTGGTACAGCACGTTGCGGGTCTCGAAGGCGGTCGGGTCATCGGGGTCGTCGTAGTAGGAGAAGTCTCCGACCTCGATCAGCGGCGAGGTGATCAGCGGTTTCAGCAGCACCACTCGCGGCTGCTCGGGCATCGGGTGCACCACGGTCGGGTCGGCGGGAACATGCGGCATTACGAATTTCATCCTTCCTGAGCGATGTCTGCGGGGCGGGAGGACCTCAGCGCGTGGCGGCGGACGTATCTGTCGCCTGTAAGGCCAGATGGGCGCCCTGCCAGTGCCGACGCAGCCCGCGGTCATGGCTGACGATGACGAGCGTGCCGTCGTACCCGCTCAGAGCGGTTTCCAGCTCCTCCGTGAGGGCGGGTGAGAGATGGTTGGTTGGTTCGTCGAGCAACAAGACATCCGATGGCGCACTGAGCAGTCGCGCCAGGGCCAGACGCTGCAGCTGGCCGGTGGACAGCCGGCCGACTGGCACCGCGAGCTGTTCGCGGTCGAACAGACCGAGGGACAGCAGTTGTCCGGCGTGTTCGGCGGCCTCTCCTGTCCGGCCACGGGCGAAGGCGGCCAGCACGGTCTCGGCCGGTTCCCCGGGTCGCGGTTCTTGGGGGAGGTAGCCGATCCTGCCGCGGCAGGTGACGCTTCCGCTGTCGGGAGTGATGTCCCCGGCCAGGACGCGCAGCAGGGTGCTCTTGCCCGCCCCGTTCGGTCCTGTGATCAGCAGGCGCTGGCCCGCCGTGACGGATAAGCAGGTGCGTGCAAGTCGATCCGTGACGGCAATGTCGGCGGCATCGAGTACGACGCCCTGTAGGCGGCGGGTCCGCAGTACGGGGGTGAAGCGCAGTGGCTCCGGCGGGGGCGGTACCGGGTCGGCAAGGAGGCGGCGCAGTCGTTCCTCGGCGTTGCGCACTCGGCTGGCCAGCGATTGCTGCACGCGGCCGCCCGCCCGGTTGTAGGCCAACTTGTTGCCGTCCTTCATCGGACGGCCGGGGGCCACCTGGCGAGCGGTGGTCGCGGCTGCCTCGCGGAGCCCGTCGAGGTCGGCCCGCCACTGGTCGTACGCCTGGGCCCAGCGCTGCCGGGCAGCGGCTTTCTCGGCGAGGTAACCGGTGTAGCCGTTGCCGTACCGCACCACGCGACGCGTGTCGCCGTCTACCTCCAACAGGCTGGTCGCAACCCGTTCGAGGAAGACGCGGTCGTGGGAGACCGTCACGGTGGTGCCCCGCCGTGCGCGCAGGTGCTCTTCCAGCCAGCTCAGGGCACCGTCGTCGAGATGGTTGGTCGGCTCGTCCAGCAATAGCACCTCCGGCGCCGCCGCCAGGCAGGCCGCCAGTCGTAACCTGACCCGTTCTCCGCCGGACAAGCTGCCCACCGTACGGTCACGGCCCACCAGCCCCAGGCCCAGTCCGTACAGGGCACGTTCCACGCGGGCGTCGGCGTCGAAGCCGCCGCGCACCTCGAAGACCGTGAGTAGTTCGCCGTATTCGGCCATGCCGGACTCGTCACCGTCGGCCATCGCGGTCTCCAGACGGCGCGTTCGCTGCTCGACCGCACGCAGATCGCTCAGCCCCCGGTCGATGACCTGCTGGACCGTCGCCTGCGCCGCCAGTTGCTCGTCCTGGGCGAAGTAGCCGACCCCGCCGGTGGCCTGGACGACCACCTCGCCCTGGTCGGGCCGTTCACGCCCGGCGAACAGGCGCAGCAAGGTGGACTTGCCCGATCCGTTCTC
Source organism: Streptomyces sp. NPDC093018 (assembly GCF_040684035.1). Taxonomy (NCBI): domain Bacteria; kingdom Bacillati; phylum Actinomycetota; class Actinomycetes; order Kitasatosporales; family Streptomycetaceae; genus Streptomyces; species Streptomyces sp. NPDC093018. The sequence goes on from NZ_JBFBFF010000039.1 coordinate 3,403, forward strand.
ACCGATGATCCCGGTGCGCTCGCCCGCGGCGAGCGAGCAGGTCACCGAGTCAAGAACGAGCCTGCCGTTGGAGGACTTGCTGATGGCGAGTGCAGTGATCTGTGTGGGCATGCAGAGACTCCAAAGCATTCGAGAACGAGGCGGCCGTCGAGGGTTGCGCGGCCGGGCGAACGCTTCGGAAGAGGATCGATCATCCACTAGTGCGACAACTGCTGCTTTAAGATCTTGCCATAGCGACGACGCCCGAGCAAAGGTATTCAGCGATGACTCCCACAGAACCAGGACCGGAAGGCACCCCTCCGCCGCCGACCCGCCGCCGACCCGGGGGCCGCACCGCCCGGATTCGTCAGCAGGTGCTCGACGCAGTCGTCGCCGAACTTGGCGAACACGGTTATGACGGGCTCACCACCGACGCCGTCGCCGCCCGCGCCGGCGTGCACCGCACAACGGTGTACCGGCGCTGGGGGGACGTCGGCGGCCTGCTCGCCGACGTTCTCGACGCGGCGTCCGATGACGACTGGCAGCCACCGGACACCGGCTCACTGGAAAACGATCTGGCAGCACTGAACCAGGAGATCCACACAGCCCTGACTACACAGCCACCGATCATGGCAGCACTGATCGCCGCCTCGTTCCGCTCCGAGAAAGCCGCCGAGGCCCAACAGCGGCTCTGGGAGGACCGGTACGCCCGCTGCGAAATCATCGTCAGCCGGGCGGTCCGGCACGGCGAACTGCCACCGCACACTGACGCCCGGCAACTGCTCATCGCGGCCACCGCGCCGCTGTACCACCAACTGGTGCTCCTCCGCACGACACCCGACCCGCAACTGCCCGGCCATGCAGCCAGAACAGCCGCCCTCGCCGCAGCCGCCGGCGCCTTCGCCGAGCCCCCATCAGCATGCAGAGTCTGAGCAAGACTGCGCCAGCTCCCCACTGCTTGCAGCAGTTCGTTTCATAGGCGATCGCTCATGAACCACCCAGCCGGGACGTCGGCCACCTGCGGCGATCATGTTTGACGGCTTTGGGTCCCAGGATCTCAGGGTTCTCCTGTAGCCATGCGGCTTCTCCGGCAGGGCGCCGACTGGACGCTGGGCTGCTGTGATGGAGGCCGCGGCCTCAAACCCTGCCCGACTGCGCGCTCATGGACAGGACCGCTTGTGCCGCTCGGCCGGGAAGGGGTGTGGACGTGGCTGTCACGGGCTGATTCCTTCCAGTTCGCCGACCGGTACGGAGGCGCACGTGGTGCAGCGACCGTCGCTGTCGGGGCGGGCGCGCCGGGGGGTTGGGCCGGGGCATGTGCGGCAGAGCGGCCAGTGGAGGCAGGCTGGGCAGAGGTCTTCGCCGGGGGCGGTTCGGGGGACGCCGCAGCCGGTGCATTCGACGAGGGCCCGGTAGGCCAGGGCCTCGCTCACCGTGCGCGCGGTTGGAGAGGTGGTTGGCTGCGGTGGCGGGGTGGCCCTCGGGGGGCGGCTGTCGCGGTCGGCGGCCATGGCGGGTGGTGGGTATGCCTGGGCGGTGCGGAGGCGGGCGGCGATGATCGCGCCGACCGTGGTGCGGACCGGGTGTGGCAGCGGCCGGGCAGCGATGACGTGTTGTAGCTGCTCGCGGCTCCAGCCGGCTTCCAGCATGACGGTCACGGCGCGGCCTTGGTCGGTCAGCGTCTGGCCGGTCAGCAGCAGTTCGGGGCGAGCTGCCCCGAGTTCGCGCAGCAGCAGGAGGCCCGGATGCATCTCGTCCGCTGCGGGCACGGCCCGAGGGAACGTCGGTGTGCCTGGCTGGTCCGTCCGGGCGGGCGCCTGGTGTGGGCGCGGCGGGGACGGAGGGCTCTGGTGTTCTGCTGGGTGGTCTTCTTTCTCGTGGTGTTCTTAGAACTCCTAACGCAATGACTTCAGGCGTCGCCAGCAGATGAGTGCGCATCCCAGGGTGAGGAAGGCTTCGTGGATGTCGTCGCGTATCTCC
>NZ_JBFBFF010000040.1:0-4696 GCF_040684035.1 Streptomyces sp. NPDC093018
AGCACCGGCACCGTCACGGCCCCGTCCAGGCACCCCTGCGCCATACCGCTCAGGACACCGCCAGGGCCGATCTCCACGAACGTGGTCACCCCCAGCTCGCGCAGGGTCCGGACACCGTCGGCGAAGCGCACCGCCTCGCGGACGTGCCGTACCCAGTACTCCGGGGTGTAGGTCTCGACGGGCCGGCCCGTGAGGTTGGAGACGACGGGGAGTTGCGGCTTCTCGAAGGTCAGGCCGCGGACGACCTGGGCGAACTCCTCCAGCATCGGGTCCATCAGGGGCGAGTGGAACGCGTGGCTGACCTTCAGCCGGGACGTCTTGCGGCCCTGTTCGGCGAAGGTCGCGGCGATCGCCAGAGCCGCCTGCTCGTCACCGGAGACGACCACCGAGGAGGGGCCGTTGACGGCGGCGATGCTCACGGCGTCGGTGAGGTGGGGCAGGACTTCCTCTTCGGTGGCCTGTACGGCGACCATCGCGCCGCCCGTGGGCAGTGCCTGCATCAGCGCGGCGCGGGCCGAGACCAGTCTCGCCGCGTCGTCCAGGCAGAGCGCGCCGGCCACGTGTGCGGCGGCGATCTCGCCCACGGAGTGGCCCATCACGAAGTCGGGCCGCACGCCCAGGGATTCGAGGAGCCGGAAGAGGGCCACCTCGACCGCGAACAGCGCGGGCTGCGTGCACCCCGTCTGGTGCAGGGACTCGGCGTCGACGTCGACCGGCATGTCCAGCCGCGCGCACACCTCGTCGTAGGCGGCGGCGAAGACGGGGTACGCGGCGTACAACTCGCGTCCCATGCCCAGGCGTTGCGAGCCTTGACCGGAGAAGAGGAAGCCGGTCCTGCCGCCGGACGGACGGCCCAGCAGGACCCGGGGCGAGGGGTTCCCGGCGGCCAAGTCCTCCAGCCCGAGGAGGAGTTCGGCATGGTCCTCCCCCACGACGGCGGCCCGGTGGCGCAGGGCCGCGCGGGTGGTGGCCAGCGAGAGCCCGATGTCCCGCGGCCGGGCCGCGCCGCGTGCGAGGGGCAGCAGCCGGGCCGCCTGGTCCCGCAGTGCCGCGTCGCTCTTGGCGGAGAGCACCCATGCCAGGGGGCCGTCGGCGGCGGTGTCGGCGGCGGGCTCCTCGTCCTGGGCCGGTGCCTGTTCGATGATGGTGTGGGCGTTGGTGCCGCTCACACCGAACGACGAGATCGCGGCGCGGCGCGGGCGGTCCGTCTCCGGCCAGTCCACGGCATCCGTCAGCAGCCGCACCGCACCCGCCGACCAGTCCACGTGCGGCGTCGGCTCGTCCACGTGCAGGGTCCGGGGCAGCACGCCGTGACGCATCGCCATGACCATCTTGATGATGCCGCCGACACCGGCGGCGGCCTGCGAGTGACCGATGTTGGACTTCAGCGAGCCCAGCCACAACGGCCGGTCCTCGGGGCGCTCCCGGCCGTAGGTGGCGAGGAGGGCCTGCGCCTCGATCGGGTCGCCGAGCGTGGTGCCCGTGCCGTGCGCCTCCACGGCGTCGATCTGGGCGGGAGACAGCCCGGCCGACGCCAGGGCCTGGCGGATGACCCGCTGCTGCGCGGGGCCGTTGGGCGCGGTCAGACCGTTGGACGCGCCGTCCTGGTTGACCGCGCTGCCCCGTACGACGGCCAGCACCTGGTGCCCGTTGCGGCGGGCGTCGGACAGCCGCTCCACCAGCAGCATGCCGACACCCTCGGCCCACCCGGTGCCGTCCGCACCGGCACCGAACGCCTTGCACCGGCCGTCGGGGGCCAGCCCGCGCTGGCGGCTGAACTCCACGAACGGGGTGGGTGTGGTCATCACCTGCACTCCGCCGGCCAGTGCCATGGAGCACTCGCCGCCGCGCAGCGCCTGGATCGCCCAGTGGAGTGCCACCAGCGAGGACGAGCACGCCGTGTCGACGGTGACGGCCGGGCCCTCAAGGCCGAAGGTGTAGGAGATACGACCGGACATCACGCTGGCGGAGTTGCCGGTCCCGAGGTGGCCGTCGGACTCGCCGCCCACGCCGACGAGGAGGTTGACGTAGTCCTGGTAGCCGGAGCCGACGAAGACTCCGGTACGGCTGCCGCGCACCGACTCCGCGTCGATACCGGCACGCTCGAACGTCTCCCACGTCGTCTCCAGCAACAACCGCTGCTGCGGATCCATCGCCACGGCCTCACGCGGCGAGATCCCGAAGAACCCCGGATCGAACTCCCCCGCGTCGTAAAGGAATCCACCGTGCCGCGCGTACGTCTTACCGGCCGCCTCCGGGTCCGGATCGTAGATGCCGTCCACGTCCCAGCCGCGGTCCGCCGGGAACTCCCCGACCGCGTCACCACCGGAGGCCACCAGCCGCCACAGGTCCTCGGGCGAACGCACCCCGCCCGGATACCGGCACGCCATGCCGACGATCGCGATGGGTTCCTGGTTCTTCTCCTCGACCTCACGCAGGCGCTCCCGGGCCTGGCGAAGGTCCCCGGTGACGCGCTTGAGATATTCGAGAAGCCTGTCTTCGTTGCTGCTCATCCGCCTCATCCGTCCTCGGCTGTCGTCAAAGGTAGAGCGCCAAGAACTAGGAATTTTCTAGATCTTGATCGATCAGATCGAAGATGTCGTCGACCGTCGCGTCCTGGAGCTGCCGCTGTGCGTCGGCCGCTGCGATGTGCTGTTCGCCGGCGGTGTTCATCAAGGTCAGCAGCTCCTGGAGCCGCCTGCGCACGCCCGAGCGGACCGTCTCCTCGGCGGTGGCGGCCGTCCCGATCAGCGACTCCAGCCGGTCGAGTTCGCCGAAGACCGACACCTCGTCCGGGCCTTGTCCGCCTGCGAGTTGGCTTCCGAGGTGGCGGGCGACCGCCTCGGGGGTCGGGTGGTCGAAGACCAGGGTCGCGGGGAGGGTGAGCCCGGTGTCGGCGGTGAGCAGGTTGCGCAGTTCCACCGCGGTCAGGGAGTCGAAGCCGAGGTCCCGGAACGCCAGGTCCGGTTCCACCGCCGTGGCGCCGCTGTGGCCGAGTACGGCCGCCGCGTGCGCGCACACCGTGTCCACGAGCAGGCGCCGCCGTTCGTCCTCGGACAGCGTGGCCAGCTTCTCCCGCAGCGCGGACGGCTCCGCGCCCTGCCCGGCGGGCCGCCGCTCCGCGAGGGCGTCCCTGACCTCGGGCAGGTCGCCCAGCAGTGCGCTGGGCCTGCTGACGGTGAACGGGACGACGAACCGCGCCCAGTCCACGTCGGCCACGGTGACCGTACCGTCCGCGCCGCTCAGCGCGCCGTGCAGTGCGGCGATGGCCCGGTCCGGCCGCAGCGTGGTGAGGCCGCGGCGGCGCAGCCGCTCCTCGTCCCCGGTGTCGGCGACCATGCCGCCGTCGGCCCAGGGGCCCCAGGCGACGGCGGTCGCGGTGCGGCCCCGGTCCCGCCGGTGTCGCGCCAGGCCGTCGAGGAAGGCGTTCGCGGCCGAGTACGCCGCCTGCCCGCCGCCTCCCCAGACGCCGGAGATGGAGGAGAAGAGCACGAAGGCGTCCAGTTCCCGTTCGCCGAGCAGTTCGTGGAGGTGCAGGGCGCCGAGGGCCTTCGCGGCGACCGTCGCCGCGAAGTCTCCGAGGCTCGTCTCGGCGAGCATCCCCGCCTCGGCGGTGCCGGCCGCGTGGACCACGGCGTCGACGGGATGCGCGGCGAGCAACGCGGCCAGTGCCGCACGGTCGGCGACGTCGCACGCGGCGACGGTCACCCGTACGTCTTTTGCCTCCAACTCCTCCTTCAGAGCGGCGGCACCGGGTGCGTCGAGACCGCGACGGCTGGTCAGCACCAGATGCTCGGCGCCCGCACCGGCGAGCCAGCGGGCCACATGCCCGCCCAGCGCACCCGTGCCACCCGTGATCAGCACCGTGCCGCGCGGCGACCACGAGCGGTCGTTCCGGGCCGCGGGCAGCCGCGACAGGCGCCGCGCGAACACGCCACGATCGCGGATGGCGACCTGGTCCTCGGCCGACTGTCCGAGCACCGCGACCAGGCGGCCGGTGATCCGGTCGTCGACCGTGCCGGGAAGGTCCACGAGGCCGCCCCAGCGCCGCGCGTGCTCCAGCGCCGCCACGCGGCCGAGCCCCCAGACCTGGGACTGGTGGAGGTCCGCCACCGTCTCGGTGGCGCTCACGCCCACCGCGTTCCGGGTCACGCACCACAGCGGGGCGTCGATGCCGGCGTCGCCCAGGGCCTGGACGAGCAGGACGGACAGCGCGACGCCGAGGGTCAGCGGGGCGGCCGCCGGGGCGGCCTCGCCGTCGACGGCGAGCAGCGACAGGACACCTGCCACGGTCTCGTCGCCGACGGCCCCCGCGAGTTGGGCCGTCAGCTCCGCCCGGTCCGTGGCGGGCTCGACCGGAATGGGCAGCGTGGTCAGGCCCCGCTCGGTCAGCCCGTGCAGACAGGCGGTGACCCAGTCGTCGCCGAGGTGCGCGGCACCGACCGGAACCAGCCATACGCCGCTGCGGGCGGGGCTCTGCGGGGAGGGGTCGGGGATGGCCTTCCAGGTGATGCCGTAGCGCCAACTGTCCATGGCGGACCGCTCCTTGCGCTGCCGCCGCCATGACGACAGTCGCGGGAGTACGTCGCCGAAGGTGTCGCCCGCGCCGATGTCCAGGGTCTCGGCGAGGGCTTGCAGATCCTCGCGCTCCACCGTGTCCCAGAACTCGGCGTCCACCGCGTCCACCACCGTCGCG
>NZ_JBFBFF010000041.1:0-3454 GCF_040684035.1 Streptomyces sp. NPDC093018
CGACCGGTGTGTACGTGCTGCCCAAGCACCTGGACGAGAAGGTCGCCCGCCTCCACCTGGACTCCCTCGGCGTCAAGCTGACGACGCTGCGCCCGGAGCAGGCCGCGTACATCGGCGTCGAGGTCGAGGGTCCGTACAAGCCGGACCACTACCGCTACTGACCGCCCCCGAGCCGCGTCACCGCGTCTCGGCCAGGTCCGCAGAGGCAGGCCCCCGCACCCTCGTGCCGGGGGCCTGCCCCTTTGCCGGCCGGTCCGGTCCGGCCCTCACGCACCCGTCCGGCGCGTCACCCACCCCGGACCGACGTACCGCGGCGACCCGAGCCCGTCACGACCCAGGACCCCCATGCCCCGCGGCCGCTATTCGCTCCACGATCCGCACGATCACACCCCCCTCGGTGAAGAGCACTTCCAGTGCGCCCCCGGCCCGTCCGGCTGGCGCTATGTCTCCCGGCTGACGACCCCCGCCGGCGACCAGCGCGGTTCGGTCGATCTCGCCCTGGACGACCTCGGCCGTCCCATCCGCCTCGAACTCCACGCGGGCGGCTGGCAGGTACGCGGTGCCGCCCTCGACGGCGTCACCTGGGTCCGTACGGACCCCACCGGAACCCATGCCACCGAAGGCAATGTGCGCGCCCACGCCTTCACCGGCACGTCCCCCGCGTTCCTCGTCGCCACCGCTCGTCTCCTGCGCCTCACCCCCTCCTCCGCGACCCGCGTACGACTCGTCGCCCTCACGGACCCGGTCCTCGCCCCCCGCACCGTGGACCAGTCCTGGGCACTGGTGAACAGCGAAGCACACGCCACTGACAACGGCCCCCTGACCGTGGAGGAATACCAGGTCAGCGCCCTGGACACCGGCGAACAGCACACCGTCCACATCGCCGGCGACGTGGTCCTGGCCGCACCCGGGATCGAGCTGGAGGACCTGGAGTCACCGCCCTCGACGTTCCGCTGAGCAGCGGTCGTACGAGATCCGTCCCACGCGGGGGAGCCAGGAACTCATGCGGGGGAGCGGGGGACTTACGCGGGGGAGCCGGCAAGGCCGCGCTCCGCACCCGGCGTTACGCGGGCGGCGCGAACCCCGTGGCCGGCCGCTCGCCCGACCGCTCCCGCGGGACGGGCGCGACCGGCGGCACAGCGGGCGCCTCCGGCTGGACCGGCGCCGGGGCCCGCTCGGCACCCGGCCCCGCGTCCACCCGGGCCGCGAACGGGACTTGGCCCGCCACGGACCCGCCCGCACCGGACGCCTGCCCGGCCTGTCGCGCCTCCCGCGACTGACGCTCATGCACCACGGCGGCCAGGAAGACGGCCGGTGGAAGATCGACGGGCAGCGGAGCCCCCGTACGTGCCGCGAGATCACCGGCGAGCCGCTGCGCCATCTCCGCCGACACCCCGGGATCCAGCTGCCGCATCCGCGTCAGGTACTGCCGTACGGCCAGCCACAGCCCGTCCGGCACGGCCGACAGATCGAGACCGGTGAACCGCTGCGCGAGATGCGGCGGCGGAGGCGCGACAAGACCGGTCTGCCCCACCGGGATCCGCTCCCGCACGACGAGGGTCCCCGCGAACACGTCCCCGAGCCGCCGCCCCCGCGCCGAGACCAGCGACGCGATGGACGCGATCGTCCCGAACGTCATGAGGATCTCGACCACACCGATCGAGCCCCGCACCAGCGCGTGCCGGAACCGGATCGGCCCGCCGTCGTCCCGCACCACCCGAAGCCCCAGCGCCAGCTTCCCGAGCGAACGGCCGTGGCTCAGCGTCTCCACCGCGATCGGCACCCCGATGGGCACCAGCAGGAACGTCGCGATGCCCAGCGCCGTCTGCGCGGCACTGTCCAGGGAGGACGTCGACACCACGAGCACCATGGTGACCGCGATGTAGGTGACCATCGCCGCCGCCAGGTCGAGCAGTACGGCCAGCGCCCTGCTCGGAAACTTCGCCGGCAGCAGTTCGAGCGCCACCGCCTCGCCGGTCACCAGCTCGCTCACGCCCGCCCGTCCTTCCCCTGGTCCGCCCCTGAGCGGCAAGTCTGCCAAGCTGTGGGCGCATTGCGCGCCAGTACGACAAGCTGACAGCAAACACGATCATCGACGACGATCGGTCGGCGACCGGCCGAGGAGCAGGCAGACCCGATGGACCTGGACGTCTTCGTCTCCGCACACCGAGCCGAATGGGATCGCCTCGACACCCTGCTCAGCCGCCGGCGCCGCCTCGACGGCGCCGAGGCCGACGAACTCGTCACCCTCTACCAGCGCACCGCGACCCATCTCTCGCTGATCCAGTCCAGCGCGCCCGACCCGCAGCTGACCGGCCGGCTCAGCCAGCTCGTGGCCCGCGCGCGCAGCGCCGTCACCGGTGCCCGCACCGCCTCCTGGCGCGATGTGACCCGCTTCCTGACCCGGGGTTTCCCGGCCGCCGTCTATCGCGCGCGCCGCTGGTGGATCCCCACGGCACTTCTCTCCACGGCCATCGCGATCCTCCTGGGCTGGTGGATCGGCGCCCACCCGGAGGTGCAGTCCTCCATCGCCGCCCCCGCCCAGCTGCGCCAGATGACCCGTCCCGGCGGTGAGTACGAGACCTACTACTCCAGCCACCCGGCGGCCTCCTTCGCCGCCCAGGTGTGGACGAACAACGCCAAGGCGGCCGCGATGTGCCTGGTCCTGGGCGTCTTCCTGGGGCTGCCGGTCCTGTGGATCCTCTTCGAGAACATGCTCAACCTCGGTGTCGGCTTCGGCCTGATGTCCTCCGCCGGCCGCCTCGACACCTTCCTCGGCCTGGTCCTGCCGCACGGCCTGCTGGAACTGACCGCGGTCTTCGTCGCCGCCGGTACGGGCCTGCGTCTGGGCTGGACTCTGATCGACCCCGGCCCCCGCACCCGGCGTGCCGCCCTCGCGGAGGAAGGACGGGCCGCGGTGGGCATGGCGATCGGCCTCGCCCTGGTGCTGTTCGTCTCCGGCGCCATCGAAGGGTTCGTGACACCGTCCGGACTGCCCACCTGGGCCCGTATCGGTATCGGTGTCGTGGCCGAGACGGCGTTCCTGACGTACGTCTACGTCCTCGGGGGGCGCGCGGTACGCGAGGGCGAGACGGGTGATCTCGACGCGGCGGACCGCAGTTCCTCCGTGCCCATCGCCGCATGATGTGCGTGCGGCCCCTCTGAGCTGCTAGTCTCCTCTTCGCCCACAAGAGCCGTTGACACGGGTCGTGTGGGGAGGTAGATTCAAACAGTTGCCTAGAACTGGACACGTCCGGTGGCGACCGCTAGGCTCTGCTAGCTTCCAAGAAGTCGCTATCGACATTCAAAAGAAGCATCCTCCCGATTACTCAGAAATGAGCGGCCGGTCAGACCGGCCAAGAACTTCTGATAAAGTCGGAACCGCCGGAAAGGGAAACGCGAAAGCGGAAACCTGGAAAGCACCGAGGAAATCGGATCGAGAAAAGATCTGATA
>NZ_JBFBFF010000042.1:0-3234 GCF_040684035.1 Streptomyces sp. NPDC093018
ACCCAGAAAGGGTGTCTCGGCTGGCACGCAAGTATGCAATGCTGCGGACACAGGCCCTGAACATCCAGTACTCCAAGGGCTTGCTCGACCGTCTGGCCCGCCGGGACATGCGTACTCCCCCGCTCCGGGTGCGGGGCGGGGGAGGACGGGTGCGACGGGCGCGTTCCCTACGTCGTCAGGCGGACAAAACGCGCGGACGCCTCGTCGAGCGCGGCCACGAGGCGGTGCACGAGGGACTCCGGGACGTCGCTGTCGACGGACATGGCCGCCATCGCCCTGCCGCCGGACCGGGCGACCGCCATATCGGCGATGTTGACGCGGGCGGCACCGAGGATCTGTCCGGCCTTGCCGATGGCCCCGGGTTCATCGGTGTACCAGAGGAAGAGCATGCGGCCCGTCAGGCCCAGATCGATCTCGTGCTCCCCGACCTCCACGAGCTTGTGGACGCGCTGTCGACCGGACAGCGCGCCGGCCACGGCCAGGGGCGTGCCATCGGGCAGTACGCCGCGGATCGCGAGGGCGCTGCAGTGGGCGGGGCTCTCGGAACTGGTCGCGAAGCGCACGAAGACACCGGTCTCGCGAGCGAGCTCCGCCGCGTTCACCAGCGAGAGCGGCGTGGAGGTGAGCCGGGCGAGGACCCCTTTGAGCGCGCCGGCCCGCAGGACCGTCACGTCATGGCGGGTCACCTCGCCGCGGACCTCGACCTCCAGTTGCGTGACCGTCCGGCGTCCCGCGAGTTCCGTGAAGAGGCGGCCGAGGTCGTCGGCGAGCGCCAGGTAGGGATGGACCTCGTCGGCGACGGGGCCGCCCGGGGCGTTCACCGCGTCGGGCACCAGTTCCCCCTGAAGGACCCGGCGCACCGCGTGGGCCACGGCCGTCCCGGCTCTCTCCTGCGCCTCGTGGGTGGAGGCGCCGAGGTGCGGGGTGACCACCACGTTGTGCAGTGAGAACAGCGGGGAGGCGGTGCACGGCTCCACCGCGAACACATCCAGCCCGGCTCCGGCGACGCGTCCGTCCTTCAGCGCCGCGGCCAGCGCGTCCTCGTCCACGATGCCGCCACGCGACGCGTTGACGATCCGCACGGAACTCTTGACGAGGGCCAGCTCGCGCTCGCCGATGAAGCCGGCCGTCTCCGGTGTCCTGGGCAGGTGCACGGTGACGAAGTCGGCCTGCCGGAGCAGTTCGTCGAGCGGGACGAGACGTGCGCCCGCGCGCAGGGACCGCTCCTTCGTGGCGTAGGGGTCATGGGCGAGGATCCGCATGCCGAACGCGGACATCCGCTGCGCCACCAGGCTGCCGATGCGGCCGAGCCCGATGACGCCCAGGGTTTTGTCCGCCAGTTCCACACCGGTGTACTTCCGGCGGTCCCACGCACCGCTCTTGAGTGAGAAGTCGGCCTGCGGGATGGTGCGGGCGGTGGACAGCAGCAGTCCGCAGGCGAGTTCGGCGGCGCTGACCACATTGGCCCGGGGGGCGTTGACGACCAGGACGCCGGCCTTGGTGGCCGCCGGGACCTCGATGTTGTCCAGGCCGACGCCGGCCCGTGCCACGACCCGGAGATGGCGCGCGGCGTCGATCACCTGGGCGTCCACCCTGGTGGCGCTGCGCACCAGCAGGGCGTCCGCGTCGGCGACGGCGGCCAGCAGTGCCGCCCGGTCGGTCCCGTCGCAGTGCCGGACGTCGAGGTCCGGGCCGAGCGCGGTGATCGTGGCGGGCGAGAGTTCTTCGGCTATGAGGACTGAGGGCTTGGCCATGGTGAGAACTCGATCCGTGAAAGGCGCGCGGGGCGGAAGGGTCGAAGAGGACGGCGGTAGCGGTACCGGCGGCGATCGGATCAGGTGGTGGACGGTGCGGGAACGGCGTCCACCACCGCGTGGTCGGCGGCGAGCGGGGCATGACCACGCGCACCGCCGGGAAGGCCCAGGCCGTCGAAGACCTCCCGGTCCGCCGTGCGGAACGCGCTGAGCTCCTCCGGCAGATCGTCCTCGTAGAAGACCGCCTCGACGGGGCAGACCGGCTCGCAGGCCCCGCAGTCCACGCACTCGTCCGGCTGGATGTACAGCTTGCGCGGGCCCTCGTAGATGCAGTCGACCGGGCACTCCTCCAGACATGCCTTGTCCTTGATGTCCACGCAGGGTTGAGCGATGACGTATGCCATGGGTGTCTCCGGAGTCAGCGTTTCGTCGGGGGTCAGCCGGCCACGGTCCAGGTGTCGTTGCCCGCGAGCAGCGCGGCGAGGTCGCCCTTGCCGTGCAGTTCGTGGGCCGTGTCGAGCTGGTCGGCCATCAGCGTGTCGTAGACGGGGCGTTCGACCGAGCGGAAGACGCCGATGGGGGTCCGGTGGAGGGTGTCGGGGTCGGCGAGCCTGGAGAGGGCGAAGGCCGTCGCGGGCGAGGCGGCGTGGGCGTCGTGGACGAGGACACGGGACTCGTTCTCGTCGGTGTCGGTGTCGGTGACGACCGCGAGCTCACCGGTGGCCGGATCGCGGACGACCGCCTTGTCGAGCCCGGCGCCGAAGCGGATCGGCCGCCCGTGCTCCAGCCGGATGACGGCCTCCTCGGCCCGGTCCTTGTCCTTCAGGGCCGCGAAGGCGCCGTCGTTGAAGATGTTGCAGTTCTGGTAGATCTCCACGAGTGCGGTGCCCGGGTGTGCGGCGGCGGCGCGCAGGACCTCGGTGAGGTGTTTGCGGTCGGAGTCGATGGTCCGGGCCACGAACGACGCCTCCGCGCCGATCGCCAGCGAGACGGGGTTGAAGGGGGCGTCGAGGGAGCCCATCGGGGTCGACTTGGTGATCTTGCCGACCTCGGAGGTGGGCGAGTACTGGCCCTTGGTCAGGCCGTAGATCCGGTTGTTGAACAGCAGGATCTTCAGGTTCACATTGCGGCGCAGGGCGTGGATGAGGTGGTTGCCGCCGATGGAGAGTGCGTCGCCGTCGCCGGTGACGACCCATACGCTGAGGTCGCGTCTGCTGGTGGCGAGGCCGGTGGCGATGGCCGGGGCGCGGCCGTGGATGGAGTGCATCCCGTAGGTGTTCATGTAGTACGGGAAGCGGGAGGAGCAGCCGATCCCGGAGACGAAGACGATGTTCTCCCTGGCCAGCCCGAGTTCCGGCATGAAGCCCTGGACGGCGGCGAGGATCGCGTAGTCGCCGCAGCCGGGGCACCAGCGCACTTCCTGGTCCGACTTGAAGTCCTTCATGGACTGCCCGGCCTCGGCTTTGGGCACCAGCTGGAG
>NZ_JBFBFF010000043.1:0-2803 GCF_040684035.1 Streptomyces sp. NPDC093018
ACCGCGCGCGCCACCCTCGCAGTCTCCTCCGGGATCTCCGCCAGCTCCACACCACGCAACGACACGAACCCACCCCTGAACACGACAACGGCCTGTACCACCCCAACGGGGTCGTACAGGCCGTAGTCACGAAGGCCCTTGCGGATTTACCAACAGCATCCGGATCTCCGGACGGGGCCCTCGGGCGTCGGAAGGGGGTGGGTACGGGTGCCTCGGTCGCCCGTAGGGGGACGGCGGGGACACCCCGCCCAGGGGCGGCCCGGTCGCCCTACGCCGTCTCCAGGGCCACCTCGGTCGCCTTGATCAGGGCGACCACGTCGGAGCCCACGAACAGGCCCAGCTGGATGGCCGCGTCCCGGGTGATGGCGGCGGTCACTTCGCCGCCCGGGACGGAGATCCGCACGGTCGCCATGACGGCGCCGGTGGTCAGGCCGACCACTGTGCCGGGCAGCTGGTTGCGGATCGACAGGCCCTCGACCTGGGCCGTGGCGACGGAGACCTCGGTCGACTTCACCAGGGCGCGCACCGGGGTGCCGGGGGCGAGGGCCAGGTCCTCGGCGGCCGCCAGGGTGATGGCCGCGGTGAGGTGCTGGCCGCCGTCGAGGCGGACCTCGACGGTGGCCATGGCCTCGCCCGGGTGGACCGCGGTGACGCTGCCGGGGAGCTGGTTGCGGATGCTCAGGGTCATGGGCACCCACCGTAGAGCGCCCGTCGGCTCAGGCGGGGTATGCGTGGGTCTGGGTCGCTTTGACTGTCGCCCAGACCGGTGCACCGGGCTGGAGCTCCAGATCGGCGGCGGCCACCGTGGTGAGGTCGGCGGCGAGCGGGAGCTCACCGGTGAGATCGGCGCGGATCAGGTCGCCGTGCGTCTCCAGGCCGGCCACCTCGCAGCGCCACAGATTACGGGCGCTTGCCCCGGTGGGCCGGTCCCGGAAGAGGGTCACGGCCGAGGGCGGGAAGGCCACGAAGGCCGGTCCGGACAGCTCCTCGGTGGTGGCGATCGAGGGCCCGGCGTCCAGTCGTACCGTGTGGCCCGCGGCCTCGCCCCGGTAGAGGTTCAGGCCGACGAGCTGGGCGATGTAGTCCGTGCGCGGACGGCGGGCGATGTCGGCGGGGGCGCCCTCCTGGACGATCCGGCCGTGCTCCACCACCACCAGGCGGTCCGCGAGCACCATGGCGTCCAGCGGATCGTGCGTGACGAGTACGGCGACCGCCTCGAACTCGGCCAGATGGCGCCGGAGTTGGGCGCGGACCTCCAGCCGGGTGCGGGCGTCGAGGGCGGCCAGCGGCTCGTCCAGGAGGAGCAGCCGGGGCCGGGTGGCCAGGGCGCGGGCGAGGGCCACGCGCTGGGCCTGGCCGCCGGACAGCCGACGCGGCTTCGCGCCCGCGTGCTCGGCGAGCCCCATGCGCTCCAGCCAGGCCGCGGCCAGCGCACGGGCCTCCGCCTTGCCCAGGCCCTGGCAGCGCGGCCCGAACGCCACGTTGTCCAGCGCGGACAGATGGGGGAAGAGGAGGTAGTCCTGGAAGACGACGCCGACCGGGCGGGACTCCGGCGCCACCCGCTCCAACGGGACGCCGTCGAGCCGGAGATGACCTTCGCCGAGCGGCACCAGACCGGCCAGGACGCGCAGCGCGGTGGTCTTGCCCGCGCCGTTGGGACCCAGCAGCGCGACCACGTCACCGGGTGCCGCCGTCAGGGCCACGTCCAGCCGGAAGCCGCCCCGGTCCACGACGAGCCGGGCGTCGAGCCCCTGCGGGTCCACCCGCTCCGGGTCCTGGGCGTCGGGACCCTGAGTGTCGGGGCCCTGGGTATCGGAGCCCTGAGCGTCGGGGTCCGGGGCGTCGGTCATGCGTGCGGGATCCTTCGGCCGTGACTGCTCGGTGGGTGTGGTCCGCCGTCCTGCCGTCATGTCACACCCCCGTCAGCCAGCGGTCGCGCAGTCCCGCCAGCACCGCGATGGAGACGGCCAGCAGGACCAGGCTCAGCGAGATCGCGGCCTCGGGGTCGTTCTGCAGGGCGAGGTAGACCGCGAGGGGCATGGTCTGGGTGCGGCCGGGGAAGTTGCCCGCGAAGGTGATCGTGGCGCCGAACTCGCCGAGCGCCCGCGCCCAGGCCAGTACGGCGCCCGCCGCGACGCCGGGCGCGATCAGCGGCAGCGTGACCCGGCGGAACGCGGTGAAGCGGGAGGCGCCGAGCGTGGTGGCCGCCTCCTCGAAACGCGGGTCGGCGGCGCGCAGGGTGCCCTCCACGCTGATCACCAGGAACGGCATCGCGACGAACGCCTCCGCGAGCACCACCGCGGTGGTGGTGAACGGCAGGGTGACCCCGAACCAGGCGTCGAGCCACTTGCCGACGACGCCGTTGCGGCCGAGTGCGAGCAGCAGGGCCACACCGCCGACGACCGGCGGCAGCACCAGCGGCAGGGTCACCAGGGCGCGCACCAGACCGCGCCCGGGGAAGTCGGTGCGGGCCAGCAGCCAGGCCAGCGGCACGCCGAGGACGAGGCTGACGGCGGTCGCCAGGGTGGCGCTGACCAGCGACAGCTGGAGCGCCTGCCACACCTCGGTGCTGGTCAGCTGGTTCGGCAGGCTGTGCCAGGGGGCGCGGACGAGCAGCGCGAGCAGGGGCAGCAGGAGGAAGACGAGGGCGAGGACGCCGGGCAGCAGCAGGGGCAGCGGGACACCGCGGCGGCCGGCCGCGCGGACGCGGCGGGGCGTCGTACCCCTGCCCTCACCGGCGCCGGGGCCCTTCCCGACACGGCGGCGGGCGCCGGGGGCGCGCGGGGGGGCGGCGGGGCGGGCC
>NZ_JBFBFF010000044.1:0-2696 GCF_040684035.1 Streptomyces sp. NPDC093018
GAGATCCTCTGCGGCCTGTTCGCCGACATACTCGGCATCAGCGACGCCGGAATCGACGACAACTTCTTCGACCTCGGCGGCCACTCACTGCTCGCGATGCGCTTGATCAGCCGCATCCGCGCCGTACTCGGCGCCGAACTGAGCATCCGCAACCTGTTCCAGGCCCCCACCATCGCAGGCATCACCGACAACCTTCACACCGGCCCGACCCGGCCAGAACTCGGATCACAACCCCGCCCCACCCGACTACCGCTGTCCGCCTCACAACGCAGGCTGTGGTTCCTGGCCCAGATGGAGGGGCCGAGCGCGACGTACAACGCGCCGCTGAGTCTGCGGTTGCGGGGCACGGTGGACACAGCCGCGCTGCGGGCGGCGCTGTCCGATGTGGTGGACCGGCACGAGGCCCTGCGCACCGTGTTTCCCGAACAGGACGGTGAACCCTTCCAGCAGGTGCTCCTCGGTGAGCGGGCTGTCCCCGTGTTGCACGTGCGGAACTGTGCCGACGAGGACGCGTTGGCCGCCGCGGTGAAACAGGCCGAGCACTGCGTTTTCGATCTGTCGGCCGAGCTGCCGATCCGAGCGTTCTTGTTCGGTGTCAGCGCGCAGGAGCACGTACTTGTACTGGTGGTTCACCACATCGCCACCGACGGCTGGTCCTTGGCTCCGCTGATGCGTGACTTGGCGACCGCTTACCAGGCCCGGTGCGCAGGTGGTGAACCGCAGTGGTCTGCCCTGCCGGTGCAGTACGCCGACTACACCTTGTGGCAGAAGGAACTGCTGGGTTCCGCTGAGGATCCCGACAGCCGGCTCGCCGACCAGGTGAACTACTGGGCCGGCGCGCTCGCGGGAGTGCCGGATCAGCTGGAGCTGCGCTTCGACCGGCCGCGACCGGCCGAAGCCAGCTACCAGGGTGGTCGCGTGGAATGGAGCGTCGAGCCGGCACTCCACGCACAACTGAAAGAGCTGGCCGCAGCCCATCACGTCACGCTGTTCATGGTGCTGCAGGCCGGGTTGGCCGCGCTGCTGAGCAAGCTGGGTGCTGGAACGGATGTTCCGATCGGGACTTCGATCGCCGGCCGCACCGATGTAGCACTCGACGACCTGGTGGGATTCTTCGTCAACACTCTGGTGCTGCGCACCGACACCTCGGGCGATCCGACCTTCGCCGAGCTCCTGGACCGGGTCCGCGAGACGGACCTGGCCGCGTTTGCCCACCAGGACGTCCCCTTCGAACAGCTGGTGGAGGTTCTCAACCCGGCCAGGTCCACCGCCCACCACCCGCTGTTCCAGATCATGCTGGTGGTGCAGAACAACGACGAAGCCACCCTCGAACTACCCGGCCTGGAGGTGACCGCGGAACCTCCCACCTACAGCGCCGAGAAGTTCGACCTCACCGCCTCCTTCGCCGAGACCCACGACGCGTCCGGTGCCCCCGCCGGGCTCACCGCGGTCTTCAGCTACGCCACGGACCTGTTCGACCAGGCCACGATCGAGGCGCTGGCCGGCCGGCTGGTCCGCCTGCTGGACACCGTGACCGCCGATCCGAACCAGGTTCCCGGCCACCTCGATGTGCTCTCCGACGAGGAACGGCACAGGATTTTGGTCGAGTGGAACGACACCGCGGTCGAGATTCCACGGCAGTGCGCCCACGAACTGTTCGAAGCCCAGGTGCGCCGCACCCCCACGGCCACCGCCGTGGTCTGCGAAGACACCGAGATCTCCTACGAAGAGCTCAACACCCGCGCCAACCGCCTCGCGCACCACCTCATCGACCACGGAGTCGGCGCGGAAGCCCTCGTGGCCCTGGCACTCCCACGCTCCGTCGACCTCGTCGTCGCGGTTCTCGCGGTGCTGAAAGCCGGCGGTGCCTACCTGCCCATCGAGCTCAACCACCCGCAGGACCGCATCAACGACGTGATCAACGATGCGCGCCCGGTACTCACCCTCCATGAGCTGCCGGACCTGACCACCTACCCGGCGACCAACCCGGAGACTCCCACCGAACCAGCCGACCCGGCATATGTCATCTACACCTCCGGCTCAACCGGAAGGCCCAAGGGCGTAGTGATCGAACACGCCGCTCTCGGGGCCTATCTGCTCCGAGCGCGAGAGGTGTACCCCGACGCCGCCGGTACGGCGTTGGTGAATTCGTCCATCGCCTTCGACCTGACGGTCACCGCGCTCTACACACCCTTGGTGAGTGGAGGGCGCGTGATCCTGGCCGAACTGGACGAACACGCCGGGACGGTCGGCCGGCCTTCGTTCATGAAAGTCACACCGTCCCACCTCGCGATACTCGAGAGCCTCCCGGAGGAAGTCTCCCCGTCCGGAACCCTGATCCTCGGCGGGGAACCGCTGACCGGCCACGCACTGCGCAGGATGCGCGCGACGCATCCGGGCCTCACCGTGGTCAACGCCTACGGTGCCACCGAAGCCACGGTGAACAGCACCGAGTTCCGCATCGCTCCCGGGCAGCCCCTCGATTCGGGCGCGTTGCCGGTCGGCCGTCCGTTCTGGAACACGCGCGTCTATGTTCTGGACCAGTCGTTGCGGCCGGTGCCACCCGGCGTGGTGGGAGAGCTGTACGTGGCGGGTTCGGGCCTTGCCCGCGGCTACCTCAACCGGCCCGGACTGACCGCCGAACGGTTCGTCGCCAACCCCTGGGGCGACGGGGAACGCATGTACCGCACCGGTGA
>NZ_JBFBFF010000045.1:0-1832 GCF_040684035.1 Streptomyces sp. NPDC093018
CGCCGGGAACAGCAGCACACCGTCACGCTGCATCTCGTACAGACGGTGCACACCCGTCGTGGTCTCCTCGGTCACACCGCGGATCTCGGAGGCCATGGCGGTCCAGTCGAGGCCGCACCGCTCCAACAGCGCTCTTACGACAGCGAGTTCCTCGTTCTCGGCTGGTGGGAGTTCGCCGGTCTTCCGCTCGGTGACGCCCAGGTGTATGAGGAGGGTGGCGTCGCCGCCGTCGTCCAGGATCATGTTCGGACCGCCGGTGGGGCTGTCCGGCCAGGTCAGCGCCTGCTCGGTACACCACCAGTACTCCTCCAGGGTCTCGCCCTTCCAGGCGAACACCGGGATGCCGGCGGCGGCGATGGCGGCGGCCGCGTGGTCCTGGGTGGAGAAGATGTTGCAGGAGGCCCAGCGGACCCGGGCGCCGAGGGCGACCAGGGTCTCGATCAGCACGGCGGTCTGCACGGTCATGTGCAGAGAACCGGTGATACGTGCGCCGGCCAGCGGCTGCGCGTCGGCGTACTCGCGCCGGAGCGCCATCAGGCCGGGCATCTCGTGCTCGGCGAGGGTGATCTCCTTGCGGCCGAACTCGGCCAGCGAGAGATCGGCGACCTTGAAGTCCGGGGTGTCAGTGGACACTGAGGCTCCTCGAAGTGTGAATGCTGCGGTGGATGTCCAGGGCCGCTGTGGAGCGGTTGAGGGTGATGTAGTGCAGGCCGGGCGCCCCTTCGGTGAGGAGCCGGTCGGCCATGGCGACGGCGTGCTCGACGCCGATGCGGTGCGCGGCGGCGGGGTCGTCGCGGGCCGCCTCCAGGCGGTGCGCGAGGTCTTCCGGGAAGGTGGCCGCGCTGAGTTCGGCGAACCTGCGGATCTGCCGTACGTCGGTCGCGGGCATGATCTCCGGGATGATCGGGATGTCGCACCCGGCGGCGGCGACGCGGTCCCGGAGCCGCAGGTAGTCCTCGGCGCGGAAGAACATCTGCGTGATCGCGTAGTCCGCGCCCGCCCGGCACTTGGCCACGAAGTGCCGTAGCTCGGCGCCGGGGTCGGGGGAGCGCGGATGGCCCTCGGGGAAGGCGGCGACGCCGATGGTGAAGTCGCCGAGCGAGCGCAGGAGTTCGACGAGTTCGTACGCGTGCGTGAACCCGCGCGGATGCGGGATCCACGGGCCCCGCGGATCACCGGGCGGATCGCCGCGCAGGGCGAGGACATCGGTGATCCCCGCGTCCGCGTAGCTGCCGATGATGTGCCGCAACTCGGCGACCGAGTGCCCCACGGCCGTCAGATGGGCCGCCGGGCGCAGGGTCGTCTCGGCGGCGATCCGCCGGGTGAGGGCCACCGTACGATCACGGGAGGAACCCCCTGCTCCATAGGTGACCGACACGAAGTCCGGCCGCAGCGCCTCGACCTTGCGCACCGTGGTCCACAACGTGCGCTCTCCGGCCGGGGTCTTGGGCGGGAAGAACTCGAAGGAGAACGTGGTCATGAGCGCCGCCCGGCGTTGAAGTAACCCGCCTCCGGATGGTGGACGACGATCGCGTCCGTGGACTGCTCGGGGTGCAGCTGGAACTCCTCGGACAACCGTACGCCGATCCGCTCGGGCTCCAGCAGTACGGCGATCTTGGCGCGGTCCGCCAGGTCCGGGCACGCCGGATACCCGAGGGAGTAGCGGCACCCCTGGTACTCGGCGCGGAGCATGCCCGCGAGCCGGGTCGGATCGGCACCGGAGAAGCCGAGTTCGGCGCGGACGCGTGCGTGCCAGTACTCGGCGAGGGCTTCGGCCAACTGGACGGACAGGCCGTGGAGTTCGAGGTAGTCGCGGTAGGCGTCGGCCTCGA
>NZ_JBFBFF010000046.1:0-1668 GCF_040684035.1 Streptomyces sp. NPDC093018
GGGGCGGAGTGCTGCGAAGGGTGAGACGCGGGTGCGGGCGAGTGGTCTGCCGGTGAGCCATGCGTCGAGGCGGGCGAGGTTGATCGCAGCGCCGGTGAAGTGGTGTTGCAGGCGGGCCTTGGCGAGTCCGCGGTAGCGGGATCTGCGCAGGCCGAAAGCCTGGACGCCTTGGGAGATGGTGCCCTCGACACCGGCGCGGTGTCCGTAACGGCGGCGCCACCGGTCGGTGTCCTGCTCGATCCGGGCCTGCTGAAGGATGTCGTGCTCGGCTTGCGGCCGCAGCGTCAGATTGCGGCCGGTCCGCGCGTCGGTGCACGAGGTCCGCAGTTTGCAGGGGCCGCAGTGCCGGGCGGCGAAACGGACGCGGGTGACAGGGGTGCGCCGGTGGCTCCGGGCCTCTCGCCACTGAACGCTGGACTGGCCGCCGGGACAGACGGCCCGGCGCTGGTCCCAGTCGACGGTGAAGTGGGTGTTGTCGAAGAAGTCACCGCTCACCTGCCCCTTCACGCTGGTGGCCTTGACCGGTCCGACCAGCTCCATGCTGTGATCGCGCCGTGCGTGGTGGATCTGTTCGGCGTCGACGTATCCGGCGTCCACCAGGTGTTCGTCCGGCAGCAGGCCACGCTCGGCCAGCGCGGTGTGGATGTCCTCCAGGACGGCCACGTCGTTGACCGGCGCCGGTGTGGTGTGGATATGGGTGATCAGGTGAGGGGCGTCGGGCTCGCAGGTCTCGCTGAGGTGGACCTTGTAGCCGGACCAGCCCAGATCCCGCTTCGATCCGGTCCTGGCCCCGGGCTCGTGCGGGGTCCGTAAGCGGATCAGGCCGGGCGGAAGGTTCTTCGGCTCACGCCACCGCACGGCGCCGTCGACGTGGTGGAACTGCTGCACCCACGTCCGCCGCAGGAACTCCACCGCGGGCAAGCTCCGCAGTCCGGGCGGGGCCGCAGACGACCAGAGGGCCTCCAGCACCACCATGCCGTCGGCCCCGCACTGATCGCCGTGCTCGACGCGGGCGGCCCATCGGGAAGGGAAACGACTGTCCTCGGGCCGGGCGGAGTAGCGGTCGAACCACTCCGGCGCCGCCACCCTCACCAGCCAGTCCCCGGCTTCCCCGGCGAGCTGGTTCAGTGCCGCACGCAGGGTCTCGACCACGAACTCCAGCCGGTTCAGGTCCCTGGTCGCGGCCAGCACATGGGTGGCGTCGGTTCGCTGTCGCCTGCCCGGCTTGACCAGGCCCGCCTCACCGGCCGCCCGCAGCACCGCGTCGAACACTTCCCGGCCGGCGTCGCCGTCGACCAGCCGGCCACGGAACTCGCTGAGCACGGAGAAATCGAATCCGGTATCGGTCAGCTCCAGCGACAAGGCGTACTTCCAGTCCAGACGCGAGCGGACCGCGTGCGCGGCCTGCCGGTCGGTCAGTCCCTCCGCGAACTGCAACACCGACACCAGCGCCAGCCTGGCCGGCGAGACCGCCGGGCGCCCCCGGACCGGGAACAGTTCCTCGAACTGCGCATCGGCAAAGACCGGCCCGAGCGCATCCCGCACCCGCATCGCCAGACACCCCTTCGGGAACACCGCGCGCGCCACCCTCGCAGTCTCCTCCGGGATCTCCGCCAGCTCCACACCACGCAACGACACGAACCCACCCCTGAACACGACAACGGCCTG
>NZ_JBFBFF010000048.1:0-1413 GCF_040684035.1 Streptomyces sp. NPDC093018
TGAGACCTGATGCCGAGCCGATTGTGGTGAAGTGGATGATCCTATGCTGTCGAGAAAAGCCTCTAGCGAGTTTCATGGCGGCCCGTACCCTAAACCGACTCAGGTGGTCAGGTAGAGAATACCGAGGCGTTCGGGTGAACTATGGTTAAGGAACTCGGCAAAATGCCCCCGTAACTTCGGGAGAAGGGGGGCCATGTCCGGTGATGGGATTTACTCCTTGAGCTGGGGGTGGCCGCAGAGACCAGCGAGAAGCGACTGTTTACTAAAAACACAGGTCCGTGCGAAGCCGTAAGGCGATGTATACGGACTGACGCCTGCCCGGTGCTGGAACGTTAAGGGGACCGGTTAGCTCCATTTCGGTGGGGCGAAGCTGAGAACTTAAGCGCCAGTAAACGGCGGTGGTAACTATAACCATCCTAAGGTAGCGAAATTCCTTGTCGGGTAAGTTCCGACCTGCACGAATGGCGTAACGACTTCTCGACTGTCTCAACCATAGGCCCGGTGAAATTGCACTACGAGTAAAGATGCTCGTTTCGCGCAGCAGGACGGAAAGACCCCGGGACCTTTACTACAGTTTGATATTGGTGTTCGGTTCGGCTTGTGTAGGATAGCTGGGAGACTTTGAAGCTCATACGCCAGTGTGGGTGGAGTCGTCGTTGAAATACCAGTCTGGTCGTGCTGGATGTCTAACCTGGGTCCGTGATCCGGATCAGGGACAGTGTCTGATGGGTAGTTTAACTGGGGCGGTTGCCTCCTAAAGGGTAACGGAGGCGCCCAAAGGTTCCCTCAGCCTGGTTGGTAATCAGGTGTTGAGTGTAAGTGCACAAGGGAGCTTGACTGTGAGACCGACGGGTCGAGCAGGGACGAAAGTCGGGACTAGTGATCCGGCGGTGGCTTGTGGAAGCGCCGTCGCTCAACGGATAAAAGGTACCCCGGGGATAACAGGCTGATCTTCCCCAAGAGTCCATATCGACGGGATGGTTTGGCACCTCGATGTCGGCTCGTCGCATCCTGGGGCTGGAGTCGGTCCCAAGGGTTGGGCTGTTCGCCCATTAAAGCGGTACGCGAGCTGGGTTTAGAACGTCGTGAGACAGTTCGGTCCCTATCCGCTGTGCGCGTAGGAGTCTTGAGAAGGGCTGTCCCTAGTACGAGAGGACCGGGACGGACGAACCTCTGGTGTGCCAGTTGTTCTGCCAAGGGCATGGCTGGTTGGCTACGTTCGGGAGGGATAACCGCTGAAAGCATCTAAGCGGGAAGCCTGCTTCGAGATGAGGACTCCCACCCACTTGATGGGGTAAGGCTCCCAGTAGACGACTGGGTTGATAGGCCGGATCTGGAAGCCAGGTAACTGGTGGAGGTGACCGGTACTAATAGGCCGAGGGCTTGTCCTCAGTTGCTCGCGTCCACTGTGTT
>NZ_JBFBFF010000049.1:0-1409 GCF_040684035.1 Streptomyces sp. NPDC093018
CCCTAGTACTGCAACGGTGTTTGCTGTGACTGGTGGCGAAGGTCAGGGGATGTGTCCGCGTCGTTTGTAGTGACTGGTGCGGGCCTGGTGCTGTCGTCGCCGGCGCCAGGTCGACCAGTGCAGGATGTGCTCGACAGGCCGGGGTCGGCGGTTGGTGAGACGGGTGATCAGCCGTCGTATCTCGGCGAGGCTGAGGTGGATGAGCTCGGAGGATCCGTTTCTGCTTTGTCCGCGTCCAGTTCCCGGGCTCGCAGGACGGTCAGGCAGGCGTGGGCAGCCATGGCGAGGGTTATGTGGCGGTGCCAGCCGGGATAGCGGCGGACCTGGTAGTCGTCCAGGCCGCATTCCTGCTTCGCGCTCTGGAAGCACTCTTCGATGGCCCACCGGCTGCCCGCGATGCGGATCAGGTCATCCAGTGTGGTTCCGGCGGGGCAGTAGGCGATGTAGTAGGAGATCTCTTGGGGGCGGGCGACGCTGCGGCGGGCGATCACCCAGTGACGGCGGTCGGATCGATGGCAGGGCCGCACCTCGACGCGTGCCCAGTCGTAGATCCGCAGGCCGTGAGCCCCGGTGCCGCAGGAACGACGTTTCCATTTCTGCCGGGCAAGGCCGTTGAACAGGTCGTGGACGCGATGGTCGACCGCCCAGCGGGTGACCACAGTGTCGTGCCGGGTGGTGGCCATGACATGGAAGACGTCCGCCCGTTCCAGCTCGGACCGCCAGCTCTTGGAGAAGCCGTAGGCGGCATCCGCGGTCACCCACCGGAACGGGATCTTGTCCGCGATCGCGCGGCGGACCATTGCCCTGGCCATAGCCACCTTGGTCTCGAAGGCGACCTCATCGCCGATGCCGGCCCGGCGGCACCTTTCCCGGTCATCGGTCCACGAGGTGGGCAGATACAGACGCCGGTCAATCAACGTCCGCCCACGGTCGGTGGCATAGGCGAGAAAGACGCCGACCTGGCAGTTCTCCGTCCGCCCCGCGGTGCCGGAGTACTGCCGCTGCACTCCTGCCGACCGTGTCCCCTTCTTCAGGAAGCCCGTGTCGTCCACGACCAGCACGGCGTCACGGTCGCCGAGGCTGTCGACCACGTACCGGCGCACGTCATCGAGTACCTCATCGGCGTCCCACTCGATCCGGTTCAGCATCCGGTGGATACGGTCCGGGCCTGCGTGGCCGGCTTCCTCCGCCAGCGTCCAGCCGTTCTTGCGTTGCAGCGGGGCTATCAGGCCCCGCATATAGGCCAGCGCGGACTCACGCGGCTCCGACCTGCTGAAACGGTGCACGAACCGCCCATGCGCAGCTTCTAGTTCACCCGCCCACAACCTGACATCAGCAAGGTCCCCACCCATAACCACACCAACGACCAACCTGGCCATCAGTCACGGCAAACACCGTTGCAGTACTAG